>DATJNW010000057.1:0-156534 GCA_035507655.1 Bryobacteraceae bacterium | reverse complement strand
TAATGCATCACCGAGTTAAACAGCATCCCGAACTCCCCGAAATTCTGCCAGCGGTAGCACGGATTCGTCGCGAACAACACCACCGTCCCGTTGCCCACCGGCACATCCAGCACCGCCGGACGATTGCGGATTTCGTTCGCTCCGCGCATCAATCCGCTCAGCACGCTGGAATCGCCGCCCGGGAAACGCATCAGCACTTCCTGCTCCCGATCTTTTTGCGGGACCTGCAATAACGGACCGTTCGCCCAGCGCACCGGAACCGTCTTCTCCGAATATCCGTAGAAAATCGGATTCGAAGTGTGCAGAATTTCCGCTTCGACAATCGGGCCCGGCGCGTAAAATTGCGGCGAAGTTCGCGACGCGTCCACGTCGCGCGTGATGCCGAACTCGGCCGGGAACGAGCTCGCCGTGCCCAGCGTCACCATCACTCCGCCCGCCTGCACGAATTTCCGGAATTCGACCACGCCTTCCAATCCCATTCCGCCGGTAATGTCCGGTGACGATCCGTACATCCCCAGGCTCTTGAACTCATCCGATTCTTCATACGCCAGCGGAGGCCGATTCTTCGGCGCTTCGACGTCGTAAACCAGTCCCTTCGCGCCGCGGCCCTGATTCGGCACCACGATCACGTCATAGGAATCGCGCAAATTCCCCTGCTTCACGCGCTCTTTGAAAATCAAATCGTAGGGGATCTCATAATGATCGAAGGCGTACCGCACCCAGCCCACTTCCTGCGTGCTGCCCCAGGTCGAATAAACCGCTAGACGCGGCGGCTTCACGTCATGCATCGCCACCGTCGGCGCGGCATTCAGCGCCACCGCGGTCAACCCCAGCGACTCGATCGCCGGCCGCGCCTGGTCCATCGCGCTCGCCGGAATAATGAACGATCCCGCGGGGATCTCCTGGTCGCCCGATTTGAACTCCTGCTCATTCGCGCGTACCGCAACATCTTTAATGCGGTACCGCAGCGTCACCATATTATTCGACCCGTGATCGAGCACCGCGTAATACGCGCCCGTGCCCGTCACCGTGCCGTGCACTTCGTATTTATCGATCAGGGGAGCGGGAACGTCCAGAATCGCCGCGTCCTTGCTTTCAACCACGTTGGCTTCCGACATCAGGCCCATGGTCCACGCCGTGTCATCGTAAGTGGTCAGGCTCGGATCGGGGAAAACCTGTTTTTCGAGCAGAATTTTCGCCAAACGCCCATACGGCTGATCCCGTTTAATAATGAACGATCCGGCCGGATACGTTCCTTCTTTCAACTGCACTTCGCCGGTGGAGTGGCCCACTTCGATGCCCTGCAACCGCAAAATGCTCACGATCTGCTCGACCCGAGTCATATCCGGCTGCCCGGCCGGAATCACGTAGCCGTGCACCGGACCTTTTTTGCCGTCTTCAATCGAATTTTTGCTCTTTTGATAAAAATTCTCGAGAATAATCTGCGGAAATGCCGAGGTTAATTGGAGCGCGGTCAGCACGCCGGTTTCTTCGTAATTGGTGTTGTCGCGCTGGCTCCAGTCGGTTTCGCGATAGGGCGGCAGCGGACGATACCATTCGCGCGCCGTCGGCCCTCCGCCGCGCCCGCCGCGACCACCCGCCGGAGCGCCGCCGCGTCCGCCGCCGTCAATGTGCCGATGCATGGTATTCGCGCCACCGTTTCCGAAGGTCTCATACATGCGCAGCATGCCGTTGTGATTCGACGACATGAATCCCAGATATCCCGGCGACCACATATCCACGAAGGCGTGCGTCCACACGCCCGGCATGCCGTACTTGGTCATCTGCTCCATTTCGAAATTCGAGAACCACGGCAATTCGCCATACAGAATCGGGTCGAGCGTGGGGTTCTGCGGGGCCTGCCCGCTGAACGTATACATGAACGGCTCCGATTCGTGCAGCTCGTGCATGATCGGCGGATGCCATTGCAAATACCAGCCGAGCAGCCTCTGCGTGGTCTTCTGCGAATAGTTGATGTCGCGATTGTTGTCGTGGAAAATGTACTTGCCCCAGTACGGCGGGCCCGGCGCTTCGTTGTCTTCGCCGGTGTCGTTGATCTTGTATTTGTAATACCAGTCCACATAGCGGTCGCGGCCATCCGGTTCGGCCACGGGAGTAATCGTGACGATCACGTTGTCGCGGATTTTCTGGATCAGCGGCGTATCTTCGGTGGCCAGGCGATAAGCCAGCTCCATCAGCATTTCCGAGGGCCCGGTTTCGGCGCTGTGCAGGCCGCCCATGATGTGATAAATCGGTTTGGCTTTGGCGATGATCTCGCGCGCCTGCGCCTCGCTGACCTTGCGCGGATCGGCCAGATCGGCCAGATACTGCCGCTCCGTTTCTAAATTTCGGATCGATTCTTCCGAGCCCACGTACACGATCACGCATTCGCGTCCTTCATCCGTTTTGCCGATATCGATCACTTTTACCCGCGGCGATTTCGCGGCCAGAGCGTGGTAGTACTTCAGCATGTCCGCGTAATAGGTGAGCTTCTTGGGCGCGCCGGGATAGTATCCCAGGATGTCCTTGGGCGACGGCACCGTCGAAGATTTCGGCAGATGGTCCACCAGCGGGCTGATAAATTCCGGCCGGGTGGTCCATTCCTTCACGGACCTGGCAAAGTCCGGATCCATCTGTTGAGAGAACGCGAAGGAGGCGAACGTGAGAAGACAGAGCAAACGACGCATTTATAAAGGATACAGGAGTCAGGAGTAAGAAGCCAGAATCAGAGACAAAGCCGTGATCCGCGTTCTTCTAAAGAACAGATCGGCGTGCGATCCCGTAGGAACGAGATGCAGATCGTTTCCGTCCGCTTTGTAAATCAGCAGCCAGTCCGGCTCGATGCGGCAATCGCGGAAATGCTTCTACTCGCCCTGGCTCCTGTCCGTAATGGGCCTGCCGGACTATAAGCCGGTTTCTGTACTCCGTCTCATGACAAAACAGAGCAGCGATCATTCCTCTTGGCCGGCGATTTCTCGCCGGCTCCAGCGACCTACCCGGAACTTGATAACGGAGCGGGCCGCTCCTCGTCCCCTATTTGGTCTTGCTCCGCATGGGGTTTACCCTGCCAATCGCATTACTGCGATCGCGGTGCGCTCTTACCGCACCTTTTCACCCTTACCCGCCCGGAATCGTTTGCACAATCCCCGGCGGGCGGTATTGTTTTCTGTGGCACTTTCCGTGAAACTCGCTTTAAGCGAATCCCCCCGGCCGTTAGCCGGCATGTTGCCCTATGGAGACCGGACTTTCCTCCCCGCCAATCCCGCGAAGGACCAGCGGGGCGACCGCCCATCCGGCAAGCCCGTTCTTATTCTATCGGAGGTCGGCCGGGGGGCGTCAAAGCCGCTGGGCGGTCACGTCAAATTAAGTTGAAACGTTCGGTGCAAGTCGCGTGTCTACAAGAGTTAGGTGAGTTCTGTATCGAGGCCGCCTGAAGGGGTTTGGGCGGCCGGGTAGTTTCGATTTTTTTTTTAAAGCAGTTGAAGAGGTTTCCTCGTCCCGCCGATTACTGGCGATAGGCCACATCGGCGGCTGGGATGGTGCGCAAAAACGCGCCTGAACATAAAACAGGATGTGGGGGAGTTGTTCCTTTGGATTCATTGCTTCAGGAGGATCGTGATGTTTAAAAAATCGGTGGCCTGGCTGGCCGTCGCGGCGATGAGCGCCATCGCGCTCTCAGCCCAGGGATTGAACACCAACGCAAGCAAGGACGACTGGGAGGAGATCAACTTCGAATATAATTCCGCGGTGCTCTCGGACGGATATCCCAGTTTGCTCCGCCTGGCCGAACTTCTACAGAAAAACCCCGGATACCACGTGCGCCTGGAAGGCCACACCGACGATCTCGGCGGCGGGCAATATAACGATAAACTCGGCTTAGCCCGCGCCAATACCGTTCGCGACTTCCTGGTGAAGTACGGCGCGCGTCCCAGCCAGATCGACGTGGGCACGCGCGGCAAGGCAGACCCGAAATATCCCGGCCAGAAGCCGACTTATTCGCGCACCGATGTGCCCCGTTGGATGAACCGCCGCGTGGTGATGACCGTCACCGACGATCAGGGCCGGACGGTGAGCGCGGCCGGCGTCGGCGAAGCGATCCGCGCGATTGAACCGAAGCAAGCCGCCGCCATGACCGATTGCTGTAGCGAAGTGCTGAAGCGCCTGGATAAGCTCGACGACATCGCCCGCATGCTGCAAGCCTTGCAGGATCAGAATGCGCAGTTGCGCCACGATCTGGACGCGCTGAAACAGCAGCAGCAGGTGCTCGAATCCAAAGCCAACCAGCCGACCACTCCGCCTCCGTCGGCGCAGGAGGTGGCCAAGGCGGTTGAAACCAATCTCAATCAGAACAAGCAGCCGAAATTCCAGTTGCTTGGCGTCAACGTCGGCGCCGATCAGGACGGCAACGTGACCGCCACCGGCCGCGGCCGCTTCTTCGGCGTCTTCGAGGATCATTTCGCGATTCAGGCCGAAGCCGAATACATGTATTTCAAGACCCACAAGGAGGGCCAGTTCGATATCGGTCTGGTCGATCGCGTGGGCCGCTTCCAGGCAGGCCTGTTCTCCAGCATCAAGAACGTCTCGCTCACCCTCGCCTCGCCGAACGGCGCGGTCATCCCAGGGGGGCTCAACGCTGCCAATCCGGAGGCCGGCCCGCTTGCCGGTGTGCAGGGCAACGGGACACTCGGTCAGGCGGCCTTTACCATGGACTATCTGTTCCATTGGGGCAAAATCGGCGCTTTTGGGACCTACGGATTTAAGAACACCGCGCTGCTCAGCAGCATCCGCACTACGCTGCCCAACGGCATCATCTCGCCGGATCTGTTCACCGACACTTATCTCGAAGTGGTCAATCAGGCCGGCGCCAGCGCGACCGTCGGACTATGGGGCAACAATTACCTCGAAGGCAGCCTCAGTTATCTCAAGAGCTTCACCTACGGCGACCGCGCCGGCGGCACGCTGCGCTTCGTTTTCCCGATCAACCAGCACATCGCCATCAGCGTTGAAGGCGACCTGAACCCCACCATGGTCGGCCCCAGCAACAACGGCCAGGCACTGGTTGGCGTGATCTTCGGAAATGCACAGCATCCCAAGGACTATCTGGCGGGAGCGTCGAGCGCGCCGGTTCCGATGATGGTGCCGCGCGTCCAGTGGGAGCAGGTGACCCGCACCATCCGCACGGGCCATACGCCGCCGGTGGCCAACGCCGGTCCAAACCAGATCGGCGTGCCGGCCGGTCCGATTACGCTTAACGGCTCCGCATCCTACTCGCCGGACGAACTGGCGCTCACCTATCAGTGGACCCAGGTCGGCGGCCCGACGGTCACGCTGTCGAGTCCGGCCAACGCGATCACCAGCTTCCCGGCCACGGCGGGAGAAACCTACGTCTTCCAGTTGACGGTGACCGATAGTCTGGGCGCGCAAGGCCAGTCGCGCGTCACGGTTACGACCATTTCCGGAAACAGGGTCAATATCGGCTACTTCACCGCGAATCCGTCGACCATCCAGGCCGGCCAATCGACCACTCTGTCCTGGAGCGTCACCGGAGCGACGGCGGTCAGCGTCAGCGGCATCGGCTCGGTGCAGGCGGTCGGCACTTCGAGCGTCGCGCCGACTTCGACCACCACTTACATCCTGACGGCAACCGCCGCCGGCGGCACCGTGACGGCGCAGACCACCGTCGTAGTCAGCGGATCGACCACGCAGGTGACCTACTGCTACGCTTCGCCGGCGACCGTTATCGCGGGTGAATCCTCCACGCTGTACTGGCAGACCGCCAATGCCACCCAGGTGACCGTGAATCCGGGCGGCCAGACCTTTGCCCCGACCGGCAACACAGTGGTCACGCCCACCAGCAACACCACTTACACCATCATCGCCATGGGCGCCAACGGGAACAGCAATTCCTGCAACGCCTCGGTGACGGTCACCACCGGCCAGTTGCCGCGCGTCATCCAGTTCTCGTCGTCGCCGCAGAACATCACCGCGGGCCAGTCCTCGACGTTGACTTGGGCCGTTGACAACGCGACCAGCGTCAGCATCAACGGCGTCGGCAACAGCTTATCGCTCGGCGGCACGCAGTCCGTCTCGCCTGCCGTCACCACCACTTACACTCTGACCGCGACCAACGCGGCCGGCAGTGTCACCTCGACGACCACCATCAACGTCTCGGCGGCCGTCAGCATCACCGCTTTCACGGCGAGTCCGAACCCGTCGCCGTCCTCCGGCGCCAGCGTCACGCTGACGTGTACGGCGGCCAACGCGTCTTCGATCAACCTGAACGGCTCCAATTACAACGGAGGCAGCGCGACGGTCAACGTAGCGCCGCTGGCGACCACCGCTTACACTTGTATCGCCACGGCGGCCAGCGGTCAGACCGTGCAGCAATCGCTGACCGTCACCGTTCCCGCGCCGTCAACTTCGCCCACCGGTCCGACCGGCGGCCAGCAGCCGGTGATCGTGATTCAGGGCGGAACGACCGTCAACACCATCTTCCGCTTCATCACCCTGAACGCGAGCGGAACCTACAGCCCGTCGGGCAACAACCCGCTGAGCTACGTCTGGGTTGCGGTCAACAACAACGCCACCATCACCAACGCCAATTCGCCGACGCCGAGCGTCACGCTCGGCTTGACCTCGGGCGTTTACCTGTTCCAGTTGACGGTGACCGATAGCAAGGGCAACCAGGCTACGGCGCTGGTGACCGTGAACTTCACCATCTAAGCGCACCAACAAAAACGCGCTCCGGAATTTCAAATCTTCCGGAGCGCGTCGTTTTTTTCAAAAACCCCTGCTAACACCGCTGAAAAGAACTCCAGAATAGCTGTAGGATAAAGGTTTATACCGCTCCCTGCGTGGCTAATCCGTTCACGTCCCGCCGCGGAAGATATATGATTTTTCTTTGAATTGCAGGAATCTGCCGATGCCATCGTATCAACCTGCCAAGCTCTTGCGGCTGCTCATCACCGAGCGGGATCGCTTTCAGGGCAAACCGCTGTACGAAGCCGTGGTGGAGAAATGCCGGGAACTGAACATCGCCGGCGCCACCGTCTTTCGCGGCCTCGAAGGCTACGGCGATACCGCGGAGATCCATCGCTCGCACGGGCTGAGGCACGACTTGCCGGTCAGCGTCCAGATCGTCGACACGGCTGAGAACATCCAGCGCCTCCTGCCCGTTCTGGAGAACATGATCGACAAGGGGCTGATCGCGATTTCCGATGTGAGCGTGATCCGAATTCAAAAGACCGCGGGCGTTCCCAACTGCTAAAGCCGGGCGACGGCGTTTTCCAGAGAAAGCTGAGAATCGTCTACTCCCCGATCATCTTCACCAGCACGCGCTTGCGCCTCCGCCCGTCGAATTCGCCGTAGAAAATCTGCTCCCACGGCCCGAAATCGAGCTTGCCGTTGGTGATCGCCACCACCACTTCGCGGCCCATCACCTGCCGCTTCAGATGCGCATCGGCATTATCTTCGCCGGTGCGGTTGTGCTGATATTGCCCGACCGGCTGGTGCGGCGCCAGCCCCTCCAGCCATTTTTCGAAATCCTGGTGCAGGCCACGCTCGTCGTCATTTATAAAAACCGACGCGGTAATATGCATGGCGTTCACCAGGGCCAGCCCCTCGCGGATGCCGCTTTCGGCGAGAATCGATTCAATCTGCGCAGTAATATTCACGAACCCGCGGCGTGCGGGGATCTCAAACCACAGCTCTTTGCGATAGCTTTTCATTGGAAGAAGCGGATAAGAAAAGACTAACCGATTTCGCGCCGCCTGCCGATACACCAAACGAGTCCCCGCCCATGGCAGTTGACGGGGGTAGTCATAGATTTGTTAAACTCTACGAGAGCAATGCGAACCGCCGGAAATTACCGCGTCCCGGCCGGGCTGGCAATTGGGATTGGTGTCCTCACGCTTAGCAGTTGCGTCACGGCCACCAGACCACAGCAGTTCCGAGCTTTCTTCTTACCACCCCAAAACCAGCAGCCTCCGGCCAATAGCGAAGAATCCACGCCGGACCTGCCGCGCCTGACCACCGCTCCTTACGCCAATGAGATGCCGGCGATCACCACCGAGATTCCGGATATTCCCCGGCCGAGCGATGCCGACCTGTTGCTCAAGAAATCCAAGGACCGCTTCGCCGTCGGGAAAGTGGCCTTCGATGAGGGCCGCTACGCCGACGCCCGGCACGATTTTAATGACGCCCTTGAGGTTCTTCTGACCGCTCCCGAAAACGCGCCGGATCGGGCCGCCATCGAACGCCGGCTGGAAGATCTCACCGAAACGATTTACCGCTATGATCTGGACGAACAGGCCGCAACCCAGCCGGATGACCAGGTGTCCTACGATAAATCGCCTCTCGACAGCGTGCTCGAAATGACTTTTCCGGTCGACCCCAGCCTGCGCAATAAGGTGCTCGAGCAGATTAAGGCCACGGTGTCGCAGTTACCGCTCGAGGAAAGCGATGCGGTGGTCGGCGCGATCAACTTTTTCTCCACCGAGCGCGGCCGGAAGATTATCATCGCCGGGTTGCGCCGCCAGGGCCGCTATAAAGATATGATCGAGCGCGTTCTGCGCGAAGAAGGCCTGCCGCAGGAGCTGATTTTCGTGGCCCAGGCCGAATCCGGCTTCCTGCCTCGCGCCATGTCCAATAAATCGTGCGTCGGACTGTGGCAGTTCGCCAAGTTCCGAGGCAAAGAGTATGGGCTGGATCAGACCCCGGCAACCGACGACCGCATGGACCCGGAAAAGGCGACCCGCGCCGCGGCCCATCATTTGCATGATTTATATGACCATTTCGGCGACTGGTACCTGGCCCTTGCCGCCTACAATTGCGGTCCCGGCTGCGTGGATCATGCCGTGATGCGGACTGGCTACGCCGATTTCTGGAGGCTGCGGCAGCTCAATGTGCTGCCCAAGGAAACCGCCAATTACGTTCCGGTGATCCTGGCGATGACCATCATGGCGAAAAACGCCAAAGATTATGGGCTGGACAACCTGGAACAGGACCCTGCCGAGCTGGCCGACACGATCGCGTTGGAGTCGCCCACGCATCTGGCGCTGGTTGCCGACGCCATCGACCGGCCGGTCAGCGAATTGAAGGATCTGAACCCGGCGCTGTTGCGCTCGATCGCGCCGCCCGGCTACGCGCTGCATATTCCGAAGGGCACGCGGCCGGAAGTCGAAGCGGCCTTCGCGATCATTCCTCCGAACCGGCGCGATTCCTGGCGTTTGCACCGGGTGCAGGAAGGCGAGACGTTCGCGATGGTCGCCAAACGGTACAAAGCCGAGACGGCATCGCTCCGTTCGGCCAATCACGAGGACCTGCCGCAACCCGGCGAATGGATGGTGGTGCCGGTGGCCTATCCCGGGGATCACGCAGCCCGTCCGGCTGCGCATCATGTCACGGCCAGACGAAAAACGCCGGCGCGTCGCAAGACTACGGCAATCGCGCATAGGTCTTCCCGGCCGCAATCCCATTCCGCCGCGGGCAGCGAAGAATAGTTTTTTCGCGCGCCATCGTAAGAAAAAGACATTCGTAAGTTCGCATTCGACTTTTTTTCTTGCCTTCGCGAGCAAAGGCGAATATTCTAATTTTTGATTACGCCTGCGAGGAGGCAGACTGAATGGTAGAGTACCGATTCACGGCCGAGGATGACGATCTCGACGATTTCGAAGAAGGCGCCCAGCTCAATGTCGATGACGACATGGGCGACTACGAGATAGAAGAGGAAGAGTTGACCGTCACCGAGGTACCGGCGGCGCCCGCACCCGCACCGGTTGCGGCGGAGCCGGTGGAGGCGCCGGCGGAGAAAAAGCCGGTGAAGAAAGCAGCCACAGCGAAGAAAGCTCCGGCCAAAAAAGCTGCGGCCAAAAAAGCTCCAGTAAAGAAGGCTGCTCAAAAGAAGGCGCCGGCCAAGAAGGCTCCGGCGAAGAAAGCGGCCGCCAAGAAGGCTGCGCCCCAAAAAGCTCCAGCAAAGAAAGCAGCCAAAAAAGCGGCTCCCAAAAAGGCCGCCAAGGCCGCGCCGAAAAAGGCCGGAAAGAAAGCCGCACCCAAGAAGAAGGGCAAGAAATAAGCGGAATTATTGAAAACAGGCCGCTCTTGACTTTTCAGGACCGGCCTGTTCTGCTTCAGTCCTTCCCGATCACCGACCGGCACCGTTCAAACAGTTGAATCAATGCGTCCACCTGCTCTTCCGGTGTCTTGGGAGTCTTCCCGCCAAAGCCGGCGCCGGTCGATGATTTTCCAACGCCCGCAGTCACCGCGATGAAGCGCATCAGCTCCAACGCGACCTCGTCCTTGTTCATCGCCGGCCGGGGCGGAGTGGTTTGTTTTTCTTCCTCAGTCATATAATCTCTAAGGTACCTGTTCTCACGAATGCCTGTCGATGCCCGCCGCCTGATTCGAAAAATGCGCGGCGGAGCGCAAGCGCACCTGGTCGATGCCTCCGACGGAAATTTCTATGTTGTCAAATTCCTGAACAATCCGCAGCACCGGCGCATTCTGGTGAATGAATGGATGGCCTCGGTGTTCCTGAATTATCTGGGCATTTCGACGCCCGAGGGCGCGATCGTCCGCATTTCGGAAGAATTTTTGCGGGAGAACCCGGAGGCCTATTTCCAGCTCGGTTCGCGTCGCGAGGCGATTCAGCCCGGCTGGCATTTCGGCTCGCGCTTCCCGGGCCATCCGGCGCATCATGCGGTTTATGATTTTTTGCCCGATTCCTTGCTCGCGGGCATCGAGAATCTTTACGACTTCCGCGCCGTTCTGGTTTTTGACAAATGGATGGGCAACGCCGATACGCGCCAGGCGATTTTCTTCCGGGCGCGATTGAAAGAATGGCTGCCCGGCTCGGCCGCGCATCATCTCCGGATGGGTTTTGTCGCGCAAATGATCGATCACGGCTATGTTTTCGAAGGTCCGAACTGGCGATTCAGCGACGGCCCGTTGCAGGGTTTATATTTCCGTCCGCACGTGTACAAGGACGTGCACGGCCTGAACGATTTTCAGCCGTGGCTGGACCGGGTGATCAATTTCCCCGAAGAAGCAGTCGATCAAGCCGTCAGACAGATCCCGGCGGCTTGGCTGGAGGGTCAGGAAGACGAGTTCGCCTCGCTGCTCGACCATCTGCTGGCGCGGCGGAAGCGCGTTCCGGAAATGATCGAGGCAGTGCATGCGGCGCGCGAGAATCCGTTCAGCAGCTGGCGAATCTCCGTCGTCTGAGAGGTATTGTATAGATATGGCCGCCACGACCCAGATTCCGGTCGAAGAGTACCTCCGGACGGACTATAGCCCGGATTGCGAATATGTCGACGGGGAGGTGCTGGACAGAAACGTGGGCGAAAAAGGACACGGCAAAATCCAGAAGCGGCTGCTCGGCTTCTTCATCCGGCATGAGGCGGAATTGGGCGTGTGGGCGTTGCAGGGATGGCGGGTGAAGCTCGGAGAACGGCATTATCGCGTGCCCGACATCCTGGTGGTCGCGGGTCCGGAGCCCAATGAAGAGGTTCTTACCAGGCCGCCGTTCCTGTGCATCGAAGTTCTCTCGCCCGAGGATCGCATGAGCCGGATGCAGCGCAAAGTCGCTGATTACCTCGCCTTCGGCGTCTCATACGTCTGGATTCTGGATCCCCAGCGCAGGAAGGCGATCGTCTACACCGACCGCGACACGCTCGAGCTGGACCATGGCGTCCTGCGCACCGAGAACCCCACCATCGAGGTTCCCCTGAGCGAGATTTTCGACTGAAAGATGCCCACCATCGCACCACAAACCAGAGCCGCGGAGTTTCGAGAAACCTTAGGCAAACGCGTCATCGTCGCCGACGGCGCCATGGGGACCTCGCTGTACTCGAAAGGCGTGTTCATCAATCGCTGCTATGACGAGCTCAACCTGTCGCTGCCCGCCCTGGTTCGCGACGTTCACCAGGAATACGTCAAAGCCGGCGCGGAGATCCTCGAAACCAACACTTTCGGCGCCAACCGGAAGCGGCTCGGCGCGTTCGGTTTTTCAGAGAAAGTCCGCCTGATCAATCAGGCCGGCGTGCGCATCGCCCGCGAGGCTGCGCGCGATCTGGCGTTTGTCGCCGGCGCGGTGGGACCGCTGGGAATTCGCCTGGAGCCGCTGGGCCCCACCAGTTTTGAAGAAGCCCGCGCGCTGTTTCGCGAGCAAATCGCGGCGCTGGTCGAAGCCGGCGTCGATCTCCTGGTTTTAGAAACCTTTCGCGATTCGAACGAAGTTCGCGAAGCGATTCTCGCCGCGCGCGAAGCCGCCGGCGAAGAAATCGTGATCGTCGCGCAGTTGAGTATTGAAGACGACGGCCGCCTGCGCGACGGCACCGCCATTGTCGATTACGCCCAGCGGTTAAATGACCTGCCGGTGGACGTGATCGGCCTGAACTGCTCCTCGGGTCCCAAGGTGATGCTCGAAACCATCGAAAAGATGGCCGGCTATACCACTAAACCGCTGAGCGCGATGCCCAACGCGGGCCTGCCAACAACGGTCGAAGGGCGCAATCTGTATCTTTGCTCCCCCGAATACATGGCGCAGTACGCGCGGCGATTTCTGCTGAATGGCGTGCGCATTCTCGGCGGATGCTGCGGCACCACGGCCGACCACATCAAAGCGATGCGCGCCGAGGCTCGCAGCTTGCAGCACGTTGAAGCGCGTCACGCCGCGGTGATGGCGCCGCCGTCCTCTCGCCCGCAAGCGCTCGAAAAAGTGCCGGTGGCGGAAAAAAGCACCCTGGGAGCGATGCTGGCTGCCGGCAAGTTTGTCGCCTTCGTCGAAATTCTGCCGCCCAAGGGCGTCGACGCCTCAAAAGAGATTGAAGGCGCGAAACTGTGCAAAGCCGCCGGAATCGACTGCATCAACGTTCCTGACGGCCCGCGCGCCAGCGCCCGCCTGAGCGCGCAGGTGACCTGCCAGTTGATCCAGCAGCAGGCCGCGATCGAAGCAGTGATGCATTTCTGCTGCCGCGACCGGAATATTTTGAGCATCCAGAGCGAACTGCTCGGCGCGTTTACGGTCGGCGTGCGCAATCTGATCTGTATCACCGGCGATCCGCCGCGCATGGGGACCTACCCGGACGCGACCGCCGTGTTCGACGTAGACGCGATCGGCCTGACCAATATCGTCAACAATCTGAACCACGGCCTGGATTTGGGCGGCAACCCGATCGGCTCGCGCACCGCGCTGCTGATCGGCGTGGGCGCGAATCCCGGCGCGTTGAACATGGACGAAGAGCTGCGCCGCCTGGAATGGAAGGTGAAAGCCGGCGCGGAATACGTCGTGACCCAGCCTGTCTTCGATCTGGATCTGCTCGAAGCATTCCTGAAGCGCACCGAAGAGTATCGTTTGCCGATTATCGCCGGCATCTGGCCGTTGACCAGCTATCGTAATGCCGAGTTCATGGTGAACGAGCTGCGCGTCCCGGTTCCGGAAGAATATATGGAGCGGATGCGCCATGCCGAAGGAGCGGAAGCGGCTCGGGCGGAAGGAATCGCGATCGCCCGGGAAATGGTGCAGCGGGTTCGTCCGCTGGTGGCGGGAGTGCAGTTAAGCGCACCGTTTGGCCGGTATCAAATGGCGATCGAGGTCGCCGAAGCCATCGGCGATCGGCGCTCGACTATCACTGCGATCTGAAACTAAAGCGGTTATGGGCGGTCCTGTCGTGCCGGCGATTGGCAGAAATGCACCGGCTTCCGACGCCGCTTGAAATTCTTCAAGGCCATACGCCAATGAAAGTTCTGCGGATGGCCCCGTGGAATCGCCTGGATCGAGACGATTTTTATCCCCTCATAAATGGCGAATAAATCCCGGCTGGATGGCGAAGGTACACAACCGCTCGTCCGGTCTCTCACTATTGGGTATAATGATCCGGTCGTGAGCCGGGAAACGAGGGTTACCGTTTCCCCGAACATGATTGACAGGAGGCTTAATGCATATCTTGCGGCGTTTTTCCGTGATGACCATTGGCGTAGTCGCGTTCCTGGCGAGGCCGCTTGCTTCCGCGCCGCCCGAGGTTCCTTTATACCAGCGGTTTCTCAGCCCGGCATCGCCGCAGGAGGTGGTTGCCGCTCGAAAAGCGGACCGCGTTGCCTGGGTGGATTATGCCGAAGGCAAACGAAACGCCTACACCGCGGCCGCGCCCGCATGGGTGCCGGTGCGCTTGACCAATTTTCAGAAAGACGACGGCATCATGATGTCGGAGATTCGCATCTCCGACGACGGCAGCACGGTGGTGTTCCTGCGTGGTGAGGGGCCCAATCGCGAAGGATGGTCGCCTGACCCGTCGGCGGATCCGAACGGGCCGGAACACGCGATCTGGGCCGCGCACACGAGAGGCGGCGGTGCATGGCGGGTGGTGGATGCGGCGAATCCGGAGCTGGCTCCCGACGGCAGCTCGATGCTGTTCATTAAGGACGGCCAGATTTTTCGAGCCAAGCTCTCGGCGCTAAAGCCGGCGAGCGAAGTCGACCGCGGAGAAAAAGCGTTTATCACCGAATGGGGCGTGCAGAGCGATCCGAAGTGGTCGCCCGACGGCCATAGGATCGCGTTCGTCAGTACGCGCATGGATCACAGCTTCATCGTCGTCTACGATGTCGCCACGCGTTCCGTCAAGTACATGTCGCCGAGCGTGGATTTCGATACGACGCCGATGTGGATGTCGGACAGCCGCCACCTGATCTTCATGCGGCAGCCTGGATTGCCGTTCGGGCAACAAACGCTGCAAATCGGTCCCGGAAGCGGCGCGATTTACGCGGCGCCGGGAGAGCCCGCGCCGACGGCGCGAGGCGGTGGTCGCGCGCAGGCTCCTCCTATCAACAATGAGCCGGGTATGATGCGATCGACGTTCCGGGGCGGCTACACCATCGAGTTTTATAAAGCCGACGTGACCACCGGCGACGCGCAGGAGGTCTGGCACAACCAGGCGAGCGATCCCATTGTGATCAGTCCGGGCAATATTCATCTTGCGGGCGATTTGCTGATCTTCCAGTACGTCGCGCCGGGAACGGGGCGGGGTAGAGGAGGACGCGGCGGTCGTGGAGGCCGCGGCGGCCGAGGCGGAATTGCGCCGCCGCCGCTTCCTTTAACGCCGGAACAGGAAACGGTCGCCAAGGACGAATGGGATCGTTATTACTCGCTCAACTTGACGGATGCGTCGGCGCGTCCGGTGCTGCTGACCACCACCGACGGACTGATCGAAAACGCGACGTCGATTGCGATCTCGGCCGACTCCAAAACATTTTTCTACTGCACCAATGCCAAGGACATCGAGCGGCGGCATATCTGGGCTGTTCCCGTCGGCGGCGGAACGCCGGTGCAGATCACCACGGGCGAGGGGGTCGAAACTTCGCCGGCGCCGCTCGCTTCCGGGAAATATCTGGCGACGCTCAGCGCGGATTGGAACATGCCGCAATCGCTCGGCATCTGGAAGACTGCAAGTCTCGAAGCGGCAGCCGCGCCGCAGAAGATTATTTTCCCGGCTTCCATGCCGGGCTTTCCCAAGGACCTGCACGTCAAGCCGGAGATCGTGCTCACCCACGCCGACGACGGCGTCGAAATCCACAACCAGCTTTTTCTTCCGAAGGATTTGAAACCGGGCGAGCGGCGGCCGGCCATCGTGTTCGTTCACGGCGGTCCCATCCGCCAGATGATGCCTGCTTACCACTACATGCAGTTTTATCACTGGGCCTACGGCATCAATCAGTGGTTGGCGAACCAGGGCTATATCGTGATGTCGATCAATTATCGGTTGGGCATCGGCTATGGCCATTCGTTCCAGCATGCAGAGCATGCCGGGCCGCAGGGCAACAGCGAATATAAGGACGTTCTCGCCGGCGGCAAATATTTGCAGAGCCGGCCCGACGTCGATCCGAATCGCGTCGGGATTTGGGGATTGTCGTACGGTGGACTGCTGACGTCCGAAGCTCTGGCGCGCAACTCCGATGTGTTCAAAGCGGGCGTCGATTTGGCCGGCGTTCACCTGGAGGGCAACACGCTCGATCCGCAATCACTCTCTTATCAGTCGTCGGCGATCAGCGCGATCGACAAATGGACGTCGCCGGTGCTGCTGGTGCAGGGCGATGATGACCGCAACGTCGGGTTCCTGCAAACGGTCGGGCTGGTGCAGTTGCTGCGCCAGCGCAACGTATATTATGAGCTGATCGTTTTTCCCGACGATGTGCACGAATCGTTGCTGCACAGCCGGTGGATGTACACGCTGGGGCGCATGCAGACGTTCCTGCACCGGTTCCTGTGGGATCGGCAGGCGAATTCGAGTAATAATTAGATCTGCCGGGGCAGCTTCACTCGAAGGCTTTCAGCGCCGACTTCGGCACCTTGGCTACGACGTTGAACTGCGGGTCGACCATCTCGGTGATGTCGTATTTCAACACTGCGCCTAGCAGCACCGCGACCTCGCTGTCGTTCAGCTTGTAATCGCGCTTCAACCAGTTGGCCAGCTCTGCCGTGGCGATCTGGATGGCATCGGGAACCGAGCCGGCCACGCCCATGGCCATGATGTAGTCCGCATTCTCCAGCCGCGGACCCGCGCTGGCAAATCCGCGAATCACGTCTACCGTGAACTCTACGTCCACTGAGGTTTCGAGCGCGCTGCCGGTGAGTTCGCCGTCGCCCATCGCGGCGTGTGCGTCGCCCATCGTCAACAGCGCGCCGGGATGAAACACGGGAAGATACAGCGTCACTCCTTCGCCCATCTGGTTGTAATCCATGTTGCCCCCGAACGGACCCAGATCGGTGCCGCGATACACCTGTTCGCCCGGCGGCGCGGTGGCGATACAGCCGAGCATCGGCAGAATCGGGACCGTGAAATTTTTCATGCGCGGCGTCGGATGGGCCAGCGTAGCGGTCCCTTTTTCGCGATCGAGTTTCCATTCACCGTCGAATCCAGGGCTATACTGCGCGGAGGCGACAAAGGCCGGCGTCACCGTCCGGCCGTTGATGCGGCTGCCCTGCCGCGCCGAATCGCGATTCACGCGGACCTGGTTCAACTTGACCACCAGGGTGTCGCCGGGCAGCGCGCCTTCGACGTAGAACGGTCCGGTTTCGAGATTGCCGCCCGGCGTGCGCCGATCGTTATCGCGGCCGCTCGCGTCGAACGTCCGGGTGCGAACGGTGTCGCCCGGGAAAACGTGCAGCGCCGGCGGATTCGCCGCCGAGTAGTAACCGTAGAAGACGCCCGGTTCATAATTGAAGGTTCGTGGTCCGCCGGGCGTAGGTTTTGCTGGCCGGGTCAATGTGAATCTGCCGATGCCCGACGCGCCTCCACGTCCGCCGGCGAGTTTGCCCTCGCCGGAAAATCCGGCGCCATCCGCGCTTGCGCTCAGCGTTCCCACGGCGGCGCCGTCGCGCATTACGGTGAGATTCACGTGATCGCCGTTCGTCTTGCCGGTCACCACGAGCTGATTCCAGGTGCCGGTCACGACGGATCCTTCGGTCCTAAGCCGGACGTGTGCGTATTGCGCTTCCGCGCCCTTCGCCGAGATTTCCGCGATCCAATCGCCCTGAATGTCGGCCGCGGAAGCGAGGCTCGCAGCCGCGAAGAAAACACAGACTCCAATGATTTTCATTCGATTCTCCACACCAGAAAGGCGCAGGACGTGGCCCCACCCGCCGGCTGACGCGACCGGCACCGGGAAACCATTATAGCCCCCGCCGTCCAGCCGCGAGTAGCCGCTATACAACGGCCTCGCGCCGTGGCAGGATAGATTGCGGTGCGCTCATGACGAATCTCAAACCAGTGGACGTGGCCATCATCGGCGGGGGATGGTCCGGCCTGTTGATGGCCAAGGAAATCACCGCGCGAACGTCGCAATCTGTCGCCGTCTTCGAGCGAGGCTTGCCGCGGAAAACCGCGGACTACGCGCTCACCATGGACGAGCTTGATTACTATCTGCGTCTGCGTATGATGCAAAACATCGCCGAGGAGACCATCACGCATCGCCATTCGCTGCGCGAATCCGCAGTCCCGGTGCGGCAGTACGGATCGTTTCTGCCCGGGACCGGCGTCGGCGGCGCGGGTGAGCATTGGGGCGGCGCGTCCTTCCGTTTTCAGCCGGATCTGTTCACGCTGCGCACGCATCTCACCGAAAAGCACGGCGCCGCGAAACTGCCCGCGGATCTCGCGGTTCAGGATTGGGGCGTCACTTACGACGAGCTTGAACCTTACTACTGGAAAGCCGAGCAGTTGCTCGGTATCAGCGGCAAAGCCGGAAATTTGCGTGGCCGCAAGATCGACGGCGGCAATGTTTTTGAAGGCCCGCGCCAGCACGAATATCCCACGCCGCCGCTGCGGCGCTCCTACGCGACCCACGTGTTTGAAGCCGCCGCGCGGCGCTTAGGCTACCATCCCTATCCGATTCCCGCGGCGAATTTGAGTACCGCCTACAAAAATCCCGACGGAATTTCGCGTCCCGGATGCGCGTACTGCGGCTATTGTCATTTGTTTGGCTGCATGATCGGAGCCAAGGCGCAGCCGACCAACACGCTGATGCCGGTGCTCGCGCAACGGAAAAATTTCGAGCTGCGCACGTCGAACTGGGTGCGGCGCATCGTCCACAAAGATGGCCGCGCGACGGGAGTTCAGTTCAGCAACGCGAATGGCGAAGAATTCTTTCAGCCGGCCGCGACCGTGGTGCTGGCGTCGTTCACGTTGAATAACAATCGATTGCTGATGCTTTCGAAAATCGGCACGCCTTACGATCCGGCGACCCGCAAGGGAACCCTGGGCCGCAATCTGACCCACCAGGTGAACGGCGGCACGCGCATTTTTTTCGACAAGCCGATCAATGGATTTATGGGCGCGGGCGAGCTCGGCACGCGCATCGCCGATTTTGACGGCGATATCGGCCTGAGCGAAGCCGACCAGGCCGTTTTGCGCGTGGGAACGATCGGCCTGAATACGGCCGGCGACGGCGCGATCCGGTCCTTCGGCCTTTTGCCCAAGGGCGCGAGCAGATCGAACTGGGGATCGGAATGGAAAAAAGCTTCGCTGGAATGGCACGACCGCACCGCGTCCATCGGACTGTCGGGCGAGCATCTCTCGTGGCGGCAGAATTATATGGACCTGGATCCGGCTTACACCGATAAATTCGGCGATCCGCTGCTGCGTTTCACGCTCGATTGGACCGATTACGAATTCCACCAGCGCGAGTTCGCCCGGCGAGTTCAGGTGAAGATCGCGCGCGAGATGGGCGTGAAATTCGCTGACGAGCCCTTCTCGCGCGAGCATTACAACGTGACCAACTACCAGTCGACGCATATCCAGGGCGGCGCGGTGATGGGCGCGGGGCCGGAGACCAGCGTCGTCAATCGTTATCTACAGCACTGGGACGTGCCGAATCTGTTTGTGATCGGGGCGTCGGCATTTCCGCAAAACGCGGCGCAGAACCCGACGCTGACGGTGCTCGCGGTGACGGGGATGGCCGCGGACGCGATGATCGACCGTTATTTCAAGCATCCGGAGAAGCTGATCTAGCAGGCCGCGCGCCAGCGAGCGGATGTCCGGCCCTGTTCTCAGCAGCCCGCCAGGCTAGTCCCCCGTCCCCGAAATCAGTGATCGTATTCCGGCGGGTTTTGTGGGGCAGGCCCGCGGCCTGCGGCGGGCGCGCCGCCCGCCTCTTGTTGAGCCGGCCAGGCGGGCTTAGAGCCCGCCGCAGGCTGGGAGCCTGCCCCACTCGCCAACGACTTATTGCACGAATCACTGGGACGGGAGACTAGAGGTGCGGGCGGCAAAGTTCTCGTGTGATGATTTGAGTGGTGACCGAAATCAGCGACGCATCGACGTTTCGCGGCTGCGCGGATGAGGTTTTTACGCCTCGCGATGAGGAGGAACTGGTTCGCATTTTGACGCGCGGCGAGCCGGTGACCGTCATGGGCGCGCTCACCGGCGTCACGGGCGGTGGCGTGCCGCTTTCCGGGTCGGCGATTTCGATGACTCGCATGAATCGAATTGAGATTCAGCCCGGGCGCGCGATTGTCGGGCCGGGGGCGCTGCTCCGGGATGTGCAAGCGGCGGCGGCGCGGTCGGGGCAATTCTATGCACCGGATCCGACCGAGAATACTGCTTCGATCGGAGGGAATATTGCGTGCAACGCCAGCGGCTCGCGCAGTTACCGGTTCGGCTCGACACGGGATTATGTGACCGGGCTGCGGGTTGCTCTACTGGATGGGCGCGTTATGGAGGTGCGGCGTGGCGATCCCGTGGATTTTGATGTTGCCGCGATCCGCGTTCCGCACACGACCAAATTTTCCTGCGGGTATCGATTGGCGCCGGGGATGGATTTTGTGGATTTGTTCGTGGGCAGCGAGGGAACGCTCGGGGTGGTGACCCAGGCCGAGCTGAAATTGCTGCCGGCGCCGGGGGAGCTTACGGGCGGGGTGGTTTTTTTCCGGTCGGAAGAAGCGGCGCTCGATGCGGTGGAGCGATGGCGCGGCGTGCGGGAATTAAGGATGATCGAATATTTCGATGCGGCGTCGCTGCGGATGATGGAGGTGCAACAGAACGCAGCGCTGATGATCGAGTTGGAAGGCGATTGCGATCTGGATTTGAGGGGCGCGAGCGAGGAGGAATCGTGGTTTGCGATTTCGCCGGCGGACCGGGAGAGATTGCGCGAGTTCCGGCACACGCTTCCGGAACGGGTGAACTCGCGGATCCGGGCGAGCGGATTTTTGAAACTGAGCACCGATTATGCGGTGCCGCTGGAGAAGAACCGGGAAATGATCGCGAATTACCGGCGGATGATCGACCTCGATTATGTGCTTTTCGGGCACGTCGGCGATGCGCATCTGCATGTCAATACGTTTTCTTCGAGTCCGGCGGAGTTTGCGCGGGCCAAGGCGCTGATGACGGAACTGGCTCGGGCGGCGGTGGAGTTGGGTGGGACGGTCGGCGCGGAGCACGGGTTAGGAAAAAGGAAGACGGCTTTATTGGGTGTTCAATATTCGGGCGGCGAGATTACGGCGATGCGGCAGGTGAAGCGCCGGTTTGATCCGGAGTGGAGGTTGGGTCGTGGGACGTTGTTTGAAAACGAGGCCAACAAAGCAGGGTGAGCAGGACGAGCGCGGTCGTCGCTGTGAGCAGAAGTGAGATGCTTCGCTCGGGTCCACCCTGGAACTGAAGATCGATCGAGAGATTGCCGCTGACGCCAGGGTCGAGAAGGATCAGGCCGAGCTGATCCGAATGAACGGCGAGAGGACGGCCGGCGATGGAAGCGCGCCAGCCGGGATCGTAGTTGATCTGCACGGAAATAATCTGGCCGGGCGAGAGAGTTGCGGTGATGCGGGCTTGATCGGGATTCTGCCAGACCAGCGTGGCGGGTGGAATGGAGGGGTCGTCGAGCGCGGCCGCGTAGGCGCGTACGGGCGCAAGATCGAGTCCGTGCACGGGACGGCGAACGACGATCGCCGATTTTGGGATGACGTGCGCGAGCGAAGCTGATTTTTGGGGAACGAGATAGACGGAGTCGCCCGAATCGCGCCAGAGCAGCGGAAGGCGCCCGTCGAATTTTTGCGGATTGGCCAGGGTGAGAGAGGGCCGTTCGGTGCTGACGGCGATGGCTCCGCAGCCGAAGACTTTCAGCCAGAAAGTGGAAATATCGGCATCGGCCGCGCCGGCGTTCTGGCCGGAATAAATGGTGTACACGGCGACGAGCTGCATCCAGTTCGGGGCGGAGAAGTCGTGGCCGCCGCTCAATTGGGGATTATCGGTGAACAGATTGAACCAGAACGTCGCCGGGCCCGCGACCATGATTCTCTGACCCGGCAGATGATCCGCGATCCAGCGGGCCTGGCGAAAAACAGCCGATTGAGAAATGTCGAGAGGACGGATGAGGCGCCGCGCGTAACCGAGGTCGCGGGAGAAGATCCAGAGCGCCAGCAGGGCTATAGGAAGCGCGAGTAGCCGCGCGCTGCGCCATCGGGCCGCGACGGGCGCCAGCGCGAACGCAATCAAAAGACAAAGGGCGATTTCCATCTCCAGCTGGTAACGCAGGGGTTGGGCGATCAAATTCAAATTCCACGCTCCGAGCACGGGAATGGCGGTGAAGCAGAGCGCGAAAAGAACCGCGAAGCGGGACATGCGGTCCGCAAGGCGGCGCGACAGGAGCCAGAGGCAGGCCAGCGCGGCGGCAAAGATGGCGTCGAGCAGCAGGGTTTTGGACGTGATGCGAAAATCGCCGCCGGAAAACTGCGAATTGACCCGCAGCAAAGAGATCAGCGAGGGCGTGAGGAAACGGCAGACGAGCAGGTAAGCGGTAATGGCCACGGCGACGGCGGAGAGGAAGTCCTTGAGGCGAAGTTTGTCGCGCGAGACCACCAGGAAAAGAATCGAGAGGCTGAGCGCCACGATTCCAAACGCGTTGCACAACGCGACGGAGGCTGCGGCGATCACGGCGATCGCGAACCGGCGCGAGGTGGGCTGCATGGTGTATCGCGAGTACATCCACAGAGCCAACGGAAGCAGCGACAACGCGATGTTGTGCGGAACCTCACCGTAGCGGACCATGGTGTCGAGGCGTCGCGTGGCGAAGAATGTGCCGAGGTCGGCGTGAATGCTGGGGAAAAGGGCGGAGGGCGAAAGTAAGGTCCAAAGCAAGGCGCTGGCATAGCTGGGCGCGACCTTTCCCGACCAGGATCGCGCGAAGAAGAAGAGAAAGAGCGGTCCGGCGCAATAGGCGAGCGCGGCCAGGAAATGAAACGCGTGAGCGGGCGAGGTTCGCGCGAGCGCGGAGCCGATCGCGGTGAGCGCCGGAACCATGGGCAGATACGCGTTTTCGAGCGGCAAGCCGGCGTCGAAAAAGGGGACAAAGGCGACGTGCGGGGCATGGTCGCGGAGAAATTTGGCGAAAGTGATGAAATTGCCTTCGACGGAACCGATGGCGTCCAGGTATTCGGTTCCAAACAGAGGCCAGCACAACGCGGCATTGAGCGTGATGAGGGTCGCGGCGAGGAACGGGGTTTTCAGGCGCTCATGAATTGGCAGATTCCGCCAACGTAGCACGAACCGGTCACGCAGCGGTGCGAGGGCTCAATCGAGAATCATTGGACGACACCCCAGCGGCGACGTCGGCAATGAGATAGAGGTCGGTACGAGTCTTCGGACCCGGTTTAGGTAGACCGGCGTAACCGTTAGAACTTTCCAGGTTCCGAAAATCCCGGGGTTTTCAAAATTGCGGGAACGTTGATGATTCCGGATTTGCGGCAGCCGATGAGCCTGCCGGCTTTGATACCCGCTAGCGCCTTCGGCGTCTCATTCATGGAGTGAATGTTTTACAGGCAAAACCACGCGACCAAGTTGATGTTTCGCCATCAAACATACAAGCGGGCAAAAACGCCGGGATGGGGTCTTTAGGGATTCGGGCTGTTGTTTTTAAGCATCTAACCGGCGGATGCTCGGGTCGAACGCCGTTTGGCTATAATGTAAGTTCCTTGATGAAGCGCTTATGACAAACGCCGGCAAGAAGATTATCCTGTTGACGCCAAGGGGTTTCTGCGCTGGCGTGGTGCGCGCGATCGATGTGGTGAGAATCGCGCTTGATCTGTACGGCGCGCCGATCTATGTGCGCAAGGAGATTGTCCATAACCGCCACGTCGTGGACGAGTTACGGGATGCGGGGGCGGTTTTTGTCGAGGAGTTGGAGGAGGTTCCCGAGGGCGCCCGGGTGATTTTCAGCGCCCATGGCGTGTCGCCGGCGGTGCGTGCTCAGGCGAAACAGCGGCGCTTGCAGGTGATCGACGCAACGTGTCCTCTTGTAACGAAAGTACATCTGGAAGCCGTCAAATTTGCCAGGAAAGGCTACACCATCGTTTTAATCGGGCACAAAGATCACGACGAGGTGATCGGCACCTTAGGCGAGGCGCCGGAATCGACGGTGCTGGTGTCAACCGAAGAAGATGTGGACCGGCTGCAAGTGCGCGACCCGGAGCGGGTTTCCTTTATCACCCAGACCACGCTCAGCCTGGATGAGACGAAGGATATTGTCGAGCGGCTGCGGCAGCGGTTTCCGAAGATTCAGGGTCCGGCGGCGCAGGATATTTGTTATGCGACGGAGAACCGGCAACTGGCGGTGAAAGCGGTGGTGCCGCTGTGCCAGGTGCTGCTGGTGGTGGGGTCGCAGAACAGCTCGAATTCGCGGCGCCTGGTGGAAGTTTGCGGCAAGATGGGTGTGGCGGCGTACTTGATCGACGATCTGAGCGAAGTCCGTCCGGAATGGCTGGACGGCGTGAATACGGTTGCGGTGACCGCGGGAGCTTCGGCGCCGGAGAACCTGGTGCGGGAGCTGATCGGGTCGCTTAAGGAGTGCGGGTTCGGTGAACTGGAAGAGATGGAGATTAAAGAAGAGGATGTGAGGTTCCAACTGCCGGCCGACTTGGCGCGGACGGTGCAATTGCAGACGACAAGTCGCGCATGAGGATGCTCAAAAAGAGGACAGACCGCTCTGTCCACAGCGGGCGGACCGGCGACGAGCACGAATTTAGCAGTGGGGACAGAGTGGTGTGTCCCGTTTTTGAGCGCACGTCATGAGTCCGAGTCTACAGGTGGTCGAGGAATTGGCCAGCGCCTGCGCGCAGGCGCGGCGGCGGGCGGGGAGTTATCTGCTCGGATTGCAACGGGCCGAAGGCTACTGGTGGGCCGATCTGACGGCCGACACCACGCTCGAATCCGATTTTATTTTGCTGGAGTTGTGGCGGCATCCGCCGGTGAATGGCGTTTGGAAGCCGCCGACGCGGGAATTGATCGAGAAAGCCGCGCGCTCGATTTTAGACCGGCAGTTGGCCGACGGCGGGTTCAATATTTATGCCGAGGGTCCGTCGGAGCTGAGCGCGACGATTAAGGCGTATACGGCCCTGAAATTGGCCGGGATGGAGCATGACGATCCGAATCTGGAGCGGGCGCGGGAGCGGATTCTGGCGCTGGGCGGGTTGCAGCGGGCCAATTCCTACGTGAAAGTCAATTTGAGTTTGTTCGGGCTATACCCCCGGGAGCATACGCCGTCGATTCCGCCGGAGCTGATGCTGCTCGGCGATTTTATTTACGAAATGTCGAGCTGGACGCGCGCGATCGTGATTCCGCTTTCGATCGTGCACGCCATGAATCCGCGGCGTCCGGTGCCGGCCGGGTTTACGTTAAATGAATTGTTCAAGCCCGGCGAGCCGTTTGAATTTCCCAACAACGAAGGATTTTTCGGCTGGCGGAATTTCTTCTTAAAAGCCGATAAATTCTTCAAATTTGCGGAAAAAAGAATGTGGCGCGGGCTGCGGACCAAGGCCATCCAGCGGGCGGAGCGCTGGATCCTCGAACGAACGCGCTATACCGGCGGATTGGCGGCGATTTATCCGCCGATGATGTATGTGATCATGGCGCTCGATCTGCTGGGGTATCCCAAGGATCACCCGGACGTAAAAGAAGCGGAAAAACAATTTTTCAATTTATTGGTGGATGACCAGCGCGGGTTTTATTTCCAGCCTTGTTTTTCGGTGGTCTGGGACACCGCCATCGCGGCCTTCGCGCTGGGCGAATCGGGATTGGCTTCCGAAGAATCGTTGACGCGGTGCGCCAACTGGCTGTTGACCAAAGAGGTCCGGCGGCGCGGAGATTGGGCGATGAAGCGTCCCAATGTCGAGCCGGCGGGGTGGTATTTCGAATTTGCCAATGAATGGTACCCGGATATCGACGATACCGCGGAGGTTTTGCTGGCGCTGAGTCACGCGCGGGCTTCGTCGGGCCACGATGCGTGCGTGAAACGCGCGGTCGATTGGCTGCTGGCGATGCAATCCAAGGACGGCGGATGGGCGGCGTTTGATGTCGATAATAATTGGCGATTCTTAAGCGCGGTGCCGTTTGCCGATCATAATGCGATGCTCGATCCGACGTGTCCGGATATTACCGGGCGCGTGATGGAGGGGTTGATTGCGTCGGGAGTGAAGCGCGAGCATCCGGCGATCCGGCGCGGCGTCGCATATTTGAAGCGGGCGCAGGAAGCCGACGGAAGCTGGTACGGGCGCTGGGGCGTCGATTATATTTACGGGACCTGTTTTGCGCTGCGCGGATTGCATGCGGCGGGTGAGAGCGACCGCGAGGCCTATATTTTACGGGCCGGCGAATGGTTGAGGTCGATTCAGAACGCCGACGGCGGTTGGGGCGAGAGCTGCGCGTCGTACGAGAAGAACACGTTTGTGGGCGCGGATTCGACTCCGTCGCAGACCGCTTGGGCGATTTCGGGATTGATCGCGGGTGGCGACACCACCAGCAACAGTTTGCATAAAGGGATTGAGTATTTGATCGAAACACAACGGAAAGACGGTGGGTGGAATGAAAAATTGTCCACCGGTACCGGATTTCCCGGCGTGTTTTATCTGAAATACCATTATTATCGGCATTCGTTTCCGCTGCTTGCGTTGTCGGATTACCTGCGGACACGTGAGTTAACGACAAGAAATGGGGCGAAATGAGAGTACCTCTGGGGCAGGTCGCGGACATGGCGGCCTATATCGCGAAAAATAAAATTCGTCCGAAGCCGGAGTGGCAGAAAAACCTGGCGGCGGACGATTCGGCGAATCCATTCAAGATTATTCATACGCAGATTCCCTCCGCCGGCGCGGAGAGAAGGCCGCATCCGATGATCCATAAGCGGTTTCCGCTGGTGATGATGCTGGAGCCGCTGCACGCCTGCAATTTGACTTGCACCAGTTGCGGGCGGATTCGGGAGTATGAAGCGACGGTGCGGGAGCGGCTGACGCTGGAGCAGTGTTTGCGGGCTGTCGATGAGTGCGGGGCGCCGCTGGTTTCGATCTGCGGAGGCGAGCCGCTGCTGTATCCGGAGATTGGTCCGTTATCTGCCGAAATTTTGCAGCGTGGAAAATATATTCAGCTTTGCACCAATGGCATGTTTTTGCCAAAAAGGCTGAAGGATTTCAAGCCAAATAATTCGTTCGTGTTTAATGTCCACCTGGACGGGATGGAGAAGAATCACGATCTGGCGGTGGAGCGGGCGGGCGTGTTCCGCGAGGCGATCGAGGGCGTGAAGGCGGCCAAAGCGGCCGGGTTCAAGGTTTTTTCGAATACCACCGTCTATAAAGAGACGGACATGCGCGAGATCGAGGAGCTGTTCGAGTATCTGGCGCGGTTCAAGGTGGACGGGCATACCATTGCGCCGGCTTACGGATATTCGGCGGTGAACGATCGCGAAATTTTCCTGACACGTGAGGACGTGCACGAAAAATTCAAAAATATCGACAAGCTGGCGAAAAAATATCCGGTGGTGGCGTCGCCGGTTTATATGGAATTTTTGAAGGGCGACCGCGATCTGCCGTGCACGGCGTGGGGCAATCCGACTTATAACGTGAAGGGCTGGAAAGGTCCGTGCTATTTGATCACCGACGCGCATTACGACACCTTCGAGGAATTGATGACGCGGACGCCGTGGGAGAATTATGGCACGGGCAACGATCCGCGCTGCGCCGATTGCATGGTGCATTGCGGATATGAGCCGTCGGCGGCGTATGGGATCAATTCGAAGTTCAGCGATCCGTTCAAATCGCTGGCGTGGCTTTTGAGCTAGTGTGGCATCCCGAATAACCATTGAGAATTATTTGTGGGGCAGGCCCTCGGCCTGCGCGGGGCTCTCAGCCCCGCTGGTCGGGTCTGCTGGTCAATGTTGTGGACGGCCTGAGAGGCCGCCGCAGGCCGGGGGCCTGCCCCACCAGGCTCGACTGCGCCTGGGGCGATGAAAGCGGTTCTGGTTACCGGGGCGACCGGGTTCATAGGGTGGCATGTCGCGCGGAAATTGCTGGAGCGCGGCGTAACGGTGCGGGTGCTGGCGCGGGATCCGGCGCGGGTTCGGGAACTGGACGCGGTTGAAATCGCGCGTGGCGATTTGCGCGATGCCGAATCGCTGGCGCGCGCGGCAGCAGGTTGCGGCGTGGTTTATCACGTGGCCGCGGATTACCGGTTGTGGGCGCGCGATCCACAGGAAATGTTCCGGTCGAATGTCGACGGGACCAGGAACTTGCTGGAAGCGGCGAAACGCGCGGGAGTCGAGCGCGTCGTTTATACCAGCACGGTGGGGTGCATCGGCTTTCCGGGAGACGAGCCGAGTGATGAGAGTACGCCGGTTTCGATCGAGGAGATGACCGGGCCGTATAAACGGTCGAAATTTCTGGCGGAGCGGGCGGCGATCGAGTACTCGAAAGATTTGCCGGTGGTGATCGTGAATCCGACGGCGCCGGTCGGAGACCATGATTTTAAGCCGACGCCGACGGGGAAGATCGTGGTCGATTTTGTGCGCGGCAAAATGCCGGGCTTCGTCGACACGGGGTTGAATGTAGTGTACGCGGGCGATGTGGCGGAGGGGCACCTGCTCGCTTGCGAACGGGGTCGCGCGGGTGAGCGATACATTTTGGGGTCGGAAAATCTGACGCTTCAGCAGATTTTTTCGAAGCTGGCGGAGTTTGCGGGACGGCCGGCGCCGACGTTTCGGGTGCCGTATGCCATGGCTTATGCGTACGGCGCGGTGTCTACGGCGTGGGCATCGGTAACGGGACGCGAGCCGCTGGCGCCGCTCGATGCGGTGAGGATGTCGCGGAGGAAGATGTGGGTGCGGCATGACAAGGCGGCACGGGAGCTGGGATATTCGCCGGGTCCGGCGGCGGGGGCGCTGAAGAAGGCGGTCGAGTGGTTCCGGGCGAATGGATATTGCTCATGAGAGATGGTGGGTTCTTCCGCGGCCATAGGCAGCGGCGACCGGTCTGGCTTCGATGAGGACTTGGTTGTTGGTCGCGGCCGAGCGAGGGGAGTTTGCCGGAATTTTGAAGCGTTTCGGCGCTGCGGTGAGGTTGAGTTGGACGGCGGAATTTGCTTGCGAGGCGCGGCATGGGGGCGACCGCTTTTTGATGATCGCCAACGGTCCCGGGTCAAGGTTAGTCGAAAAGGCGCTGGAGAAAAAGATCGAGGTGGATGGGATTATCAGTACGGGATTTTGCGGGGCGCTCGATGAGTCGCTGCGGGTGGGGGATATTGTGATTGGCGCGGAATCGGGACTCGGAAACGCGCCGGGTGTACGGAGCCGCGACGGGTTGGGTCCACGGGCGTTTGCGAATGCGGAAGTTGTGTGCATTGACCGCGTGATTGTGACGGCCGGGGAAAAACGGGCGCTGCGGCAGAAAACGGGAGCAGCGGCGGTGGAGATGGAATCGGCCGCGGTGGCGGCAAAGGCGGCGGAGTGGGGTGTGCCGTTTCGCCTGATTCGCGCGGTTTCCGATGAGGCGGCCGAGGATTTGCCGCTCGACTTTAATTTGTACCGGGACGCGGAAGGACGGTTTTCCCGAGGGCGGATTGCGCTGGCGGCGCTCGCCCGTCCGTTCACGCGGGTTCCGGCTTTGTTACGCTTGGATCGCAACACGAAGGTCGCGGCGCGATCGCTAGGGGATTACTTTGCTGACTGCCGATTATAAAGATGTTGCGGTGTCCACGATGAAGGCAGCCGTCTACAAGGGCGCTGGCCTGGTGGAAGTGGAAACGCTCGCCGTGCCGGAAATCGGAGCGGGCGAGATACTGATCCGCGTGGAATCGTGTGGAATTTGTCATACCGATCTCAAGAAAATCGAATACAATTTGCTGGCTCCGCCGCGGATTTATGGACATGAAACCGCCGGAACGGTGGCGGCGGTGGGCGAAAATGTCACGCGCTACCGGCCGGGCGACCGGGTAATCGTGTTTCATCACATTCCCTGCGGGGAATGCTTTTACTGTCATAAGAAACTTTACGCGCAGTGCCCGGTCTATAAGAGGGTAGGGGTGACGGCCGGATATGAGCCGGCGGGCGGCGGATTTTCGCAGTACGTCCGGGCGATGGGCTGGATTGTGGAGCAGGGGGTCGAAAAAATTCCCGAGGGAGTTTCCTTCGACGCGGCGTGCTTTGTCGAGCCGGTGAATACGTGCTTAAAAGGCGTGAAGCTCATCGATCCGCAGCCGTCCGACGTGGTGGTGATCTTAGGGCAGGGGCCGATCGGGCTGATTTTTACCATGATGGCGGCGCGCACGGGAGCGCGGGTGATTTCGACGGATACGATGCCGGCGCGGCGCACGCTGGCGCGGCGGTTTGGCGCGGAAGAGGTGTTCGATCCGCGCGATGAACAGTTTGAAAAAACGGTGCGGGCGATGACCGAAGGTCGCGGCGCGGATCTGGCGATTATCGCGGCGTCGGCGCGGGGGATTGTCGAGCAGGCGGTGGCGGCGTCGCGTCCGGGGGCGCGGATTTTATTGTTTGCGCAGACTTCGCACCAGGAGCGGATCGAGGTTTCGGGCGCGGATGTGTGCATGGGCGAGCGGATTTTGTGCGGCTCTTACAGTGCGTCGGTGGATATTCAAAAGGAGTCGGCCGATTTGGTATTCAGCGGGGCCCTGCCGGTGGAAGAGCTTATTTCTCATCGCTTTCCGCTGAACGGGATTCATGAAGGGATCGAGCGCGCGTTGCATCCCGATGAACAATCGTTGAAGATAGTAGTTAAGCCGCAACTCGATTCACCCGAAGACAGTAGAGCGAGGACGAGATGAGCCAGCACATGACGGCTGCGGTGCTGTACGGAAAAGAGCACTTGCAGATCGAACGTGTCGACGTGCCTGAGATCGGGCGCGGCGACGTGCTGGTGCGCGTCCGCGCGGCGTTGACCTGCGGGACCGACGTCAAGGTGTTCCGGCGCGGTTATCACGCGCGGATGATCCAGCCCCCGGCGCTGTTCGGGCATGAACTGGCCGGGGATATCGTGAAGATGGGGCCGGACGTGCGCGGGTTTAAGCTCGGCCAGCGCGTGGTGGCGGCCAATTCGGCGCCGTGCGGGCAGTGCTTTTTCTGCCGGCGCGGGCAGGATAATCTGTGCGAGGATCTGCTTTTTAACAATGGCGCGTACGCGGAGTATATCAGGATTCCGCAGCGCATTGTCGAGAAAAATATGTACGAGGTTCCCGAGCACGTCAGCTATCAGGACGCGGCGCTGGTGGAACCGCTGGCGTGCGTGCTGCGCGGGTTGGAAGAATCGGGCGTGCAGCAGGGCGATACGGTGGCGGTGATCGGGCTGGGGCCGATCGGGATGATGTTCGTGCGGATGGCCAAGGCGGTGTACGGCGCGCGGGTGATCGCGATCGGGCGCCGGCAGACACAGCTTGACCGGGCACAGAAAATGGGCGCCGATGAAGTGGTGATCAACAGCGATGGCGCCGACGTTCTGGGTCCGGTTCGAGAGATGACCGGCGGGCACGGCGCGGACGTGGTGATTGAAGCAGTGGGGCTTCCGGAGGTGTGGCAGCTTGCGATCAAATTGCTGCGCCGCGGCGGCGTGGTCAACTTTTTCGGCGGCTGTCCGAGCGGAACCGAGATTCGCCTGGATACCAATCTGCTGCATTACTCCGAGTTGACTTGCAAGGCCAGTTTTCATCACACGCCGGCGCTGATCCGCAAGGCGCTGGAGATTGTCACGCGCGGCTATGTTTCGGCCAAGGACCTGGTGAATCGCGTCGAGCCGCTGACCAATCTGCTCGAGGTGATGCAGCACCTGATGAGTCATAACGGGCATCTGAAGACGGCGATTATCCCGTAGGGCCGGAATATGCAGTCGCTGCTGGAGATTGCAAGTGTCGTAGCCAGCGGGCTTGCGCTCTTTCGGGGCGCGAGGGTGGGCCGTTCACAGCACAAGCCTGGCGGCTTATGCCACTAGAACCGTGTATCACTCGCCCATAGAATTTCTCAAATCGGAGGACGTCAAGCGGAGGTGGGCGCTGGCCGAGTCGCTTGAATATACGCGCTGGCTGGCGACGCATCATTACGAGAATTTTCACGTGGTGAGTTTTTTGCTGCCCAAGCGGCTGCATCAGGATTTCTATAATGTCTATGCGTTTTGCCGGTGGGCGGATGATTTGGGCGACGAGATCGGCGATACGCAGGAGAGTTTGCGGTTGTTGGGGTGGTGGCGGGCGGAGTTGCATCGGATGTTTGCGGGATCGGCGTCGCATCCGGTGTTTGTGAGTTTGCAGGGGACCGTCGCCAGGTACCAGTTGCCCGTCGAGCCGTTCGATGACCTGATTACGGCGTTTGAACGGGATCAGACGACGCCGCGGTATCGAAATTGGGATGAGGTTTTTGAGTATTGCAAATATTCGGCGAATCCGGTCGGGCGACTGGTGCTGGGATTGTGCGGGTATCGCGATGCGGAACGCTATGCGCTTTCTGACGCCACCTGCACGGCCTTGCAGCTTGCCAATTTCTGGCAGGATGTGACGGTTGATTGGGATAAGAATCGCGTGTATCTGCCGCTCGAGTTGTTTGATCGGCACGGGTGCGCGGTGGAGGCGATTCCGCGCCGGCAATTTGACGATCGGTTTCGCGCGGTGATGAAGGATGCGGTGGAGGTCGCGCGGGGGTTGTTTTTAAAGGGGCTGCCGCTGGCGGGGATGGTGGACCGGAGGCTGGCGATCGATCTCGAACTGTTCAGCCGCGGCGGGATGAAGGTGCTCGAAAAAATCGAGCGGCAAAGTTATAACGTGCTGGCCTCGCGGCCGGCGATTTCGAAGGTGGAGCGGGTTCAATTGCTGCTCGGCGCGATTACGCGGAGGGCGTTTTCGCGGGCGGCATGAACGTCGACCAGTCCTACGCGTGGTGCACGGGCGTCGCCCGGTCGCAGGCGAAAAATTTTTACTACTCGTTTTTGCTGTTGACGGCGGAGCGGCGGCGGGCGATGTGCGCGATTTATGCGTTCATGCGCTATTGCGACGATTTAAGCGACGACGACGGCATTGGCGATCGCGCGGCGGCGATCGCGCGGTGGGAGCAGGATTTGCAGGCCGCGCTGAGCGGATCGGCACCGGAGCATCCATTGTGGCCGGCGTTTGTCGATGCGGTCGCCCGGTTCAATATTCCGCATCAATATTTTTTCGAGATGATTGAAGGCGTCACCTCCGATCTGGAACCGCGGCGGATCGAGACGTTTGAGGAACTGTACGACTACTGCTATCACGTAGCGAGCGTGGTGGGACTGACGATTATTCATATTTTCGGCTTTCGCGGGGACGAATCGTTGAAGCTGGCGGAAAAATGCGGGGTCGCGTTTCAGTTGACCAATATTCTGCGCGATGTGCGGGAGGATGCGGCGAAGGGGCGGGTGTATTTGCCGGCGCAGGATTTGCGGCGGTTCGGAGTTTCGGCGGACACGTTCGAGCCGCGCGCGAAATTTGTAGAGATGATGGCGTTTGAGGCGCGGCGGGCGCGGGATTATTATCGCGAATCGGCGCCGCTGGTGGACCGGATTGACGCTTCGAGCCGGGCTTCGCTACGGGCGTTGATCGGGATTTACTCGCGGTTGCTGGCGCGGATTGTGGCCTCGAATTACGACGTGCTGGAGCGGCGGATTCGGGTGCCGCGCTGGGAAAAAATTATGGTGCTGGCGACGGCACAGTTGGGGATCAGACAGTCATGAAAATCGCGTTTATCGGGTTGGGAAGAATGGGTTCGGGGATGGCGCGCAATCTGATTCGCGCCGGAAACGAGCTGACGGTTTATAACCGGAGTAGCGAAAAAGCGCGGCAGGTTGAAGGCGCGCGCGTGGTGGAATCGCCGGTGGAGGCGTGCCGCGATGCGGAAGCGGCGATTTCGATGCTTTCCGACGATCACGCCGTCGAAGCAATGGTGTTCGGCGATCACGGCATCATGGCGGGATTGCGCGAAGGCGCGACGCATATTTCTTCGAGCACCATCAGCACCGCGATGGCCCGGCGGCTGCAGGCGGCGCACGAATCGCGCAAACAGGGGTATTTGAGCGCGCCGGTGTTCGGACGTCCAGAAGCGGCGGAGGCGAAACGGCTGCTGGTGGTGCCGGCGGGGGCGCGCGAATTGATCGAAAGATTCGAGCCCGTATTCGAGGCGATCGGCCGGGCGACGTTTATCGCGGGAACGGAGCCGTGGCAGGCCAACGCGGTGAAGCTGTGCGGAAATTTCATGATCGCGTCGATGCTCGAAAGCTTCGGCGAGGCGTTCGCGACGCTGCGCAAAGCGGAAGTGGATCCGCATAAATTTTTGGAGATTATGAATGAGCTGTTCCAGTCGCCGGTGTATGCGAATTATGGGCAGATCATCGCGGATGAAAAATTCGAGCCAGCCGGGTTCGCGCTGAAACTGGGATTAAAAGACGTGCGGCTGGGGCTACAGGCGGCGGAAGAGTGCGCGTCGCCGATGCCCATCGCCAGCGTGATCCGCGACCGGTTTCTGGATGCGATGGCGCATGGGCAGGGGGAGATGGACTGGTCCAGTATTGCGCGTTCGGCGATGCGGCAGTCGGGCGTAATTTAGACGCAAGCAGCGTGAGGCGCGCATCCGGTCGAGGCACCGCGCAAGGCTGACGAGTGCGTGGGAGGACACGGGAACAACCCCCGGCATGACCGCCGGAGGCCTGTCCCAACAAACCGCCAAGCTGGACCAGCGGGGCCGGGGGCCCCGCGCAGGCCATGGGCCCGCCCCACAATGACCAGTTCATTGTCGACTCTTATCCGCAACAGCACCCTGTTAGGCGAGGGCGGATTGGTACAGCGACATGAGCTTGCCCCAAGCGCGCTCGGCGTCGGCGTGGTTGTAAATCGGCTTGCCGTTTTGAAGAGGCATGTCCGGGATGCACCAGCCGTGCAGGGATTCGGCGTAAACTTCGATCTCGGCGCGGGCGCCGAAGGCTTCACGCAGTTTGTCCTTGGCGTCGGGCTGGCGCGCGTCGTCGTTGGCGGCGATACCGAAATACATCCGGGCGTTGATTTTCGGCGCGAGCAGGTGCGGGCTGCTGGGTTGGTCGGTGACCAGGCCGCCGCCGTGGAACGATGCGCCGGCGCCGACGCGATCGGCAACGGCGGCGCAGGTTTTGACGACTAACGGTCCGCCCATGCAGTAGCCCTGGGTGCCGATTTTTTTCGATTTGTCCACCTGCGGCTGCGAATCGAGAAAGGCGATGAAGGCGACGGCGTCCTTTTCGGCCGCTCCGGGCGCGTTGATGGAATTCATCAGCGGAGCGAGCTTGGCGCGATCGGTGTTGAAGTCGAAATTGGCGGCGCTTTCGAAAATAGGGGCCTGGGCCACGCGATAAAAGGGATTCGGCACCAGCACGGAATAGCCCGCGGCGGCCACACGGCGGCCGATTTCGCGCAGGGACGGGCGCAGGCCGAAAGCGTCGGGCCAGATGAGGACGCCGGGATGCGCGCCGGCCGAGGGATGAACGAACGCGGCGTCGCAGTGACCGTCGGGCGTGGTGATGTGCACGGTGGTTTCGACGACGGGCAGCGCGGCCGAGGATGCGGCGACCGCCGCGAGTCCGGCGACGGAGGCGGTCATGAAGTCGCGGCGAGGGAGATCGGGTTGGGGCATGGTGTCCTTTCAAAAGTATATATGCGAGTCGCGGCGCGCGGCTTCGTACGAGTCGGAAAACCCGCCGAGACTCGCGGGGCTTGCCCGGCGAGTTGATCAGCGGCGTCTTTTCATGCGGAACAATGAGCGGCGAGAATCAGACGCAGATGGCCAGGCCTTCGCGGGCGGCTTCGAGGTGCTCGAATTCGGCGCGGGCCTGGCTTTCGAGCTGGGACATGAAGCGGTCGTCGTGGCCGGGATCGTGATGGAACAGGACCAGGCGCTTGACGTTCACCTCCCGCGCCAGGCGCACCGCTTCGCGCCAGGTGCTGTGGCCCCAGCCGCGCTTGCTCTCGTATTCCTGCGGCGTATACTGCGCGTCGTAAATCAGCAGGTCGGCATCGGCCGCGTGCTGGCGCAGGATCCGGTCGAGTTTTTCCTCGCCGTGCTCCAGGTCGCAGGCGTGGACCACCACCGCGCCGCCGCATTCAAAACGATACCCGCAGGCGCCCTGCGGATGGTTCATGGCGAAGGAGCGCACGGTCAGGTCGCCGAATTGGACCGACGGATGGATCTGCCCAAACCGATGCTGCGCGGCCAGGTGTTCAAAGGGCACCGGGAAATAGGGCTTCGACATCTGTCCTTCGAGAATATCGCGCAGCTCCTGCTGAGGACGGTCGGAATAAAAAGTGACTTCGTTCAAGGGGTTGTAGAGGGGCGCGAAAAACGGGAGTCCCTGGATGTGGTCCCAGTGGAAATGGGTCATCAGGAGTTTGAGCGACAGATTGCGGCCGGCGAATTCGCGCATGAGTGCCATGCCCAGATAGCGCAAACCGGTGCCGCCGTCGATGACCAGCACCGGGCCATCGCGCTGGCGGACTTCGATACAGGTCGTATTTCCGCCAAATCCGAGATTTTCCGGCTGCGGAGTGGGAATCGACCCGCGCACTCCCCAGAATCGCACTTGCAATCGGAATGGGTCCATTCGCTGCCTTCCGGTCTGGGCCTTCCGGCTGGCTAACAAACAATTTCAGCCGACTGTGATTTACTTTAACACCGGGAATCGCTTCAAGGCTTAAGAGTTGCTCAAACGCCGGCCGCTCGCCCCTCCGTCGAAAATAAACCCTGCCGTAGCTGAAGCCCCGCCAGTCATGGCGGGGGTTGGTCGGATTTTCTCATGCGCTTGGGTGGCCACAAGACCCGTGGGCACTCCCGGTAGCCGCGCTTCATTTTCCGGTTATTGGCACAGGCGGCGGCACTCGTCGAGCGCCTGGCGCGCGGAGGTGAAATTCGGGTCGAGGCGCAGCACTTCGGAAAATTCGGGAATCGCTTCGTTGTAGCGGCCTTGGGTGGCGAGGGCGCTGGCGAGATTGAAGTGCGCATTCAGGTCGGCGGGATTGAGATGCACGGCCTCGCGAAATTGCTGTTCAGCTTCGGGTATGCGATTCTGCTGGGCGAAAGCCGTTCCTAAATTGAAATGCGCCTGGGCATTCGCCGGGTCGAGTTGAACGGTCGCGCTGAATTCGGCGATGGCATCGCCGGTGCGGCCGGCGAGTCCGTACAAGCGGCCCAGGTTATAGTGCACGTCGGCGCTGTCGGGCTTCTGGTGGACCGCTTGGAGTAATTGGGGCAAAGCTTCCTCGTAACGGCGCAGTTCGGTGAGGGTGATGCCGAGTCCGGCGTGCGCCTCGGCGTTTTCCGGATCGAGATGCAGGGCGAGTTGATATTGTTTGGCTCCTTCGTCGAACTGACCGCGTTTGTTGAACAGCGCGCCGAGATTGATGTGCGCTTCAGCGAGACCGGGATTCAGGCGCAGGGCTTCAAGAACGTGCGGGAGGGCTTGATCGGGATGACCTACGAGCATCAGCGCTTCGCCCAGATTATTTTGCGCTTCGACGTCGCTGGGATGAAAACGAATGGCGGATTCAAAAAGCGGAATTGAATCGGCGATGTGGCCGCCGCGGCGCAGTGCGACTCCCAGATTGTTGTAGGCGACGTAATTGCTCTGGGTGACCGCGATGGCGTGACGGAAGAGCGTGATGCTGTCGCGCCAGTTTTGAAGATTGGCGCAGGTTGCCGCGATCATCGCGACGGCGACTGCTCCGGCCGCGATCGCCAGCGCGGGTTTTCGCGTCTCCCATAATTCCGATGAACCCCAGGCGAGCATGACGGCGAGGCCGGTGAGCGGGAGATAGGTGTAACGGTCGGCGCGGGATTGCAGGCCGGCTTGAATCAGGCCGATCATCGGCAGCAGGGTGCCCAGGAACCAGAGCCACCCGGTGACCAGATAGCGGCGCTGCGCGAAAAAAACGGCGGCGCTGACGGCCGCGAGCAGCGCGGCGGCAGCACTGGCCTGCCAGACGGGAATCGAGGCGGGATAGGGATAGAAAACCGCGAGATCGAACGGCGCGAAGAATTTCAGCAGATAAATCGCGTAGGAAACGACGGCGTTTTCGAGGCGCAACGCGAGCGGAATTTCGGCGGCGGCGAAAACGGCTCCCGCGTGTTGCTGGACCAGGTAGGTGACGATGGACACCGCAATCGACAGCGCGATCCACGGGGCTTTTTCGAGGAGCAATCGGCGCGGGCCGGTGCGACGGAGCGGCCAGTAATCGAGCAGAAGAAAAACGAATGGAAGCGTGACCGTGGTCGGCTTGGACATGAGCGCGCAGCAAACGGCCAGCGTCACGGCTGCGTAGCGGAAAGGCGACGGATGCTCACTGTAAATCGCGTAAGCCCAGATCGCGGTGAAGAAGAAGACCGCGCTGAGAACGTCTTTTCGCTCGGCAACCCAGGCGACCGATTCGATATGCAGCGGATGGATGGCGAAAATCAGGGCGACGAACGCGCTCGGCCATGCTTGATGAGTTAGGCGCCGCAGTGCCGTGTACAGCAGCAGCGTGGCGAGCGCGTGCAGCGCGACGTTCATCAGGTGCTGCGCGCCGGGCTGATGGCCGAACAGGTTGCGGTCGAGCATGTGGGAGATCCAGGTGAGCGGGAACCAGTTCGCGGCGTAGGCTGAAGTGAAGGCCCAGCGCAGGTTCGCCAGGGTGAGGCCTGCGAGGACGTGCGAATTGGCCACGTAATCGGGATCGTCGTAATTGAGGAACGCGAAGTGGGCGGTGGGCGCGTAGAGCACGGCGACGATCGCGGCCAGAGCGAGAGGGATCCACACAGTGTTGCGGGGGGACGGCACTTGGCGTGATTTTTGATTGTACCGCCGCCAACAAAGCGGCGTAGCGCGAGGACACTTTTCGTAGAATCGTTGAAACGTTTCCCGTTGCACATGCATCCCGGATAATTCTTATGCGCGCGGTACCCGCGAACGCGCGGCCGTAGTACTATGGTTGATCAGCCGCGATTCCCCCATGGAGATGGGACGGCTGGATGGGTCCGAAAAGAGGTTTGAATCACGGGAAGGGGGGCGCTCCCATGTGGAATCGCCGCAAAGAAGAGGAAATTACGAACAACAAGCCGGCTTTGGCGCCGCCGACTTCATCCGAGCTTGCCAAGGAGGGAATTCCGATGTCGACACTTCCAGGACGAAGCAGCAGTGTCAGCGAGCCGCATAATGAGCCGCATCGCGGAGGTAATGCTGTGCTTGGGAAATCAGTGATTGTCAAGGGGCAGATCTTCAGCCGCGAGGATCTGACCATTGACGGCGAAGTAGAGGGGACAGTCGAGTTGCAGGAGCACCGGCTGACCGTGGGTCCGAACGGAAAAGTGGTGGCCAGCGTGAAGGCGCGCGAGATCGTGGTGCTGGGGACGGTTCACGGCAACGTGGAAACCAGCGACCGGATCGACATTCGCCGCGACGCCAAGCTGGTGGGCGATATCCGCACGGCGCGCATCGTGATCGAGGATGGCGCCTATTTCAAGGGCAACATCGATATCATTCGCGCGGAGGCCAAGCCGGAGCCGAAGGCGGCGTCCAAGCCGCAGCCGGTGGCGTCGCCGTCGCCTGCGCCTGCCATGGTGGCCGGGGCGGGTGATAATAAACGGTAGTTGGAGACGCGCCACAGCCACGGCCTCGATCAGTTCTGTTCGTCGCTTGAAGAACGCCCCGGGCTTTCGATCCTCGATTTTGCCGGGGCCAGCCAGCAGACTATCAGTTTTCTGATCAACTACGGACATCGTCTGTTCGCGGACGATTTCGTGCATCAGCTCGACCAGGCGTTCGGCGAGGGCGATTTCTACGAAAACCAGTCGAATCCGCTGAAAACCGGTCCGTTTTTGCAGGGCGCGCTGAATTTCGACGCCAGTGTGTTCGACGGCGCGCTGGTGTGGGACACGCTGCAATTCCTGAACGGTCCGCTGCTCGAAGCGGTAGTGAAAAAACTGCATCGGGTGCTGCGGCCGGGGGCTTCGATGCTGGCGTTTTTTCACGCCGAGGAGCGCGCCGAGACCATTCCGACTTATTCCTACCGGATTTCGGACCATCGGACCATTCTTCTGGTTCCCCGCGGACGGCGCAAGCCGGCGCAGTTTTTCAACAATCGCAGCCTGGAGAAACTGTTTCAGGATTTCGAGAGCGTGAAGTTTTTCCTGACGCGGGATCATTTGCGGGAAGTGATTGTCAGACGGTAGTGATTAGTGGGTGCTCCGCGGTAAGCTGAATTGAGCAGAGAGAGCGGGGCGGCCCAGCCTTCGCCGACCTCCCACTTCCATGTCCTTAGAAGACGACCTTTTCGAACAGCGGCTTCGCCGCACCGGGGAAATTGCCGCGCTGGGATTCCGGCCTTACGGCCAGCGCTTCGATTTTTCGCACACCATTCCGCGGATATTGGCCGAGTACGGCGCTAAGACCGCGGAGCAGTTGAGCGATCAGCCGCGCGTGCGCGTCGCCGGACGCATTGCGACCGTCCGGCGGATGGGCAAGGCTGGTTTCATGCACCTGCTGCAGCTCGGCGAGAAACTGCAGGTGTATGTGCGCAAGGACGCGGTTTCCGAGAACGAATACAAGCTGTACGAGATTTTGGATATCGGCGACATCGTGGGCGTGGAGGGATATTTGTTCCGCACGCGCACCGGCGAATTGAGCGTCCACGCCGAAAAACTGACGTTCTTATCGAAGATTCTGCTGAATCTGCCGGAGAAATGGCATGGACTCGAAGACGTCGAGATTCGCTACCGGCAGCGATACCTGGATCTGATCGCCAATCCGGAATCGCAGAAAATTTTCGTCATGCGCGCGCGGATTATCGCATCGCTGCGGCGGCAGCTGGAGTCGCGCGGATTCGTCGAAGTGGAGACGCCGATGATGCAGCCGCTGTATGGCGGCGCGACGGCGCGGCCATTTGTGACCCATCACAACACGCTCGATATGGATCTGTATCTGCGCATCGCGCCGGAGCTTTATCTGAAGCGGCTGATCGTCGGCGGGATGGATCGGGTGTACGAGATCAACAAGAATTTCCGCAATGAGGGCGTTTCGACGCAGCACAATCCGGAGTTCACGATGCTCGAGTTTTACCAGGCGTACACGGATTTTCAAGGCATGATCGATCTGTCCTGCGAGTTGCTGAAACAGGTGGCGATCGACGCGACCGGGTCGGCGGTGGTGGAGTATCAGGGCGAAAAACTCGATTTCGGAAATATTCGCCGCCTGACCATGCGTGAAGCGGTGGGCGATGCATCGCTGAAGGGGCACGCGCTGGTGGAGGCGTTTGAAAAGGTCGAGCCGACGCTGATCCAGCCGACCGTGATCTACGAATATCCGGTGGAGGTTTCGCCGCTTTCGAAAAATAACGAGCGCGATCCGGCGTTTGTCGACCGCTTCGAGATTTACGCGGGCGGCATGGAACTGGGCAACGCGTACACCGAGTTGAACGATCCGCGGGAACAGGCGCGGCGCTTTGAAATGCAGCTCGCCATGCGCGAAGCTGGGAATGAAGAGGCGCACCAGATGGATGAGGATTATCTGCGGGCGATGTCCTATGGGATGCCGCCGACGGGCGGCGAAGGAATCGGCATCGACCGGCTGACTATGGTGCTGACCAATTCGAAATCGATTCGAGATGTGATTCTGTTCCCCTTGTTGAGAGCGGAAGGGGAAATTGGGATCGCCGCGAAATTAAAGGAGCCAGGAGTCAGCAGTCAGGAGTCAGAATGACGGCTGCTGCGCGCGCTCCGGCTCGAATGCTCGACGCGTACGCGAAAGCCATTCTGACTCCTGACTCCTGACTTCTGTCTTCTTTCGGCCATGTTCGAACTTTTCATCGCCCGCCGCTATCTTCGCGCTAAACGCAAACAGGTGGTCATTTCCGTGATCACCGTGATTTCGGTGATTGGCGTAGCCGCCGGCGTGATGGCTCTGGTGATCGCGGTGGCGATTACCAACGGCTTCAGCGCAACGTTGCAGAAAAATCTACTCGGCGCGACCGCGGCGGTTTCGGTGGAGGCCAAGGACCCCGCCAACGGCATCGACCACTGGGAACAGATCGCGGCCAAGCTGGTGAAGCTGCCGCATGTGACCAGCGCGACGCCGAGCCTCTATGATCCCGCTTATATTTCCGGGCCGGTTCGCAGCACGGGAGTGATCATCAAGGGAGTTTCGCTCGCGCCCGGCGTTCCGATTCCGGATGCGCTGGCGCACCTGAAGGCTGGGTCGCTCGAGCCGGCGCGCGAATCGGGCAATCTGCCAGGCATCATTCTCGGTGCCCGGCTGGCGGAGTACATCGGGGCCGTGATCGATAAGCCGGTGACGCTGACCATCGCCGAAGGTTATCTGGGGCCGACGGGATGGGAACCGTCGTTTAAGCGTTTTATTGTCGCCGGAATTTTCGAAACCGGTTTTTACGACGTCGATAACGGCTGGGCGTTCACTTCACTGAGCGTCGCGCAGAAAACGTTCGGCCTGCATGACGTGGTGAACGCGATCGAGCTGCGGCTCGACGATATTTATAAAGCGCCGGAAGTGGAAAAAGAAGCCGAAAAAGTGCTTGGACCGAACCTCGACGCGATCACCTGGGAGGAACAGAACCACCAGATCCTGAACGCGCTCAAAACCGAGCGCATCGTGACCGTGATCACCATCGGGCTGATTCAGATCGTCGCCGCGCTGAATATTCTGATCACGCTGGTGATGATGGTGATGGAAAAACATCGCGACATTGCGATTCTGATGTCGATGGGCGCGCGCGCCGCGCAGATCCGCAAAATTTTTGTGCTGGAAGGCGCGCTGATTGGCGTGGTGGGAACGGCCATCGGGCTTACGGTCGGTTACGTGTTCTGCTATTTCGCCAATGCGTACCGTCTGTTTCCTTTGGATGAAACGGTTTATTCGCTGGCCTATGTGCCCTTCGATTCGCGCTGGATCGACGGGTTGTGGATTGCGGGCGCGGCGCTGGCGGTGAGCCTGATCGCCACCCTGTATCCGGCGCGCAGCGCCACGCGGATTGCGCCGGTCGAGGCGCTGCGCTATGAGTAGGCCATGCCTGCTTTTGGCCCCCGCCGCGGTTCGCCTGGCACGTTCGATGGCGGGACTTTTCCTGGCGATCACCGTCTTCGCGCAGGATCAGCCGGTGCGGTTCGGCACTACCGTGGTTGTGCCCGGGGGGCTGAGCGGCGTAATTTATCATGTCCCGCGATACACGAAAAAACTGCCGGATTTTCGCCGGATGAAGCCGGTGGGGACCATCTATACCTCGTCGCTGAACATCCCGCCGCAGGATTTTCGCGACGGATTTCCCGGAGTGACGAAAAGATTCGAGTGGTTCGCCATCGATTACACCGGCCGCTTCTGGATCGAGAAACCGGGCATGTACAATTTCGTGTTGACCGCCGATGACGGCGCGATTCTGTATCTCGACGGCCGCGAGTTGATCGATAACGACGGGCAGCATGCGCCATCGGACGTGGCCGGATCGGTGGAACTGAGCAAGGGCGTCCATGCGATCCGCGTGTCGTATTTTCAGGGTCCGCGATGGCAGGTCGCGCTGGTGCTGAAGGTCGCAGGGCCGGGCGAGCGGCTGCGGATTTTCAACACCGACGAATTTAAGCCGGTGAGCGCGGACGAATTGGCGAAGTAACCGGGCCAGTCGCTTTAAATTAAAAAGTACTTGACACAATACACGCGCTCGTCTATTCTGATCTTGGCTCGGCAGTGCTTTATGATTTAGAGCACTATTTTTATGTTGAGCGCACGGCCGAGGGTGCGCTAAAGTAGATGACTGAACTGATTTATCCTATGGCCTCTGTTCAGCCGATCCGCAAAACCAAACCGATTCCGATCGATGCCCACGCGATGGACAATCTGCGCTACATCCGCGAAACGATGGAGCGCGCCGGTGCGTTCACCGCGGTGCCCGGCTGGGGCGGCGTGGCCATGGGAATCACCGCGCTCGGGGCGAGTTTCGTGGCGGCGCAGCAAGGCTCCATCGGGCGCTGGGTGATCACCTGGGTGGCCGAAGGTGTCCTCGCGATCATCATCGGGATTCTGGCGATGTGGCGCAAGGCGGCCATGGCGGGAAAGCCGCTGTGGTCGGCGCCGGCGCGGAAATTTTTGTTCAGTTTTGCTCCGCCGCTGATTGTCGGTGCGGCGCTGACCATCGTGTTGTGGCGCGCCGGAGCGGCGACCGCGATTCCCGGCGTGTGGCTGATGCTCTATGGAACCGGCGTGGTGACCGGAGGCGCGTTTTCGGTGCCGATCGTGCCGGTGATGGGCGTCTGTTTTTTGATCGAAGGCGCGGTGGCGATGTTCATGCCGGCGGCCTGGTCCGTGCCGTGGAATGACGTGTGGCTGGCGCTGGGTTTTGGCGGCCTGCACATTGTTTTCGGAGCGATTATTGCGAGGAGATACGGTGGCTAAAAACAACGCACTTCGGACCCATCGGACGTCGGACACGGCGGGCGCCGCCGCGGTGCCGAAACCGGCGGCCATTCCGGATCTCGACCGGCTGATTCATCCCCGCATCCGTCTGGGGATCATCAGCGCGCTGGCGGCGGCCGATTCGCCGCTGACCTTCAACGATCTCAAGAATCTTTTGCAAACCACCGATGGTAATTTGAGCGTGCACGCGCGGAAGCTCGAAGAAGCGCGCTACATCTCCTGCACCAAATCGTTTGAAGGACGCATGCCCAAGACCGAGTACACGCTGACCGCCGCCGGGCGCAAAGCCTTCGACAAGTACCTGGATCACATGGAAGCGATCCTCGAAGCGTCCAAGCGTTGAACCCGCGTTTATGCATTTTGCGAATGTCTTTCGGAGGAATACTTTGCAATGAGAAGTACTTTTGGCGACGGAATCCACGTCGCTATCATTATGGACGGCAACGGCCGATGGGCCACTTCACGCGGGCTGCCGCGCGTGGCCGGGCATCGCGCCGGAGCCGACGCGGTGCGCCGCACCATCGAATCGGCGCCGCCGCTGGGCATTTCGGTGCTGACGCTTTATGCCTTTTCAGCGGATAACTGGCGGCGTCCGCAGCGCGAAACCACGGCGCTGATGAAGCTGCTCGGCCGATACCTGGTGCAGGAGTGCGACCGCTGCATCGCCAACGGCGTCAGACTCGAAGCGATCGGACGGCGCGACCGTTTGCCGGCGGCTTTGGTCGCGCTGCTTGAAAAAACCGAGCGCAAGACCGCCGGCGGCAAGAAACTGCTACTGCGTCTGGCGATCGATTACTCTTCGCGCCAGGCGATTCTGGACGCGGCGGCCAAAGGCGGAGCGAACTTATCCGAGCATCTGGGTCCGGACGTCGATCTGCTGATCCGCACCAGCGGCGAACAGCGTTTGAGCGATTTTCTGCTGTGGGAATGCGCCTACGCGGAAATGCTTTTCACGCGGCGCATGTGGCCGGAATTCTCGCCGGAAGACTTGAGCGCGGCGGTGGACGAATTTCAGCGGCGCGAGCGCAGGTTCGGAGCCGTGACGGCGCAGACGGCGTAGCGTCGGACAGGCTGCGCCGTCAGCCTTTGCCCAAATAAAAAAATCGCGCGATGAACAGCGCCGCGAGCAGGTACACCAGCCAGTGCGTCCGGCGAAATTCGCCGCGTAGAATTTTCAGCAGCGCGTAGGCGGTGAAGCCGAACGCAAGACCATTGGCGATGCTGAACGACAGTGGAATCGTCACCAGCGTCAAAAACGCCGGAATCGCCAGCGCCGGATCTTTCCACGGAATCTCGCCGATGCGCGACATCATCATGGAACCGACCACGATCAGCGCCGGCGCGGTGGCGGCGGTGGGGATGGCCCCCACCACCGGCGCGACGAACATCGCGGCGAGGAACAGCAGACCGGTGACGATGGCGGTGACGCCGCTGCGTCCGCCGGCCGCGACGCCCGCGGCGCTTTCGATGTAGCTCACCACGGTCGACGTGCCGGCGAGCGAACCGGCGATGGTCGCCGACGCGTCCGCCAGCAGAATTTTCTTGAGCCGCGGGATGTTCTTGTTTTTGTCGAACAATCCCGCCTCTTCGCCGACGCCGACCAGGGTGCCGACGTTATCGAACAAATCGACGAACAGAAAAACAAAGATGATTTCGCCGAACCCCAGCCGCCATGCGCCGCGAATATCGAGCTTGCCCGCCGTCTGCGCCATGTCGGCGAAGCGATAGGACGCCGGCGACCAGTGCACCAGCCCGAAAACGGCGCCCATCAGCGCGGTCGAAAGAATCCCGATCAGCATCGCGCCGCGAATGCGCCAGGCCAGCAGCGCGGCGATCAGAACGAGTCCGAACATCGCCAGCAACGTGTTGGGATCGCGCAGATTGCCGAGCGTCACCAGCGTCGCCGGACTGGCCACCACGATGCCGGCGTTGTGCAGTCCGATGATCGCGATGAACAACCCGATGCCGGCCGCGATGGCCGCGTAAAGCTCGCCCGGAATCGCTTTGACGATCAGTTGCCGGATGCCTAAAATCGTCAAAATTAAAAACGCGACGCCGGACAGAAACACCGCGCCGAGCGCCGCTTGCCAGGCCACGCCCATGCCCTTCACCACGGTGTAGGTGAAATACGCGTTCAGCCCCATGCCCGGTGCGAGCGCGATCGGGTAGCGGGCGAACGCGCCCATCAGAATGCTGCCCAGCGCAGCGCAGAAGCAGGTCGCCGCCACCACCGACTGAAAGGGCAGGCCGGCTTCGTGAAGAATCGACGGGTTCACGAAAATGATGTACGCCATCGTGACGAAGGTGGTGGCGCCGGCCAGAATTTCGGTGCGCCAGCTGGTTCCCAGGCGTTCGAATTCGAAATATTTTTCCAGGCTTAGTTTTCGCGCCGTCACTTGGTCATTTCGCGATCGCATTGGTCGATTTCGGCCGCCGCCTGCGCATAGCGCTTTTTCGTCTCAGCCGATTCCGGCGACCAGTGCTTCCAGCGCGATAAATTTTTCTGGAACATCAGCCGCGCCCATCCATAATGATGATTCTTGAGCAGCATGCGCCCGTAAAGATCGTCCAGGTCGGAGGCCGCCTCGGCCGCTTCGAGCGTCGGATGCGCCACTGAAACCAGCTTCTTTTCGAGCGGCTCGCCTTTTTCGATCAGCGCGGCGGCTGCGTCGAACTGGCCGTTCTGGAAATCGGATTGGGCCTGACGGTCGATCGCGTCAAGCTGCCGCGTCGCATCGGCATACCACGGCTCGCGCGTTTCATCCGCGGGCGCAGGCGTGCCCGAAGGCCCGCAGGAAGCTAGAAAAACCGCGGCCATCAGGAATCCGGTTCGCGTCAGCACTGAAATACAATTTGATCATGACTCGATTTCTCATGTTCGCAGCCATCGCCGGTCTCGCCTTCGGACAAGCCGGGCAAAAAACCGCCGAGCAGGTTTACAAGAATATCGTCGAGCTGAAAGGCACGCCGGCCGAGCAGTTGATTCCGGCGATGCAGTTTATCTCGGCTTCGCTCGGCGTCGAGTGTTCGTTCTGCCACGTGCAGGGTCATTTCGACGCCGACGACAAGCGCCCCAAGAAAACCGCGCGGGAAATGATGGCCATGACCGCGATGATCAACAAAGATGCGTTCAAAGGCCGGCAGGAGGTGACCTGCTATTCCTGCCATAACGGGCACGAACATCCCACCAGCGTGCCTCCGGTGCTCGATTCCGACGCGATGCCGCATCATGAAGCGCCGGCTGCCGCGCCTTCCGCTCCAGGGCCGGCGGCGGACGACATTTTGGCGAAATATGTTTCGGCCGTCGGCGGAGCGGAGGCGATGAAAAAAATCACCTCGCGCGTGGAAAAAGGAAACATCATCGTCGGCGGCCGCGAAACGCCGATTGAAGTCATCACCAAAGCTCCCAACCGGCGCATCTCGATCACCCACATGGGCAATGGCGAAAGCATCACGGCGTTCGACGGAACGGTGGGCTGGATGGGCTCGACGGGCCGGCCGGCGCGTGAAATGTCGGCCGCGGAAACGCCCGCGGCGGGACTCGACGCGGAATTTTATCTGCCGCTGCGCATCAAGGAAATTTTCCCGCAGCTTCGGCGCGGACGTCCGGAGGAAATCAACGGCGAGATGTGCGAAACGCTGATCGCCGGCACACCCTCTGGCAGTTCCCAAGGGGGGCGCGCGCCGGTGCGTTTTTATTTCGACCAGAAAACCGGTCTGCTGGTGCGCGAGGTTCGCTATACCCAAACGCCCCTGGGCCGCAATCCGACGCAAATCGATTACGCCGACTATCGCGACGCCGACGGCGTGAAGATTCCTTACCGCTGGACCCTGGCGCGGCCCAACGGGCGATTCACCATCCAGATCTCCAGCGTGCAGTCGAATGCACCGGTCGAAGACAGCCGCTTCGCCAGACCGTCGGGCGAGGTGAAATAATCGGGAGGAATGAAGAAGTCGGTTGTCGCATTGTTCCTGTTGGCGCTGGCGCTCGATGGGCAGCCGCGCAAGAAACTTCTCGCGATCGGCGCGGTGATGGGCTTCCAGCACGACACCACATCGGACGCGCTGGGAACCATCTGGAAAATCGGCAAGGATACCGGCCTGTGGGACACCTACATCCGTACCGACACGCAACTGATCACGAAAAAGAAGCTGGGCAATAATGCAAAAAACCTGAATGATTTCGACGCGATTTTATTCTGCACCACCGGCGAGATCCCGCTCGACGATGAGCAGAAAGCCGCGCTGCTTAGTTTTGTTCATGACGACGGCAAGGGATTCATCGGCGTCCATTCCGCGCTGGACACGCTGTATAAGTGGCCCGCGTATGGCGAAATGATCGGCGCCTGGTTCAACGACCATCCCTGGGGCGTTTTCAAGGCGCCGGTAATCGTCGAAGATCCCGATTTTCCGGCCATGCGCGCCTTTCCGCGTGAGTTCACCATCGATGACGAGATCTATCAGCCGAGCAAGGAATTTTCCCGCGAAAAAGTTCGCGTCCTGGCGCGCCTGGATGAAACCAAAATCGACCTGACCAATCCGCGCGTGAAGCGCACCGATCACGATTTCGCCGTCGCCTGGGTGAAGAACTACGGCAAGGGCCGCGTGTTTTATTCCACCTTCGGCCATACTCCAGAAGTGTGGACTCGCCCGGACGTGCAGGCGATGTATCGCGAAGCGGTGAAGTGGGCGATGGGTCTGGTTCCGGGCGACGCCACGCCGCGCCCGCGCCCGTGATTCGTTTCAGCCGGCGGCAGAAGCTGCCAGACTTGTGCTTCTGGCGCCACGAAATCAGGCCGCGAAGACGCAAGCCTGGCGGCTTACGCCACTTCTTTTACCTCTTCAGTCCACTATGCATCGTCCGCAGTCACCATGCACTTGGGTGATGGCGCGCAAAGAGCAGTAGCGCTTTAACCCAACCTCTGGCTGGCCACCCACGCCTGATAGAGATAAACCGAAGCGATCGCCAGTCCGAAAATCAGGGTCGCCATGGTCAGGATTTTGCCCCATTTATCGATCGCATCCAGTTTTTCGCTGAGGGCGCGCTGCTGAGGAATCAGTTCTTCTTCACCAGGACCCACATGAATCAGATCGTAATCCTGGCGGGAGGCCACCGCCAGTTTCCGGTATAGCGCCAGCGCGATTACGGCGGCGGCCAGCAACGCCCAAAGAATCGTCACTACAATCATCGGAATCGAACCTCCGTGAAGCCAACCTGCAATTAGAGGTCCGAGTTCGTTACGATCGAATCGAGATGCAAATTCTGGTGGTCGAAGACGAGCGACGCATGGCCGATCTTCTGGAAAAGACGCTTCAGGAAGAAGGCCACCAGGTGATCGTCGCGCGCAACGGCCGGGAGGGGTTTGAAATCGCCCGCGATTCGCCCTTCGACGTGATCGTGCTCGACCTGATGCTGCCCGGCCTGGACGGCCTGGCGATCGCCCGCAAGCTTCGCGCCTGCCGCAATCAGACGCCGGTGCTGATGCTCACCGCGCGCGACGCTCCGGCCGATATCGTGCGCGGCCTGGATTCCGGCGCCGACGATTATCTGACCAAACCGTTTTCCATCGACATTCTTCTGGCGCGCCTGCGCGCGGTCAGCCGCCGCGGCGCGATTCCGCGTCCAGTGCATCTGGAAATCGCCGATCTGAAGCTCGATCCGGCGACGCGCACCGTCACGCGAGCCGGAAAAATTCTCAACCTGACGCCGCGCGAGTATCGTCTGCTCGAATTGCTGATGCGCCATGCCGGACGCGTGGTCAGCCGCAACACCATTCTCGACTCGGTCTGGGGCTTCGCGAGCGACGTCAACGAAAATACGCTCGAAGTCTTCATGCGGCTGCTGCGCGGCAAAGTGGATCGTCGCGAACCCAAGCTGATCCATACCGTGCGCGGCTTCGGCTACATTTTGCGAGGTCCCGATGCGGAGCTTTAGCCGATGCGCACGCGATCCATTCGTTTCCGCCTGACCGTCTGGTACGCCGCCGTACTCGCCGCGGCGCTGGTATTATTTGCCGCGCTGCTGTGGATCGCTTTGCGCCATCGCCTGATGGGCGAAATCGATGAAGACCTGGCCGGCCGCGCCGGCCGCTTCGAGCGCTATTTCGAATACGAAGCCGCCAAATATCCGGGCGAGCCAAATGAAGTGAAAGAAGAGTTGCAGGAATTTTCCGCCGCGCTGCCGCCGTCGAGTTTCATCGATCTGCGTTCCCGCAGCTTTTCCTTCCACTATCCCGATGCCACGCCCTCGCCGCACGCGCGATTCCGCACGACGGAGCGGCAGTTTGTTTCGGGCGGCGAAACTTATCATCTGGAAGCCGGCGAGCCGGTCGATTCCGTTTTGCACACGCTCGACCTGTTGCGTCTCCTTTTATTGAGCCTGATTCCGCTGGTGATCGCGGTCGCTTCAGCCGGTGGCGCGTGGCTCAGCCGGCGCGCGTTGAAACCCGTGGGTCAGATTGCGCAGGCCGCGCACGCCATCAGCATCGAAAATCTATCGGAACGCCTGCCCGTTCCCGCGACGGCCGACGAGATCGCGCGGCTCAGCCAGGTTCTGAACGCGATGCTCGACCGTCTGGAAGCGGCGGTGAAGACGCTGTCCCAGTTCGTCGCCGATGCTTCGCACGAATTGCGCACGCCGCTGGCGGTGATTCGCACCACGGCCGAGCTGGCGCTGCGCCGCGCACGATCGCCGGAGGTGTACCGCGGTTCGCTTCAGGAGATCGCCGCGGAGACCGAGCGTATGACCCAGCTGGTGGAAGATCTGCTCACGCTGGCGCGCAGCGATACCGGAACGGTGGAGATGCCGCTTGCTCCGCTCGACGTGCGCGGCGTTCTCGAAAGCGTTTGTGCCGAGCTGCGCGGTCTGGCCGACGTGCGACGCATCCGGATCGAAGCCTCGCTGGGCCAGGATGCGCTCCTGATTCTCGCGAATGGTCCCGCGCTGCACCGGCTGTTCATGGTGCTGCTCGATAACGCGATCAAATATTCGCGCGACGGGGGCGAGGTTCACCTGGCGGCGGAGCGCAGCGATTCGCACATCGTGGTGACGGTCGCCGATTCGGGCATCGGCATTTCCGCCGCCGATCTGCCGCACATTTTCCAGCGTTTCTACCGCGCCGACTCCGCCCGCGGCGACGGTGGTTATGGCCTGGGATTATCGCTCGCCGAAAGCATCGCCAAGGCGCACGGCGCCGAAATCGAGGTCTACAGCCGGGAAGGCGAAGGCTCGGTTTTTCGCGTGAAGTTCGCCGTCCGCGCCAGCCATCGCGTCTCTTCAGCAAATCTTCAGCTTTCGCCGCTATAGTTTTAGGTTCGAGTATGTGTAGCCCGGCCATGCCTCCGCTAGCATACAGCCTCGCCAGTTATGGCGGGGGCTTTTTCACATGGATTCGTAAGCGGTGGAGCACAAAGGACCCGTCACATGAAAAAATCCCTTTTGATTCTCGCGGTTGCGGCGATTGCCGCTCCCACATATAGGGTCGTCGGACATATTAAAGTCGGCGGTACCGGCGGCTGGGATTACGTCTACGTCGATAGCGTGAATCACCGCCTGTACGTTTCCCACAACACGCGAACCGAGGTGATCGACACCAGCACCGATAAGGTCATCGGCAACATTCCCGACACCAACGGCGTGCACGGCATCGCTGTCGCGACCGATCTGGGCAAGGGATTCACCAGCAATGGCCGCGACAACGACGTGACGGTGTTCGATCTGAAGACGCTCAAAGTGGTGACGCGCATCAAAACCGGCCAGAACCCGGATTCGATCATCTATGAGCCGGTGACGCATCGCGTGTTCACCTTCAACGGACGCAGCAAGGATTCCACCGCCATCGACGCGCGCGGCAACAGCGTGATCACCGCGTCGATTCCGCTCAGCGGCAAACCCGAATTTTCGCAGGTCGACGGCAAAGGCCACGTTTTCGCGAACATGGAAGACACCAACGAAATTATCGTGATGGAGGCCAAGGACGGAATCGTGTCCAAGCGCTATTCGATCGCGCCCTGCGACAGTCCCAGCGGCTTGACCATCGATCCCAAGGGCCGTCTTTATTCGGTTTGTGACAACAAAATGATGATCGTCAGCGATCCGATGGCGGGCAAGGTTCTGGCGCAGCTGGAAATCGGACAAGGCCCGGACGGCGTGGCGTTCGACAGTGGCTACGCCTTCAGCGCCAACGGCCGCGACGGCACCATCACCATGGTCGGCGAAACGTCGCCGGGGAAATTCGCGCCGGTCGCAACCATTCCGACCATGCGCGGCGCCCGGACTATCGGCGCGGATCAGAGGACGCACAAATTGTATCTGCCGGTTGCCGAAATGGGCGCGCCCGCGCCGACGAAAGACGGCAAGAAAGGCCGTCCGCAGCCGATTCCGGACACTTTTCAGATCATTGTCGTCGGGCGATAGCAAAGCGGCGAGCGGTCCGCCTTCCAACAACCGCCCGCGAAATTATTCTGACTGCTGACTGCTGACTTCTGACTCCTTCGGCGCGGCCGTGTAGCGGCCCGCCAGCGCCCTCCCTCGAATCCCCACCAGCGCCGCGAACGAAGCTGCGCCGGAAAATGCGCTGACTTTGGTTCCTTCCACGTTGTTCCACACCACCGGAACCTCGATGGTCTTGATTCCGAGCATTTTGGCGATCACCAGGTCTTCGACATCGAAGCTGAACCCGTCGAGCGTCTGCCGCGAAAAAATCGCGCGCGCCGCGTCGGCGCGAAAGAATTTGAAGCCGCACTGGGTATCGCGAAAGGGCAATCCGGTGACCATCCGCATCACGAAATTGAACGCCCGCCCCGACATTTCGCGAAACGCCGATTGATGCACACCGACCAGGGACCGGTCGAGCGCGCGCGATCCGATGGCTACCTGCGCGCCCTCCCGCTCGACCGCCGCGATTAACTTATCCAGTTCTTCGATCGGCGCCGACAAATCCGCATCGCTGTATAAAATCCATTCACCCGCGGCTTCGAGCATCCCATGGCGGACCGTATAGCCTTTTCCGCGATTGCCGGGATTCTTCACCAGCCGCAGCTTCGGATGTTTACGCCGCTCCACCAGCGCCGCAGTCCCGTCGCGCGAACCGTCGTCCACCACCACGATTTCGGAGAATCCGAAATTTTTCCGCGCCAAATAGGCGATCACGGCATCGAGCGTGGACGGCAATCGGCGCTCTTCGTTGTAGGCGGGAATGACGATCGAAATCGAGTCCAATTTATGAGCTCGCTTATAAGAGGCTGAAAAATTCCCGGACACCCGCTTGCAGGCGCGTCCGGTTCGGTGCCGGACCTTTGTTGTGAACAGCGGCGCATAGAGCCGTGGCCGCCAGAGAGCGGGTTTTCGAGTTTTTCGGCAATCTCCTATAAGCCTACCGCGAGCATAGCGCCCCAGTGAAATCCCGCGCCGAACACCGCGAGGACAACGGATTCGCCGCGGGTGAAACCATGTTGCGCGTTCCACTCCGCCGCGGCAATTAACAGCGATGCCGATGACGTGTTTCCGTAACGCGCGATGTTCGAAAAAAATCTCTCCGGCGCCACCTCGAGCGTCCGCGCGATTTTCAGAATCAAATTCTGGTTCGCCTGGTGCATCAGAAACGTTCCGACGCTCGCCGGCGCGCTTTCGCCGAGCACTTCGCGAATCACCGCTGGAATCTTGCGCGCCGCCTGTAAAATCACCGTGCGCCCGTCCATGTACAACGCCTGGTTAAACTCCAGGCGAAGATTTGCGGCGAAGCTGCCGTCGGAATGAAGGCGCCATCTCTCGATTTGCGCCAGTCCCTCGCGCGGATCAACCAGGCACGCCCCCGCGCCATCGCCGAACAGGATCGCCGTGTTCTTATCGAGCGGCGCGCCTTCCATCACGCTCGACATTTTCTCGGAGGCGACCACCAGCACCGGCCCGCACCGCTCGGCGACCTCTGCGGCGAGCGCAATTCCAAATAACGAACCGGCGCTGGCGATGGGCAGATCGAACGCGGGCGCGCCGCCGATGCCCAAGCGCGCCGCGACTTCCGCCGCCGGACCCGGAAACCGCCGCTCAAACGATCCACTGGAAACAATGACGCAGCCGATCGACTTTGCGTCTACGCCCGCGCGCCCCAGACAGTCGCCGGCGGCGCGAACGCCCATTTCGGCCACCGTTTCAGCGGCGTCCGCGTAACGGCGTTCGGCGATTCCGGAAACGTCGCGAATCCATTCCGCTTCGCATCCCAGTCGCGCGGCCAACTCTTCGTTGCCGACCACGCGCGTGGGCACAAAGCTGCCGAAGGCTCGCAAAAAGGGCATTTTTCGATTCAGGAACTGTGCGCTTCGATGTACCCCGCGATGCGTGTCACCGAATCGAATTTGCGCGGATTCAGATCCGCGTCCGGCACTTGAATCGCGAATTCCTGTTCAATCGCGCTAACCATGTCCGGGAGGGCGAAAGAATCGAGTACGCCGGACTCGAACAGCGACTCGTCGGGGTCGGCGGGCGCCGGCTTCCGGGCCACTTTCTCAACCACGGCCTGGATCCGTTCTTGGATGGTCATTATGTGGATTTATTTTAACAAAATAGGGGCCTTGCCCAGGAGAAAAAATCAGTCGAGTAGCATATCATATAGACTATGTATTCGTTTGCGCTGCTGGCAGTGAGCCTGATGGGGCTGCATCAGGTTCCCACCGGCGCGCAATTCCATATCAGGCTGACCACCCCGGTCGGCTCGTACGCCAGCAAAGCCGGCGACCCGGTCGACGGCATCCTGATCGCGCCGGTTCTCGATGACGATGGCCAGACCCTTTTTCCGGATGGCAGTGCCGTCAAGGGACGCGTGGAGCGGGTGAAGCGCGTCGGCCTGGGGCTGAAGCATGAAACCGCGACCCTCGACGTGGTGTTTAACCAGATCATACTGCCGAACGGCGCTACTCGGCCGCTGGCCAGCCGTGTCTACGACGTCGATAACGGCCGCGAACGGGTGACCGATGACGGCAGCATTCTGGGCGTCCGTTCCACTGCGACCATCGGGTACCGGGTCAGCGGCTACATTCGCACCATGCTGGCCTGGGAGATCCATTCGCAGATATTTTTCTGGACAGCCAAGATGCTGCTGGTGCACGTTCCGGAGCCGGAAATTTATTATCCCGCCGGATCGGAACTGACTTTAGCTCTGACGCAGCCGGAATATTCCAGGGCGTTGCGGGAACCGGGCGGGCAACTCACGGCGGCCGACGACGAACAGCTTCGCCGGAAGGTCGCGGAGATGCCGTACCGCACCATGTCCCGCAGCGGCAAGCCCTCGGACCTGATCAACATGATCTTCATCGGGACGCGGCAGGAAATCGAAGACGCGTTCACCGCGGCTGGCTGGACGGTACCCAGCCCGGCGACGCTGCGCGCCCGTTTTGTCGGCGCGCGGGCCGTGGTCGAAGGGCTCGGCTACCCGACGGCGCCGATATCGAACCAGACCCTCAATGATCGCCCGCCCGACTTGGCGTGGCAGAAAAATTTGAACGACGTCGCCAAGCGCCACCACGTTCGCATCTGGAAGCAATCGCAGACCTGGGAGGGCCGCGAAATATGGGTGGGCGCGGCCACGCACGACGTCGATTACGCGTACCTGCGCCACGGCAGCAGCGGCGTGACGCATCGTATTGAACAGGACATCGACCGGGAGCGCGACAAGATCGCCTACGATTTGCAGTTCACCTCCTGCACCAGCCTGGTCGATTGGTGGGACCGTCCGGGCGCGCCGCTCGAAGCGCGCAACGCCACGGGCGATCCGATGAGCACCGATGGCCGTCTGGCGGTGGTTCGAATGAACGAGTGCCGCGCTCCGCGGCTGACCGTGGCCGACGCCGAAGCGCTTCCCAAGCATGGGCGCTTCCTGCAACGCCTGCTGCGCCGGGAAATTTTAAGCGTCCGCAGCGATTACTACCGGACCAATCTTTACTGGCGGTCGTATGAAGGGACGCGCTGGGTGGTGCTGGCGGTCAAGCATCGGTATGGCCGTTCCAGGAAGACCGACGCAGACCCGGAATCGCCGGCGAATGACAAAACCGCGCTGGAGCGGGCGTTCAACAGCAGTTGGCTGCGTTAGAACATTTCGTAACCTCAACCCAGCCGCTCTTTACCGAGGGCCCTTCCTTAGCGGGAACTGTGGCGCACGCACTCCTGCGTGCCGCATCGACAATCGTGTCGATGCCTGGTCGCGCGAAGAAGCGCCACATGATAAAGATTTCACCGCGACAGACCGCCAGTGTCTGTAAGCACGCAGTGGCATAAGCCGCCAGGCTTGTGTTGCTGACGGCTCGAAATCGGCCCGCGAAGAACGCAAGCCTGGCGGCTTACGCCACTGGAGGAAGTTCCGGCTATTGCCGGTAGTGCTCCGTCAGCGGCCGGTCGGTGTGGAAGTATTTTTTGTACGCCGCGATCCAGTTAACCGCGATTTCACGCTGCGCCTCGGTCAGATCCAGGCTGCCGTCGCAGACCATATCCCGAAGCCGGTCCTCCAGCGCATCCTTTACTTCCGCGTTCCAGACCGTCGCAGAATAAGGCTGCGGCCATAGATTGTGAATATCGTCGGCCCCGCCGAGCGCCGGTGTGATCAGATAATCCACTTCGTAATCGCGTGGCGAGGCGCCGGCGATTCCGTAGGCCGCGAAAACTTTGCGCCGCAGCGCCACCGGCACCGCTCGATTGTTCGTGTTCGGCTGCGCGCAGACCGATTCTCGCGTAGTCATCAGCGTTGCGCCGGGTGTGATCCGCGAATCGGGAATCGCGGCGACCGCAGCCGGACGGTACGGCTCGGGATGGCGCACGTTCATGATCGCAACAAACAGCACAACACAGCCCGCCAACGCCGCGGCCCAAATCCATGCGTGGCGTGGCCGAACTTCCGCGCGGGAAAGCTGCGCCAATCGCGCCCGCAGCAGCGCGCGCGGACCGTCACGCGACGGCAACGCGATTTCATTCTCCTGATGAAAACGGGCGAAATCGGTGATCGTTCGTTCCAGTTCCTGCTGCCGCGCGCGGCACTTCCAGCAGGCTGCCAGGTGCCGCTGGACTTTCTTCGTTTCACGCGTGGAAAGCTCGCCATCGAGCGCCAGCAGCAGTTGCGCGTCAGGAAGATGAGTGTCCCACGGCATCGGCATCACCGTTTCGCGCACCGTTCCATGCGCGCCAGCGAGCGGGCGAGCGATAGCGCCACCGCGCCCAGCGATATTTCCAGAACGCCGGCGATTTCCCGATAATTCAAACCCTCCGCGCGCAGCCACAAACAGCGGCGATCGCGTTCCGGCAGCGCGCGATACGCAGCCAGCAGGCGTTTCTGGACATGGGAAGCGAGAACCTGATCCTCCGGACCGGGCGCCGGATCAACGAGACCGGCGGTTTGCTGGTCCGCCGCAAGCTCGGTCAAAGAGCCGGCGCGATCGCGCTGGCGTCTCTTCAATGCCAGGTTGTGCCCGACGCGAAACAGCCAGCCGCGCAGATTGTCGCGCGATTTTCCCTGCTGAAGATGCAAAAACAGCGAGAGAAAAACGTCTTGAATCACTTCTTCCGCATCGGGCGCGGCCAGGCCGAAACCGAGCAGATAGCGAAGCAGCCGTTCCCGGAACTGATCGAACAGCGCGACCACTTCCTCTTCCACGGGAGATCGCGCCCCGGGCGCAGCCGTCGCCTGGTACGCCGGCAGGATGGTCGAAATGGGAACGTCCGCCATCTCTTTCTAAGATATTCCGTTCCCGCCGGTTTTGTTCACCCTTTTCGCTGAACAAAAACGCTGGGCGTGGAATGTCTTAGTATGTACCGCGCTCGGGGGCTCTGGCTGGCCGCGCTATTCTTGTCGACGCTCGCCCTCCGCGCGCAAACACCGGCCGGGCAGCTTCGTGTTGAAGTTCTCGATTCCACGGGAGCGGCGATCGAAGCTTCCGGTACGCTCCAGGATGTTGCGAGCGGTTCCAGCCGGACGTTTGAAACCGATTCGCAAGGAGTTTATACTTTTGAAAATCTGCCGTTCGGGCGCTATCGTCTGACGCTGAACAAGAGCGGATTCGCGCCGCAATCGCTGATGGTCGATGTTGCCACGGCGCCGGTGGTCCGCACGGTGACCCTTGCCATCGCCGCGCAAGCGGAGCGGGTGAATGTGGTCGCGCCCACTCCGCTACCGGGAACGGATCTGGCGCTCAACCAGATTCCCGCGCCGGTGCAGACGGCGTCGGCTCGCGATTTGCAAGAGAGTGGCGCGCTGGATCTGGCGGATTTTTTGAACAAGCGGCTGGACGGCGTAAACATCAATGAAAATCAGGAAAATCCGTTTCAGCCGGACGTGAATTATCGCGGCTACACGGCATCTCCGCTATTGGGGACGCCGGAAGGAATTTCGGTTTACGTTGACGGGGTGCGCCAGAATCAACCCTTCGGCGATATCGTCGCGTGGGATTTGATTCCGGAAATCGCCATTTCCGAAATGGCGCTGATGCCCGGGTCGAACCCTTTGTTCGGATTGAACACGCTGGGCGGAGCGTTATCGGTCCAAACCAAGGATGGTCACTCCGAGCCCGGTACCATGCTGGCGGCGAGTGGCGGAAGCTTCGGACGGCGGCAGGGTGAGTTTGAGCACGGCGGGTCGAACTCCAAAGGACTGAGCTGGTATCTCGCCGGGAATTTGTTTCGCGAAGACGGATGGCGCCGGGATTCTCCGTCGGAAGTGCGGCAGGGCTTTGCGAAAGTAGGCTGGATGAACGGGAGCACTTCTCTCAACTTGAGCTTCGGCTACGCCGATAACTGGCTTACCGGTAATGGTCTTCAGGATTTCCGGTTCTTACAGCAGAATTACTCGAGTGTCTATACTATTCCCGATATTAACTGGAATCGCTCACCTTCATTCAATCTAAGCGGCCGGCATGACTTCAACAGTCACTTCAATATTTCGGGAAACGCGTATTTCCGCTATATTCGCGCCGATACGACCGATGGGAATGCGAATACTCAGGCGCTGGGTAATGACCTTTATGATCTGGGACCCGCGGACATCGCCGCGCTCAACGGGGCGGGTTATAGCGGTTTTCCCGTGACCGGCAGTCCGGCGACGGAGCCGTTTCCTTATTGGCTGTGCGTCGCGCAAGGACTGGAGCAGGCCGAGCCGGTGAATTACTGCACCGGCATTATCGTCAACACCTACACCAAGCAGTATAACTATGGCCTGTCCGGTCAAGTCACCTGGCTCCTGCCGCACCATCACATCACCGCCGGCGCGGGGTGGGACCAGAGCAGCATGACTTTTCAACAGGGCGCGCAGTTCGGTTACCTGAATTCCGACGGAATTTCCATTACGCCGATTAATTCGTTTGCAAATGGCGCCACCACTGACGACGGGATTCCGGTGGATATGCGCGTCGATTTACGCGGGCTGATTCATACTTACAGTGTTTTCGCAAGTGACACGATTACTCTGGGAAAGTCACTCGCACTCACCGTTTCGGGACGGTATAATCGCACGCCGATTCATAATATCGACGAGTTGCCGCCGGAATCGATTGCAGGCGTCCGTGGGTCGTTGAACGGACAATACTCATTCGAGCGATTCAATCCCTCCGCCGGAGTGACTTACAGTCCGTGGAGCTTTGCCACGGCTTATTTCAGTTACAGCGAAGCCAGCCGCGCGCCGACGGCCATCGAGCTGGGCTGCGCCGATCCCACCGAACCATGTAACTTGCCGAACGCTCTGGTGAGTGATCCGCCGCTGAAACAAGTTGTCGCCCGAACCTTCGAAGCCGGCGTCCGCGGAAGCCTGGAGAGTAACTTGCATTGGAGCGCTGGATGGTTCCGTGAAGAAAACGATAACGACATTCTTTTTGTAGCTTCCGAAGAGACTGGGTTCGGCTATTTTGCCAACTTCGGCCAGACGCGGCGTGAAGGAGCTGAAGTGAGTGTTCATGGACGCGTGCGTCATCTTACTCTCGGCGGGAATTATACATTTTTGAGCGCGACTTACCAGAGTACCCAACTGATCTATGGAGGCGACAACAGCTCGAACGACCTCGGTCCGGGGCTCGATGGAAATATCGCGATTCAGCCGGGAGAGCAGATTCCGGAGATCCCGCGAAATATGCTGAAAGCTTACGCCGAATATGAGCCTACTTCGAAAATTGCGCTCGATCTTGATTACGTCGCGGTCGGACGGTCCTTTGCGCGTGGGAATGAGGACAATCAGTATGTTCCGGACGGGGTCTATTATCTGGGTCCGGGTTTTTCGCCCGGTTATGGTGTCGTGAATCTGGGCGGACACTATCAATTACTGAAGAAAATTCAGCTTTTTGTGCAGATCAATAATTTACTGAATCACCATTATTATACGGCTGCGCAGCTCGCGCCGACTCCTTTTGTGACTACCTCCAGCGGTTTCGTCGCCCAGCCTTTTGCCGCCGTCAACGGTAATTCTCCAATCCTGACCACCACTTACTTTGCTCCCGGCGCGCCGATCGGTATCTGGGGCGGAATCCGGTTCCGATTTTGAGAAAGTTCTGGAGGGCGGGATTTATCCCGCGCGGAGCTTTAGTTCCGCAGTTCAAGATCGAGCAGCGGGGCTTAAGCCCCGCGCGGACTAAAGTCCGCCCTCTTCGGCAAGCCTTTAGTGCAGCACGCCGATTCGATCCAGCGGCCAGTATACAAATACCGCTTTGCCGTAAATGTAACGGCGCGGGACCATCCCCCAATTCCGGCTGTCGTTGGAGGAAATGCGATGGTCGCCTAAAACGAAATACTGGTCCGGCGGAACGACGCGGCGCGCCATGGAAACGTGATCGCGATAATCGGCGGGAACGTAGTTTTCGGTGAGCGGCTGGCCGTTGATGATCACCGTTCCGTCGCGCACCTCGACGGTGTCGCCGGGCACGCCGATGACACGTTTAATGTAGGATTTGGTCGGGTCGCCCGGGAACCAGAACACTACCGTATCGCCGCGGCTGACGTCCTCCAGGCCGAAACGGTAAATGAACTTGTTAATGAAGATCCGCTCCTGGTCGATCAGCGAGGGCATCATGCTGGTGCCCTCGACTTTCACCGGCTGATACAGGAACAAAATCACGACAATCGCGATCAGCACGCTGAGGGAAAGGTCGCGCAGCCACGCTAGCGTGGCGGATGCGGCGGATTTTTCGGAAACAACAGCGGGCGGCGTGGATTCGGGTTCGGGAGCGTGACCCTGGCTGGTGACTTCTTCCATGGCTCCTACGTTCGAATTATAGACGACCGCGCGGCGTTTTGGGTTGCGGTCCTGCAAACTCTTATAATCAAGGCATGTTGCAGATTTCGCGCAATGTGCCCGTGGCCGAGGTGGTGATCATCGGGTCGGGCGCGGGCGGCGGCACGGTGACTAAGGTCCTGACCGATTTGGGAATCAACGTCACGCTGCTCGAAGCGGGGCCGATGCTCCACCCCGCCACCGATTTTAAGGAACACAAATGGCCGTATGATTATCCGCATCGCGGCTCCGGCGACGGCGGCGCGAGTTATTTCGGCCGCGGCCGGCCCTTCGGTTTTTTTTCGGCGCACGCCGGCGGATGGGAACTGGAAGGCGAGCCGTACACTGCCGCCGAAGGCTCGAAATTCATGTGGTTCCGTTCGCGAATTGTCGGCGGACGGACCAATCATTATGGCCGCATTTCGCTGCGCTATGCCGATTACGACATGAAGTCGTACACGCGCGACGGAATCGGCACGGATTGGCCGATTTCTTACGATGAGTTATCGCCGTATTACGACAAAGCCGAAAAATTTATCGGCGTCACCGGATCGAAGGAGGGGATTCGCAGTGCGCCCGACGGTGTTTTTCAGCCGTGCCCGCCGCCGCGCGCGCACGAGGTTCTGATCAAAAAAGCGTCCGATAAATTGGGCATTCCGTGCATTCCGAATCGTCTGGCGGTGATCACGCAGCCCACCAACGGGCGTCCGGCGTGCCACTATTGCGCGCAGTGCGGGCGAGGTTGTGTTTCCGCGTCGAATTATTCCTCGGCGCAGGTGCAGATTTTCCCGGCGATGAAAACCGGCCGCGTAAACCTGATCACCAACGCGATGGCTCGCGAGCTGATTACGGATTCCGACGGCAAGGTGAGCGCGGTTTCCTATATCGACAAGATCACGCGCACCGAAAAACAGATCAAGTGCCGTACCGTGGTGCTGGCGGCGAGCACCTGCGAATCGACGCGGCTGCTGCTGAATTCGAAGGGGCAGGGACATTTAAACGGACTCGCGAATTCGTCGGGACAGGTGGGGCGGAATCTCACCGACAGCACCGGATTCTCGCTCAGCGGTGTGATTCCGGCGCTGGAGGGATTGCCGCGCTACAACTCCGATGGAATGGGCGGCGCGCATCTGTACATGCCATGGTGGTTGTGGGATAAAAAAACCGATTTTCCGCGCGGTTATCACATCGAAATCGGCGGAGGATACGGGATGCCGGGCGTCGGTTCGTTCTGGGAAGCCGCCGATCACCAGGAGGGTTACGGCGAGCCGCTCAAGAAAGCGATTTATCGCCAATACGGCGCATCGGTGCATTTTTCGGGGCGCGGCGAGATGATTCCGAACGCCGATACCTATTGCGAAATCGATTCCAACGTGGTCGATCGCTGGGGCATTCCGGTGCTGAAATTTCATTTCAAATGGACCGACGCGGAATTGCAGCAGGTCCAGCACATGGAGCAGACGTTCACGGCGTTGATCGAGACGATGGGCGGAAAAGTGGCGCGCTCGATGAAGCCGGCGAGCGAAAAAATTTCGACTGGCGGAGAGATTATTCACGAAGTCGGCGCGATTCGCATGGGCGACGATCCGCAGAGGGCGCCGCTCAATAAGTATTGCCAGGCGCACGACGTGAAAAATCTGTTCGTCGCCGACGCGTCGCCGTTCGTCAGCAATCCGGATAAGAATCCGACGCTGACCATCTGCGCGCTGGCGTGGAGAACCGCGGAATATCTGGCCGAGGAAATGAGGAAGGGAAATGTCTGAAGAACAGGGAGCCAGAATTTCGCGGCGCGAGTTGGGCCGGATCGCGGCTTTGGCTTTGGCCGGGCCATTGGAGCTCGCCTCGGCGCAGCGGGTGCATCAGGAGGCCGCGGCGGATTCGAACGCCACCGGCGGGGTTTATAAACCGAAGGCGCTGACGCAACACGAATTCGAGACGCTGCGGGCGTTGTGCGAAATGATTGTTCCGGGCGCGGCCAAGGGCGGGGCCGCGGAATTTGTCGATGTTCTATCGAGTGAGAACATCGACATGCTCACTAAATACACCGGCGGCCTGGCCTGGCTGAACGACGCCATGCAGCGCGAATATTCCGCCGATTTTCTGACGGCCAGACCGGAGGAACGAACAGCGATGCTCGACCGCATCGCGTATCGCCGGAATGAGACCCCCGAATTGGCCGCGGGCATTGGATTTTTCGCCTGGACGCGGCGCATGACGGTGGACGCGTATTACACCAGCGCGGCGGGGATCAAAGAGGTCGGTTACATGGGGAATCGGGCGGTGGCGAAGTTTGAGGTTCCGCAGCAGGCGATCGAGTACGCGGTCAAACGCAGCGGGCTTTGAGACGCCGGATGGCCACAGGCCCATGGCCACTGCGCGGCCGGCCCGTCCGCCAAAGCCTGCCCAACATTTTTTAAACTTCAGCCGCGTGAGCCTCGTATAACATCGGTGTATGCGGGCGCGTGACGGTTCTTTCGCGATTCTGACATGCCTTGCACTGGCCACGGTGATCGTGCACGTGATCACCGGCAACCAGTACGGGTTTCATCGCGATGAGCTGGCTACGCTCGACGACGCGCGGCATCTGGCGTGGGGATATGTCGCCTATCCGCCCGTGACGCCCTTTTTCGGACGAATTTCGCTCGAATTGTTCGGAAGCTCGCTCGCCGGATTCCGGTTCTTCGCGGCGCTGGCGGTGGCCGCCGCGGTGCTGTTGACCGGATTGACGGCGCGGGCGATGGGCGGCGGGCGATTCGCGCAGTTGGTCGCCGCGATGGCCGCGGTCCCGTTCTGCCTCGCGGCCGGCGCGCTGATGCAGTATGTTTCTTTTGACTATCTGGCCTGGGTGCTGACCGCGTATTTCACGGTGCGGCTGCTCCAGTCGGGCGATGCGCGGTGGTGGATGGCCGTCGGCGCGGCGATCGGATTCGGAATGCTCTCGAAATACGCCATTCCGTTCTTCGCCGCCGGGCTGATCGCGGGATTGCTGCTGACCGGTGCGCGGCGATTCCTGGCGAGCAAATGGCTGTGGATCGGCGCGGCCATCGCGCTGCTGATTTTTCTGCCGAACCTGATCTGGCAGATCCGCCACGATTTTATTTATCTCGATTTTGTGCGGCACATCCACGCGCGCGATGTCGCCGAAGGACGCGCTCGCGGATTTCTTTCCGGACAGATCAAGTTAACGTTCTTCCCGCTGTGGATCGCAGGATTGATTTTTTGTTTCCGGTCGGCGCGTTATCGCATGATCGGGTGGATGTACGTCATCCCGCTGGCGGTGTTTATCGTGGCGAAGGGACGCGATTATTACCTGGTGGGCGCGTATCCGATGCTTTACGCGGCAGGTGCGGTGTGGCTGGAGGAGTGGCTCAAATCGGTGCGGCCCGCGCATCGGGTGCGCCGCGCGATCTGGATTGCTCTGGCGGCCGAGGTCATCGTTACCGGGTCTTTCACGCTTCCGATCGCTCCCGTCAATTCGCCCTGGTTCAAGGTCGCGAGCCATATCGATCCCGATTTGCCGGAAGAGATCGGCTGGCCGGAATTGGTGCAGACCATCGCGCGAGTTCGCGATTCGCTGCCTGTTCCGGACCGCGCGCATCTGGGCGTGCTCGCCGGAAATTACGGCGAAGCGGGCGCGGTGGATCTGTATGGGCCGCAATACGGCTTGCCCAACGCGATCAGCGGCATCAATTCCTTCTGGCAGCGAGGCTATGGCGATCCACCGCCGGAGGTGCTGATCGTGGCCGGGCTTTCGCGCGGCTATCTTGAGCAACGATTCGAATCGTGCGAGTGGGCCGCGCACGTTTCTAACCGCTTCGGCGTGGTCAACGAGGAAACGAAAGACCATCCCGACATTTTTGTCTGCCGGGGATTGCGGCAAAGCTGGGCTGAGTTCTGGAAGCAGTTCCGCCATTTCGGGTGACGGTTGGGGGCAGTGGGATGGCTGTTGATGGCAAACTCCGGCACAACCGCGCGCCAGCAAGCGGGTGGCCGGGAATTTTTCGGCCAGACTCTTTCGAACCGCTTCCTCATTCCGCGGGCCGGATAAACTCGTAGTGTGAGACGCCTTGCCGGCATCGCGCTCGCCACCGTCGCCATGGCGCTGGCGGCGTGCCACTCCGAACGGAAGCCGCAGCCCAAGCTCGCCAAGATCATCTGGCAGCAGATCGGAGCCTGGTCCGGACATGGAAACGTGCAAACCGGATCTTTCGATATCGGCTATGAGCCGTGCCGGCTGCGCTGGCAGGCGCGCAACGAATCGCCGCAGGGCTCCGGATTTTTGCGCGTCACGCTGCACAGCGCCGTCAGTGGACGCGACCTGGCGCTGCTGGTGGACCATCGCGGCGCCGGCCAGGACACCGCGTACATCCGGGTCGACCCGCATTACTCTTACCTGGTGATCGAATCGAAAAATCTGGACTGGTCGGTGACGGTGGAAGAAGGCGACACGTTCGGACCGGAGACGAAATAGCGTTATTTTTTCATCGGGCTGATTCGCTCGATGGTCACGCTGAGCAGCTTCACCGGATTCACCGGCCGGTCGCCATGCGTAGGCGCGTGGCTGATTTTTGAAACGACGTCCTGGCCCCGCACCACTTCGCCGAAGATGGTGTATTTGCCATCCCACGTGGGCACGGCCTCGTCGGTGATGAAGAACTGGCAGCCGCCGCTATCGGGCGCGCCGGTGTTAGCCATGGCGAGCCGTCCCGGGCCGCTGAAGCGCAGACCGGGCAGAAATTCGTCGGGAATGGTGATGCCGCAATTATGCGCGCCGGTGCCGGTGGGGTCGCCCGATTGAATCACCTGCCCGCGCAGCACGCGATGAAAGGTGATGTTCTGATAGAGGGGACGGCGCACCATGGCTCCCGTTTTCGGGTCGCGCCAGGGCTTGGTGCCCTGCGCCAGCGCGACGAAGTCGGCCACGGTGACCGGCGTGTATTTTACATACAGCAGCGCGGTGATGGGGCCGTCGCCGGTGTTAAAAATCGCGTACAGGCCGGGTTTCAGCGGCCGCGTATCCTGGGCAGCGAGAATCGCCGCGAGACAGAGGAGCAGGGCTGGTCGTTTGAAGATCACGAAGCAACCAGTATAGCTGCGGCCTTGTGATCGGCCGGTGTCTGAAACAAAGTGCCAGACTCGCGTGTATCCATCGGGTCGCGTGATTCACCACTCGGACCCGTGCAAGTTCTGCCAATAAAACCAATTTTTTCAGGCGGTCAGAGGTCTGGCTGGCTCGCCGCCGCGTCTGCTTACTTCTTCTCGACCGCCATTACACTAACGCTGGTCACTCCGTTTGCGGGCGCTACGGTCACGACGACGGTTCGCTTTTTGTCGCCGCTCTCGGCCGTGACCAGTCCACCGTTGTCGCCGCTGGTCGCCAAATTGACCGTAAGGCCGCCACCCTTGAACTGCTCCTGGTAATACCCGGCGACCTTCGAGGCAGAGTCATTGGTTTTGAAAGTGAATGTGTTCTGGCTACCCTCCGGAGTATTCGCCGAATATACGCCTTGCGGAGACGTGCCGGGATAGACTGGCACCCAATCAGGCATTTTCGCGCTTCCGCCGGCTCCGAACGTCAGGCTGGAATCGGATGATTTCATCGTCACCCGGCCGTCGGCGCCTTCGCCGCTTGCCGTGATGGTGACGTCCTTCCCGTCGTCGCCGGTCATCACCATCGTTTTTTTGTCAGGATCGAAGCGAAATGCCACTTCCTTGCCGTCTTTCTTATTGCGCATCACGATCTTTCCGCTGCGGTCATCGGTCGAAACGACCTCCAGGTCCGGGTGCAGCGTGGCCGCCATTTTCGCCATCGCCAGTCCCGGATTGCGCTTCATCAAATCGGGATCGAAGCCAGCGTTTTTCACCGCGCGCATCGCCAGGAATCCGACGAGACCGCAGGTGAGCATTCCACCGAATAGCACTACGGCGAGGCCGCCGAGGATCCAGATTAACGGGCTGGTTTTCTTGTGAGGCGCCGGCTGCGGCATCGGAGGAGCGCTGGACATGTGAGATCCTTCCCTTTACGAATTCTACTGGGATAAAACGCGCGAATCCGGTGCATTTCGGATCAAGATTTTCTTGACAACGGCCACTTCTTGACTCACTGACTCGAAAACAGCCCGGGAGGATGATTTTTGACGCTGGTGCAACGATATAGACCCATTGTCGGCTCCGGATGGGATTCTTTGCCCACCACCGGGGCGCTGCTGGGGTCTTAGGTTGTTCATTCCGTCCAACGAGTCGCCGCGCCGCTCCCGAATAAACTCCCTGCTTCGCTTTCAATCCGTGCCTATTCGCATCGCAACGCGACCACCGAATCGATATGAGCAGCGCGGATGACGGGCGCAACGCCCGCAAGGATGATCACAGTGATGAGGCGGCAAGCTGGAGATTACCTGCATCGACGCGCAGGACCTAATCCGCCGGCTCATGGAACTCGCGCAGGCCCGCGGCAGTACGCTACTGTAGTTCATCGGAAACAGGAGGAAATTTGAATCTTCGCAAGCGCGCCATCACGGGTCTTTTGACCATTTTAGTTCTTGTCTCGCTTTCAGCCAGCTTACAGGCCGACGATTTGGCTTATATGCTCGGAACAGCGGCGCTGGGGGTTGAGAATCCGCTCGGGATCGTCGACCTCAACACGGGCGCGTTTACTTTGATCGGCAACATGGGATCCGGGGGATACAACGGCTTGGCTGCGGTGAACGGTGTTCTCTACACCGAGCAGAACGGACTTCTTTACTCGGTCAACACCAGCAACGCAAATCTCACCCTCATCGGCGGGCTCACCGGAAACAATCTAGCCACTTTTGGCTCAACTACCACTGGATTGTACGGCCTGGCCGGTACGGGCTCTTCCGTGGTGGCGACTCTATTTTCGATAAATCCCCAGACGGGCGCCATCACGGCGATTGGGCCGATCGGCGCCAGCGTCATACCGAACGGTCAAGGCTCCTATGCCAGGCTTTCCGTAGGCGCCAGCGCGCTGTACCTGGAGTTCAGCAGCAATCTTTACATCATCAACACGACAACCGGCGCGGCCACGCAGGTGGGAACCACCGACAGTAACGACTATTTAACCTCCGTGCCGCTTTTTGAAAACGGCACTTATTACGCCGGCACCAGTTCCGGAATTGCCACGATCAACGTCACCACCGGCCAGATCACGCCCGGCTCCGCGATTTCCGGAGGACCGGGGTCCCTCGTCGGTCTTTCGCCCGATCCTCTGCCCGCGGGCACACCGCCGGTGATGCTGACGGCGAATGCCTATATGCTCGGAACAGCGGCGCAGGGGGTGGAGAATCCGTTCGGGACCGTCGACCTCAACTCCGGCGCGTTTACTTTGATCGGCAATATGGGATCCGGGGGATACGACGGCTTGGCTGTTGCCAACGGCACTCTGTACACCGAACAGAACGGACTGCTCTATTCCGTCAACACAGCCAACGCAAATCTCACCCTCATCGGAGGAGTGACCGGCACCCCCAATCTCGCCACTTTCGGCTCAACCACCACTGGACTCTACGGCGTGGCAGGTACCGGCTCTGATGTGGTGGCTACTCTATTTTCGGTAAATCCCCATACGGGCGCCATGACGGCGATTGGGCCGATCGGCGCCAGCGCCATCCCGAACGGTCAGGGTTATTATGAGAGGCTTTCCGTTGGTTCCAGTACGCTGTACATGGAAAACAACTCCAATCTTTACACCATCAACACGACAACCGGCGCGGCCACGCAGGTGGGAACTACCGACAGTAACGGCTATCTATCCTCCGTGCTGCTTCTCGAATATGGCACCTATTATGTGGCCACTGGTTCCGGCATTGCCACGATCAACGTTGCCACCGGCCAGATCGATGCCCACTCCTCGATTTTCGGGCCAGCAGGGTCCCCCGTCGCTGTTGCGCCCGATCCTCTCACCACGGCTACCCCGACGATCACGATGGTGGCGAATGCGGAGGGCGCGGCTCCCACCATTGCCCCGAACACCTGGATCTTCATCAAAGGCTCCAATCTCGGCCCGGCAGGCGATTCGCGGATCTGGCAAGGCCCGGATTTCGTGAATAGCCAGATGCCGACCGAGCTCGACGGCGTGAGCGTGACAGTAAACGGCCAATCTGCGTTTGTCTATTACATCAGCCCGACACAGTTGAATGTCCTCACGCCTCCCGGCGCCATTTCCGGATCCGTGCAGATCCAGGTCACCAACAATGGAACCGTGAGCGCGAACTTCGCGGTGCAGGCACAGGCCGAATCTCCTTCGTTCTTCGTCTTCAATGGCGGACCTTACATCACTGCCGTCCATCTCAATGGAAGCCTGATCGGGCCGGCCACGCTTTATCCCGGGTACAGCACTCCCGCCCAAGCCGGCGAAACGATCGTGATTTTCGCCAACGGATTCGGACCGACGTCTAGTCCGGTGGTACCCGGGGCCGAAACGCAATCGGGAACGCTGTCTCCCCTGCCGGTTATCAGCATCGGCGGCGTGCCTGCCACGGTAACCTTCGCCGGCCTGATTGCTCCGGGCGAGTTTCAGTTCAACGTGGTAGTGCCGCCCTCGCTCGCCAATGGCGACCAGCCCACGATGGCAATGTATAACGGCTTGACGACGCAGGCGGGAACGCTAATCACGGTGCAGCAGCAGTGAGGCGGCGGGCCAAATTGGAGGCAGCGTTGTTGACGGATGGAAAGGCATCTAGCGGCAGCGCACCCGGCAAATAACTTGGTCCCTCCCGGCGTTTCACGGATTCCTGTTGTTGGGCCATAGACGGGACGGCGTTCCTGAGGCACTCGCGGAGCCATGAGATACAAAACGAAGCTCCACATGGATTCGGAGGCGCAAATCATTCACTCGGCAAGATTCTTCCGAAGATCGCGGGGAATTCAAGTTGCGCCGGAATAACGAAGACGCGACGGATCTCCAACACCGTGATCGGGATTGGCCGCGACTTTCGTCGCGGTTAGAAAGGTTCAAGATTTACCGGTTGCGCGGGAATATACCGCGCGTTGTTTTCTCTCCAGATCGTGCGAGGCGCAACAGACAGCCTGCTGCATGCCCGTTCTACCGAAAAAAAGGAGAGGAGATAACCGAATGAAAGTTTCAAAACAATCCCTGATCCTTGCCGCGGCGCTTACGGGCCTGGTGGGCGGGACTGTCGCGCGCGCAAACGGCGCAGCCATGTCTCAGGATCAGTCGGGAAGCAAGGCGACCAACGGCAAAAAGGTAGCCGAGAGGCACGCCTGCGCGGGACAGAATTTCTGCAAGGGCAAAGGCGGCTGCGCGACGGACGAGTCCGCCAAGAAATAGCCGTTAGAAAGTGAGGAGTATGTTCGATACCAACGGGGATCTCTGGGCTCAGGCGGCGGGAGGAGCCGTGGGCCGCTTCCATTTCCCGTCTCATTCCCTGGAGAAACGCATTGCTTACTCCACCCTTCCCGCGCAAACCTTGGGAAAGCAGAATGGAATGACAGGCGATGCCGACATTTTTTTGGAAGATCGGCAAGGCAACATTTGGGTCGCCACCGGCGGCGGCCTCGACCGGTTTCGTGACGCGAGGGCGCTCGCTGAACCTTTCCCTCTGCGAAATCGGTCCACGCCATCGATCGAAGGGGAACCGGATGGCTCACTGATCGCAGGCGAGACGCATAGCGGGCAGGGCATTCGGATTCTCCGCTATGGACCCGATGGCATTCACGGCTTTAACGGACCTGCGTCCGGCGTTTCATGCCTGTATCGCGATCCTTTAGGCACCATCTGGGTAGGAGACGCGGCAAGTCTTGGACGGATCGTTCACGATCACGTGGTCAACCTGAAGCTGCCCGCGTCTGTAAATGCGCATGACGAGATTCAGGCGATCACGATGGATCGATCCGGCGATCTTTGGCTGCCCATTGTTCGCGAAGGCGTCTTTAAATGGAAACCCGGAACCGGCGGCTGGCACGCCTCGCCGGTGTTGCCCAAGCTGGTCGCCGTCTCCGAATTCACAGATCTGCAAGGTCGAATCTGGTTCGGATACACCAACGGCCGTATCGCTGTAATGGAAGGGGATCGCGTGCGCGCATGAACACCTCCCGATCTGATGGCATGCAGCAAAACCAGACTAGCGCCGCAGTCCCTTTGCCAAGCCGATCGTTTGCAAACAACCTGCCTCGAAACGGCATCACTGCGCTTGACTCGCGCGACGGCCCTCCACATAATGAATTCTGACGAAAGGTTGTCAAACGTGACCCGGCGTAACGTTCTTCGCACCCTTGCCGTATTTCCGGTGTCTGCTCAATTGCGTGCCTCATCTGAACCGGCTTATCATCTTCGACCCGGACTGGTGGCGTACTCCTTCAGGAAGCAGCTCGCCGCAAAGTCGATGAATTATGACGATCTGATCCGGATGATAGCCGATTGGGGGCTGGACGGCCTGGATTGCACGGTGTACTGGTTTCCAGACACCTCGAATGAGTTTCTGGCGTCGCTTCGCAAGACGGCATTTAAAAACGGCATTCAGATCTATAATGCCGGTGTCCGGGTGCAACTGTCCCAGCCGACGGCGGAATTGCAGTCGGCACAAGTGGAAAACATAAAGAAATGGGTCGATGTCGCCGACCGGATTGGCGCCAGCCACCTGCGCGTGTTCGGCGGACCTATTCCTCGCGGTGCGAGCGAGCCGCAGGCGATTGCGTGGGCCGTCGAGGTGCTGAAGCGCGGGGCCGAATACGCCGGGTCGAGAGGAATCACCATCGGGGTCGAGGATGACGCTGGCCTCACCATTAAGGCTGAACCAACCATCGAGATCGTGCGGCAAGCCGCGTCGCCGTGGGCCGGCATCAACGCCGACTCCGGCAATCTGAAAACGGACGGCTACGCAAAATTCGAGATGATGTTGCCCTACGCCACCAGCATCCATCTGAAAACAGAGATCGCGAACCAAGATGGCCAAAAAGAGAAGGCGGACTGGGGCCGGCTGTTGGGAATGGTCGGGAAAGCGGGATACAAGGGTTATGTGGGCCTCGAGTATGAAGGGGCGAACGCGGAGGCGGATGTGCGGGGCTACGCGGAAAATCTGCGCGTGCTGATCCGGAAGATGTCGGCGTGAGCCGCCGCGGCGGCATTTGAAGCGCCGCATTTCCGCGAAAAAAGGCATACACTGTTTTTTTTGTCATGTTGCGCGACCTCGGATTCGCTGCGTTATCGCTCTTATACGCCTTTACCCCTGTTCCCGTTTCGGCGCAACGCGCGGCAGCGAATGACTCGGACGAAAAGGCTACGGCCGCGGCTGTGGCCGGATCGAAACAAGATCCTGCCGCGGTCGCGCGGGGGGCCAAAGCCTATGCGGCGAATTGCGCGGGATGCCATGGACCCTCGGCGAGGGGGAATGTTGGTGCGCCCGATCTGGTCCGCTCGCTGCTCGTGCTCGACGACGAAAAAGGGATTCTTATCGCTCCCGTGCTGCGCAACGGCCGTCCCGACGCGGGAATGCCAAAGCTGGATCTGACCGAGCCGCAGATTGCAGACATCGTCGCCTGGCTGCATGTCCAGACTTACGCGGCCGGGCATCGATCGACTTACGCCTTTCTGGACGTCCTCACCGGCGATCCGAAAAAGGGCGAAGCCTATTTCAAAGCCACGTGCTCGGGCTGTCATTCGGCGACGGGCGATTTGAGAGGCATCGGTTCGCGCTATGATCCATTCGTGTTGCAGGGACATTGGCTACAGCCGCGCGGACGGGGCGGGCGTGGCCGCGGCGGCGAACCGGGCGCTGCCGAATCGAAGCGGAGTGCGATTACGGTGACCGTAACGCTTGCTTCGGGCCAGCAGTTCAGCGGCGTTCTGGATCGAATCGACGATTTCAACGTCGCGCTGCGGGACTCCGCGGGCGAGTATCATTCGTTTACGCGTCTTGGGGCGAATCCTACGGTGGAGCTTCACGATCCTCTCCAAGCCCACACCGAGCTGCTCCGGAAATACACGGATGCCGACATCCACAATGTAACCGCGTATCTGGCGACCCTCAAATGAAAACACGGCCATTTCTTCTGCTTGCGATCATCGCTCTGACAACCGCGCCGGCGCAGGATTTGACGTCGAACGAACTTTTGAAGCCGCCGCCCAGCATGTGGCCGACCTACAATGGCGACTATTCGGGCAAGCGCTTCAGCCCGCTCGTGCAGATCAATGACGTAAACGTCCACAATCTTGCGCTGCTGTGGGCGGCGCGGTTCACGGGAGCTGGCAATGAAAGGGTGGTCATCAAATCGACTCCCCTGCTGGTGAACGGAATCCTGTACTTCACGTCGCCCAACAACGTGTGGGCCGTGGACGCGCGCAGCGGACACGAACTGTGGCATTATCATTACCCTCCCAACACGGGCAGCACGATCGGCAATCGCGGCGTGGGGATCTACGGCCACTGGCTCTATTTCGAATCGCCGGACAGTCACCTTGTCAGCCTCGACGCGAGAACAGGTGCAGTCCGCTGGAAGGTCGAAATCGCGGACCCGAAGCTGGACTACACGTCCACCGTCGCGCCGGTGGTGATCGGGAATCACATCGTCGTTGGGATCGGCGGCGATCATCTGGATAATCCGGGATTTCTTCAATCCCGCGATCCCGAAACCGGTGCGCTGCAATGGAAGTGGTACACCACGCCTCGCAAAGGCGAACCCGGAATCGAGACGTGGCCGGATGAGTACGCCGCCGCGCACGGAACCGGGCAACCATGGATGCCCGGAACGTACGATCCGGAGTCGAACCTGTACGTCGTGGGCACGGGCAATCCCAATCCGGTGATGGCGGAGAAAAGCCGAAAAGGCGCCAATCTTTACACCTGCTCGATTGTCGCGGTCAATCCGGATACGGGCAAAATGGTGTGGTATTTCCAGGCGTCGCCGCACGATACTCACGACTGGGACGCGGCGGAGACGCCGATTCTTTTCGACGGCGTCATCGACGGACAGCCTCGCAAGTTGGTAGCGCAAGCCAGCCGCAACGGATATTTCTTTGTGCTCGACCGCACCACGGGCCAACGTATCGTCAGCGTCCCGTACATCGACACGGTGAATTGGACCAAAGGGGTGGATGCGAAAGGTCAGCCCATCCAGGATCCGGCGAAAGTACCCACCCCCGACGGGGTTCTGGTTTCGCCCGCTTCGAATGGCGCGACCAATTGGCCGGCGCCGAGCTTCAGTCCGCAAACGGGACTGTTTTACGTCGGAACCAGCCGGTCGTACAGCATGTTTTATCTCACCGACACTGATGAGCGCCCCGAAGGATGGGCGGGGCTGGACAATAACGTCGGCAATGAAGGCAATGCGCTGCTGGCCATCGATTACCACAACGGAAAGGTCGCCTGGAGACATGACTGGTACGGCGGCAATGGCGTCGTCAGCAATCTGAGCACGGCCGGGAATCTGTTATTCACCAGCAATCAACTGAATTTCGTCGCATTTCAGGCCGCGACGGGAAAAATTCTGTGGCACTCGACTCTGATGGCGTCGCCGAGCGCGGGACCGATTACGTATATGCTCGATGGCAAACAGTACGTGGTTGTTGCGGCTGGAGACGGTCTTTATTGCTTCAATTTGAATGAGCCGGCGCGTTGAGGTAGCCCCTCGAACGCGAGGTCGATCGGTCCAGCGCGGAGAAGCTGGCATAGCGATTTATGTCGGCATCGAGGCCGGCTGCATCGGCAGTAATTTAGAAGACTTTGCGCGGGTGGACTTTCTCTTCGAGGCGCATGCCAATACGGAAACTGGAGGAATGATCGGCGCTGCTGGCAGCGTACTCGACGTTGATTGCGCTCGCAATGATCTCGGATGCTTCTTGCGCCGCCGCAGACCCCAACTCGTCAGCGGACGCGAAGATCCTCACCTCAGCCTTTTCGAAGCACATGGCTCAACTTATAGCCGGCGCTTTTATTCCGGCAGCGGAAGACCTTTGGTCTCCGGCGCAAACGGCAGCGCGGCGAGGCCAATCAAAAAAACCAGGCACATGGTCACGCCGGCATAACGCATCGGTTGAGCCGTTGCGGCGAAGACGCGGCTGGTCAGAAATCCTAGTGTGAGCGGTCCGGCGGCGGCTACAAAACGTCCTACGTTGTAGCAGAAGCTGGTGCCGGTGGAGCGCAGCCGCGTCGGAAACAGTTCCGGCAGATAGATCGCATAACCGCCGAATAGCGCTAACTGACAGAAGCCCATCAGCGGGACCATCCAGAATACGTCGCTCAAGGCCTTCAGGTGCCAAAAAGTGTATGCGGTCATTCCCATCGCGGCAATAAAACTGAGGGCGAATGCTTTGCGACGGTTGGCGAAATTGGTGAGGTAGGTAAAAGCGTAAATTCCGAGAAAAGCGCCCAGATTCTGGAGCAGAGACGTGAGGCCGATCCAGGTGGTGGTCTTGCCGGCCAGCGCGGCGCCGGTGAGGCCTTCGGCGCGAAAGGTTTCTTCGAGGACGGGGCGAAACAGATCGTAGCTGAAGAAGCCGATGCCCCACAGTCCAACGACGCCGGAGAACGCGAGCAGCAGGCCGCAGATCGCGTTGCGCCGCCATCGTGCGTCCGAGAAAAGGTCGGCAAAGGAGCCCATGCGTTTGTTTTGCGCACGCGCCCTCAGCCACGGTTCCGGTTCTTTGAGCTTCTTGAAAATCACCAGAGCGAGCGGTGCCGGAAGCGCACCGACGAGAAATTCCCATCGCCACGCACTGCCGATTAGAGCGCCTTGTTGCATCTCGCCGAGAATGATGCCGGCCAGAGCGGCCATCATATTCCCGACCGCGGAAAAAGCCTGCACGACACCCAATGCATAGGGCCGCGCCCGGACCGGCATCGTTTCGGCGACCAGGGCCACTCCCACGGCAAATTGCCCACCTACGCCTAATCCGCATAAGAAGCGATAAGCGTTGAAATCCCGGACATTTTTGGAAAGCGGGCTCAGCCCGGTGAAAACGCTATAGATCAAAATCGTGAGCGTCATGGTTCTGACGCGCCCCGCGCGATCGCCCAGAATTCCAAAGAGGACTCCACCGCTGGCCCAGCCGATCATAAAAATGCTGGTCGAGAATCCAGCCTGCTCCGCGACCGCGCCGGCCGATGCCGTCGGCCCCAGCAGATCGCGAATCGCCGGATTGCGCGCCAGATTAAACAGTTGCTGGGCCATGGTGTCGAACATCCAGCCCATTGTGGCCGCGCTGAGTACCAGCCAGTGATAACCAGTCAACTGGCGATACCACGCATCACTTTCAATGTGGCCGGAAGAGCTTGCCGCAGACATGAATTGCCATTGTTGCGGAATCGCCGGTCACATGCAAGCGAACCAGCAAAAACCGTTACGACGCAGTCACCAGCGATTTGAGATTACGCCCACAGATCATGCTGGCAAGGTGTTTGTCGCCGTTCGGTCCTGGCCAGTGAGTTTCGAGGCTGATATAACCCTTGTATCCGTCCGCCTTGAGCGCTTCAATCTGCGCCCGCCAACCGATATCGCCTTCGCCCAGCGGTCCCCAGATCGGGTGGTGACCGTTCCAGGTGCAATCCTTGGCATGGACATGCGCAATGCGCTCGACGGGCAGCAGACGATATCCATCCGGATAAGCTTTTTCGCCGGCCACATAGGCGTTCGCGGGATCCCAGATGATTTTGAAGTTCGGATGATCAATCGCCTTCAGCACCCGGGCCGATTCGGCCGCCGTAGCGATGTTGCAGGCGTGCTCATTTTCGAGCCCGATGATGAGATCATTCCGCGCTGCCTGCTCGGCGAGTTCGCGTAGCGCTGCGACGACGCGATCGAAGCATTCTTCCGGCGCGACCGTGCGCCAATAGGAGAAGACTCGAATGATCCGGGCACCCATTCTCCTTGCGACCACAAAGGCTCGCTCGATCAGGCGTTGCTGATCGGCAAAGGTGTGCTGTGCTCCGAAAATATCGCGTTGGATCTTCGAATCGATCGGTGGCGCGTCGGGAAGCTCGCACTTGAGCACCGGCGAGGCAATGGAAATGATGGTCAACCCATATTTGCCGGCGATTGCCTGAACGCGACTCAGCTCATCCTCCGACAAATCAAGGATGTTCTTATCGTAAATGACCCGCAACTCCGCCGCTGTCATTCCAATTTCATGCATGGACGCGGCGGCGGTCTCGAAGTCAGAAGAGAACTCGTCGCTCACTGCCGCGATTGGAAAAACCTGAAGCATGGCTGCCGTATTCTATCACGTCATTCCGGATTTTGATCACCTCATCTCAGGTATCCGCAGCCTGTTCACAAAAAATTCGGACGGCCTTTATGCGTTTTCGCTCCGAAGGCTCGATTCGTAACGCGCCCTCAGAGCGTCGCCGCCGAAATCTCCGGCGAAGCCGCGCCACACGGAGTGGATATGATTGGCGTTGTCCTTGGTCATATCGAACTCGTCTGTACGCGATAATAGTGCGATTCGCCGGGTTTGATTCCCCCCGCCCGCCGCGAGGTCCGGAGCGAGATTGGAGACATAAACTTCCACCAGCGCGCGATAGCCCCAGGTGCCGGAATCCGGCGGCGTTCCGAAAATCGAGAAGTGATAATTTTCGGGATCGCGGTGCGGTCCCTTGCCATTTTCGAGAATCCGCAGCACATCCTCCAGGCTCATGACGCTGACTGGCGCTAGGTGGCGGCGCACTTGGTACTGAACGGCGAATCCGCCGGAGGGCATCTGGCGCTGACCAGAGCAATGATTCCGCAATCGGCCCTTGGGCCGCGGACCCAGACAGTTCACGATCCGTTGGGCTAAACCTGCAGCTGAATCGAAATGCCGCCTGTGACAATGGATCCGTCCTTGCGTTCCCAAATACGAACCGTGGTAGTCTCGGCGAGAGAATCGGGCACGGTAAAGGTCAACGTCAGCTTGCGCATTTCGGCCACACCGACCGGGAAAGACACCACGGATTTCGGTTGTAAGAGCTGCCACGTCATGCCTTTTTGGGGGGCCTGTTCGGCGCCTGGCTTTTTCAAAGGCAATGGCAGCGCGACTGTCTTCGGTTTCTCGGGACAATGCGATCGCCAGATCGTGCCGGGAGTTGTGATGATTTCACCGGCTTCGCATCTACCGACGCGAACGATCACGCGGCAATTTCCCGTGAATACGATTTCGCCGGGCTCGCAACACACAGGTTCCGGTTGCGGCGCGCCGGTGCCGCCGCCTTTGCCGGGAAGCGCGATCGGCTCCATGCGTAGTGTCATCGGAACTTGAGCAAGCGGGATTCCCTTGTCGACCATGATCTCGATCGTGCGGGCCTTGTTGTCCCAAACGCTTCCCGCAACAAATGGCAGCGACACGAGCTTTTCACCCCGTCTCATGTGGTGGACAGGAACATACGTTAGATTGCGCTGGCACACGTCGTTATTGCCGTAAACGAAGGCTCCGTGTGGACAAGTCGCCGAAGGATCGGCCGGAATCTCCGCTCCGTTTGTGCCGCCGGCCGAGTCGTCGTTTCCGCAGCGCACTTCACCGAGTAAACACGGATGCCATGTTCCCTCCACGGGGATTTTGTTGGCTGGCCATACGACCGGACCAAGAATCACTGTTTGCCCATTGGGGATCGGGAGCGGGTCGCTTGTCCCGAGCCATAGATGATTGTTGCGCAGCGCGGCAGTGTTCCAATCCTGCTGATACCAGTCCTGCGGATACCAGAACTCCGATCCAGGCAGACCCAGCAAAGACGGGAAGTTTCCTACGGTGACGGCGAACGTCGCCGCGGGGGTATCGTTTGGTCCGCGATTGGTCGCGCGCCCGTAAACATAGTGGGTAGTCACGCCGTCGCGCAGCAATCCTTGGTCGACGAAGTTGACGTCGCCGTCCGGCTGATGGCGTACCACCATGTCGGGGGACTCCCAGAATACGGCGTCCGGCGACGGCACGTTACCCACGTCGCTCGGCCCGTCACGCATGTAGAGATCGGCGGGATAAAGCGACAATCGGGCGATGTACATCTCCTGAATTCCGGTGCGCGTATCGGTCCACAACGGGAAGAAGCCGAGCGAGCTCGCCAAAAAACCGAAATAGTCGCCTATGAAAGTGGCACTCGGCAGGGCGTCAGCATGCGGCGCGTCAATCGCCGGATTCCACGGCTGATCGGAGACTATCGCACGATTGCTAAAGGTATTACCGCCATCGATCGAGACGGCGAGATTAACGGTGATCAGGTACTCCGTAAAGCCTTCGCCTTCGAGCCTCGGACCGTATTCATAGAATGCGCATCCAACTTCGCCTGTCGGCGCCGTCGCAAGCTGAGCGTGAAAATCGTTCATTCCAGCAGACGAGGCCAGGCCGCCTGTGAGCATTGGTTGCCCCGATGCAGGTCCGTTCCAGCTGCTCCCCATGTCGGGTGATACGCGATAGTAGATCTGCGAATTTCCATTTCGCGTGTCCGCCCAGGCGACGATCAGATTGCTGGCGCTGGTGATGACGGTCACGAAGGTGAACACACGGAATGTCGCGTTCGGAAAGACGGGCCAGCCGTCAACCGTCGATAAGGTGTTCTCGAGATCGGTAATCCCGGTCGCGGCGGTTTGAACCGCAGAGAACGTCGCTCCGCCATCGGTAGAAGTTACGTACTCAATCAGACCCGACCCCCACGCCGCCCACGCTACGATCACGGTTCCGTCCGCGGCCACAGTGACTTCGGGTGAATACGAATCGAAGACACCGGGTATCGGGGTTCCAGCGGGCTGATCGCTCCCGCCCGAAGTGAGTCCGATCCAGGAAGCGCCGTGATTGGTTGTGCGGGCGAATAACAAGCCACCGGTCGCGGTGTCGTCCCAAACCGCGTAGACATTGCCCTTGTAAGGACTCGTCGGGCTCGTATCTGCCCATACGGCTTGCTTGTCATCGGTAGTGCTCGAGTGAATGAGCACCGGTTTGCCCCAGGTGGCGCCGCCATCGGTGGACATGTACACGCTGATCCCGATGGTTTGGCCTGAGTTCGGTCCGCTGTCCCCTTGCCAGGGCAAGGCGATGATGTAGACATTTCCGAGATCGTCGAATGCCACGGCCGGATCGGTTGTGCTGGGGTAGACCGTGCCATTCGTGTCTGTGAGGGGAAGGACAGTCTCGATCCACGTCTCGCCCCCATCGAAAGTGGCATATGCCGCGAGCGAGAACGCGTAGTTTGTCAGATCCGTGAATCGCTTCGAAGATCCGACCATATTGTAGGGATTCAGAGGATTGACTGAGATGTCCGATTCGCTGCGCGCGTTTTGAGGATTGGAATCACACGTGACGCGGCGATTGGCACGAGGGCCGTGAATGACGGTTGACATATTTTAGTTCTCCGTTGTTTTCCAAGGGACGTGGCGGGCACAGGCATGGCAGCCCATCTCGCTAAAAAGGTGCGACCAGTAAGGAAACCGTTTCACGAAGGGCGTGGGCTCAAGGGCGCATCGGGCGGTCAGCTTCAGCGTGACGTCCGTGATGCAACTGGTTATCAGATCGGCCGGAACCAAGCGTATAGAATCAAGACAGTTACCGCCGCCTGGCGCCTCTTGCCGCTCGCGTTATCGGGTTCAAATCCCAGCGGCCCGACCAGAAAACCCTTTTATTTATGCAGCCATGCGGAGGTTCTCAAGAGGGCTCTTATGTTCGGTGGCGCGCACACTGCACCGGAGAACGAGCCCCCCGCTGATCGGTGACGATTCCGGTGATCCCCGTCCGCTCCACCGGCGAGCTGCAACGGACCAAGAAGCAGTTGTAGGAAAAGTGCGGTTTGAAGAGTCCGTACTTCGTCTAGTGAGTGGGGCGCTTCGGACCGTCCCGCCGACGGGAACGAAGATCTGCTAAGATGTTTCGCTGGAAATCGGTCCCTTTCAACGTATGAGCAGGAATCCTTTGACATGGGCGGCCGTCGCGCTCGCGATGGCGACGCCACCCCTCCCGATACGCGCCCAGCGGGCCGGATACAAGCTGGTCGAAAACTGGGCGCACTTCCCCGACGGGATTTCCGGTTGGGGATCCGCCACCGGCGTAGACGTGGACGCGCACGACAACGTCTACGTCTTTCATCGCAATGAAGCGATGCCGATCATGGTCTTCGATCGCAACGGAAAATTCCTGCGCGGCTGGGGCAAGGGAATGTTCAAGACGACGCATTTCCTGCGCGTCGACCGCTTCGGCTATGTCTGGGTCACCGATCGCGGAAACATGCAGGCGTTCAAATTCAGCGCCGATGGCCAGTTGCTGATGACCCTGGGGCAGAAAGGCGTCACCGGCGACAACAATTCTCACGACGCTTTTAACGGCATGGCCGATCTCGCCGTGGCGAAGAATGGCAGCGTTTTTATTGCCGACGGGGAAGGCCCCAACACGCGCGTCGTCGAGTTTTCGAAGGACGGCAAGTTTGTGCGCTGGTGGGGCGGCAAAGGCAACGGTCCGGGCCAATTCAACGTGCCGCACAGCATCGCGATCGACGCGAAGGGGCGCCTGTACGTGGCCGACCGCTCTAACAACCGCATCCAGATCTTCGATCAGCGCGGGAAATTTCTCAATCAATGGACCAATTTCGGAACCCCGTGGGGTTTGTTCGTCAAAAAAGACATGATTTATGTGGTCGATGGCACGGATAATAACTGCCTGCTGATCGCCCGCACCAGCGACGGCCAGATCGTCGAAAAAATCGACAAGCTGCGCAATCCCACCGCGGTCGCCGTCGATTCGCGCGGAGCGATTTATGTGGCTGAAGTGAACGGCAGAAATGTGAAGAAGTTTGTAAGAAACTGATTGCGCTCGCATTGATGTATACTCAAACTCTTCGGGATCGCGAATAAGGGATGGTGGTCTTTTTGTCGTCCCGTTAAAAAGGCCCCATACGCGCGAATTACCGCACAATCGCTCAGAAGTCGCCTTAATGTTTCTCTCGCGCGGTGCGATGAATGTCACAATCGCAACAAGGGGCCGGAGAAAACTGGGCGTTGAGAGACAGCTTGGCATACGCACCCGTTAGGACAGACCCTGTTCGTCACGGCGGAATCCGCCGCGCGCAGCGGTGGGGAGGCCCAATCGAGGAAATCCGTCCGGGGGATGTGATCTGGTTTCCTCCCGGTGAGAAGCACTGGCACGGAGCCGGGCCCACAACGGCCATGACGCACATTGCCATAATCGAGCAGCTTGACGGCAAGTCGGCCGACTGGATGGAAAAGGTCAGCGACGAACAATACGAAGGAGCATAAACCATGTACAAAACGAAAGCTTACTCTGCTGCGAGCGCAACCTCGCCACTTTCCGGCACGACCATCTCGCGACGTGATCCAACCGAATATGACGTGCAGATTGAAATCCTCTTCTGTGGAATCTGCCACTCTGACCTTCACTCCGTCCGAAACGAGTGGAGCGAATTCATGGCCACTACTTATCCAATTGTCCCCGGTCATGAAATTGTCGGACGCGTCACAAAGGTTGGCTCGGCAGTGACCAAATACAAGGCGGACGATCTCGCCGCGGTCGGGTGCTTGGTTGACTCGGACCGTACTTGTCCAAGCTGCAAAGCGGGCCTTGAGAACTTCTGCCCGAACCAGAGGCTGACCTTCAACTCCCCCGACAAGTATCTGGGAGGTGTCACGTACGGTGGCTACTCGGATAGCATCGTCGTCGATGAGCGCTTCGTTCTGCGGGTGCCCGCAAACCTCGATCTCGCCGGGGCAGCGCCGCTCCTCTGCGCTGGGATTACAACCTATTCGCCGATGCGCCGGTGGGGCGTCACGAAAGGGAAGAAAGTTGGCGTGGTTGGTCTCGGCGGACTCGGCCACATGGCCGTCAAGATCGCTCATGCACTCGGCGCGAACGTCGTTGCCTTCACCACGTCGCCGAACAAGAAGGAGGACGCTCTTCGGCTCGGGGCCCACGAGGTCGTTGTCTCCCGCAATGCGGATGAAATGAAAAAGCACGCCGGGAGTTTGGACTTCATTCTCGACGCAGTCTCCGCAGGGCATGACATCAATGCATATCTGAACCTTCTGGCCAGGAACGGAAACCTTACTTTGGTCGGCGCACCGGCAAAGCCGCTGCCGGTATCGGCTTTCAGCCTGATCGGCGGCAATCGCAGTTTTTCGGGGTCGAACATCGGCGGTCTGCCGGAGACGCAGGAGATGCTGGACTTCTGCGGTGACCACAATATCACCGCTGATGTAGAAGTGATCCCAATCCAGAAAGTGAATGAGGCCTACGAGAGATTACTCAAGTCCGATGTGAAGTACCGCTTCTCCATCGATATGACGGCTTCCTTTTCATGACCGAAACCACGCAGCTTCATGCCGTGGACAGCGGCGCGCGTCGCGTGAACTAGACCGTCCACGTTGGTGCGCCGCATAGCTTCCATTTGCGTGTAGTCGAAATCCGCCAGGTCGCCCTTGGCCAGTCGCCGGCATTGTTGATGAGGATGTCGATTGGGCCAAGCTCGCTCGCTATGCGCTCGGCGATACTGCGCACCTGCGCAGCGTCTCCGACATCCGCTTGCACGGCGAGCGCACGCCCAGACGGCTGGTGAATGAGCGCCACAACGTGTTCGGCGTCGGCGGCGCGATGATGATAGTTCACCGCGACCGCGGCTCCCTCGGGTCGATGAGGTGCGATGTATATGTTGCTGGCGTCCCACAAGCCGTTCGCAGACGGCGAGATACTTTATGAACGGAACAGGCCAGCACCAAATTCCGGCCTTAGTTCCTCGATTAGAGAATCGAACTCGGGCTTGCTGATCGCGTTTAGCAATTCGATCCCGGCGGTGAACCCATTCTGGTCGCGAACTGAGTAGCGCACAGCGCCGACCAGAAGGTGATCCGCTAAATCAAATCGAAGAACCTCGCCTACTGGGAAGGAAACATCGGAAGTAAACCGAAGGCCGCGCTTCGAGACGTCCGCAATTCGGCCAGCGTGAGTAACGAAGTCACCAACGACAGAGATTTGTAATGGGGCGTCTACTTCAAAGCGGGGAAACTTTCGGCATTCCATGTTCCCTTTATCGCTTGTCCGCAGCGAGATTGTAATAGGCAAAGTTCCGCATCCCGAAGGATTCGCGTCTTAGAACGATGAGCGCCGTGGGACCAGTACAAAGCCGCTGATCGTCCCCCAGACGCTGATACATTGTTAGCAGCGTAGCGCGCTCATCGGATCCGCATGCGATGCGCGCCAGGCCGGTATCGTGCAGGCAATGCCCGCCACCACGCTCAGCAACGCCATTCCCGCCAGCAGAATCATCGGATCGCGCGAATCGCCCTTGGCCCATTGCCCCAGCACGCGGTTTAAAGCCACAGTGAGCACCAGCCCCGCCGCGATTCCGGCAACCAAGCTGCCTAAAGTGGACGTAAAGACAATCCACATTACATCGCCTCGCCGTGCACCGAGAGCTACGCGAATGCCAAACTCATTGGTCCGCTGCGCCACCGTGTACGAGACGACGCTATACAATCCCACCGTCGCCAAGGCGAGCGCCAGCGCCGCAAATGCGCCGAAGATCCATGCCGCAAGGTGCTCCTGCTGCCACTCCGGCTCATCGGAAACCCAGGAATCGAGGTCTTCCACCTGATTGAAGGTCTGCTGCTCCGGATTCACCGCCGCGATCTGAGTGCGCAGAGCGTGCAGCAGCGTCAGCGGCGACACCTGGGACCGGACCAGGATCTGTGTTCCTTTCTGCATGCTCAGCGTGTAAGGCACAAACACGGCCGGCTTGATGGGGTTACTTAATCCGTCGTTCCTCGCGTCCTCCACGATTCCGACGATCTGCAGCCACGACTCCGCTACCTCAGGAATCGAGAGAACCACGGGCGGCCGGTCCTCGAGGTCCGGGAGTTTCAGCGAATGGCCGATGCCGTCGCCATTCGGAAAGTAGCGCTGCGCCAGAGTCCGGTTGATCACAGCGATAGGGGCGCCGTCGTGATTTTCCGTGTTATTCCAAAGTCGTCCGCGGAGCAGTGGAATGCGCAGGATGGCAAAGTACGACGGGCTTACGAAATTGAGCGAAGCCTGCTGCTCTTCGGCCGCGGGCTGGCCCGAAATCTCGAAACGGGTGGCCCAACCGTTTCGCGGCGGAGTCGCGTTGCTGGAAATGGCGGTCATGGTCACGCCCGGTGTTTCCGCTGCCCGGGTCTGCAATTGCTCGAAATAAGCCTCCCGCGCCGCCCACGTGATGTAGGAATTATCGTGCAGCGGAAGCCCCAGCGAGAGCACATTGTGAGGATCGTAGCCGAGCGGTGTGCGCATCATCCGCACGAAGCCCTCCATGGCGGAACCGGCTCCGGCCAGCAATAGCAAGGTGAGCGCGATCTGTCCCGCGATCAGCGCATTGTGCGTTCGGCGTCCGCGCACCGTCCCGGCGAGCCGGCGCCCATTCGATTGAATCATCTGCCCGACCTCGGTCCGGGAAATTTGAATCGCCGGCCAAAGTCCGAATAGTATTCCTGTCATCAGAGCCACGCCGATGCTGAAAAGGAGCACCGGAAAATTGATGGCGATCACCACTTCGGGTGCGAACGCATAGCGGGGCAGAACCGCTCGTATACCGGCCAGAATTCCGTAAGACATCAACACGCCAAAGACAACGCCGATCACCGCCAGCAGCATCGACTCGGTAAGTAACTGGCGCAAAAGGCGGCGGCGGTGTGCGCCGACGGCAGCCCGCACGGCTAACTCGTGCTGCCGCGCCGCGCCCCGCGCCAAAAGCAGAATCGACACGTTTCCGCAGCCGATCGCCAGCAGCAGCCCCACCGCGCCAAACAGCAGAAACAATGTCCCGCTGATGCTTCTCATCACCCATTCGTTCAACCCTTCCACGTTCACCTTGAAATGTTCCGGGAAACGCTTCGGCATTTCTTTGGCGAATTGTTCGAGCAATGGCTGCAACTCGGCGTCGGCGACGGCCTTGGTCACGCCCGATCTAAGCCGAAGATTGACGATGAAGGTCGGCCCCGGATCCTGGGTCAGCTGCAACGGCAGATAGACGTCGGCGCTGTACCAGGTGAACCGCGGCGCCGCGACGCCCACGATGGTGTAGCTTTTCCGGTCCAGCTGAACGGTTTTTCCAACGATATCCGGATCGGAAAAAAACTGCTTCTGCCAAAACTTGTATCCCAAGACCGTCACGGGCTGCGGCTCCTGCCCATCGACCGCATCGGACGGCCAGATCCCGCGTCCTAAAAGCGGCGGCACGCCCAGATCCTCAAAACCGGTCGAAATCAGGCCAATCGCGTTGACATTCGCTGGTAGTTCCTCGCCCGTCAAAGTCAGCGGATGATAATCCATGACCAACACACTTTCGACCGCGTGCGCTTGCCGCAGTTGCCGGATCTGGGGACCGTTCAAACCGACCCCTGCCGGGCCCGCTTTGGTCTGCACCGTCAGCCGCACGATCCGATCGACTTCGCGATACGGAAAAGGGCTCATCAACGCGGCGTAAATCACGCTGAATACAGCGGTGGTCGCTCCGATGCCCAGCGCCAGCGAGATCACCGCGGTGAGTGTGAACCCCGGAGTCTTAATCAGTTGCCGCGCGCCATAGCGCGCATCTTGAATCAAGGTCCGCATCGTTCGCTACTCGATCACCCGGCCAGATCCATAATCGCATGCCGATGCACCCACCCTTCGCGAGCAGTCACGAAGGGTGGGGAATATGTAACGAACGAAACCTCAAAGACAGCGTGGCGAAGACGATCTGGTTAGAAGATGTTGAACAGACCACCACCGTGGCAGACGCCGGAGCCCTTGTCACTATAACCACCATTCGCAGTCGGTGCGGGAAGTGTAGGACCATTGATTGCAGCCGTAGGACCTGCCAGTGCCGACTCGAAATCCCACGCGTAGCCGTTCGGATTGAGCGTCAGGGCCATCACACCCCAGTAGTCCCCGGTATACGCCTGGAGATTCTGTGCGTTGAAATTCACGTTGCCGCTGGGATCCTCCTGGTTTGTTTCGGAATTCGTGGACGTGGACTGGGCGGCCGTCACCGGGGTTATGACGATCGGATCGAGCGTCTCGCCGCCGGTGCCCACGATGAATTCCCGTATGCCCCTCTTTGGATCGGGCGTCCCATTGGGTTCAAGGGGTTGGTAGCGGGCGTAGAGGTGGTCGTGTCCGTTCAGCACCAGGTCGGCTCCGTATTGGTAGAGCAGTTGCCAAAAGGCCTGAGCTGTCACGCCCTCCTGGGTGATGCCGTTAGTAGCACTGAACGTGGGCTGATGCCAGTAGGCGAGTGTGCACGCGGATTTATTCGTCGCGAGGTCGTTTCTCAGCCATGCGAGTTCGGCAGCAAACCAGGAGCCGGTGTTCGAGCAGCCGCCCGGCTGCGTCGAGCACTCTATATTGAGCGAAATAAGGTGCCATGTGCCCAGATTGTACGAGTACCAGCCGTCTCCGACTCCGACTCCGACTCCGTTCGGCGGCTCCTCGAAGTGCCCCGCCTGTCCATCCGCCCGTGGAACGGGTTGGGGGTTGGGAGTGGTAAGGCCCGGATAGCCGCACGGGCTCGCCGGCGCGGACGCCGGGGACGTCGGGTTCGGGTCCGTCCAGAGCAGGCCTGAGGGGCACGGGTCCGTTATCGTAGCCATCAGAGGAGCGCCTGTGGAGTCGATCTGGAAGCCGTTGAAGTAGGAGAAGTAGCCGTATCCGGCAACGCCGGTCGCGTCATGCTCGTCATAAAACTCGTGGTTGCCGGGCGCGGGCCGCTGGAGAAATTTAAAGGCGCCATAGGTCAAATCGAACGATCCCTCAAAGTCCGAATATTGGCCTACCTGGTATTGCAGATCTCCGAGGAGCGCGACGGCGGCAGGCCGCATAGCCTCAATCTGATTCGCCGTGGCCTCCTGGGATTGCCACAGAGAGCCGCTGGTGTACGGGCTCTTGAAGGAGTCGCAGCTTTCACCCGCCTTCTCACCACTCGGCTCCGTCTCGCCCGGCTGGCAGGAGATGTCGCCAACCACCGCCAGCACAGGCGAGCTGCCCGTCGTTGCGTAAGGCCACGTATTGCCGTTCGGCGCCGAATTGCCGATCGACAATTGATTGCCGTTGGAGGTTGGATTCTGTGCCTTAGCCCCGCCTGCAAATGCCAGCAGTAAGGCGGCCGCTCCCATGAGCACGGTCGCTCGGAACCTTTCCTGGATCGTCTTCATGCAGTTTCTCCCTTTCGGACCTGTAGTTTGATAGCTGCCAAGCCGATAACTTTATCCCTTCAACATTTCGTGTGTATCTCGAACGTGTGAAAAAGCCGTTACACAGGTAATTTGAGAGCTCGTTTCAACCATCGGCAAAACGGAATTTCCTTGACGCCGCCGAGGAGGCTGGCCGTAAGCAAATCCGTCTTCGATCCGTAACGACAGGGTCCCGCCAGCGTTGCGCCCGATGCGACGCTCAGGCGTAGCGAAACAGCGCCTTGAAACCAAAGTCCATGTGCTGCTGGATATGGCAGTGAAACAGCGTGAGGCCCGGTTGGTCGGCGACCAGATCCACGGTGGCGCGTCCAAATGCGGGAACGATCACAGTGTCCTTCTTTATGCCGGAGGTCGGTTTGCCGTTGAGCTCGACAAGCTCGAACAGGTGCCGGTGCATGTGCAGCGGGTGAGCATCGTCACTGCGATTGTGAAACACCAGCCGGTAGCGCCCTCCCTGCCGGAGCACGAATTCCCGCTCATGCGGATATTCCTTGCCGTTGACGAGCCAGTGATTGATCCCGTGGGGCCCGCCGGGCACTTTTTCAAAAACCATGTCGATGGTCTCGTCCGGCGCGGCATGCGGCGCGGTCGTGCCAAAGATGGTGTAGTCCCAGCGCGTTTTCGGAGGCGGAAGCCATCGCGCGCGCTGCTGCTGATTGGCGTATTCCACCACGATGCCCATGCCGGATTGCCGCGCGACATTACGCAGCTCCCCTAAAATCCAAACGCCCGGGTTATTCATTTCCACGATCGCATCCACGCGCTCGCCCGGGGCGATTTCAATCACATCGACCCGCTGCGGGGCAGGCACGGGATTGCCGTCGAGGGCGGTCACCTGAAATTTGTGGCCGTAAAGCGCCACGCGATGAATTTGCGAGGCGCTGGCGTTGAGCAGGTGCATCAGGACGCGCTGACCCTCTTTCACGCGGAGGGGCTCCCCCGCACCGAGCATTTTGTCGTTGATCGAATAAAGAGGAGCGCTGATTTCGAGCCCGTTAGGGCGCTTGTCCGGCAAGGCGGGTTTTTCAGGCACCGGGTCATTGGGATCTGCCGGCTCCTCGTCCTGATCCATTGCGGTCAGATAAGGCTCCCATTCACGCAGCGCCAGAAAGACTTCCTGATCGTAGGGCTCAGGGCCATTCGCGGGATCGATCATGAGAAAACCGAACTGGCCGGTGTAGGCGCCCCGATGCAGATCCAGCATGGCCGCCGTATGCGAGTGGTACCATCGCGAACCCGCCGGCCTGGCCACGAATTGATAGCGCCGCCGGCCGTGGGGTGGAACCGGCGGCGTGCCTTCTTCCTCTACCCCATCCACGTTCGACGGAACCCACAGGCCGTGCCAATGCACGTACTCCGGAACGTCCGTGTCGTTCACTACGTCGACGGTGACGTGCTGGCCCTCACGTACCCGCAGGAGGGGACCCGGGACTTTATCGCTGTAGCCGATCGTGCTGAGCACCACCTGAGGCGCCAGTTCAACGATCATCGGTGCGATTCGCAGGGTGAAACCCGCCGCGCGCTGGTGTGCCTTCGGCTCCAACGCCGCCACCCTCGGATGCTGTGGCGGCTCCAACGCCGGCGACTGCGCGAACGCGGGCCGCAGCGTGCCTGCTCCCGTCGCGATCACGGTGGCCCATCCGAGCCGTGCAAAATCCCGTCGGTTCATGCGATTCTCATACCCGTTGCAAACGCCGGCGCTAATTACTGCTGCTCCCTCTGGAGCCTTTGCGCGACCTTTTCCACTTCACCCCACACCCGGAGGAGGTTCCCGCTCCAAATCTTGCCAATCTGTTCCTCGGTATATCCGCGGCGCACCAGTTCGAGCGTGACGTTGAACGCTTCCGCTGCACTGCTCCAGCCGTCCACACCGCCGCCGCCGTCAAAGTCCGACGCGATGCCCACGTGATCGATTCCGATGAGCTTCACCGCGTAATCGATGTGATCGACGAAGTCTTTCACCGTCGCCCGCGGCGCTGGCGGGGACTTCGCGTCGATCTCGGCGAGCCGCTTCTCATATTCCGCGCGGCGTTCCGGCGAGAGCGCCTCGAGAGCCGCATTGCCTCGTCCGCGGCCGCCGGTTCCTCGTCCCCTGCCGTTTTGCGCGGTGCCGGCAGTTTCCACCGGACACATTCGAGCCACGCTCGCGCCTCGTCCACGACCACCGCGCCCTCCCTCGGCAATCCCGAACTCTTCCCGCAGCTTCGCGAGCGCCTCGGTGCGCTCTCTCGAATCCGGCTTGATGAAGGATGCGACGCCGTTGATCTGAATCACGCCGCCATTTTTCTTTAAAGCGAGTAATTGCTCGTCATCCATATTCCGGCTGACGTCGGCGAGCGCGCGCACGCTCGAATGCGAAGCAATCACCGGAGCTTTTGAAAGCCGCATGGCCTCCAAGTTGGCGCCTTTCGAAGGATGCGAAAGATCGACCATCATCCCGAGCCGGTTCATCTCGGCGATCACCTGCCGCCCCAGCGGCGAAAGACCGTTGTTGTAGCGATAGCCCTCAGCCTCTCCCGTATTCGAATCGGCGAGCTGGCTGGCGCCGTTGTGCGCCAGCGACATGTATCGCCCGCCGCGGTCGTAAAATTCCTTCACGCGTTGGAGATCGTTGCCGATCGGGTATCCGTTCTCTACGCCAATGACGGCGATACGAAGATGCTTTTTGTGCAGCGCCATCACGTCGGCAGGCGACAACGCGAGCCCGATCTGATCCGGCGCGATCTGTTCCGTTAAGCGATGAATGGCGTCGAACTTCGCGATCGCCAGCCGATACGCATTCGCGAATCCTTCCGGCGTCAGCGGCCCCTGGCCCACGTAAACGACCATGAACGATACATCCATTCCGCCTTCGATCATCTTGGGCAGATTGACCTGCGTGGTGAGCCGCATGGTGTAGTTGCAGGCGGCCGTGAAGTTTGCCGGGTCAATATCGTTGTGCGTGTCGAGTTTGATGATGCGGTTGTGAATCGCGCGGGCTTTGGCAATCAATGCCGGATCGTCTGATTGCGCGCGAGTGGGCCGGGCCGTCGCAACGAATAGCAGGCCAGCGGCCAACCCTGTCCTGCCGGCAATTGTGATTGTTCGCATCATCTCGTTCAAAGCGCCTCCTGTTCGCGTTCCGAAGCCGTCTGTTGGCTCTCGACGGAACTGCTTATCATATCCAACAAGCAAGCTGCACGCCGAAAACGCGATTCGCGAGAAACCGAAAATCACGTCTGCGGTCGACGCCTCGAGTTACGATTAGAACTTGGACGTTTATTTAATCGACGGCACCTACGAACTGTTCCGCCACTACTACGCCTTGCCGTCCGCGCGCGATCGCCAGGGCAACGAGGTCGGGGCTGTACGTGGCGTTCTTACGTCAGTGCTCGGCATGCTCAAGGGCGGCGTCACTCATATCGCCGTCGCCACGGATCACGTTATCGAATCCTTCCGGAATGATCTGTGGCCCGGATACAAGACCGGCGACGGCATCGATCCGGATTTGCTCGCGCAGTTTCCGCTGCTCGAAGAGACTCTCACGGCGGCGGGGATCGCGGTTTGGCCGATGGTGGAGTTCGAGGCCGACGATGCGCTCGCGTCGGCAGCAGCCCTGGCGAGCGCCGATCCGAGTGTGGACCGCGTGATTATCTGCACTCCGGATAAAGATTTGGCGCAAAGCGTCCGCGGCGAACGTGTCGTTCAACTCAACCGGAGAACGCGCGTCACGCTCGACGAGAAGGGCGTGATCGGAAAATTCGGTGTGCCGCCGGAATCGATCCCGGATTACCTTGCGCTGGTCGGTGACGCGGCCGATGGCTATCCAGGATTGCCGGGCTGGGGCGCGAAATCATCGGCGGCTGTTCTCGCCAAATTTCGCCACCTTGAGGCGATCCCCGCGTCCGCATCCGACTGGCAAGTCAATGTGGCCAGCTCGGGCGCTCTCGCTGCGACGTTGGCGGAACAACTTGAAAACGCATTCCTGTTTCGAACGCTCGCTACGCTTCGAAGGGACATTCAATTGTTCGACGATATCGCGGAGTTGAAGTGGACTGGCCCGATGGGGGCGCTGGATGTTCTGGCTGCTCGGTTCGATGCCGCGGTGACCGAGTCGACGCCGAAGGCCAGAGCTCGTTGAACGGCACATCGCCGCCTGGCGAGAAGCGTCCCTACAATATTCGCTCCGTTCATCCGTCTACAACGACAGATGGAGGCTACGGCTAGCCTGGAGCGAATGGCACTCGAACGCGATCAGCGGATCTCCGAAGTCGTCAGACGTGAGCAGTCCCGCCTGCGCAATTTCATTCGCCGCCGCGTGCCCGATTCACGCGACGCCGAGGACGTTTTGCAAGACGTTTTCTACAAGCTGGTGGAAGCGAACAGCTTACTGATGCCGATCGAGCACGTTACGTCCTGGCTATTTCGCGTCGCGCGCAACCGAATCACCGATCTGTTCCGTAAGCAGCAGCCGGAACCGTTCAGCGATGTGGCCGTTAAGGACGAAGACGAATTGCTGCAGCTGGGAGACCTGCTGCCGTCGCCCGACGCCGGCCCGGACGCCCTTTTCGTCCGAAGCGTGCTTCTCGATGAAATTGAGTCGGCGATAGAGGAGCTGCCAGAGGAGCAGCGAGACGTTTTCGTTGCGCATGAATTGGAAGGGCGCAGCTTCAAGGAAATATCGGCCGATACAGGCGTGAGCGTAAACACGCTGCTCTCGCGCAAGCGCTATGCCATCTTGCGTCTGCGCGCCCGGCTGCAAAGCATTTACGACGAGTTTAGGAAGGGATAAGAACATGTTGACGAGAAAGAAGCTGTTTTACATTGGTCCGCTGGCGATTGTCGGGATTGCACTGTTGATTGCGCTAGGTGGAGAAATCGTGCTGCAACTGTGGAATTGGCTGACGCCGGCGCTGTTTGGCTGGCACCCGATCACGTTCTGGGAGGCGCTCGGAATCCTGGTGCTCTGCCGGATTCTCTTCGGCGGCCACGGGTCGTTCCGTCCGAGTTTTCGCCGGCAGATGACGGAGCGGATGGCGGAGCGGTGGGACCGCATGACACCGGAGGAGCGGGAACGCTTTCGTCACGGACTGCGCGGGCGATGCGGCTTCGGACCCGCGGCGTCTTCCAGCGAGAGCAAGGCAGAGTGAGCCACATTCATCTTCGCCGCCGGTCTGCGCTCAGGTTTCTCGATCAGAACCGGTGCCGGACCTTGGGGCTGAAGCCGGAACTCGCCGAGGCCCACAATAATCTCGGCTATGCATTGCGCCAGGAAGGCAGTCTGGAGCCGGCCGTCCCACATTATGAGCAAGCACTGCGGCTCAAGCCGGACTGGCCGGAGGTGCACAATAACCTCGCGATCGCCCTTCAGGAACAGGGGCGCATGAAAGAAGCTGTCGGGCACTATGAACGGGCGCTGTTGCTCAATCCCGGCCTCGCCGAGGTACAGCAAAATCTCGGCGGTGCGCTCGCCCAATCCGGGCGCACGGTTGAAGCGATCGCCGCCTTGAAGCGCGCGCTCGCGCTCAAGCCCGATTATGCGGTATCCGCAGCCTGTTCGCAAAAAACCCGGACGGCCTTTAGGCGTTTTCGCTCCGATGGCTCGATTCGTAATGCGCCTCAGAGCATCGCCGCCGAAATCTCCGGCGAAGTCGCTCCACACGGAGTGGATATGATTGGCACTGTCCATGAACCCTCGACCACTCCTACATCTTGAAGGCGCTGGCGTCTTCTTTATGAGCATTGTGGGTAACCATTGGAATCATGGCAGTTTGGGGCCTTGCTCTTTCTCGTGCCAGATCTTTCGATGGCCGGTTATTTCCCCAAATCCCCACACGTCTGGACTCACCACTATCTGCGTGACCCACGGGAAAAAAGTGAGACTGTAATTTACGCTAAACGGTTACTTGGTTCAGTAGGCATCCTTCGCGCTCCAGCGCTACTCTTCCGTCGACAGTCGCAACTCACGCCTCGAAATGTAAGGTTTGGGCTCCGCTAACATAGGTGTAGATGCAAGGCCGAACAGATTGTAGCTTTGCTCGATGCCGAACGGGAGCGCTTGACACGAGCAATCGATCCCCTGAAGGACCGCAGCGGCAAGGTGCTCCACCAGCGAGAGCCTCAGCCAAACGCCCCGCTCACGCGGCGAAACACGAAAGAGCGAAGAGCCCTGAGAAGTGGCGCGAAAGAATTGGGTGTACAATGACCCAGTGCGGATAAGCCGAAACGCGAATTCCAGCTTTCAAGCTTATTATAGGAGCGCAAGATGAGGACGTTGGCAAAGATTGTAGGTGCAATCGTGGTCTGTTTGGTTTTGGCGTTAGTGGTGCTGCGCCTCACCGGTTTTAACCCTATTGGGAATACACCTGGTCCCGGGAACTATCCTGGGTTATGGCTCAGCGGAACGGTTGTGAAACCCCCGGTCACCGACTGGTCGTTCGTTTCCCAATATAAGACGGACAAAGTTCAGACGCGAACTTGGTATGGGATTCCACATTCGGTAACAACAGGTTTCATCCTTTATCATGGTCAGCTCTACTTGACGTCCATGTTCGCCAAGGGAGTGCCTTTTCCGGACGGCAAGAATTGGGTGAAGAATGTGATGCGTGATCCGCATGTCCGGCTGAAATTCGGCGATCGTTTATATGATTGTGTTTTGTCCCCTGTCACCGACGCGGACGAAAGAGCGGCCGTGCTCGGAGCGAGAGCAACACGGAACCCTCAACTTTTGGCAGCAGACTCCACCAATGGACCAGTGATGCACCTATTTCACGTCCAGTCTGATTGAGAAAGTATTTGAGAAGCATGCTTTTCCCTGTTTCGCGTAGTCGAAGTATTCTGAGTTTGTTGTGTCTATGGGCATGGGGGGACAGTCATTTTGCTTCACGTCCTGGATCGTTCGGAGTATCTCGGCGGTCCGCTGTCCAGGCTGGTTGAACCCATGAGAATCGTCATCACTGGCGCCAATAGCGCTTCCGGCCAAGCGATACTACGATGCGCGGCGGAAGCCGGCGTGGCGCCAGATGCGCTGGTCGCCGCAGTCCGATCCGACTCCGCTGCGGACGAGATTCGGCCCATGCTGGGGGGGAGCGCCCTCGCCATGGTTTCTTACAATGACTCGAGCAGTCTGGACGCGGCATTTCGAGGAGCTTCCGCGATCATTCACTTGGCGGGTGTTCTTGTTGAGCGGCCTGGCTCGACATATGAACAAGCGAATGTCGCGCCAACTCGCAGCGTCGTGGAAGCTGCAAAGAGGTGCGCAGTGGAGAAGTTCGTCTTAGTCAGTGCAATCGGAGCCGATGAGAAATCTTCCAACGGCTACTATCGCACCAAGGGGCAGGGGGAAGCTGTGGTACGTGCTTCCGGCCTCTGCTATACGATATTGCGCGCTCCACTCTTGCTGGGGCGTGGAACCGAAGGCGCGGCGGCACTGGCGCGAAATACACGCGGCTCTAAGGCCAGGCTGATCGGCGGCGGCCGCAATTTTCAACAGCCTCTCGATGTGGACAACTTGGCGCGGGCTGCCCTCGCTGCCTCCCAACCTTCGGTCGCGAGCAATCGCACCTTGGAACTGGTTGGCCCCGTTTCGCTGCGGGAGCGGGAACTGGTGGAGCGCGCGGCTCGGATTCTCGGCCGCGAAGTGAGGATTCGCTCAGTCCCCAAAGGATGGCTTTCGTTTGCACTGGCCATTCGTCGGCGCATCTCGGGTCCCGGATTTTCACCGGACGCGGTCGAAGTGATCACGGCAAATACGCATCTGGACTCGCGGCTTGCTGCGAGCGAATTGGGAATCCACCTGACCGGAATCGATGAGATGATCAAGAAGAGTTTAGAACAGGATCGAAAAAAATGAGCCAGAGCAGTCAGCCAGGCATAACGGCGCGCGACGCTGGAAGCAAAAAGGCCAAGCCTTGGCAACGGCTTTTGCCGTTACTGATTACGTTGGGCTGCTTCGCCTATCTCTATAATCGCGTCGACCACGCCGCTTCGGCCCAAGGCACCGGGTTGCTCACATACCTGGCAAAAAGCTTTGCGAATGTGAACTGGCTGTATTGGCTTGCGCTCATGATTCCGTACTGCATCCTTTATGTGATATTCGATAGTCTGGTTGTCTGGAGCGTGATCAACTGGTTCAACGCCAAGATACGTTACGCCGATATCTTGCCCATTCGAGCAAGCGCCTACATTCTCTCGCTGGTCAACGAGCAGGTCAGCAAGGGCGCCATAGCGGTTTATCTGAATCGTCGCGACGGAGTGCCGGGCTGGGAAGTCGGCTCCAGCATGGTCCTCCTCATATTCTGCGAGATTTACAGCCTGATCTTATGGGCGACCGTCGGCGTGCTGTTGCGGTGGAATCGTTTCCAGCCTGCCTTCCATATCATTCCATGGATCGCCTTAGGCGCCGCCGTGTTCTTCACGCTTTTCCAGTTGTTCTTCAGCGGACGAATCGCCCCGCGCATCGCATTACGCGACCGTCCCATGTTTCGGGCGTTCCGGCTGGCGAAAGTGTGGCAGTACGGCGTGGTTATAGCGTTGCGCGCGCCGCTGGTACTCGTCGGTGTTGTCGTCTATACGCTGGCTCTGAGACTCTTCGGAGTCTCGATAGGTTTTGGAGAGATGCTCGGCATTTTGCCAGTGATATTCCTTGGCGCGGCAGCGCCGGGTCCGATGCACTCCGTCGCGATTCTTTTTTGGGTTTTGCTCTTTCCGGATAAACCCGGCCAGATGACCGCCTTCGGCTTCGTCATGCACAATTTCTTCATCTTCTTTAATGCCGCCGTGGGCCTGCTATTTGTCCGGCGGGCGACTCGGGAACTGTTCGGGTAGGCTTCGGAACGCCAGCCGCTGCCCCATCGAAACCACTGTGCTCAGGACCAGCAACCAAACCAGGATCGTGAGCCACGGAACGAGAAAGTGAAGTCCCATTCGGATCAGGATATCCATGCAGGACGGCACGAAATAAAGCATGCCGTTGTAGCGGCCGAGTTTGCTCCCTCGGAGCCTGGCGCGCCGGTGAATCCAGTAGGAATCGATTACGTATTGGGTGAAGGCCGCGGTGACCAGGATGGGCAGTATCCATGGGAACGCGCCGCGAGAGGCTCCTGCAAACAGTCCGGAGGTGACGAATAGAAAATCGCTCGCGTGATCGAAAGTTCCGCTCCGCGCGGTCACGGTTCCTCTTCGCCGCGCGATCGGACCATCCAGAAAATCGGTGATCACCGCCACCACCCACGCAACCAGCGCGAAAATCGCCGAGTGCTCGTTTTCGCGGGCCATGTAAAACGCAAACGGAACTACGAGAAGCAGGCGAATAGCCGTCAGTGCATTAGCCATTGCTACCTGCTCGGGTCCGTTGACGCCACATAACGCCAATCATACATGGGGATGCCTTCTAAATACTCTTGTTCTGGATCTGCTCCGTTGGCCGGTTTTTGAAGTGAACACTGATGGCCGGTTTTCAGGTGACGACCGAGGGTTTTAGAACATGCGTCGCCCCCGCTCCGAATCAACTTCGCCAACCGCTACGTCGGTTAGCATGGACCTTCGGGCGGAGGTGGCGTGTTTGAGCGAAGAATCCCTTCGAAGCCTCCGCAGATTCTTCCTGACTCCTGCCGCGAATGCGCGGCGGTCAGCCCACGCGCTCATCTATGCAGCACGCGTAAAAAATACACGTCACCGCGACGGCGATAGTTGCTAAAAGGGCTTCGGGGGTATTTTTTGCGAAAATTCTCGAACAATGTGGCGAACTCGGCCGGATCGTCGAGGAGAACCGCCTTGCAATCGAACAACTGATCGCCAATTTTTATGCGCAGGTTGGGGTCGCGGGCGACGTTGGCGGTCCAGCTTTTGCCACCGGGAAATTTTCCCCCAGGGGGATAATCGGCATGCAGATACAGATTGTCATTATCCGTCACAAAGTAGATGTTCACTGAGTGAGGAATGAGATACCAGGTGTGGGTCTCGATCATAAGAGTGGGATACTTAGCCGCGAACCCCCAGTTGACGGGGCAGGCCGTCACATCCCCTTTCAGCCACAGCCCGGCCCTATGCCCGTTCGGATCGAGGCCCGTGATGCCGAGGACCACTAGCGCCAGGATCACGCAGGCGACGATCGCTCCGACAACTTTCAGCAGTATCTTCATTGTTGACTCCACAATGTAAGGATAGCCTTCCTCAGTTATACCAGCTTGCAAACGTTGGAAATCGCCCGCGCCCGGATTTCTCTACTGGGGTCGCCACCCGATCATCGCGTATAATGGCGGTTTAGGGAAAGCGCTGTAGTACGCGATGACACGCATACGCGGTGGCGCTGTAGCGCATTCCCGGATACAAAAGGCCGCGCCATTTTTGGTGCAGTTTTTAGCCACAACGCGCTCTTTTGATCCTGACAATGCGTTTGGCGCTCCTTTCAAATCGGCGTTCGCCTTCGAGTCGATTGACAGAATTTCGTTTTTCGGATAAGGTACAGGCGTGCCTACGATCGCTCGCCATCCTGACCGTGAACAACGGGTCCGCGAAGCGAAGGCAATCGTGGCTCTTGCGGTTCGCAACGGCCCCATCGAGGATCTTCATGCCGGGAAGGTATGCCCGACCTGTGACGGCCAGGCGGATTATTCGCATGTCACGGATGCAAACATGAAGCGGATCATGAAAAATGCCGTGGACGTGATGTATCGGCTGTGTTCGATGGAAGTCGATGATCTGGCGCGATACGAAGCTCAATCGAGTTTGGGGCGCGATACACGGCAAAGTGGGAGGATCCCGCGGGCTGAGCTGATACGTGATGGCATAATTCCGGCGCTTGTTCAAGATAGAGGGCAAGAGAATTATTAGGATTGCACGAGGGGAACACCTGGCAACATCACAGATCGCTGTTTGGTTAACGCGAATATCAGCCGCGGCTCGGAGATCGACGTTTCGCCCAGTCCTTCCGAGCTTGGTCTTGGCCCTTGGGATAACTTTTGTTCCGGGATTGGCATCCGCCCAGTCGGCAGAGGCCCAAGGAAACGCGCCTGGCGCCATCGGGGGCTCCGTAAAGGACAGTTCCGGGTCGGCAGTAGCGGGCGCCATTGTGACCTTGGAAACGGCCGCTTCCACAGGCCCGCGTACCGCGATTACAGACCAAACTGGATCATTCCGTTTTTCCGCAATTGAGCCCGGAAATTACAAGATCGCGATCGTTGCCCTTGGATTCGCGGCTTGGACCGCGCCGAACGTGGTGGTTCGTCCAGGCGGCGACCAACCGCCGCTGTCTATCGTACTGCAGGTGGCTTCGGCGTCTTCGACGATGGATGTCACTCTCTCGCAGCGCGAACTGGCGGCGGAGCAATTGAAAGCCGAGGAGAAGCAGCGTCTGTTAGGCCTGTTTCCGCAATACTTCATCAGCTATGCACCGGACGCGGCGCCATTGACCGCCGCGCAGAAGTTTCACCTCGGCTGGAAAACGATTATCGATCCGGTGACCCTGCTGGGCGTCGGGCTCGCCGCCGGAATCGAGCAGGGGCGGAAAAATTACCCCGCATTCGGCCAAGGCACGGAGGGCTACGCGAAACGTTTTGGCGCCCAGTATGCCGACCGCGTCAGCGGCGTCCTCATCGGCCACGTGGTGATGCAGTCGGTCTTTCATCAGGACCCGCGCTACTTTTACAAGGGCGCCGGCAGCATCGGCTCGCGAGTGCTGTACGCCATCGGGACCGCATTCGTACTTAAGGGGGATAGCGGCCACTGGCAGCCCGACTATTCCGATGTTCTGGGTGGCCTGGCGTCCAGAGAAATCTCCACGCTGTATTATCCGGCCAGTTCGCGGCCCGGGCGGCGACTGCTTGACGACACGCTGCTCGGATTCGGCGGCAGAGCGGCCAGCCATCTGCTGCATGAGTTTGTCCTCGGCAAGGTCACCACGCACGTGCCCAAAATGGCGGCAGGGCTATCTCCGCGGATTCTGCGTGAAGGAACGCCGGTGTCGCTGATTTCGGTGGACGACTGGAGCACAAAGACGGCCGAAAACGGTGGACCGATCGCCTTCATGCTGGCCAGCGATCTTCAAGCGGATGGCGTCATCGTCGCCGCAATCGGCTCAAAAGCGTGGGGCCAGGCAAGTTTCGCCAGCGGGTCGCGCGGCGATGGCACGGCGGTGCATATAGGACTCGAGGGCGTGCGCCTCAAGGTGGGCGCCACGGATGTACCGCTTAGAAGCACCCCGACACGAGATGGTGGTGGACCATTGGAGTATCATCGCCTCGAAAACTCGGGGAGGATCGCGATCACGCTTTACGTGGCCGAGAATGTCACCCTTGTTGCGGCACATGATTAGACGTAATGCCGATTAGAGCGGTGATTGCTTCGCGTAGGAATAACTTGATACTATTTTCACAAATGTCGACCGAGCAGATTGTTACTTTGCTGATCGCTGAGCGCGATCGCCTTTCTCGAGCGATTGATGCCTTACAAGGACCAGCGCGCGGTGGTGCTCCGCGAGCGACGTCTGCGGCGGGGCGCGCGGCTCCGGCCTCGAAGGCAGCGCCGCGGAAGCGCACGATCAGCGCCGCCGGACGTAAGGCCATCGCAGAGGCATCGAGGCGTAGGTGGGCTCGATTCCACGCGGCGAAGGCAGCGCCTAAAAACAAGGCCGCATCGAAGCCCAGTGCGGCAAATGCTTCGCCCACAAAACCCGCCGCCAAGAAGCGCCAGATAAGTCCGGCTGCGCGAAAGGCAATGGTGGAAGGGGCGAAGAAGCGGTGGGCAGCGATCAAGAAGGCGGCGCCTGCCACCAACACGAAGCCCGCGGCGTGAAAAGAGATCAACCTCAGAAATTTCGCCTCTTGACGGCGCTGGGCGGCGGCTAAGGCGAGCCAATAAATCTCACCCCGACGCCATGGCGTGAAAAGAACATTAGTGCCCGCTGCCGACGTCTGAGTTCTCGTGAGGATGGAAGCCGGTCAGGTTTTTGTCCCCTGTAAAGATGATCGGGGCCTGGGATATGGTGCACCGATATTATTACGAGTCGCGGTGGTTCCAGCAGTATCCGCAGCCTGTTCACAAAAAACTCGGACGGCCTTTATGCGTTTTCGCTTCGATGGCTCGATTCGTAATGCGCCCTCAGAGCATCGCCGCCGAAATCTCCGGCGAAGTCGCGCCACACGGAGTGGATATGATTGGCATTGTCCTGGGTCATATCGAACTCGATCAGGAAGGAAGCCGTCTGTACGCGATAATAGTGCGGTTCGCCGGGTTTGATTCCGCCGGCCCAGGCGAACCAGACGTTGTGTCCAGCTTGATCGATCTGGCCGATGCGCCGCGCTGCGAGGTCCGGAGCGAGATTGGAGACATAAACTTCCACCAGCGCGCGCAGCGCATCGAAATGCTTCGCATTCATTTTCCCGGCGGCGAGGCCCGACGGCTGTCCCTTCAGCGCCGCGACCCGCGAGTTCTTGGTCAGGATATCTGCGTAAGCCTTGGGATCGACGATGGCGATTTTCTGCAGCGGTTCATCGAGCGATCGGATCAGCGCGAATCCGAGGTCGTCCTCCTGCGGCAGCACCCGTAGCCCCTGACGCGGCCCCTGTTTCACTTCGGCGGGATTCGACCCGAAAAAGCTGGGCGCGTCCAGGACGCCTCCGTTGGCAATCGTGTAGTTCTGGCTGAGATGATGGCCCTCCACGCGATAGCCCCAGGTGCCGGAATCTGATGGCGTTCCGAAAATCGAGAAGTGATAATTTTCGGGATCGCGGTGCGGTCCTTTGCCGTTTTCGAGAATCCGCAGCACATCCTCCAGGCTCATGATGGTGACGGCTTTAATATAGCCGGTCTGGCTCAAACCGGCCGCGAGCAGCGCGCTCGCCAGGTGCCGTTGGTAAGGACGCATCTCACCGAGGCTTAAGCCCTTGCGTTCGACGGGAGTATAGAACCAACGCATCCGCTCCGCATCATCGAACGGAATCATGGCTTTTTCTTTTTGCTGCGGATCGAGCGCGGCGAGAAGGTCGTTGGCGGTGGACGTCATCAAGGAAACACTGGGCGCGTGATGCCCGATCCTGTTTCCGTCCGCGTGATGTTTGCTTTGCGCCTGGGAGACAAGGCTGCCGCCCAGCAGCGCAGCCGAGGATCCAAGAAACGAACGCCGGCGAATCTGGCACATGATGGCCTCCTTCAGATTCCGTGCTTAAGGCACTCGCCCAACAGTCTACACCCGTGCGGAGCCGGCTTGAGCCGGCTATCCGGTGAATTGGCCGAGAAGGCTTAAGAACAGGTCCCGGAGCGACAATTCGTGTGCTTATTACCACGGCGCGCGGCGCGTCGGTCGCGACGACACTAGTCGGTCGAGCTTTTCGCGCCCGGTTGAACCTACCGGTTGAACGGTCGTTCGTTAATCCAGTGAAATCCGCGGCGGTTGATCAGGAACTGCGCGGGATCGAGTTTTTCGAACGTAGCTGAAATGCCGCTGCCCTCAAGCGTCAGGTGCGAATCGTCCGGAAAAACAAAATCGAAGGACAAGTTCGGCTCGAAACTCACGCGATGCGCCGCGATTTCGTACTTGACGCGATAGCCGCGCACCGAATCGTCCGTGAAGCGGATGGTCGCAAACTGCGGGTACTCGATCATCAGAACCTTCCAGTGATTCTGATCGGCGGCGTCGCTGTCTTGAATGAAACGGTCGACCTGCCAAATTCCGTAGAGCGGAGGCCGCGGTCCGTGATACGCCCGGCGGTATCCCGCGATTCCGCCTCGGATATTGATGAACAGGAAGAATCCAATCAGCGTGGCCTTCAGGATGACACTGGCGGCGCGTGTGATCCGCCCTTTGAACAACACGGCATCCACTTTCATCGGCTTCGTCGGCTGATTGAACACAAATACGCGCGCCAGGCGGGGGAAATCCGGCGCAGCCAGGAAGATCGCCGTAAGAAAAAGGTTTGACGAGTAAAGCTTCACCGGCACGTCATAGCAAAAATTCAGCAGGACCACATTTAACAGAACGGCCGCCGAGACCAACGCGCCAAGCGTGGTCGTGCGGCGGAAGAACAGCAGCGTTCCACCCGCCGCTTCCGCCAATCCCGCGAAGATTGTATAAGCAGGCGAAAACCCCATGAAGGTCCACAACAGGCCCATCGGCGAAAAGTCTTTCAGCGGCTCCAGTAGCTTGAAGAACGCGGGTGGCGTGAACTGAAGCGGGAAAATCTTCGCGAACCCATACCCATAAAGTGTCGCAGCGAGTGAATAGCGGAGCCAGATCCGCAGCCACGCATGCAGCCGCCGGTAATCGGTTCGCTTGCGGTCAAGGATCGACCACACCAGCGCCGCGACAGCGGCAGCTGTCAACAAGAGTAGATTGTGAATGTAGTCTAGCGTCGTGTCGCCGCTGCCGTTCACTCTCGGGTAGACGGCGACGGCGCCGCTGAGATGGAAGATGTGGGCTGCGGTCCATTCGACCATCGCGTGCCACATGCGATTGTACGCCGCGGTGCCGGGAAGCCCTCCGAGAATGCTGCCGTGCCCCTGCGCCGGAAGATAGTACAGAACGAAATAGGCGCAGGCAAACCGGAACAGAATCCGCCGTGCCAGCGACCACGGAGCAGGTTCGGCAAAGGTTGTTTCGGGTTGCGGCGACGCGAGCGCGAAGCCCATAGACGAAGCGATTATATCCCAAGGACTCTCGCTTGGCCGCACTTCGTGTTTCCCGACGGGGAATTTGTCCAAGCAGTTGCATCGAGGCCGATGTCGTCCCGCTATTGGGGGGAGAAATCAACTGCCTCTGACAATCATTCCGGCCGTTTCGAATCCGCCCTCAGTCTGTGAGACGTCAGACCCCAAACTGCCGCAAGTGATGGTCGAGATGCTTGTACATCAAGATCGCCCATTCCTCCGGCGTCATCTTGCCGAAGAAACTATGCGGATTCTTCGTGCAGCCCGTTGCCCCTCCAGCCGCAAACGTGTCAATCAACCGTGATAACTGCTCCCGTTCCTTGCCCAAATCCCTTTCATCCGTCACAATAAGGCTTTTCGCTGTCGGCGAATTCCTCTTTAGCGGGTCCTCGTTGCGAAACACCATCGGCTTCACCAGCCGCCCCATCACACGTGTGAGTAGCGCTCCCTTTTCGGGCACCACCTCTCCCACCGCCCATTGCATACTCATCGAGCAATGTGCCAGCATCTGCGCCGGCGTCATCTTGCCCCAGCGCCTCGCACTCTGCGGCTCCAGCTTTCCCAGCCGGACCTTCATCTGATTCGCCACCGCCGCATCGAACAGGTTCTTCATGCTCACATGCCGCCCTTGAATAAGAATAGCCGGGCGCACCCAATTTGTCTCAGCCGATCCAGTCCACAATCGTCACCGCAGAACGATTCGTTTGCTCGGCCCCACGGGGCTCGGCAGGGCTCGGAATTTTCATGTGCCGTCTCACTAACCTTCATCAGGTGGATTGGCGTCGCGAAGTACCGCCTTTGCCGAGGCCTCGGATCCAGGTGGTTCACGGAACGGTTCCACGGAAATACGCTTGTAACACACTTCCAGCACGGTCAGGTATTCTGCACCGCCCGGCGCTTGGAGCAATACGCTGTCGCCCACTGCCGACTTCATCAACGCGCGCCCCAGGGGCGACACCCAACTGATGTGATTTCGGCTGAGATCGACCTCGTCGGTGCCCACGATGCTCACCACTCGCTCCACTCCCGCTGCATTGGCATAACGCACCGTCGCGCCGAAGAATACCCTCGTCGCCGCTGGCCCCGCTCTCGGAGTTTCCGGGTCCACCACTTCCGCGGCTTCGATTTGCTTCGTGAGAAAGCGAATCCGCCCATCGATCTGCCGCAGCCGCCGCTTGCCGTACTGATAGTCGGCGTTTTCACTGCGATCGCCATTACTGGCAGCCCACGCCACCACCTCCGTCACGGCCCGGCGTTCCCTGGTGAGCAGAAACCGGTGCTCATCTTTGAGACGCTGAAGCCCGCCCGGCGTTATGTAGTTCTTACCTCGCGTCGCGGGCTCGTCCCCTGGTGGTTTCGCCGTAAAACCTTGTCGCATCTCGTAGTCCTTCTAGCGTGAATCCAGTGGCTGCCGCAACGCTCCCATGAAATGGACAGTTTCATAGGTTGTCGGGTCGATCCTGCCCCTAAAATCGGCGCTTACGCACCAAAAGAGCATGCCGAACACGGGCAAATTTTCTGTGAATGATCTCCCTCTCACGCTTGGCTTTGAATTCAAAGTGGCGCTCTATTCGTGGCTCTTCGCATTGGGGTCCGGGGCCGGGGTTGGGATGCGTGGGAGCATCTCTGCGCGGGTGGCTGCGTTGTAGACAAACCACGCTTCGATCATGGAACTCTGCATCACATCGGCCTTCTGCACGCGGTCATAGGTGTCCGCGTTGGAGTGGTGGGTACGCGTGCCGTACTCCAATCCATCCTGCTGGAAACCGATGCCGTTCAGGCCGATCCACGAAAAGGCGGTCGAGTCCGTGCCACCGGGGCTCGCAGTGGGCCTGAACCGATCCCCGTTCGTAACAGCAACGATATGCTGGTCCTTGATGGGCTCAATCCAGGACTTGAAGATGGCCGCCATCTGCGGACTCCCACCCGCCGAGACTCCACGGAAGCGGCCGGAGCCGCCGTCGTCGTTAAAGTACACATCCAGCTTGTCGTACTCGGGGGGTCTTCACCATGGTAGCGCGTTGAGCGAAGTGCTGCTGCACATAGGCGGTTGAGCCGTAGACGCCCTCCTCTTCGCCGCCCCACAGGGCAACCCGAACCGTACGCGCCATCGGTTTGATCAGCGCGGCCTTGTGCAACGTAGCCAGAATGCGCACTGCCTCCATCGCCACCGACGACCCGGTGCCGTTATCCGTGGCGCCGGTGCCGCCCTGCCAGCTGTCAAAGTGACCGCCGAGCATGACCACTTCGTCCGGTTTGGTGGTGCCCGGAATCTCGCCGATGACATTGAATGCGTTCTGGTCTTCCTTCTGATAATCGACCGCGATATCGAAGTTCAGCTTCGGCGTGATACCATGCTGCAGCAGGCGGACGAGGCGGTTATACTGCTCAGCCCCAATCGCGACGATCGGAGGCGGAATTGGATCCTTGGGATTCTCCGACCCACCATACGTCGCAAAGATCGTACCACCGTCTCCGTTGTAACCCGGCGTGATGGAAATGGCCACGCCCTCCTCCTTCAGGAAAGCGTTGACCTCGTTGCGCAGGATCCCGTTCTTTGCATTGGCCAGGGCAAGCGACGTCGGCGTGTACTCCCACTCGCCTTCACCGGGGCGCCCCCGCCTGCTTGGGTCGCGATTCTCTCGAGCGCCGGCTGCTGCTCCATTTTCTGATCGGGGCCCGCCGCCACCGTTCCCGCGCGCACCTCCGCGTGCCAGAATTTCTTCGTCCGTCGGGGAAGGCTGCGCGTCCGCGCGCGTGTGGAGCGTGAGTGGGGCCGGGTCAAACATCAGCAGCGCCTTGCCCTTCAGCTTGCCATGGTATCTGGCGAAATCCGCTTTCGAGTGGATGGGCGCCCACACCGGCTCGACCGTGATCGGGCCGTTCGTCCCGGGCGTCCACGCCAGCGGGAACCCGGTAAACGCCGCATAGACCGGAGTCTCCATCGCGGCGTAGAAATGCTTGATCTGCCATCCATAGCCGAAGGGCCACTTTTCCAGGTGGACGTTCTTAAGTCCCCACTCCTGCATCTGCTTCATAGCCCATTCGGCGGCGAGTTTGTGATTGCGGCTGTTGGTGACGCGCGGACCATACACCTCGGACATCCAAAAGAGGTTTTCCATCACTTGCGAGTGCTGGAAGGCCTCGGTCTTGATCTGGGCCAGGGCGTCCAGATCGACTTTGTCGCCTCCTGTCTCCTGCGCGAAGGAAGCCGGAATGAGGAAGAGGGCCGTGACCATCGGGGCGGCCTTCCTGAAGCGGAGCAGATTCATGGGGTTTCTCGCTTTCTCCGGTACTTGGCCTCCCCTAAATGGCGTTCGAGGGAGCATGACCGGATTAGGAACAAGAAGCCATTTTCGCACGCCAATTGCTCAGAAGTCCGCTTCCGGGAGTTTTATCCGTCACTAACGATGGATTATTCTCCGAGTGGCCGGACGGATTCCTTACGGGAATTCCTGATCCGGGCCATTGGACGTCAAGGCCTCAGATCCAGACCGAAAAGCTCTGCTCGGCCAAACGGGGCGAACCTTGCTAGGAAACGCGGCGGGCGGTACTCTTGCGTAATGCGGCCCCTCCGGTATTCGATAAACGTCACGTTGGACGGATGCTGCGATCATTCTGAAATCGCCCCGGACGAAGATTTGCATCGTCACGCGGTCGAGAACCTCGACCAGTCCGATGCCCTCCTCTTTGGCCGGGTGACTTACGAAATGATGGAGACAGCATTTCGGCCGCCGGCGCGGATGGGAGCGAGGCCTGATTGGATGGAACCTTTCGCCCGGACGATCGACGCGGCAAAGAAGTACGTCGTGTCGAGCACCCTGGACCGAGTCGATTGGAACGCGCAGCTCGTGCGCGGGGATCTAGGGACTGCCGTTCAGCAGCTCAAGCGGGAGTCGGGTAGGGGACTGCTCGTGGGGGGCGTGAAGCTCCCGCTGGCGTTGGCGGAGCTGGGATTGATCGATGAGTACGAGTTCGTGGTGCATCCCAGGCTAGCAGGCCACGGGCCGACGTTGTTCGCGGGGCTATCGAAGCGTGTCGACTTGAAACTCGTGAGCCGGCTGGAGTTCGGCTCGGGTGCGGTGGCGATGCGGTATGAGCCGAGAAGGTAGCCATTGGGCTTGTTAGACCAAGCCGGGCGCTCCTTCGATCTGCTCCGGCGAATGATCTCCTTTTTGCAGCACGCGAGCCATGACGCCGCTGAGTGAATGGGGTATGAGGAGATGGCGGCCGGCGATTACCTGCAGACGGTAGGCGTGGTACATGGGTAATCGGTGAAGAGAAGAACTTCTGAAGTGATGAAGACAAAGAGCGCCGTCAAACCGAGCGAGATCCAGAGAACGGTTTTGAATCTGGGACGGCCGAAGCTCGGCGTGAGCACCGTCAAAGATGCGACGGTCCGCCTCTTCAGTGGATTCACCGGAGAGTGAACGGAAGCGCTCATTTCGGATACACCTCGAATTCGATTTCGATTTCGTTTTTCACTCTGACCATGCCTCCGCCGACGCTGACCGGTTTGATTCCGAAATCGGTCTGTTTCAGCGCCGTATGGCCAGTGTAGGCGCCGTTGCTGCGCTTGACGACCAGGGTGATGAGCTTCGTTACACCGTGGAGCGTGAGGTTCCCCTCCACTTTCCACTGGTCCGCACCGGAGGGCTCGACGCGCGTGGATTGAAACGAGATTTCGGGATACTTGCTGGTTTCGAGCGTCATCGTTTCCATGTCCTTCTGAATGGCCGCGCGCGTCTTGGCGTCCACCTTCGGATCCGGCTTGACCAACATCTTCGCGGTTTCTACTTTAAATTCGACGCCGGAATCGCGGATGACGCCGGAAGAGATCGGAGCGCTGATCCAATGGTCGTGACCGGCCGCGGAAAGCAGTCCCGTCTTACCGGCATGGATGGTGATGGTGCTGCGCGCGGTGTCGATCGGCCTCTCCTGCGCCTGCAACACCAGTACCAGCACCCAGGGCAGCGCCAGCACAACCGCGAACGCGCTACGTCTCATAAGCATAAAGGCTCCTCAAATTGTGTTCGAACCATCGCGCGGGAAGAATGCGGGTGACCACGCGGCGACCTGCAACTAACACTTCGTTTTCCCATTGGCCGATCCGACCCATGAGAAGCGACCGGCGTTGAACATGACGGGTCCTGCGGCGGTGCACGCGTTCGTAGCGGCGCAGCGCGGTTTCGATTGAGGCGTTGGTCGATAGCGATTTCGCAAGCGCCAACGCGTCCTCCAGAGCCATGCATCCTCCCTGACCGAGATTCGGCGTGCAGGGATGCGCGGCATCGCCGAGCAGGGTGACCGGTCCGCGGCCCCAGCGCTCCAGCGGCGCAAGATCGAAGGCGGCATGCTTCAGGATGGAATCCTCGGGAGTCGACGCGATGCAAGCTTCCACGGGCTCATGCCATCCTTTGAACATTTCGAGCAGTTCCTGTTTCCGCCCGCGCGGGGCATCCCGATCGCTTCTCCAGCATATGTCGCGAGGCCTCGCCAGACAATATATAGCCGCGATAAATGGGATCGGAGGGTCCGAACATCTGCGCTCGGACGCGACTGCGCAGACCGTCTGCGCCGATCAGCGGATCATGCTCCGCCGTCGAGCCATCGGCGAAGTTAACGCGCACTTTGGCTCCGGACTGCTAGAAAGAAATCAGTTCATTCCCGAGGCGGATACTCCGCGGCGGAAGAACGCTTAGCAGGGCGTTCAACAGGTCCGCCCGGCGGGCACACAGCGCCGGCACATCGTATCGCCCGAGCGCGATGTCCATGAGCACTTCACCGCGGTCGCTGCGCACCAGAAAATTTGTGGTGGGACCGCTGTGCGCCTCCAGGCGCTGAAGCACACCGAGTTCCTTGAGAACGCGCGTCGCGTTGGGCCACAGCATCATTCCCGCGCCTACTTCTTGAAGCCTGGGCGCACGCTCGTAAATCACCGCGCCAATTCCCGCCCTTTCCAGCGCCAAGCCGGCGGCAACTCCACCAATGCCTCCACCTACTACGCCGACATTCATTCTGTTTTCAAAAGATCCAATAAAACAGGACGGCGGAAGCGCGTTAGCGGTTGCGAAGAACCGGGATTGGACTGCCGTCTGACATAAATTCCCATCATCCACCTACCGCTGCTAATCTGTCGACGTGACGGATCTTGACGTCATGCGTTACAACGTTCCCTTTCTGCGATCCGGCAACATTCCCGCGGGGTAGCAAAGCCAAACGGGGTACCAATACGATTCGATTTCGCGAGTCGCGGGCCACCTGGAACTGGCCCCGTTGTCGAAACCTTCGAACGAAGGTGGGTTCAGGAATATGGTTCGCATCAGATTTAGAGTCGCGTGAAGACGCACTTGCGATGTTCAAGGCGCCAGCCAGATTGGGGCTTACGCGATTCAATGCGTTTCAAGTGGAACGGCGGCGCTGTTGGGCAAAGTTGCACGGCAAATTGTCGCCACGATGCGTTGCGAGTGCGGCAGTTTGCCACACTGTTCGCGGATCGCCCGCACGCCAAGTTTCGTTGTGCATTTGATCGAAGGGTTGGCACCCTTCTTGCCAGTGCGGACAGATGCGCCCTTTCTGCCTACTTTACTTGTTAGCGGTTGTCCTCGGATTGTCGAGCCGAACGGTCGCGCAGCAAGCCTCGTCCGGGCAGAACGTGACGCAACCGGAGGCCAAACGAATCCTCGGGATCATTCCGAATTATCGTACGTCCCCGAGTCTGCATCCGTATAAGCCGCTCACGGCCGGGGAAAAATTCAAAATCGCGGGCGAGGACTCGTTCGATCGCGGCACCGCGGGACTCGCCGTGCTGTTCGCCGGCGAAGCTCAACTCACGAAAGCGACTCCTTCCTTCGGCAACGGCATCGAGGGCTATTCGCGCTACCTGGCGACCTCGTCTGCCGATCTGGTCATCGGCGATATGATGACGGAAGCGATTTTTCCCGTCATGCTGCACCAGGATCCACTCTATTTCCGGCGCGGGACAGGCAGCACGTGGGCGCGCTTGGGAAGCGCGGCAGGACAGATTTTCGGGACTCACACGGATTCCGGTCACTCGCAGTTCAATTTTTCCGAGGTCCTCGGCAATTCGACCGCGGTCGCCATCTCTAACGCGTATTATCCCGATAATCGGACCGCTACCAACGCCGTCTCGAAACTTGGGATTCAACTCGGCGTGGACATGGCGTCGAACATTTTAAAGGAATTCTGGCCGGAAATCAGCCGTAAGATTTCGCCGTAAGATTTCGCCGAAGAAGCATTGAGTACACCCAGGGTGTTCGCGACCGCGCCGGGAACTTTTTGCGCGGCCGCGACGTCTGAATCAAGACAGCTAGGGCTTAATATGGGCACCCAGGCTATAGTAAGGACCCGCGAGTCAGCGAAACCCGCACACTGGCGCTTGAAGATGGCCTTCTGGCTGGACATGACGCTGCTCGCGTCTCTCTGCGCGCTTCAGACTGTTCCTTTTACGGGACTTGTTCTCCATGAGTGGCTCGGACTTGCGCTGGTGGGCATGGTGTTCGCTCACCTCCTGCTTGCCTGGAGTTGGATCGCCTCGCAGAGCCGGCGCTTATTCGCCGTGCAATCCGCACGTGGGCGCATCAATTACCTTCTCAACCTGAGTCTTTTCGCCGCGGTTACCGCCGTGATCTTTTCCGGCATTTTGATATCGCAGAAGGCGGTGCCGGCCTTGACCGGCACGAACGCCGCGCCGGACATGGACTGGCGTTGGGACACCCTTCACCATCAGTTCTCGAATGCCGTGCTCATTCTGGCAGGGCTTCATCTGGCCATCAACTGGGACTGGGCGCTCGCGGCCGGACAGAAGATTTTCCGCCGCGTGCGGGAAGGCGCGCTGTGAAATTGGCCCGCCTAGTGGTACGGCTTGCCCTTCTTTCGCTGGCTACCGCTATGTTTGTGGGATTAACGGGAATTTATGGCTATTCAGTGCGGCCTGCACTGCCCTATCCCGGCTATAGGGCGACGCATCGGCATCGTCCGTCGGCGCCGCAGCTGAGCCAGTTTCCAGGATTCGTTGGTGCAGGTCTCGCGCTGGCGCTTTTTGCCATGGGGGGACGCATCGTGTTTCGACTACGCCTCTCCCGGGCGCCGCGTAGCGAGGGGCAACCGATCTTGTTGGGCCTTACCGGGACGCCAGGACTAACAAGGTAAAAGATCCGGAAGTTGGCGAGCGCTATCGGCCGTAGCTCGCGCGTGGCCGGTCACGCCTCTCTCTCCGAGGATGAGCTCTGGCAGGTGAGCCAGCTTCTCAAGAATTCTATCGACCTCCCGCCGGGTGTCCCGCCGCTACTTCAACCTGGTGCGGTCCCGGCTTCAAACTCACCGGGCAGCACTGGCGGCTTGATCAGGCCCATGCGGCAAGATGCCGCCGTCTGATTTCCGCATGCATTCGTTTTCAAGGATTTACGTGCCGAAAGTACTGGCAATCGCCTTGCCCTCTAACCCACATTCGATGAGAATGATTATCTGCCTGTCCGATAGGTGCGCTGTTCGTGCAGACGCAGCCACGCGACAAGGCTCGGGGCCGCGGCATCTCTGAAGAACATCTGCCGCGAATTTTCGAAAAATTCTACAAGGTTCCGCGTCTCGAAAACGCCGATGTTCCTGGAGCCGGCCTAGGTCTCGCCTTGGTGCGGGAAATCGCCGAACTGCACGGTGGAAGCGTCACCGTGACCAGCAAGGTGAATACAGGTTCCACGTTTACCATGCGCATTCCTCTGGGCCAAACCGCCGGATTGTACACTGGACAGACAGCGGAGTAAATTCCATGGGCGAAGTAACGGCGCCCGTGATGCCATACCAGCCGAAGATTCTCGTGGCCGCCGATGACCGGGCAATCCGCATGATGCTGGAGACCGGCCTGACGTTGAACGGCTTTCGCGTGACCGGAGTCCGCACCGGACGCGAGGCGCAGATCGCCGCTTCCTCGGGCGGGTATGACGCTGTGCTGAGCGACATTTGCATGCCGGACGGCGGCGGGCTGGATCTGGTGGACGCGCTTCGTGCGTCAGATCCAAATCTGCCGATCGTCCTGATGACAGCAAAAGCGTCGCTTCAAGCGGCCGTGGATGCAGTGGCCCGCGGAGCGAGTGATTTTATCGGTAAACCTTTTCAAATCGGCGCGGTGGTAGCCTTGCTGCGCCGATACGTCGATGCCCGCCAGGAAATCGCCGAACCGGAAACGAACGATGAGAACACCGCGGATTTTTCCGGCTCCGGTCTGGTTGGTCGCAGCGCGGCGATGGCGAAGGTCTACAAACTTGTCGCTCAGGCGGCGCGCAGTAATGCCACCGTTCTGGTTACGGGCGAATCGGGAACGGGCAAAGAACTGGTCGCGCGCGCGATTCACGATTTCAGCGAGCGCAAGAGCCGGCCATTTCTGTCCGTGAATTGCTCGGGCATGACCGAAACACTGCTCGAATCCGAGCTTTTCGGCCATACGCGCGGCGCCTTCACGGGAGCCGAGCGCGATCATTCGGGCCTGTTTGAAGCGGCCGAGGGCGGCACGCTGTTTCTCGATGAACTCGCCTCGACCAGTCCCGCATTTCAGGCGAGTTTGCTGCGCGTGCTGCAAAGCGGAGAAGTCCGGCGCGTCGGGTCCACACAGTCACGGCGTGTAAATGTTCGCGTGATCGGAGCGAGCAATGCGCCGCTGCGGAGGCTGGTTGCGGATGGCGCTTTTCGGGCCGATCTTTATTACCGCTTGAGCGTGCTGGGTAAAGAACAGGAAGCGTGGTGGCCGTTCCAGAAATTTCATGGTCGGTCTCCGTTCAGCAGCATCCGTCGCCGGAGCAGCATCCACCGCCAGGCGTCGCTTCCGGCACGACCCGCGGAATCCCTGCCCAACGTGCCAGTTCGGCGCGATTCCGATAACGACCGGCCAAAGCGACTTCACCATTCACAAGGACCAGCGGAAGCGCTTCCTCGCCCGATCGCTCCAGAAAGCCCTTTACGGCGGCGTTTTCCGCGAAAGCCATTGGCTGTTGCGCCAGATTAAACCGCTCAATCCGCGCCCCATTGAGCTTGGCCCAGGCCGCGTCGGCTGAGAACTTGACTAAAGCCTGTTCGACATCGACGCCGCACACGCCCGTGCTACAGCAAAGCGCCGGATCAAATACTTGGATCGTTTTCATTTGAATCTCCTTTTTTGGGTTCACTCCGCACCTCCGACATCGACAGAAGCCAATGCCACGGCGTGTCCGCGCGGCAGTCCGATTGATAAGGCTGCGGCTGCGAGCACCAGTGCGGCCGAACCCCATAGACAACCTTCGAAACCGGCAAATTGAAAGATCAGACCCGAGAGCAGCGTGCCCAGTAGTCTCCCGCCAGCATTCGCCATGTAGTAAAAGCCGACGTTTAGCGCGACGCTATCCTCGTCCGTGTAAGCCAGCACCAAATAAGAATGGACTGCCGAATTGATCGCAAAAACCACAGCGAAGACAGCCAGACCGACGACAAGCGCAAGACCGGGTCTGACGCCGAGCCGCAACGCACTGATCAGTCCGAGCGGCACGAAAAGCAGGGCGAATGCCCATTCTCGCGCGGCTGCTCCGTCGATAGAATCGCCTCTTCCGAACGCGCGCAGAATTTCAGGAACACCTGCTTGGATAAATCCGTAACCAATCACCCAAAGCGCCAGGAATGCTCCGACTGCGTAAAACGACCATCCGAGTTGACTCAAAAACACCGGCAAGCCGACTACAAACCAAACGTCGCGGGACGCAAACAGGAACAGACGCGCGGCCGAGAGCCAATTGATCTCAGGACTCTTCGAGAGGAGCGATGTGAATTTAACTTTCTTCTTGGAGCGCCCTAAGTCGCCCGAGAGAGAAGCAACCGTAGCGAGAAGTACCACGCCGAGCGCCGCGGCCATCCCCACCAACGCGCTGACGAACCCGAAGGCCGCGAGCAGAGCGCCGCCCACGAAAAATCCCACACCCTTGAGGGCGTTCTTCGAGCCCGTCAAACGCGCGACCCACTTGAACAGCGCGCTGTCGGAACCGGCCGGCACGATCACTTTGATGGCGCTCTTGGCGCTCATCTTCGTTAAATCCTTCGCGATGCCGGACAGCGCCTGTGCCGCCATCACGTATGCCACCGAGCCTACTTCGGACCAATGAGGGTTGAGGAGCGCAAGCATTAGGAGGGCGAAGATCTGCAACACGAGCCCGCCATACAGCGTGACCTTCACTCCTGAGCGCGCCGCGATCCATCCTCCGAAGAGGTTCGTCACGATCCCAAAGAACTCGTAAAACAGAAAAAGGAACGCGATCGAAATGTCATCGTAGCCGAGCTTGTAGAAATGCAGGACGACCAGCATCCGCAGCGCGCCGTCGGTGATGGTGAAACCCCAATAGGCGCCGGTTACCAATGCGTAACTGCGGAGGCTGTTCACGGCATCACACGGCGGCCGTCGTGCGCACCGGCAAAGATGCCGCGACTTTCTGCGCGAGCTCCATCATTCGGTTCACGTAACCCCATTCGTTGTCATACCAGGCCAGAATTTTCACCTGCGTGCCGTCGACGACCATGGTGGATGGCGCATCGACGATCGCCGAGTGCGGGTCGTTCAGGAAATCGATAGACACAAGCGGCCGTTCCTCATAGGCGAGGATTCCACGCAAGGTCGTCTCCGCCGCCCGCTTGAAAAGTTGATTCACATCGGCGACGGTCGTGGGCCTCTCGACTTCGAACACACAATCGGTCAAGGAAGCATTCAGAAGCGGCACGCGGATGGCGACGCCATTCAGCTTTCCAAGCAGTTCAGGATAGATCAGTCCAATCGCGGTGGCGGAGCCCGTTGTCGTCGGGATTAACGACATCAGCGCAGACCGCGCCCGCCGCAGGTCTTTGTGAGGCAAATCGACGATGGTCTGCGTGTTCGTCACGTCGTGCACCGTGGTGATCACGCCGTGACGAATCCCGATGCCCTCGTGAATCACCTTCACCACCGGAGCCAAACAGTTGGTTGTGCACGACGCCGCGGTGATGATGTCATGCTCTTTGGGGGAATAGAGGTGATCGTTCACACCCATGACGATGTTCAGCACGCCCTGATGTTTGACCGGCGCTGCGACAATCACTTTGCGCACTCCGCGTTCGAAGAAGGGCCGCAGCGCCTCTGGGGTCAGCAGTTTCCCGGAACATTCGAGAACGATATCGACATTGCTGGCTTCCCACGGGACGTCGTTCGGCTTCGGTTCCGCGGTGAACTTGATCGAACGCCCGTCGACCGTCATTTGGTCGGTCGAGGTCGTCATCGGTTTCGACCAGCGCCCGTGAACGCTGTCGAATTCGAGCAGATGCGCCGCCGTCGCCGGTCCTCCCTTGATTTCGTTGAGGTGGACGACCGCAAGGTCCGTGCAATCCCAGGCGGCGCGGAAAGCAAGTCGCCCCATGCGGCCAAATCCGTTAATTCCAAGACGAATCATTTTTCTTCCTTCGAACCGGCTCTTACCGCGAGAGGAGTAGTCGGCTCAGCTACAGCAATCCGGGCCGCAGCAGGCCTGTTGCGGGCTTGCCATCGCAGCAGGTTTTTCGGCGCGAATGAACGCGCTCATGAACTTCCCTTCCACTTGCTTGCTGATGGCGTCCACGTCAATGCCTTCGCCGGCGAGAAATTGCCGCGCATCGTCAACGCTATAAATCCGCGTCGGCTCGATATCGATCGCGTCAAAGCCCGCCGAAGCGAGTTTCTTGACGTAGTCCATTTCCTTGAGCGCACCGGCGATACAGCCGACCCACAATTCCATGCTCCGCCGCACTTCCGGCGGCACCTCGCCGCGAACGACCACATCGGAAACCGCAAGCCGGCCGCCCGGCTTGAGCACGCGCCGCGCTTCGCGGAGCACCTTGTCTTTATCGGCGGAAAGGTTGATCACGCAATTTGAAATGATCACGTCGACGGAATTATCGGGGAGCGGGATATTTTCGATCTCGCCCTTCAAGAATTCCACGTTCTCCACGCCAGACTTACGCTGATTTTCGCGCGCCAGGGCCAGCATTTCTTCGGTCATGTCCAGGCCGTAGGCTTTGCCGGTCGGCCCCACGCGCTTGGCCGACAGCAGTACATCAATCCCGCCGCCCGAGCCCAGATCGAGAACGATTTCTCCCGGATTCAGCTTGGCGAGCGCGGTCGGATTGCCGCATCCAAGCGACGCCTTGACCGCGTTCTCCGGCAGTTCCGTGGTTTCACTGGCCTCGTAAAGATTCGACGTAACCGGATCACATCCGCCATTTAAACGCGTAGGGGAGCCGCAGCATGTACTAGCGCCGGTCGCCATGCGCAACGCCGCCTGCCCGTATTTCTGTTTGACTACTTCCTTAATTTCCATGTGCCTTTGAGGCTCCTTTGCGTGTTCCCTGATGTTCGCGGACGAACTCGACGACTCGACGTCTGATCTGGTCTCGGACGCGCCGTACCAATACCCGGCGCTCTTCGGGGGACTGCGCGGTCGCGGGATTGTCGAGGTCCCAGTGGCTCCGCCAGATCGCGCCAGGGAAGATGGGGCAGGAGCGTTCCTTTTGCCGGTCACATAAAGAAATGACGAAACTAAACCGCTGTTTCAGAAAGTGATCGACGCTCTTCGGGGTCTGCGAGGAGATGTCAATGCCCAGTTCCCGCATTGCCTCCACTGCGTCCGCATCAAGAGCGGTGATTTTGTCGCCGGCGCTGGTGACCTCGAAGTGATCACCGCCCAAATCCCGCAGAAACGCTTCCGCCATTTGCGTGCGGTACGAATTTCCAGTGCACAAGAAAAGTACTTTCGGCTTGACCATCGCGTTCTCCTCTATTTGCAATTACTAACGATCGCTTCGGGCTCAATGGCCTTGTTGCGGGTACAGCATTCGGCATACAGGAATCCAAGCAGTTCTGGCAACGTGTCGGCGTCTACGGCGTAGCGGAGAAAGGTGTTCTCCCGGTGAACGGTGACCAATCCATGGCTCCGCAGTTTATCGAGATGGTGGGAAAGCGTCGAGCTGCGGATATCCAGCTCTGCTTGCATCTCCCCTACCATGAGACCGTCGGGATGGGCACAGAGCAAAAGTCTCATGATCCTCAAGCGGGGCTCCGCGCCGATCGCTGCGAACATATCCGCGTATCGCACTACCTCATCGAACGTTGGTTGGGATTTCGGCACATTTCGATAATACTAGAACTGTGGAGCTAAGGTCAAGATCATTCATCGGGCGCCCAGACCGAGTGAACGCCGCGGGTTGATGGCTCGCCCAGATCGTCCACGCGCCCAGGAGCACGGCTCCAACCGCGATCAGCACCCAAAGCAGTGTGTTCAAGTACTTAGACTTTTGGGTGCTGTTCAGGCCACTCGGAAGGTCAGGTGTCGGCGATAACCTCTCCGTTGCTGGCTTCGACTCATTCGTCATTGTCTGGCCGCGCAAAAAGGCCGCCGTTAAGCCTAAGGAGTCGATAATATTAGAATCGTCGAAATGTGTCAAAGGGGTTGTTGTAAAATCACGGTGTGAAGAGAAACACGCTTCAGATCTGCTCGGACGCCGATATTAAAGCGGGCAAGTGCGGACCACGTCCGCCCGCGAAGCATTCCCGGAATGCGAAGAAAGCCGTCCAGAATGTCGCCCGATTTGCGGACATGCTCTCGGCGATGGGCACCGAACCCAGGCTGCGAATCATGCAACTGTTGTTAACCGCCCATCCGGACGGGTTCGTCGTGGGTGATATTCAGTCGGAATTGGATATCGCTCCCTCAACGCTTTCGCACCACCTCGAAAAGCTCAAGCACGAAGATCTGGTGACCGTGAGGCGGGACAAGAAATTCCTGTGGTATACGGCGAATGCAGAAGCGCTACAGGAATTGCTCGGCTTCCTGTTGGCCGAATGCTGCACTCGCAGCGACGCTATCAACGCGGAAACTATTATTCAGTTGTGCAAATGACATGCTTCCCGATTTCGAACCGCTCGGCGCAGCCCGTTAAGGGCAAGAAATGCAGTCGGATTCCGTCTCGGAGTATTTTGCAGAACGAAACTGCCGGGATGCTTGCGATGCGGAGACTTCGCCGAGCCAGTTTTCACGGCCCAAGTGAACGCCGGCAGCAGCACAGTGATGCAATCGGGAAAATGCAACACGGTTCAGTGAATCCGCTGCTCCTGTCGTCGCGCGTTCGTCCGTTTATCAAACGTTGAAAGTCGGACCTGAGCCAGGCTTTGACGCTAACCGAGGCGTTTTGCCGTCCCGAATTATCTTCTCCTGCTCGCGGCGTGAGCAATCGTAATCGACCTGCCATCGGCCGTGTCCCGATTTGTCACTGATCTTGAATTGCCACCGTCTCCGCCGCTTCATTCTCCAGCTTCGAGCATCTCCTCATAAAGTTCCCGGACACGTTCGCGGGCCAGCCTCAGCGCGCGACGGCCCGCGCCTGTCGCGGCATAAGTTTTACGCCGTCGGCCTTCGACCAGTTGCACGCTCGTGCACAACCATCCGCGCCGCTCCATGCTGTGAAGAAGTGGGTATATCGTTCCTGGACCGAGGCGGTATCCGTGGCGGCCCAACTCCCGGATGATCCCGAGGCCGAAGATCGTTCCTCCGCGGCATGGTGCAGAACGTGTAAGCGAACCAAACCGATATACAGTTCCTGATTCCGGCCATCCGCCGGCACTTTCTTGGGCATCGTTGCTCGCCAGTTAAGGACCCTTGATTATAATGCACAGAAATCATCGGCCGCGATGACGAAGCCACTGCGCGAGCGTATCTAGAAAGGTCGGCGACAAGTGGGAACGTCAGCAGCAAACTCAGCCCAAGAAGGATAAAGGCGGCCGTGTTAACGCGCGCCATCGCGACGCTCCGGCCGCGCCAGCGCGCATTCAGGATCGCCCAGGCGACCAGCCAGACCAAGATGGCGGAGGTCGTCACGCCCGACAGAGGCCCGGTGGGCTTGTGGAACATCATAAGCCGTTTGATCGAAACAACCTTGTCGGCTGCGATGGCCAGTATCGAAAGCACAAAGGTCCCAATTCCCGCCGCCAGAATGGCCGCCGAGCCGGAACCAGTCGACAGTCCGGTTTCCGGTCCGCTCATCACCATCCTCCCTGGACGAAACGAACCGTTGGGCCGCCTTCGACCGGCGCGTTTTTGTCGATCATCGCGCCAAAAAAAGCCGGCGATCGCGGCGGCGAGGAACGAAACCAGGACAAAGCCCAGGACCGCGTTGCGCAACTGCGGCTGGCTCTGCATGCCGCGGCCGTACCTGAAGAAGACGGCGGAAACCATCGTCATCGAAATCGGCGCTACAGGAGAAGGGATTCGAGAGATTGGGTGGCAAGCGCACGATCCCCATCGACGTTGGGCTTCTGGCGGCAACCAACCGCAATCTGACCCAGATGATGGAGCATAAACTGTTCCGCAGCGATCTTTATTACCGGCTGAAGGTCTTCCCGATCACGGTACCGCCGTTGCGGGACCATCCAGAGGACATACCGATCCTGGTCCGGCACTTCACCAAGAAATACGCCGCGCAGATGGATCGAACGATTGAAAATATCCGTCTGAGACAATGCGCGCGCTTATGAGCTGGCCTTGGCCGGGGAACGTTCGGGAAATCGAGAACTTCGTGGAGCGTTCCGGTATCCTCACCAGAGGTTCCAGTCTTCGTGCTCCGGTGGCGGAACTGCGCGCCGCCGCCGAACAAAACACCGGCTCCACGCTGGAGGAGATGAAGCGGGAGTATATCGTGCGAGTTTTTCGAGAGACCGGTGGCGTGATCAGCATCGCGGCAACCCGTCTCGGGATGCCGCGGACGACACTAAACGCCATGATGAAAAAGCTGAGAATCTCACGCAGCGATCTGTGAGCGTTGTAAAGCCGCCACAAGCGGTCTGACTCTGAACGTTTGGCGCTTGACGTTGTAGCTGGCCAACTCGTCATTGGCATTACGTGTTATCGAAGGCATGCCACATCTGTGAATTCCCGAAGTGCCCTTTCACAGGAGTCAAACAATTCGGGCTCGTCTCGACGCGATTATTCGACCAAGTGGACCAACTTCTCGGAAGAGAACGCATGTCCAGTAAGATCGCCCCAAGCTACTCCTGCCGAAGGGCGATCATCGGATCGAGCTTCGATGGTCGCCGCGCGGGAACGTAGGCGGCGGAAAATCCAACTGCCAGGAGCAGGGCACATGCGAGCAAGAACGGCGGCGGATCTTGCGCTGCCACGCGGTAAAGACGGCTTTTGATGACAAGCGATCCGCCGTGGGCGAGACCCGCGCCGATGAGAAGCCCCACCGCGGGCAAGCCGAAGGTTTCGCGCATAAGCATCGAAATCACGCGCCCAGGTCGCGCCCCGAGAGCGGTGCGCGCTGCGATTTCGCCGGTGCGGCGGGCGATTCCATAGGAAAGGACCCCGCGAAGTCGCTGCGGTGGACGACATGGCAATTATCGTGGACCTCACGATTCCGCCGTCAACGGGTCGCGCTGCATTAGCGAAGGTACGAAATAGCGCAACACTGGCGTGATTTCGGCAGGTCCATCGTCAAAATGCGAATCGCGCCTGCAACTCCAAGCGGCGATTATTCGCGCTGTCGGCATACGCGCCGGTTCCTGCCGCAAGCTGATTCGCCAATCCGAAAAGAGGCGAATTGATGTTGCCGATGATCGGGCCCGGGTTGACGTGGTTCAAAACATTGCGCGCCGAAACCGAGAGCGTCAATGCAAACCGGTCCTCGGCGCCTCTTTTTTCCGGTCCGCCGAAGCGGAAGGTGCGAGCCACACGCAGATTAACGGTATCCTGTCCGGGTCCACGCCCATAATTGCGCGGTACCATCAATTCTCCGGGCGTGGGATTGGGATTGAGCCATCCGTAACTGGTCAGGATCGCACCGGCCGTGGTGCTGGTGGCCAACCCGGGGCGCGCCGAAAGAACGGTGTCGCCGTAGACATCCTGGCTGGTAACGATATTGAACGGCATTCCAGACTGGAGAATGATTAGCGGGCTCCATTGCAACTTCCACTTCGTGGTGATCGATCCGCCGAGCGACACACGATTGCGTACGTCATTCGCCGCAGGGCCATATTCGCCCGCCATACTGTATTGATTCGCCGGAAACGTACTCAATCCGTCCGTGTTGCTGTGCGCCGATGCGAGCGTGTACGTGCTGATCAGTGTGATTTTCGAAGTAAGCCGCGAATTGAGATTGGCCAAAAGCTGATTCTGGTTGTACAGGCCGGCCGCTTCCATCTCATAAATTGGACCCTCGTCGGGGAACGGAAAAACGCCACTTCCGGCGACCCCGGTGTAACTCCCGGGCAGCGGCGCGTTGATGTTGCGCGTCAACAGTTCGTGCAGGCCGTGTGATGCCATGTAGGTGACCGCAAGCGTGGTCTTTTTCGGAAGCTGGCGCTCCACACCGATCGAGGATTGCATCAGATAAGGCGCGTGTAGATCCGCGCTGACGGTGTGGATGATCGGCAGAGCGCTCTCGATGCCCGCGATCGAGGGAAGCGCGGGAAAGGTGTCGGGGTCGGTGAAGACGTATTGCTGCTGGGCGTGGCCGTTATAGCGCTGCGCGATCAGCGTGTTCTGTTCGTTGAACCGGTCGTAGAACATGCCGAAGCCTCCGCGGATGACGGTAGCGGGCGCGTTGTGATTGCGGCCGGGCGCCCAGGCGAAGGCGATGCGCGGAGCGATATCGCTACGGTCAGGAATATTCTCTTGAGTTTCATAGCGCGCCCCGAGGCTCAGCGTCAGATCCGATTTCACCTTCCAATCATCCCCGGCGAACGCCCCAACGTCCGCGCCGCCGACGAAGACAAACGGATTGCCGGTGTTGATCGAAAACTGGGTCGCTCCGCCACCCAAGGCGCGGATCATTGCAGGCGAATCACCCAGGTCTCCGAACAGAATCGTGCGCCGGTATTGCTCAATCGAGGAGATCGTCTCGCATCCGGCGGACGGCACATCGGCATTGCATACGGTCCCCGGCGCGGCCGGCTGGTTGCTGCTGTTCAGAATGGGAGCGTAGGCGCCGCCGAAGGTGTAGGCTCCGTTGAAGTTCACTTCCGACGTGTCGTAGATCTGCACGGCTCGAAGTCGCGCGCCGAATTTCCAGACGTGCGGCCCGGCGGTGTGCGTGGTATAGTTTTGCAGTTCGTAATGGTGGTGAATGTAATCGTGCAGACCGGCCGATGACCCGCCTCCATTAAACGAACCGGACACGATGATCGAAGGCGTGGTGCTATCCGGCGTCTGCGTCACGTCCTGGTGGCGAAACTGGAAGCGCGTCTCGTTTACGGTATTCGTTCCGATGGTCGCCGTTTCCGTGCCTTGTAAAGAGTGCTCCATCGAACTGGTACGAAAGGATTCGGAGGAGGTTGTAAAATTGCCGATGCCCGCGTTCTTCGAGCTGTTGTAGTTTGGCTCATAGCGGAGCGTAAGCGTGTTTTTAGAATTGAGCTGATAATCGAGTCGCGCTCCTAAATAGAGACGGCGCAGAGGACTCACCGCGATGCCGCTGTACGGCGTTGCTTCTAACGTTGAAGGATTCAGCGTCACGGCAGAAACCACTTCGCCGTTATCGATATCGCGATCGTCAAGATTCAGACTCACGGAGCCGTGTGAGTTGACGGGACCGCTGATACCTCCGCCAGCATCGCTGAGGGAAAATGACGCTTTTTCGGCCGCATACGGATTGCGCGAGTTCAGAGCGTCGCTGCCGTCGCTATAGTACGCCGACCCGTGCCACTGATCCGTTCCGGGCTTGGTGAGAATCTCGATGTTTCCTGTACCCATCGTGTCGAATTCGGGCGCAAAGGGATTCTGGTTGATGCGAACTTCGCTAATCGCGTCTTTACTGGGTAGCACGCCGTCGCCTACGGTAAAGCCATCGATGAAAAGCTGCGGCCCGTTTAGTCCGGCGGATGGGCCGGCGAGTGCTTCCAGATCCGTGATCAGATCGTCAGCGTCGTCGGCGATGGAGTCGAGAGCCTCACCGTGGAGAACCTGCGCTGAAGCGCTCTGCGCCGGATCGGTGCTGACTTCAGGCGCGGGCGTATCGCTCACCGTCACCCGCTGGGTCTCGATCTGAATGTGCAAGGCGAGATTCAGCGTGACCTCGCCGGTGTCGATTTCGATTGCGGCCGGCTGCGCTTGAGCGAATCCGGGCGCAGCCGCCTCCACCGAGTAGTTTCCGGGCGCAAGCCCGTTCACCACGAACTGACCGTTGTCGCCGGCCGTCGCGGATTTGATTTTGCCGTTCGGGCCGGTGGCCGTGATCACCGCGCCGGGGATGACCGCGCCGCTCTGGTCAGTTACCGTACCGTGTAAAGCGCCGGCCGATTGTGCCACCAGGCATTGGATTCCCAGGAGAAAGCATGAAAGAAGCGTAATCTTCACGTTTGCGAGAAAGATCCTCCGACAAGGAAGTTCTTAATCTATCATCGAGCAAGGTCCATTGTCACGAACTGCGCCGCGCTCACGGAAGATTTCGCGGTTGGTTCGCCTGCTTGCGACTCGGCGCGCCGTCGGCAGGGGGGAAGATCATTTCTACTACGGCGGAGAGGCGAATCGGAAAGTCTCGTAAAGCCCGCGGCACGTGAGTTTCGTCAAGTCTGCGTCCGATGAGTCTGGTTCTTGGAACCCCGAACGGGCCGGCCGCACCGCAGCTGGCGTCCCGATAAGCCCGGTCATTTGCAATGAGGATGGATTCAGCAGGCTGAAAGATAATTGCCCGGAAACAGCAGGTCAAGCTGTTTCAGACCGGTGCTGTGCTGGTTCGGCGAAAGCCCAAACCGGTTGCTTCGCCAACTCACTCCTGAGATCAGGCGAGCCCGTGATTCCGTAAAGTAACCATCTCGCGACTGGTGATCTCAGAGTCGTCGCGAAAGGATCAAGAAGCGTAAAAGACGGCCGAGGCAGGTGCATTCATCCGGACGCCTTGGGTCCAGGGTTGTGCCAACCTCCGTCCGAAGCGATGATCGTGTCAGCCTGTTTCGGCCCCCAGGTGCCGCGTCGATAGGGATGAACGCGATGGTGTGTTTTCAGCACTGGATCGACCACCGCCCAGGCGGCTTCGACGGCGTCCTCGCGGGTGAAGAGCGCTCCATCGCCGGCCATGGCGTCGCCCAAAAGCCGTTCGTAGGGCGCTTCCTCGCCCAGCTGCTGTTCAAGCAGGAAAAGTTCCCGCTGCTCCCCGACGAATTCTTTTCCGGCGAGTTTGACGCGAGCGGCGAGAGCGATGGCGGCGCTGGGGGAGAGCCGAAATCGCAAGTAATTCGCCCGGCTGGTCTCTGGCGCCGAGTCGGCGAAAAGCCTTTGCGGAGGCGCTTTCAACTCCACCAGGATCTCGGTCGCCGTTTCGGCCAGGTATTTGCCCGAGCGCAGGTACCACGGGACTCCAGCCCAGCGCCACGAGTCGATGAAAAGCCGCAGGGCGCAGAAGGTCTCCACGTCGGAGTTCTTCGCGACGCCCGGCTCCTTCCGGTAGCCAGCGTATTGGCCGCGCACCAAGTCGTCGCGTGTCAGAGGGCGCACGGCGTGAAAGACGTTGGCTTTCTCCCGGTGCACGGCTCCGAAGTCCCTGTCGGCGGGCGGCTCCATGGCGAGCAGCGCGACAAGCTGGAAGAGGTGGTTCTCGATCACATCCCGCAAACATCCCGCGCTTTCATAAAACGGACCGCGGTCTTGCACCCCGAAATCCTCGGACAGGGTGATCTGCACGCTGGACACGTAGTTGCGGTTCCAGATCGGTTCCAGGAAGGAATTGGCGAAGCGGAAATAGAGGATGTTCATGATCGCCTCTTTCCCGAGGTAGTGGTCGATGCGAAAGATGGAGTCCTCCGGGAATACCGACCGCGCCACTTGGTTGAGCTCCTTTGCAGAGGCCAAGTCGCGTCCGAACGGCTTTTCGACAATCACGCGCGCATGCTCGGCCAATTTCGCGGCGCCGAGTTCTTTGATCACCGTCTCGAAAAGCGAAGGTGGGATCGCAAGGTAGTACGCCGGACGGCGCGCCTTATCAAGGGCGCTCTTGATCGCCGTAAATGTGTTTGGGTCTTTGTAATCCCCGCTCACGTATTTGAAAAGGGACAGAAGATGCTGTAAGGCGCGCCCGTTATCGACGCCACCCGATCGCTTTAGGCTATCGGTCACGCGTCTGTGCAGACGCTCCAGGTTCCATTTGGGGAGCGCGACGCCGATGATCGGAACGTTGAGATCGCCTCGTTTCACCATTGCGTAGAGCGCCGGGAAAATCATCTTGTGGGCGAGATCGCCCGTTACGCCGAAGAGCACCAGGGCGTCCGAACGGGAGGCGGGCATCAGGCGTTCCCTTCTGTGGCGGCCTTGACGTTGCGGTAATGCCGAATGAGTGCCTTCGTCGAGCTGTCATGCTGGAGTGGCGGCTCTTCACTCCTCAAACTCTCCGGGCTCGCTAGTTCTGGGACGATGCGCTCGGCCAGGACCTTGCCGAGCTCCACGCCCCACTGGTCGAAGGAATCGATCTGCCAGATGGTGCCCTGGGTAAAGACGCTGTGCTCATAGAGCGCAATCAATTTACCCAATGTCTCCGGCGTCAGCCGCTCAGCCAGGATCGTATTCGACGGCCGATCGCCCTGAAACGTGCGGTGCGGCACCAGCCACTCCGGCGTACCATCAGCCCTGGCCTCTTCAGGCGTCCGGCCGAACGCGAGGGCCTCGGCCTGCGCGAACACATTGGCCAGCAGCAAATTGTGGTGATTGCCGAACGGATTAAGCGCGTGGGCGAAACCGATGAAGTCGCATGGGATGAGTTTAGTCCCCTGATGAATGAGCTGATAGAAGGAGTGCTGGCCGTTGGTGCCAAGCTCGCCCCAATAGATCGGTCCGGTCTGATAGTCAACTTGGGTACCCTGCAGCGTCACATGCTTACCGTTGCTCTCCATGGTCAATTGCTGGAGGTAGGCCGGGAAGCGCTTCAAGTACTGTTCGTAGGGCAGCACGGCGATCGTCTGGGCGTCGAAAAAAGCATTGTACAACACTGCAAGCATACCCATCAGGATGGTCAGGTTACGTTCGAAAGGAGTCGTGCGGAAGTGCTCATCCCTCGCGTGGAAGCCGGCGAGCATCGCGCGAAACTGTTCAGGACCGATCGCGATCATCGTGGAGAGACCGATTGCCGAGTCCATCGAGTAGCGTCCGCCCGAAAGGAAAGAGATCGCGATGGTTCGCCAGAATCGAAACCGCCACGGTTGGAATCGCTAGGCGCAAGATACAGGACGAACGCCATCACGCCGCGCGAGGTTTTTACGGCCTTGACGACCAGCGGTCCGGCTTCGAAGCGGAAGGACGAGAACGGCATAGTCTTGCCTGATTGAGCACCGATCTTGCACAAAGCGCCGTTTTCTGAAGTGGAGGTGCTCGGCTGTTGAAGGCCGTCAAGCACGCCGATGCGCAGCCGCTCACCGGGAAATTAGCGGGAAAGCGCAGCAAAGCGATCGAAGCGCCATCCGCCGCGACGCCGGTCACCGGGCGGCCCGTAGTCGCAAGCTTTTCAGAATCCGTTATGATTCCCGAGTCCCGAACCAGGTCTGGAACCATGTCGATCATCGCCATGTGCAGTCCGTTCCGTTCAAGACGCTTTCGAATCGCATCACAGGATGACGCGCGGGGGCCGGAGTTTTGAGACTGAGCGACGAGATTCACGAGCGGCAGGATCGCCGCGGCGAGCAGCCGAGTCCTTCGCATAAACTGAAGATCGGTACTTTTGTTATTTTCGCTCCAGTCACGCGATCATCAAGGAAGGCAAAGGTGTCAACGCTTCGAATCCTAAGGCAGATCGTTCTAGCCGCGTTGCCCGCCGCAATGTGGGGACAAACCGGCGGCTCAGGGACAACGATTCCGACAATTTCAGGAGTCGTTTTCGACGCCGCCAGCGGCAAACCGGTTTCCGGGATCGATGTGGACCTTGAGGGCGACCTATTGAGAGGCGGATTCGGCGACAACGGGAACGAGCCGTTTCGGGAGGAGCACTCGACGACTCTTGCTGATGGGAGTTTCAGCTTCCCTGCGAAAGTCGAAGCGATGGCCGCTCTTCCGCTAGTAAGCGTGACTGGGCTGTCGCTCGCCGTGAATGCGTCGCCCGGCTCTGTCCGCAATCCCACCGGCAGCATCTTGAATTTTCCTCAAAAAAGCTCTTACTTTTCGATGTCTGTTCAGTTGATCAGCGACTGCGTTGGCCTATGGAATGCGGCATGTATCAGCTTGCCGCCGATGGGTGAGCATCGGATTCCATTGATTCCGGTGGTCGATGACCCGGGGCAATGCAAGAATATCGGCAACGCCCAATGGAGGGAAATGTGCCGCCAGCTGAATACCTATCGAGCGGCTTTTCTCCATCTCGGCACGCTTAACGAGATACAGAACGATAAGAAGATCTGCCGAAGCGTCGATCAGGGCCCCGGTTCCGTCGATTGCCTGAACCGTTTACGTGGCCGAGCGCGGACCGGGTCCGTTCCGCAACGGGCGCACGAGCCCGCAGAGAACGTTCTGATTCGGTCCGTCCCGGGGCTTGTGGCGCACTCCCCGATGATCCGCTTCGACCCGTTCGATGATGCGTTCAACTATCAAATCGCGTATGCGCCGGTGGGCGTCCCGAGCGACCAATTGGCGTCGGTGACGGTCTCAATGAAAGCGTGGCCACCGACCGGCGAGGACGTCGCGACCTGGGTAGAACTCCATCAGACCCTTCCCGTCGCCTCCTCGAAAGCAGGATTTTTCGAAGGTCACCGCGTATCGTTCGCCGAGGGTGCTTCCGCGTTGACGTGGAGCAGCGGAAACAACATTGTCACGGTTGATTTTGGCGTTCTGACGATGATCCCGCTTCCACTCGAAATACGGCGAGCATTGATCCGGGTGTATATGCAAAAATTTCCGGTCTCGAACTGAGCGCTATCGTGGACTGGTCTCGACGTATTTGAGTTGGACGTCTCTGTACAGATAATCGCCCTGGATCAAATTAATTCCTGCACCGCAATTGTTATAAATCTTGTCGTAAAGCGCGCTGTGCCTTGCGTACTCTTCGCGGCTTACGCGCCTGCCTGCGGGATTTTCAGACAGTTGCGTTTCGCCAGCGCCCGGCCAAATCAGCGGGACAAAGTTCTGGAGCAAACCGCAATTGAGATCGATGGGCTGGCCGGTTTGATCCAGCAGGCCGGAGAGATAGGACGACACGCGCGCGTTTTCCGGCGTTTCCAGTTGTTGCACCTGGATTGCGCGAATGGTCCCCTCGTTTGCCGGCGGCGGTTTGAGAATCCGGTTTACCCAAAAAATCTCCGAGCCGGAACGTACAAAGATGGTCTCGGTTTCCGGCGATCCGCTGGACGGGAGCTTACCAAGGAAATCGGCGGGAAGCTGCTGACGAAGGGCCGGAAAGTCGGGCGCGGGCTGGTGTAGGCGCTGCGCTTCATACGCGGCGTTGGCAGCGCTGTGTTTCAGGTTCTCTACCTGATCCAGTGCGAGATTTGCCAAAGGCCACTCGACAAACGTAATCGGGACCCGCTCGCGCCAGGAAAGCACCAGCGAGGCGTTGGCCAGAGCCGCCGCTTTGAGGCGATCCAGGTTTTGGAGAACCGGCGCTAGCGCCTGCAAGTGATCTTCGACCAGAACGGACTGTGTTCGCGAGCAAATCAGGGTGAGCGTCGGGCGCTGATTTTGATCATTCGTGCTCCATCGCCGGGCGGGAAATTGGTCGAAACCGGCATCGGCGAACGATCGCATTAGCCGGTTGAGATCTTCCTGGCTCAGCTTTTCCTGGTCGAACGTCTCGCCGCGCGGATTCGAGTAGTAAATGCTCAAATCATTGGTCAACAGCACCTCCCCTTTGCCGAACGCGCGGTAATCGACCAGCGTTCCGGCGCGATTCGAACAGGCGTGCGTGGGGGTGTCCGGAAGCGAAGGGGGCGCGCCTGTGATCTTGCTGAGTTCCATGAGGACGGATTTCGAAAGGCCGGCGTTGCCGAACATCGCCCTGCCGGCTACCAGGTCGTTGAACCGGAGCCGCGGTAAGACGTCGCGCAATTTTGTGTGGACATCGAGAATGCGCATGATGTCGCAGGGGCGCGGAGCGGCGACAGACGCGTCTTTCGGAGGCGGCATGCTTGTGGCCGAGCTTAGAGTTTCGAGGAATAGCGGTCGGAGATTGACCACGCGCGCGATGAAACTAAATGAAACCTCGAATTGTTTTCCGCCGATCGAAAATGGGGTGGGGTTGGAGACAAACTCGAATTCATCGGGATCGAAGCTCCCCTGCTCGGGAGATTGCCCTGAGAGGGAACACGCTTGAGGCGCGGCGGCAAAAGAACGCAACGGCTGAGGCTGCGCCAGTCCAATTGCGCTTGCGGCCAGGAAGCCAAATCCGAATATTAGGAGAAGTCGCATGAATTTGGTGTATTATTGCATATTCATCGCGTCCATTCGACCTCTGGGTTGTCGGCGAATAGCCAGCCATATTCATTCAACTGTCAAAGCATTAAGTCTCCAAATCCCTGATGTATACTTCTCCAAGGGAGGTTCCCATGCCGCCGTGCAGAGCGTCATTTCGATCCACTTCCTTTTCTGCGATCCTCGGCTGCCTGGTCATTGTTTCATTTTCCGCGAGTGCGAAAGCGCAGATCCGTGGGTATCTCACCTCATCCGAAGCAGCCCTGCCTTTCGCGCCGTTGCCGGCCGACCCGCATGAGTTAGCTAACGGAGGCGTTCAGGTTGCCTCTACACCGACGGATCGCCTGGCGGCGTTCAACCTGCTGCGCAAGGCCGCCGAGAACAGCGTCTCGCACAGACCGAAAATGGAGCCGTTCAGCTTCAAGGTTTCGTTCACCGCGACCGGGAATGTCAGCTATACCGGCTCGGGCGAGCTTACCGAAATCTGGATGTCCGGACAGAATTGGCGGGTCACAGAGCGTCTGGGCGGCTGGGCCATGGTGCGCACCGGGTATTCCGGCAAAGCTACCGATCAGCAACCGGTTTCGATGATCCCCATGCGGGCGCAGATGCTGCGCAACGAAGTTATGTGGGCGACTTCGATCAACGCGATCGGGGCGCGGCAGATCCGGGCGGTCGCGGCCCAGTGGAATTCGCAGCCCGTCACCTGCATTTTGCTTTCGAGCGAAGCCGGAACAGGAGCCCAGACCACGTCGCGTTCATGGGACGAGAACGAGTATTGCATCGACAGCAACGCCCGGTTGCAGATTCATTCGATCGTTCCGGGCACCTACGCCGTGTTTGGTTACAGCAAAAATTCGCAATTTCACGGTAAGCCAATGGCGGACCGCATTGCAATTTATGTGAATGGGGAAGAAGTGATCGATTCCAGTTTCAGCATTAGCGACCCTTCAGCAGACGATCAGGCGCTGCTCGCGCCGCCGCAGACTGCGGCGCGGCGACCTTCCGTCGCACTGTCGATGCCGGGGAAGATTCCGATTAACATCGAGGCGGGCGCGACCGGCAACACGATCGAGCCGGTGATTCTGCACGCGCAATTGGACTCGCACGGCGCGGTAATGGAGACGGAGGTTTCGGCGACCGCAGATCCCGCATTGACGCAGAGGGCGGTGGACACCGTGAAGGCGATGAACTTCGGCGGGGGTGGCATGAGCCACGCATATTTCATCGTCCGATTTCTTCCGGCGGCGCAGTGAAGGAGGCGGCGCGTTGAAGACGGTGGGCTGGTCAACTACCTTTCTCAGAATGAGCCCCGGATGAGCCAGCCGCGCGTAGCCGAGGCTAGCATCAAGACGGGAATTGGAACCCAAATCGCGCCCGTGCGTACTGCGCTTGAAGCGTGGCCGCTTTCCGCGGTTTTGGTGGAAGCGGCATTTCGATAAACGCATAAGTCCCGGGCGTGGCGGCACCGACGCTTGCGGTTATCGCCGCGCCGTGCTTTCGAACGACCGGCCAGATGTTCGAGCCAAGCACGACTAGTGCGAGCTTCCGGCCCGCCAAGTTTTGCTGGTAGCGAATATTCTGATCGGAGGTCACCATCACGTCGAAACCCGACTGTTCTCCAATTTTAAGAAGTTCGCCATTTTCAAGTTGGTCTGGCCAACCCATTTCCACGACCGTATGCACTTCATGTCCCGCGAGGAAGGCGCGCGCACCAACCGGAGCGTTTTTATCGAACAGGATGCGCAACGCGATGGCTCTTTGCGTAAGTCACGATCGCTTCGACGCGCTCCCATGAAATTTCAAACTGTTCGGCGATCTCCGCCACGCTCAGGCCATAGTCGAAGTTGTCGACGATCGCGCTTACCGGAAGGCGCGTGCCGCGCAGCACGGGAGCGCCACTCTGCACTCGCGGCTTGATTTCAACGAGCGGGCATTCCGACCAGTCGATTTTTCCCTCACTAGACACGGCGACTTCCACTCCCATAATTTCATGTTTTTGCCGCAAAAGCTGGAGCACGCTGGGGACACTTCCTCCGCCGCCAAAAGGGCGTTCTGTGCCTCATCCCGTTACTTCCTTAGATAAGCATCGTCGCCGCGAATCCAGTCTTCACGCCGCGGCGAAAACAAGTCGACCACGTAGGTATCCTCGATCGCTTCCGCGCTGTGGATTGCGTTCGGCGGAATCCGCAGCACTCCCCCGGCCCTGACCACCACGACTTCGCCATCGAGGATAAAGCGCAGCGAGCCCGTTTCGACCATAGATACCTGCTCGTTGATGTGTTTGTGTTCCTGCACAGAACAACCCTTCGCGAGGTGCAGGCGTGCGACGGTCATGTTTTCGGTATGGATCACCTGGCGCGCGAATCGAGGATTGACTTGCTCGACCGGGATGCGGTTCCACTCGTAGAGGTTCATCAGATGTAAGACAATATAACACCCACGCGGGGCGCTTGAGGCAATTGGGATTTCGCTCCGCGCTCGTCTCCTCGAGTAGTAAAGTTGCGGCGCCTCCCGACTATAGCGCCCACACTGTTTCGCTCCCTCAGTCCAATCCACCTTCAATCGCGGCCGGTATATATTGGCCTCGATGTTGCGTGCGCTCGTTCCAATTGCGCGACAGTCTTTTACAGGATGCGGCTTCCGGCTGGACCGGCATACGGCGTTTCAAGGGGTGCCAAGCCTTCGGATGCTCCACAAGCCCACCAATCAGTAGTGCCAAAGCGATACTACCGCTGGGTCGTGCTGCTCGTTATGACCGGATTTCTGGCCAACGGCCAGATCTTGCGCGGTAGGGTGATTAAGGAGGACGGTTCCGCGTTAGAAGGACCGGTATCGATCGAGCGGATTTGCCCCGGAGCTCAGCCGCTCAGAGAAGCCATGACGAACCGGCGGGGGGAGTTCGTGTGGCGGGCCGTTGTAGCGGACGTCGGACAAGCTTCCGGCTATGGGCCTGGGCCGCGTTCCTTGGCCGGCATGTACACCCCCGTTGTCTGCCGTCTCCGCGCTACTTTGAGGGGTTACGAATCGAACGAGATTGACTTGTCGGACCCAGGCGTCACGAGAGGCCTGACGTTGCCGAACTTCATTCTGCGCCCGAGGGGATCGGATCTGGAGATCGCGGAGGACGCGAAACTGCCGCGCGCGGCTGCGAAACCCTGGAGTCTCGCGATCAAGGCGATGCGGGAACAGAAGTGGCCCGAAGTGGAGCGCCGGCTGCTCGAAACCCTCCGTGCTGTTCCGAACTTTGCGCCGGCCTGGAGCGCCATCGGAGTTGCCTATCAGAAGCAGGGCAAAATGAACGACGCGCGAGACGCATTCCGGCACGCCATCGCCGCCGACAAAACCGAGCTGCTGCCCTATGTGAGTCTGATGCGAATCGAGGCTGCCGAGCGGAATTGGTCCGAAACAGCCAAGGCTTCCGAGAACGTTATTCGGAGTGACCGCCAGCATCGTTATCTGGAAGCATACCTGGACGCTGCGGTCGCCCATTTCCAGTTGCACGAATTGGACGCAGCCGAGACTGAACTCGATGCCGGGTTAGCGATCGACACGAAACAGACGATTCCGCAGTTTGAATACTTGCTGGGGATCATCCACGAGACCAAAGGGCACAGAGCGGAAGCTGTCGAACATTTCCGGAAGTACCTGGAACTGGCTCCCGAAGGTCCGGAGGCGGAGACTACGAAATCGCACGTGGCCAGATTGATGGATGCGACGGCGGGTCCGGCGCCCGAATTACCGGATGCAACCGTGTCGCTGGCCTTGTCGACGGACCCCAATGTTCTGCTGATCGGCGATGCGCCGGTCGTGGGCGGGATTAAGGCGCTCTCCTTGATCGCTCACGTGAAGCCAAACACGCGACCCGCCGACTTTTTCCTGGAATATGCGCGCGCCGTGGCTCGAGAGACCTCCCCATTCAACGATCAACGAGTTCCTGGATATGCGGCGAGACTGATGGCATATATGACGAGCGTTGAGCAATTGAGGCGACTTGGCGATACGCGTGGAGATGCGACGGTCATTCTACTTTCACTCGCGAACGAGGCGAACGCGCGAAAAACCGAAAGGATTCTCCCCCTACTCGGCTGGAAGGTCGTGCGGAGAAACGGGCTGACGCGCGTGGAACTGGGAGACCGGCCAGAGGATGACGCCCGACAGAAGATTCCGCGTGCGTTGGGGATCGACGAATTAGCGATGCAGGAGGCGCTCGACGCTGGAGGGGATTTTCGATTCGAAATTCCTCGTGAAACCGCACCTCTCGTGGGAGGGTCCGCCTGGGGATTTCTCCTTGAGGGGTTCCCCAACTTGCCGGGTGGCGTGGCGGAGGCGTTCGTTCGGGATCCGCGCATGGCGAAGACCTACGCCGGAATCGCTTCCATGACCGCGGAAACGAGCATCGCGGTGGCCAAGGGGGTAGGGCTGCGCCGGCTGATGATGAACTACGCGGACGTGCTGTGGCTTTACTCCGGAGCGTTCGTGGTCAAGTCCGGAAAGACGCTGACGCCCGGCGGCGCCGAAGCGGAGAGGGTGTGGGAGGCGCTGAGCGGCGCGAATCCAAACGATGCGGTGCGGTTCCTTCCAGCGTTGATGCAGAAGGATCAGGGGCGGTTGGCTGCGTTCTATTACGCACTGTCGAAGGCCGATGCGGCACACCAGCGTTTCTTCTTGCACGATGTGGCCCGCGCGAAGCGGTATTACATCCGATACCGGGAGTCCGACTCGTTGCAGGCCGGCTTTGGGAAACCGACTCAGGTTTGGCGCCCAACATTCTTTGAAAGACTGCCGCTCGACAGTTCCGGGAGTCTTCGTTTCCCAGGGGGGAAGGGTGCGTGGACCAGCAACCTCTCGATTCCCGACGATGAAGTGCCGCTTTTACTGGACTCGCCCGAAGCGCTGGTCGAGGTGGCCGGTCTCGAACAGTCGCGCAAGGCGCCTCTGGATACGGCTTCAGCGAAGTTGCTGGCGAAACACTTTAAAGATTGGCGCAGCCTGTTTCCATATTTTCAATTGCTCACGAAGCTTGGCCCTGGGGACTTCCAGGCTTTGGCGCAATTCTCCGATGCGATCGCCAGGTATCCTTACGCCTCGAGGAACTTGGTGATGGGTCATTGGTTTTCGATGATGGCATTGGTAGCGATGGGGCGTCAGGCGGGTTCGCTGGACGATCAAGCCGCGGCGCGCGCCTTCCGCCAATTGTGTGACTTGTCGGCGGACCACGACTACTTCAGTCACGTGCGGAAGGTCCTGCGAGAACTCGTAGGCTCGCGCGAAGATCTTGACGAAGCAGTTGCCCAATTCCTTCGCCTTAGCGGTCCACGTCGCCAGGCGTTCGATCGCGTTCGCGAGTTGCAGAAAGCGCCGCGTCTCCAATCTCTGGCTAAACGGCCAGAGCCGGAGGTGTCACTTGAGGCCCTGGCTGGCGTCGTGTATGGAGCGTTCATGAATCCCGATGTACTCCTCGTGAGCGAGGATCCGGCGCTGTTGAAGAAACACCAATATGTAGCTCGTTCGGGGGGGGCAACTTGAGCCCTTGTTTGAACCTGGCACCTTGTCTGCTTCGAGCGAAGTTCCTGGGTCTCATCTTCAGGGCGGTTTCGTAAATTTTGAAACATTGGTCCAAGGCTTGTCGCACGGCGCTGTCCCCGATATTCCGGTCGATTCTAGCGCGCGGGAACAAGCCACGCAGAAACCCGCCATCGCGACGGACTCGAACGCACTGTTCAGAACGACAGCTCGCCTAGTTCAGGTTTACGCTTTGGTCACCGACGATCGCGGCCGGTACATGGATGATCTCAGCCGCGACCAATTTACCGTTTTGGATAATGGTCAGCCGGTAACGACGGTGGCGTTCGAGAATCGGGTTACAGGTATTTCGTGCGCCCTAATATTGGATACCACCGAAAGCATGCGCGCCGCCCTTCCAGCTCTGAAGAACGCTGCTCTGGGACTGATCGGATCATTACGATCCACGGATGCCGTGGCGGTCTATGGATTGGGCAACGGATTCTCGCAGCTCCAACCGTTTACCCTGGACAAGGCCGCAGCCAAACGCGCGGTGCTCGAGTCCGATGCCAGCGGAATGACCGCGCTTTACGATGCCCTGGTATATGTGAACCGCGACCTGTCCGCGCGGACCGGAAAGAAGGTGATGGTGGTGATTACCGACGGAGACGATAATTTCAGTACTCTGACCCGCGATATAGCTATCCGGCGAGCCGAAATGAACGGTGTCCCGATTTACACACTTCCGATGGGTACAGCAATTAAGAATCCAACACTGCTCAAAGAACTCATCGCCTTGTCGCAGGCTACTGGAGGGGTGTCATATCCGATCGAATCCATCAAGGAAATCGAAAGCACATTCGAGAAGGTGCTCCAGGACTTGCCGCATGGTTACCTGCTGACCGTGCAACCCCCGCCTGTTGAGGACACAGGATGGCGAAGCATCGAGGTGATTCTCAACCCATCCAAAGGCCAAAGAGTGCGTGCGCGATCGGGTTATTATCCTCAATGAGCAACGATCGAGCTCCGACTGAAGCGCGAGTTCGAAGACCCAGTCAACCAGTTTATCGGCATGCTTTCGTTTGAGACATTTGCGTTCACGGGAGAGCAGCGGCGTTTGCTCACGGGGTACATTACGATGCTCTTCCATCGGACCTGCGCTTCACGAAAAATCCTCAATGCACTCCGTTCGCTTCGTGCCAACGAGCAACGTATTACGATTCTCGCAGCCAAGCAGACCATGGATCTCATCCCGCAAGGCTTGAACAGGATGGTCACCAGGGAAAAGGTGATCACCGCAATCGATAACACGCTACAGCAGCGGGTTCGATGAGTCAAAAGGCCCTTGAAGCTATATGATGGGGTGCGAGTCGGCCGTGCCATGCGGCATTATCGGCGGCTTGCAATTGAGGGTCCCCCTGCTCGAAGCGCAACGCGTCGACGGGGTCGACGTTCGCCGCGCGGCGGGCGGGAACCAGGTTGGCCCCGAGCGCAGCCAGCGTCAGCAGGATCGAAACCGCCACGAAAATCCAGGGGTCATGCGGGCTGACGCCGGCGAGGAGCGATCGAATCAAACGCGTGGCCGCCACAGCGCCCGCGAGGCCGAGAGCGACGCCCACCGCGGCCAGCGCCATTCCCCGGCGCAGCACCTGGCCCAGTACTTTTAGCGTGGGCATAACTCAGTTTAGTTGACCTTGCGGGGGACGGACTGATGACGCGCAATACCGGTAGTGATTCGAGGTCCCGATGCCGGCCCCATGGCTGGGTCGTCAAATAGGCGAAATTCACGATGCGCCGTGATCCTCCCCTAGTCCGGTAAACGCTGGACGACATGGGAGGGTTACCGGGATGCTGTTGCGTCGCGCTCGCTTGCCCAGCGTGTTTGGTAGGCCGGCTCGCAAAAGGGTATACTCCGCTTGATGAACGGCCAGACACGACGACGTGCAGCTGCCCCGCTTGAAGTGCTGGGAGTGAACCTCGCTGGTCCGCTCGTGATATGGGGGCTGCGCAGGCGGATCGGCGTATCGGTCACGAATCCTCTTATCAACTTGAGTGTCCATACTACCGATGCCGAATTGATTACGGCATCTCGTCAAATGTTTGTGTTGCTGATGTTTCAATACGCCGGCTATTTCCTGCTCGCGTTCCCGATCAACTGCTGGTACCGGCGGCGAGCTCGGGCATCCTACGGCCTTACGAGAGCAGGTCGCTCGTGGACGGCTTTGTTTCAGGCCGGGCTCGCAACTGTCGCTCTATCGGCATGGTCTGTCCCCACCATCAATCTGATCAACGTCATCCGCCCGCTCGGCGAGACGGCACCGTGGCGGCAGGCGTTATTTGACATGTCTTGGCGGCGCTGGGAGTTTTGGCTGTTCTCCGCGGTTTTTAGTTGGGCGCTGATTCCCTTTCTCGAGGAGCTCTTTTTTCGTGGATACTGTCAGCGGCGTCTCGCCGAGGATTGGGGCGACGGGCCAGCGATCATTGGAACCGCCTGTCTTTTTACGTTCGCGCACACGCAGTATCTGATACCGAACGCTTACAGTGCAGGCATGATCGTGAGCCTCCTCATGCTTGCGATCGGGTTCGGAGTGGTGTTCGCGTGGACGCGATCGCTGATTCCGTCGATGACTGCCCACTCCATTATCAACGTTCCGATGACGCCCGCCTGGCAGGGCGTGCTTCTGGCGGTGCTCGTGATCGGTACCGTGGTCGCCTGGCGTCGAGGAGCGGCCGCTCTTCAGCGGGTCTTCTCAACCGCGAGTGTAGCCGGGTGCGTGGCTCTCGCTGTCATAGGAGCGGGATACGCAATCGCGGGGGCTCGTTTCGATAGTCTGACGTTTTTGGCCATTGCTATGGTGATGTTCGCCGTCGGACTCGAAGCCAAAGAACGCCAGCGGAGCCCGATTGTTAGCCAGCTTTCGACATCGGCCTGATCCACCGACTGTCCCTGTGGCTGGGTTGGCTGACGCTGTTTACCCCAGAGATTATCGCTTTCGCCGTCTAAACCGGAGGGAAAGAGCGCGAGTTAAGTGGTGTTAACGGCTCTGAGTTGTCCGAGACGTCGGGCCGTGGCGGGTCTGGGATCGAAGAACGTCCGTGGAAGTTGACAATCGCGCGAGCGGGTTCGGTGGTTATGAATCAGGGTTCTGCTAACCGTTAATTCCCGGCCCTCATAGCCGGACCGCTCGACGTGCTCCAAATACGATCCGGAGTACACATGCGGGCTCCCGTCCCTGGGCCGTCGTCCGAACACTCGCTAACTCCGATCACTCGCGCAGCCCGACTCTTCGCTCCAGCGCGACAAAACGTGAATCCTTCCGAATCGCGTCGAACGCCGAGTCGATCTCGAGGTACAGAACCATCGTCTCCCGCAGATCCGCTGATTTGTCGAGATACTTCATCGCGCGATCGGCGTCGCCTAAGGCTCCGTACGCCTCGGCAATCGCGAACGGAGAGATCAAAGCCGATGCGCCCGCCGAATCGAGCGCGTCCAGTTCCTTCCGCACCTCGGCCCGCTGACCGCACGCCAGCGCATCGAAGACCGAGTCGAGCGGCGAATGTACGTCCGGATACCACTCCTTTAACGCCCGGCTGCTGGCGTGCGCGGCTTCGCAATCGCCCTAGAGCGCGGCGATCCATTCGAGATCGTGTTCGCCTTGCAGGGATTTCGGATTCAGCTTGAAAATGCCGTCGATCTCCTGTTTCGCGCGGGTGAACTTCCGCTCGAAGATCAGGTCCGTCACCATGTTGGTCCGCGATCCGGGAGACGCCGGATCCAGATCCTCGGCGAGCTGCAACTGCGCCCGCGCTTCGTCGAACCGCCGCCGCGTCATCAGCGACCAGCCGTACAGATTATTCACCTGCCCATGAAAACCGCGAGCCGCCAGCGCGCGTTCGAATTCCCGCTGCGCCTTGGGCCAGTTCCATTCGACGGTGTAAGCATCCATCGCGGCCCAGGCGTGGCCATCGCTGTAATCGGGATCGAGCTCCAGCGCTTTTTGAAACGCCTCCCGCGAACGGTCCGCGGCTTCCCGCGCCGGAATCACTCCGAGCACGCTCAACGTCGACAGCGCCCGGACCATCGCCCCATACGCGCGCACGTAGCGCGGATCGAGCGCGACCGCTTTTTGCGCCAATTCCAGGCTTTGCCGCGCCGAATCCGGCGTGCGCTGCTGAAGCTGATAAATGGAGCGCAGATACAAATCGTGCGCCGCCGGATTGGAGGTCCCCGCGGCGCGGTCCGGCTCCGGCGCGCTTCGGGGGAGCAGCGCATGTGCCGCCGCGCGCGCGATTTCCGACTCGACGCGATCCAACTGCGCCGCCGGCGTATCGTAAGTCGCCGACCACAAATGATAGCCGTCGGAAGATTGAATCAACTGCGCGATCACCCGCAGGCCGCTGCCATGGGCCTGAACGCTTCCTTCGAGCAGCGCCGAGGCGTTCAGCTTCCGCCCGATCTCGCGCATGTCGGTGCTCTGGTTCTTGAACTGAAACGAGGAAGTTCGCGCCACCACGCGCAGCGCGCGCGATTCGGATAGTGACTCGGTCAACTCTTCGGCCAGGCTGTCGCCGATATATTCCTTCGCCGCGTCGCCGCTCATGTTGACGAACGGCAGAATCGCGAGGGTCGGAGGCAAGTTCCGCGGCGCTGGCTTGCGCGAAATCATCCACGCCGCGATGCCCGCCGCAACGACGACCGCGGCGATCATCCACATCCATGGCCGGCGCGAAACCGCCGTGGACGCGGGCGGCTGATCGAAGACAAATTGCGGAACGTAGCTGCGCAGCGGCAGCTCGATCCGCATTGGCGATTTCAAACCCTCCGCCGCGTAATAATCTTTCAGCTTTTTGCGCAGCCGGCTCATCTCCGTCCGCACGATCGAATCCAGGCGCGGATCGAACGAGGGCGGCCGCTCGAAAACGTCGAGACCGATGGCGTACTCATTGGTCTGGTCCGTTTCCCCGGCGAAAAAGCGGGCGATGAGATATCGAAGCAGACCGGTGCTGCGCGCCGACGTAGTGAAGGGCGTGGTCGCCAGGATGGCATCGACGTGCGCGCGGATCGCGTCCCGCCGGGCCTCGTCGAAGAAAGCGTCCGGACCGGCCCCGATACGGGCGGAGTTCATGCGACTACACATTCTATCGCAGCCGCGCGAACCGCAAGAAAACACGAGCTTGTAACGTCGCGTGCGGCGCGATTCTTGCCATCGCGCGCGCGCCTTCCGCATACTGGGCCGGAAATGTTTCGCGTCACTTTATGGGCGATCTTAATTTCTACGCCGGGCGCCTTCGCCGCCTCGGTCAGCGTTAACGGGAACTGCCAGGTGGGCAATTGCGCCTCGCCCGACGTGGTGGCGACCGGCGGAGCGATTTCGACCGCGTTCAATTTTACGGTCACGTTGCCGGATACGGACCGGTACCAGATCGCCGGCAGCGTCAACTCCAGCGCGGCGAACGCCAGCCTCAGCGTGGTCTCGCCGTTCATGGTGATTTATGAAGGCAACAGCGGCGGCACGTCCTCCGGCAGCGACACGATTACCCTGGATGTGCTCCAGAATTTCCATCTCGGCTTCACGCTGCGCGACTCCACCGAATCGGCGCAGGGCGCTTTCAGCGGCGCGCTCGGCGCCGGCAGCAATGTGCAGATTCAGCTCATCATCAATGGCCAGGCGCTGCCGGTCATGGGACCGTTCACCCCTCCGGCGAATTTTTCCTTCAAATCGCCGTCGATCAACATTACTTCGACATCGGCTCCGCTTTTTGACGTCCATCACGTGTTCACCTTCGCCGCCGGATCGGCCGTCGGCGCGACTATCTACAATGCCCTGACGCCGGGCTCCAGCTCGGGCGGCTCGGGCGATCAAAGCGGGCCCGCGGTGTGCGATTCGTCGTCGTCGGATTCGCCCGGCTGCACCGTGATCGCCTGTGACGGCGGTGGCGGCACGCTGCCGATTTACCGTCCTGCCCTGCCGAAGACCGTTGCGCGGACGAGCGCTGCGCCCGGTTACAGCTCGTGCAGCCTGGTGGCAAGCGAGGGCAGCGGCGGCACTCTGCCGATTCTTTATCCCACTGGACCCTCCGGCACCGGCGGCTCGCCCGTGCTGGTCTACGCGGGAGGTTGCGGCGATGCGGTCTGCGAAAACGGCGGCGGCAGCACTTTGCCGATTCTTTATCCCACCGGTCCGACGGGCGGCAGCGGGCCTGGCGTGATCGTCGCCGAAACCGGCAGCGGTTCCGATTTGCCGATTGACCGCCCCTCGCGGGCGCGTCCAATGCGGTCGAGGGAAACTCCCGTTGGCAGCGCGTGCAGTCTGGTCGCAGTCGAAGGCAGCGGCGGTACCTTGCCGATTCTTTATCCGTCCGGACCGTCGGGAAGCAGCGGCTCCTCTGGCGTGCTCGTTTATCAGGGAAGTTGTGCCGATGCCGTCTGCGAAACCGGCAGCGGCGGCACTTTGCCGATTCTTTATCCCACCGGTCCGACGGGCGGCAGCGGGCCTGGCGTGATCATCGCCGAAGGCGGCGCCGGTTCCTCTTTGCCGATTGACCGTCCCGCGCGGGCGCGTCCGATGCGGTCGAGGGAAACTCCCGTCGGCAGCGCATGCAGTCTGGTCGCAGAAGACGGCGCCGGCGGTACTTTGCCGATTCTTTATCCATCCGGACCGTCGGGAAGCAGCGGCTCCTCCGGGGTGCTCGTTTATCAGGGAAGTTGCACCGATGCCGTCTGCGAAACCGGCCGCGGCGGCACTTTGCCGATTCTTTATCCCACCGGTCCGACGGGCGGCAGCGGGGCTGGCGTGATCGTCGCCGAAACCGGCGCCGGCGGCAGTTTGCCGATTGACCGTCCCGCGCGGCATCGTCCGATGCGGGCCAGGGAAACTCCGGTTGGCAGCGCATGCAGTCTGGTCGCATTCGACGGGGGCGGCAGTACATTGCCGGTTCTTTATCCGTCCGGACCGTCGGGAAGCAGCGGCTCCTCCGGGGTGCTCGTTTATCAGGGAAGTTGCACCGATGCCGTCTGCGAAAACGGCAGCGGCAGCACTTTGCCGATTCTTTATCCCACCGGTCCGACGGGCGGCAGCGGGCCTGGCGTGATCGTCGCTGAAGACGGCGGCGGCTCCGATTTGCCGATTGACCGTCCCGCGCGTGACGCGTCCGCCCAATCGACGGCCGCGCCCACTTCGTTCCCCATCGAGATCGCCACGCCGTTTGAAAGCACCGCTGCGACCTACACCGTTTCCGCAAGCTGCTCCGATCCGACCATCAACTGCTGGGTCACGGTTCCCATCGGCAGCGGCGCCATCGCCGCGTCTTCTCGGACCGCGATCACCGCGGTGGTCGATTCGCAGAACCTCGCACCGGGCACGTACACGGCGAACGTCGCCATCGCCATCGCGCCGCAAGGCCAGCCGGCGTCGATCGTGAACGTCCCGGTGACCCTGGCGCTCGCACCCACCGGACCGTATTTAATGTTGTCGCAATCCGGCTTGCAGTTTCAAGCCGCCGCCGGCGCCGGCGTGCCCGCGCAGACCGTTACCTTAACCAACGCCGGCACGGGAGCCCTGTCCTTCACGGCAACGGCATCCACGGCGTCGGGCAACTGGCTGAGCGTTTCGCCGGCTTCGGGAACCATCACCACCGCGCCCGCGCAGGTGAGCATCCAGGCCAATCCCGCGGGCCTCGCGCCGGGCGTGTACTCCGGGCTGGTGCAGTTCAGCGGATCGGGGATCGCCAACGGGACGCAGTCGCTGGAAGTGTCGCTCACTGTCGCCGCGAACGGGGCCGCGCCTTCGCTGACTTCGAACGCGCTGGTGTTCGTCGCGAACCAGGGCGCGAATCCGGCTCCGCAGATGGTGCAACTGTTCAATCCGGGCGCCCAGACGCTGACCGCGAGCGCGAGCGTCGGCTTCGTCGAAGGCAGCGGATGGTTCACCGCCAGTTCCTCCGCAGACACGGTCAGCGCGGGCCAACCGCTGACGGAGATGATCGCCGTCGATTCGAGCAGCATGGCGGCCGGAGTGTATCTCGGATCGCTGGACATTCACCTGGCCGAGATCGATGCGGATGAATTGGTGGAGGTGGTGCTGATCGTGAAGCAGGCTTCCTGTACGCCCACGCGCCTGGTGCCGGTGATCACCAATCTGGGCGGCGGTTTCGAAGTGACCGCGGGAATGCCGGTGCCGCTGCTGGCGCAGGTGGTGGACGATTGCGGCGCGTCGCTGACTTCAGGCGCGGTGATGGCTTACTTCCCCGGCGGCGATCTGGGCGTGCCGCTCACTTCGCAGGGCCAGGGGCAATGGTCGGGGACATGGCTGCCGCACGCGATCGCGCAGCCGGGACCGGCGACGGTCGCGCTGCTCGCGTCGGCAAACACACCCGCGCTCTATGGATCGGCGGGGGTGCTGGGCGCGATGGTCGCGAATCCATTGGCCCCCGTGGTATTTTCGGGAGGCGCGGTCAGTTCGGCCAGCTTGGCCGAAGCGCCGCTCGCGCCGGGAAGCCGCGTGTCGATTTTCGGCGCGAACCTGGCCGGCACTCCGGCGGTGAACAATACCTCGCCGTATCCGCTGATGTTAGGCGGGACGCAGGTTTTGCTCGGCGGCGAACCGCTTCCGCTGCAAGTGGTGGACGGAGGTTTGATCAACGCGATTGTTCCCTACGATCTGCCGGTCGGGGTTCCGCAGCAGTTGATCGTACAACAGGGCGGGCAGCTCGCGATTCCGGAAACGGTGGTGCTCGCCGAGGCACAACCGGCCGTGTTCACGCAGAATGAGAGCGGACAAGGCGCGGGCGCGGTTCTGGTGTACAAACCGGACGGCACGGAATTCGAAAACGACGCCGCGCATCCGGCCAGCACGGGAGACGTGCTGGCGATTTACTGCTCAGGATTGGGCGAGGTGAGTCCCGCGGTTCCCGAGGGAGTCGCCGCGCCGCCCGCCCTTGTTGACACTGTGGACACGGTATCAGTGACCATCGGCGGCGTAGCAGCGCAGGTTTCCTACGCCGGCCTCGCGCCTGAACTGGTGGGAGCGTACCAGATCAACGTAACCGTGCCGGCCGGCATCGCGCCCGGATCAAGCGTTCCCCTCATCGTCTCAGAATCGGGTGCGATGAGCCCTCCAGTCACCGTGGCGATCCAATGATCGAAGTCGCGGGCGGTCTTCAGTCAGCGGCTCCCGGAGCGACGCTGAAGCAGGAGAGCAACACCAGAAGAAGCAGTCGGACCGGTGTATGATCCACTGCGCGCGGATAAGCAGTTCGTCGAACTGTTGAAGCGAATGCAGCTGATTGGCCGTAAGCTTCCGAAACGATATCTCGTGTTATCGGTGGCTGTTTGTGCGCTTCGGCACCAAGAGAGCAGCCCCGGCGACGTCGTATGATTCATCGACGAAACGACGTTAGGGAAAACCAACACGGCACAGGTCCGACATGCCGACTACACGCTCATGTGGAATTGCTTCGCGGCCATTCCAAACCGTTCGCGCTTCTCCAATCGGGCGCCAGCGTGAGGCTACCGCCAGGCATCGATCCGACTGGTAAGACCGCATATCCACGGCTTCCACGGCCAGGTAGATTTTCGTCGCCGGTCCGAGGCCAACATCAGGCACTTTCGACGATGCGGATCAGCCGCCCCAGTTCCGCGTCGAAGAAATTCCCAGACTTTTCGATGCGCCGCCCCTTGCCCAGGACGATGCTGAAGCTCGTGGCCGGCTGTTTTGCTTCGAGCCTCACTTCCACCAGGCGCGGCTGGCCATGTTTGTGCCGCCAATAATCGAGCGTGGTGAGCGGAAGGTTCCGCCGCTGCGCGAACTCACGGCGACTTAGTCCGCTGCGCCGGTACTCTTCGAGCAGGCTCCGGATCTGCGGCGCGGTCCGTTTCTGCTTCATAGCTCATCTTGAGCGGCATCCGATTTTTCTTCAACATGGGTTGGCCAGACGCTTACAGAGGAAATGGGAGTGAAGCGCGCGCGGTACTGACGCCGCGGTTCGCTTGGCGAGGCAGGTGAGTCAGGAGCTAAAGGGCAGAGAAGCCCCCGCGTGGCAGACGGAACCGTTGCGCCACTTTTTCGGGCTCGGCGCCGGAGGTCTGCGCGACGATCGTATCTCGCGTGCTCTCGAAAAGATGATAAACGAACGCCACCGCCACCAGGCTGAGCAAGACCCGGAGCGCCGCCGTCGAAAAGGGCGGAATTCCAGCTTCCGGCTCACGGAGGAGATCGAAGGCGATCTGCAACTGCCCGAACACCGCCCCGCCGGTGAGAATCGCGGAAAAACCGAAGAAAAAAACCTTCCCTTTCAGAACGGATTTCACCGTCCGGGTGGTGAGGTTATAGGTGGTCGGAGCCATGGCGCCAATAAAAGCGAGGATCGCGCTTAACTGCGTGAACGGTGTGTCGCCCCCGGGTACGATTTTCACCACCAGCGCCACAATTCCCGCACCAACGGCCGTGTTGGTGGCCCAGCTATCGAAAGTCCAGTTCTGCTGGCCCATCTCGTCCCAGAGAGATCTGTGGGACGCAGCTACGCCCGCGCCGGCGACAACCGCGGCCAACAAGAGTGACCCGAGAACGATATGGTCCACCGTCTGCCCAGGAATCGCCGCCAGAGGATTCGGCGACGTCGCGCCGGCAAACAGCAAGGATGTAAGTGCAATCCATATCACCAGCGGGATATAACTCATTAGAAACTGAACGGCTCGATATGCAAAGTTCATAGCGTTCTAGAATACGAAACGATGATTTCTCGTGAATTCATTCACCCGAAATCCAATTCAAATCAGTCCGCGCCCGCTTCGAACAAAATTCGATCGAAAGCGCCGTCTCAAAGGCCAATTCCCGCGGCATCCCATCGATTTGCACCAGGCGGCGATAGGTTTTCACAAGATCGATGGTGGAATCCGTGAAAACAGCCGGCAGCTTGCTGAAACTGGCGATCTTGCCCATCCCATGGAACGCGGCCATGTTGGCCACCGGGTCGGGCGCCTGAGCGAGTTCGAGGAAACGCGCGAAGACCGAGTGCCGTGAGGCCTCGGAAACCAGCGCGTATAAAAGAGTTAGATCTTCGGCGAGTTCACGCCAAGCCTCGGGCGGCACGGCAGGGCGTCCGATCATTCTCGCAAGAAGACTCAGAGCCAATTGAGGATCGCTCACTGCCTCACGATGCCAGATGAGCCCGCACAGAAATCCGCCGAGCGTGCAATCGGGGCTGGCGATCGCCGAAGTCACAAGGGCATCGAGCGTTTCAGGCGACTTTTCGAGCAGGAGGGCGCGCTGAGTCAGGAAAACAATCTTCTGGAAGTCGCCCTGGCGGGATGTCACCAGAACCGGATCGCCCGGCAGCAAGGCGCCCGTGGGATGGAGCGCGAGCACGGCCATCACCGGCGCGAACAGTGCGAAGCGAACATGATCCCAGGCGTTCGTTAGCGTGTCTCTGGAGATGGGACAAGCTCCGGCTGGCGCGTAGCGGATCTCGATGATCTCGCCTTTCGATCGCGACCCGGTAATGGGGCGGCTGACCCGCACCCTCACCCGCTCGCCGGATCGAGGAGAATCGGTAAGCAGCTCGCCAAATATCACCTCGCATCCGCGCCCAAGCTTATCCGCGATGACCTGCCCGAACGCGAAATCCGAAACATCATTCGACACGGTACCTCCTCCGGCTGGGCATGTTCCCGAACGAATCGGACCGGAACCGAGAGAAGGCCGGGGAGAGTAGGTCAGAATCGGATCAAAAAAGGGCGGTCGCACCACGACCGGCGAAGGCGTCGCTGGTGTCGAAGGGGAGATCCTCGCTCTGGCGGAAACGCAGGGCGCCGCCGTCCAGCCCGCGCGGAACAGGGGTACATACGTATTGGGAAAGAACTCCGAGAACGCGACCACGAACTCGCGGAATTCGTATCCGCCAGATAGTGATCCGACTGGATTGCCCGTTGCCGGATGCGGGTCGGCCCAGACAAACCGCGGATTATCGCGGCTGCTGACGCGAATATAGATTCCAGGCGTAGGTCCGCTTACCGCCGTCGCGAGCGAATTGCTTCGAAAGGCGCTCTGACCGGGAGGCTGCGGCGGACGTCTCTGCGAGTCGAGCATCGGGAGATTTTCGGGGCGGCTGAATGCCGTCCCGGGCCTGCCGTCGTAGGGGGTCGGGGGATAATCTACCCGAAAAGTATCGGCGATTGCGTTTCCAACATTGCCGATACCGATCCGGTTCGTTCCGATGGTCCGGTTCGCGCCGCCGCCTTCGACAAGATAGATGGCATCCAGCGACATCCCGGCCGCGGGCGCATCCAATCGCCCCGTTCTCAGCAACAGTGCGTCGACCCGGAAGTTTTCCGCTCCCTGAACACGAATTCTAACAATCGCGAAACGCATGACGAACAACTGTTCTCCTTGATCGAAAACCTGGTTGTTGTTCCGGTCCACATACGCGATAAGCCGGAAATTACCCACGGTGCTCGCCTGGAAGGAAACCTCGGGTCCGGTCGTGTTGCTCAGGGCGGGCGGCGGCGTGGGATCAGCTTCGGACGGGTCGCGATCCAGTTGCCAGCGGATCGCGTCGGGATGGCCGCCAGCCTGAAGGATAGACGCGAAAACCGGACTCGGCCCTTGAAGGATGACGGCTTCGGGTTGATCTGTTGCAAACTGAGAATCCTGATTAATCACCGACCTCTGGTCCGAACCTTGCTTAATCTGAAGGGCGAACGCGGAAACGCGATCGACAGTGACCGAAGAGGAGGAGACGAAATTCGGCATGCTGTTTTCCCCTTTAAGCTGATTCCGCCTACGGACGAGACCATTACACCGGGCCGCCGGAATCGGGACCACAACTCGGAGCGTCGTCCCTGGGCGCAGAAGGAGCGGTGACAGCGAACGGTGTACCTGCCGCGGGTGGATGACGCTGGACCGCGGCGCCGACGCCCGTCAGCCATTTGACTCGGTCGCTCAGCGAGAGATCGATTTCCCAAAACGTCCGGTCGCCGTTAAATCCAGGAAGGATATCGCCGCGATCAAAAGTGTCCCACAGGTCAACGTCAAGATTAGAGACGTCTTCAAGAATCTGTGCCGCTGCATGAAAGTCCCGTTCAGGCTGTTGATCCTTACTGTCCTCCTCGGCTCGGATGTGCAGGGTGAGCGGAGTCGGGTCCCCGGATTCGGGCGCCCAGTGGAAGGAATCGCCGCGCGAATCGGCCGAGCTGTCCGGGTCGGGCGCACAGCTCAGACCGAAATTCAAGAACATCCGGAGGCGAAGATCGTCGACGTCTTGAAACCGGTATTGGAATACCGGGACGATACATAGCTTTCTGGGGTCCTTTCCCGTGCTTTGCGTGAAATTGAAGGCATGGAGGATGGCATCGGGCCGAGGAAACATAAAGCGGCTGTACACGTTGTCCAGGTGCACATTGGCGGTGCCGGTATCGGCCGGCCCGGGATAGTGGACGAATTCCAGCCGGTCCGTGTCGAAGCTCGCCTCGCCAGGAATCAGGCCCGAAAGCGCCATGGAGGAACCAGCGGGGATGCGTAGTTCGCCCAGGAACTTCCCGCACACATAGACATGGTCATCGCGCAGATCGGCGATGAGCGCGTCGATCCAGGGCAGGACGGGATCGTCATAGAACGCGATCGCGCCATGAAAGATGACGAATAGAGTGTGATCCAGGTCGATGGGAGGTGCATCATCGTCCGTTGAACGCTTCTCGCCTTTATATCGTTCGCTCATGATCGTTGGGTCCTTTTCTTTGTTCGGAGATGGTTGATTGTGCTTTTTGAATTTAAGGCGCCCCGTAGACGTCGAAGGCTGCCCAATAGTATGGGTGTCCCCACCCGGGCGTATTATGGATCTTTTGCGAGGCCAGTTCGAGCGCCACGGTCGCGGTATTGCCCGCAAAAAGTGCATCGTAAAATCGCTTCATCAGTGCGGGAGTCGACTCGCTGTCGATGCTCCACCGCGAGGCGATCACGCGCCTTGCTCCCGCGGCTAGCAGGGCTCGCACCAGGCTCTCAGGATTTACTGGGCCGCTTTCTTCTTCGCCAGCCGCAGTCAGGCACGCAGACAGGACCGCGAGCTGACACTGTTTCCAATTTTCCCGGGCCAGATCCGTGGCCGTCAGGTACCGGTTTCCGCCGTTGGCATCGGGACCCAGGATCAACGCACCGTTCCCGCCGTTAGACCATCCGTGACCGGCGAAGTGCATCAGTTCTGCCGACGCCATTTGCCGGGCGAGCGGCTCGGGGGCGGCTTCTCTCGCGTCGATGAGCGTCGATTGCGGCATCCTGGAAGCTAGGTTGTCCGATTCCTCGACGGCGCCTGGAAGATACGGGAGATCCTCGCCCTGTGCGCCGGGAGCCGACACGATCACCGCCCGCGACGCCGGGGAGAGCGAAGAATCCCGTTTCCCTCTGAGGTCTCCCAGGCTCGAAAGAAGCCCTACGGCATGTCGCTCGCCGAGGTAGTGAGCCGTGTCATCGATCAACACTCCGAACGGCACCAGAGAAATAAAACCGTCAGGTTCAATCCAAATCCCCCCGGTGTCCCGCAGTTCGCGATCGAACGGCCCGATCAGTTGCGTGTACAGCACACTCCCCGTGCGGCGCAATTCCGCTAAGCTCGACGCGGGCGAAGCGCACATGCGGTGGAATTCGCGAATCTCCGCTTCCAGCACCGTCGGCGCAACCGGAAGCAGAGATCCCTCGACGGCATGGTTGTGGACTGCAAACGCTGCGATCCCTGCGGGCAGGACCACGTAGGTGAGCGCCAGATCAGTCCCCGGATTAAGGGCGGCGGGAGCCGTTTCCGCGTTTGCGTCCGAATCCGGCGATCGTGACTCCCATTCCTCCAGCGCCTCCGCCGGATTGCCGCGTTTGAGAAGAGCAATCTGCACCAGATTACGCCGGGAATCGAGTGCCATTTCGGCGGCCGCGATCCGGCTCAGCGGCTGCGAGAAGGAGCGTACATGCTCGCTTGCCAGGCGGGCGGCCTCGAGGAAAGACGGTTCAGCGTCGCGCCAATCGCCCTGGCCGGAGAGCGCAATGCCGCGGGCTTGGCGCACGCGCATACGCACTTCCAAGCTGGAAAAATTCGGCCGCAGCGCGAGCTGGTCCAGATCCGCGATCGCGCTGGCTGGATCTGGCCCCGCAGCTTCGGCCTCCGCTTTCCGGAGCTGCCCGGCGAGTATCAAATTTGCGACCGTCACGCCCTGCGGCAGTCCAGTGAAAAGAGAGTTGGCCCGATCCAATTCGGTCACCGCGCCCCCCTGGTATCGAGCCTCCCGCATCAGCGATGCCAGATATACGCGATTTAACGCTTCCACCTCCGCATTCCCCCATCGCGCCGCGGCGTCAACCGCCGCAGCCTGCGCTGCTACAGCCGCTTCTCTCCAGCCGAGCGCCTTCGCCGCGACCGCCATGTCGTACAAAGCCTGTTGCGCCTGAGCATCCGACGCCGCCGAGGTCCAATATTTCGCCAGTGCGAGAGGCGATGCTTGCCAGACCGCCGCGCTGTTCCCGCTGAGCGCGTCGATGCTGGTGACCAATTCCTGCGCCTGAAGCGCGAGCCCGGCCAGCCGGTGCGCCAGCAGGTCCGCTTCCGTCCGTTGACGCTCCTCGCGCGCCTGTCCCATCCCTCCGGCGCGGCCGACACAGATCGAATGCTCGAGCCGCGTTCTCCCGGCGAGCCACCAGTACGACGTCCCATTCAGTTCGGCGATCAGCTTGCCGGTGATGGCCAAGCACGGCTCGTGGCGCTCGGAACGTCGGTAGGAGTAAGCCAGCTCGATCCGCGTGCGGGTGGCCGCAACTTTTTGCCCGGCCGCTTCGAGTTTACGGACCAAGCCTTCCCCGCGCGTCAGAACCTCGTCATTGTGGCCGTGAATATTCTCGATGATCACGTTTCCGGCGTCGGTCAGCAGGGAGTCGTCGCCGCTCTGTGCTTGACGGTAAGCTTCGCTGAGAGAGTAGTCGCCGAACCGGTTGATCCAGGAATCGGCGAGGATCCGGGCCGCCTCATCCGCCGCCGCATCCCGTCTTGCATCGGGGAGCCAGTAAGTCCAGAACGCATTTTGCAGGTACTCCGCCTCGAAATCTTCATGATTACGTGCGGCCGCGATCAGCGCTTCCGGGTCATCCGAGGCTCGCAGCAAGGCGGTCTTCCTGGCTTTCTTTCGCTGCTCCACTTCCGCGAGCCTAGTCCTGGCTTCGGCGAGCCATGCCTGGCGAGTCTCGATTTCCAGAAACTTGTTCCACGCCGCGATCGACTCATCGAGCATCCCCACCTTTTCATAGGTGATGGCGAGATTAAACAGGGCATCCGTGTTGTTGCCGTCGATCCGCAGCGCTCGCAGGAGATCATCGATCGATTCCCCGTAATCCGGCTTCCGCGCGCCGCTTTCGCGAAGTGCGATGGCGGTGCCTAAGTCCACCAGGACTTCCGCCGACGGGTCCCGTTCCGAAGCGCGCTTCAGATCGTCGACGGCGCTCTCGTATTGCAGCTCGATCAGCTCCGCACGCCCCTTGAGCAGCAACAGTGCCGAGTCGCGGGGGTTCGCCTGCAGCCTGCGTTGAATCTCCATCTCTGCATTGACCAGCGACTCTGGCCGGTCGAACGCCGAGCGGGAACTAGTTCGCTGCTGGCGCACCGGGCTGTACCCCGCATCCGGCATCCGGTACTCGAACGGGCGTGACGCGGTGTATGCAGCCGCCAGCAATTTCGCGGGATCGTGGGCACGGTGATACTGCCAGAACAGGACCGTGCCCGCGACCGTGGCGATGCACGCCACCGCGGCGAGCCATCTGCTCCAACCCGCACAGATCCGTTCGGGACGCCGCTTTCCGGCATTAACAAACCGCCGCGCCATGGACGTTTGCCATTCCGGCGAGGCCGTGCGCAGCAAATCGAGTTGCGTGTTCACGTCAACATCACCAAAAACAGCTTCGCGAAGAATCGCTCCGCATCGGTCGCACCTTGCCGCATGTTTCAAAATCGCCTCTGAGCCCGCCGCGTCAAGGTCTCGCCCGGCCGCCGCAATCCGCTCAGAACCAGGACACGTTGGCCTGCGTTCGAAGACCTCCCCGTTACCGAGCAAGCGGAGCTTCGCGTTCCAATCCCGCTCATCCTCGACTGCGTTCCGGCAATCCGCGCAAATCTCAAGATGTTCCCGGAAATCGTTCGATTTCCCCCGTGCAATGGCATCAATTTGCGCCACGGTCAGATGCTCACCGGTGTTATCCAATGCTGCACCTGCTTTGGGAAACGAATTTCATCGGGAATTTCCTTTCACCGTCGGCGAGATTTGTCCGACCGCGGCGATCTTGAGGCATTTGCGAACCGCCAGCGTGAGCCGGCGAATGAGACTTTCAACACCGCTCGAAGTCAATTCGATGATTTTAATGGCCGCGATGGCGTCCGCTGTAAAGCCTTGCCTGTAATACAGCCAAAAAATGCTTCGATCGCGTTCCTTTTGCGACGAAAGACAGCGATCAATGCTGTCAATCAATAATTCCCTCTCGACTTGCTCCACATGATCGTGGGTCGCCGAAACAGCGGGGAAATCCTCCAGCGCGACGCAATTCTCTCCGGCGCCCCTTTTCTGCGCGGATCGGACCCGATACGCATCCACGGCTACCGTCGATGCAATGGTGCGCAGATATGCGACGAGAGCGCCAGGATGCGCGGACCTGAAACGGCGAAGAAAATGATAGTCGTTCGCGCATAGTTTCAGAAATGTTTCCTGAACCAGATCGTCGACCAGATCATTGCGCGGCGCCCGGCAGCGTGCGAGTACGCGAAAGACGCTCGAAGCGATGATCGGCTGAGCGTGACTTACGAATTTTTCCCAGGCTTCGAGCCTTTCGTTGCCGATCGCTTCGTCCAGAATTCTTTGAAGTGCCGCTCCCCTCGGTTCCTCGTCCATTCAAGTTATTCGCAGTTAAGAGAGATTTTATCCTTTTTAGGTTTCAATTCAAACAACAAAAAACCTCTTTCGCGAAAGACCGCCCCTCTCACCCCGCCGAAATCCTCTGTAATCGACCGGAAAATCGGCGGCCTGCGGCGATACGGGAGGATTGCCCTTCGATTTCAGCACGCCGTGCAGTGGAGACAGTTCCACGGCTCCGTCTTCGCCAAGCGATTCCTCAAGCGCTCCGCAGAACATATCCCTGTTCAATATGTATATGTATGTTCCGCAGCAGGGAGACGACGGCGATAGCTCCTCGACCGATAGTGACAGCGGCGCGGGGGCCTCCACGGGTTCAATTGACCCTGGCGATCTGGATCCCGGCGGACCGGACGGCTCGGGCAACGCAAAGTGGAGGGAGTTCGCAACCGGATCCCGAAAGCGGCAGGGACCCGGGCCCAGGAAGCGATCCCGGCCCGGGGAACGATCCTGACCCCGGCGGCTCAATAGCGACGGGGGAGGTGGCGATGGAGACGAAGGCGGGGGGGGACTTAAACGATGGAGCGTAGCCCGCACAGCCTGCCCTTAGCGTGACGCGACCGACCGGTCGCATCACACTCGCTTAGGACGGATAGAACTATCAACGCGGGCGAGAGGATGGGGTCGGGATCACGAGAATTCGCTCGATCGCGAAACGTTCTCCCCGGATCGTGCTTGGCCGCCAAACGGCTTCAGGCGCCGGCCTTGTAATCCCGAAGTGCGATGTTGCTGATTACAGACTGTTTATTTTCGTGCGCGAGAAAAGCGCTGTATCAGCCACTATACTTCGATGGCCTTGTTTCGGACTCGCTCCGCCGCCCTGTTCGGGATCGATGCGCACCTGATTGATGTGGAAGTCGACATGTACCCGGGCGTTTCGCGCGATATCATCACGGTTGGCCTGCCGGACATTGCGGTCAAAGAGAGTCGCGAACGGATCAAGTCGGCGCTGATCAATTCCGGATTCGGGTATCCGGCGAAAAGCGTCACCATCAATTTGGCGCCCGCGAATGTTCGCAAAGAAGGCGCGGGATTCGATCTGCCGATGGCGCTGGGAATCCTCGGAGCGATGGGGATGGTCGGCAGTGCCGAACAGCATCTGTTTGTGGGCGAGTTGTCGCTCGATGGCAGCATCCGGCCCGTGCGCGGTGCGTTGTCGATCGCCGCGTGCGCCCGGAAACGAGGAATCAAGAATTTACTGGTCCCGGCCGACAATGCCGCCGAAGCCGCGGTCGCCGACGGGATCGACGTATTCGGCATTCATCATTTGCGAGACGCGGTCGCGTTCTTGAAGGAACCAGGCGGCTTTCAGCCGCAGCCTCGAACGGCGCCCGCCGCGGCGGTGTTCAATGGCGAATCTCTGGACTTCAAGGACGTGCGCGGGCAGCTCAGCGCGAAGCGGGCGTTGGAGGTCGCGGCCGCCGGTGGGCACAATGTGCTGTTGATCGGTCCTCCCGGTTCGGGAAAGACGATGCTCGCGAAACGGTTCGCCGACATTTTGCCGCCACTGACCTTCGCCGAGGCCCTGGAAACGACGCAGATCCACAGCGTCGCCGGTGTCTTACCGAAGGGCACGGGACTGCTGGAGAAGCGTCCCTTCCGGGCGCCGCACCATTCTGTTTCGGACGCCGGGCTGATCGGCGGCGGAGCGGGAACGCCACGTCCGGGCGAGGTCAGCCTGGCGCACAATGGCGTGCTGTTTCTTGACGAACTCCCGGAATTTCCGCGAAATGTTCTGGAACAATTGCGGCAGCCGCTTGAAGAAGGCACGGTGACGATTGCTCGCGCGCAGGTGACGCTTTCGTTTCCAGCGACCACGGTTTTGGTCGCGGCCATGAATCCGTGTCAATGTGGTTTTTTTTCTGATCCAACGAGGGAATGTAGATGCACGGGCGCGATGATCCAACGCTACTTAGGAAGAATCAGCGGGCCATTGCTCGACCGGATCGACCTTCACGTCGAAGTGCCGGCCGTGCCGTATCGTGAGTTGCGCGGTAAGGACGAAGGCGTCTGTTCCGCCGAGATTCGGGGGCGAGTCGAACGCGCGCGAGCGATTCAGCGGAGCCGCGGGTTCTACAATTCGAAAATCCCAGTGCGCGAGTTGCGGAAATTGTGCGCCCTGGATGACGCCGGTGAGGGAACGCTCGAAATGGCGGTCCGTCGGCTAGGACTATCTGCCCGCGCTCATGATCGAATTCTCAAGGTCGCGCGGACCGTTGCCGATTTGGATGAGACCGAGCAAATTAGCGCGAAACATCTTGCAGAGGCGGTCCAGTACCGGAGCCTGGATCGAAATTACTGGCAATAATCCACTAAAGTTTTGTGGTTATTTGGTCGGTCCGTTCGCACGCTCCTTCATGTGGTGGACCCCGTTTTTTGGACAAAAAAGTGACCCTTTCTTAGATGGTGTGGCGGCATTGAAAATGAGGAGAAGACAATGCCGCAAACGAGAAAGAATCATCCCCCGAGCCTGAAGGCCAAAGTGGCCATCGAGGCGAT
>DATJNW010000056.1:0-32505 GCA_035507655.1 Bryobacteraceae bacterium | reverse complement strand
TCGTTTCATCCCGCAACCCTTGCCGGCCGGTCCGCAAATGACGTCCACCGCGTATTATCGAATGCACAACACGCTGATCGGGGAGCAAGCGCGGGCGCGCAATTTTCCGGCAGGAGTGCTGGTGGCCGGTCATAAGAAAGATGTCGTGCTGAGTCATCGCCTCACCCGCATCCCCGGACGGATCGCGATTTATGGCTGGCATCGCGCGCCGGGAATGCCGATTCAGCCGCTGAGCACCGTTCACGGCGCAGGCTATGCCGATTACAGTCACGGAATCCGGCTGGTGGGGGCACAGGCTTTCGTCGGCGGAAGAATGCGCCCGGTGCGCGAGATCCTGGAAAACTCCGCGCTTGCCATGGCTCTCAGTGACGAGGGGGCCATTCCAGTTTCCTCCATTTTCGCCAGCGCCTAGGGGTTTGTTGAAAAAGAGCCGCGCCTGCAGAAAGGAGCGCGCCAACGGCACCAGTCAGGGTGTCGAAGATGGGAAGAACGCGCGGCCCTATTGCTGCACGGTGATCACGACGCCGTTCTGCGTGTTGCTTCCGTCGAAGCTCGCCGAGATCGGGATGTCGCCATTGGCTGTGCCGGACGGCACCGTCACGTTGAACTGGAACAATCCCGGACTCACCAGCCCCGCGAACTGAACCAAAGCCTGCGTCCCGCCGATGGTGACCACCGGTAACGACGGCAAAGAGCCGGATTGCGTCGAAGAGCCGGCGACCACCGGCGCCGACGTCGGCCCGAAACCAGTAGCGTAGAGCACCACCTGCTCGGCGGGTGCTGCCGGCGTGCTCAAGCCGGGGTACAGCGTAGCCGGTCCGATGTCGGAGCCGCTCAAGTGCGTTCCGACAATGTGCGTTCCATCGAAGGTAAGAAACGACGGTGATATAACCTGCGATTCGACGACGACAACGCCGCTTGCCGAGCCATTCAGCGAAGTTTGAACCAACACCGGTCCAGCCGCCAGATCCGGCGGCGTCAGGATGTTCAACTGCGCCGGACTGATGTAATAAACGTAGGCTTTTTCGCCATTCAGCGTGACGCTCACGCCGTCGAGCGACTGCGGCATTTCCCCATTGACGAAATCCGACGCGAGCCAGATCCTGGAATCGTTGGGCGCGGAAAGCGCCGAGCCTTTCACGGCGACCCAGGTGTTCGGAGCAATGGTGCTGCCGCCGAAAGCGTTCGCCGCGGAGGAAATGAACGGCAGTCCTTCGAAAACCGATCCGAGGACCGAATAGACGCCCGCGGCGATCTCCGCGTCGGCGGCCGTGGTGGGATGAAGCGTATCCCAAAAAAGATACGTATTGGGATTGACGCTTGCAAGTCCTTGCGCTGGCGCAGTGACATTCACAAAGCCGTAAAGCGATGGATTCGCCGTGATGGCCAGAAATTCGCTGTAAATGTCGAAAGTCGCGATCACAATGCCGGGATGCGCGGAGGTGAGCTGCGTCACTGCGGCGGCCATCGCGGTATTGAAAGTGACCGATGCCGCATCGAACGCGCTACGCTGGCTGGTGTTGATCTCACCGGGGACCTCGCCCATGGGCGGCAGATTCAACCATAGAAAATATTTCGCGCCGGCGTTGGCCAGCGAATTTATATTGGCCTGAAGATTGGCCACCGCTGTCGCCGGAGCGACGTTTTCGCGAATATCGTTGGCGCCGCACCAGAGCACATAAAGATATTTTGAGGACGCGGAAGGATTCGCTTTCAAAAACAAAGCGACCTGATCGGTCGACCACGGGACGCTTGGTGTGGTCGGACTGAAAGAAGGATCGCTGCCGGTTTGCGCGGAAGCGGTCGCGTAGTTCAGCCCGCCTTTGGCGTAGGGAACCGGTACGGGCAATTTCAGCGCCGGCGCGAGCTGTTCAATCCACAGGCCCAGAGGCGACGTGGTGGAGGGAACCGAATTGGCGCCGTCGGTGTATTCGCCGGTTGCGTATTGCGGCGGCGCAGGCGTCGGATCGCCCAACAGCGACGTGCCGTAATAAAAGTTCCCATTATCGGAGAGGCTGTCTCCGAAAACGACCAACTGATTGAATGGCAACTGCGCAAACAGCGGCGCGGATAAAGCGATCAGAGCGAGACCACGGGAAAGTGCGCGCATTTTATTGAATCGATACTCTCACAGGTGAACTGAAAAATCCACTGCGAAGGTGAACCGCTCGAGGGTACTCAAGGGACGTACCGGAACTTCGAGTCCATTGGCACTACGAGCCACGGGCACGATGATTAAGGTGTTCGTCGAAGTCTCGGGAGGATTGGTCAAATGAACAACTCTCAATGGTCCCGCAGACCACATTATGGGTGCCGCGAGCGCCGGGCGGAATCGCGTGATCGTTGCCAGGGCGCGGTGATCCTTGATGTTCTTGCTCCCCATCCCCGAAGGGCTGTTTCAGCCGATGTGGTTGATGTGGGTTCGGGCGGTTTAAGATTAACCGTGCCCTTCTTTGTGACGCCCGGTTCGATCCTGAGAATCCATCTCAGCGAAGCGGTGGTCCAGGCCGAAGTCAAATATTGCAGTTGCGAAGCGCGGAAGTACCACGTCGGTGTCGGAGTCGAAGAGATCTGCGGCGGTGCTGCACCGCAGTAATGGCAACGAATGCGCGAGATTCAGGCGAGCAGCGCTTTGTTGATCTCGACGCCTAACCCGGCGCCTTGCGGCAGATTGAGATAACCTTCTTTATCCACCAGCGGAGGATTTTCCATGATGGCGAATCCGTTGGTGTAGGCGGCCACGGGCGGGTCGTGCAGAATTTCGATCCACGGCGAGTTGGGCCAGGACGCGATCGCGTGAAGTTGCGTGATGGTTCCTAAATTTCCGCCGCCATGGTGCGGGATCACCTGCTTGTCGTAACTCAGCGTCATCGCGGCGATTTCGCGGAAGCCGGTGACGCCGTCCGCGACCATCACGTCGGGCTGAATGATGTCGAAAACGCCTTTTTCGAGAAGCCATTTATATTCGTGAACGCCGTGGTAGTTTTCGCCGCCGGCGATGGGAATTTCGACCAGTCGATTCAACTCGGCCAGGCGATCGAAATCGTAGCGATGCAGCGGTTCTTCGAGCCACACCACGTTCAGCTTCTGCAATTCCCGCGCGGTTTCGACGGCGCGTTGGAAATCCCACATGATTCCCGGCTGCCACACTCCGGCTGACTGCGCCTGATTGGCGTCGACCATGATGTCCATGCCGTCGCCAATGGCCTTGCGCACGGCTTCGATCAGTTGGATGTCTTCGCGCATGGTTTGATAATGGCAGCGCAGCTTGATCGCCTTCCAGCCTTCGGATTTGAGGCGCACGGCCATGCGGACCCGCTCCTCCGGCGTCGAAAGCTGGATCATGCTGGCGTAGGCCGGCACGCGATCCTTTTGCGCGCCCCAGATTTTATAGAGCGGCTGGCCGGTGGTCTTGCCGATCAGGTCCCACAGGGCAATTTCCAGGCTCGAAATCGCGCGCGAGTTGGGAAGATAATAGCGTAGCGGACCGGCGAATTGCTCGATATCGAACGGATCTTTTCCGAGCAATTGCGCCTTGCTCTGCGCCAGCGCGCCGGCTTCCATGCCCGGGCCGATACCGACCAATCCCTGATCGGTATGAATTTCGATGTACGATCCGCCGCCGATGCGGTGGGTGGAAATTCTCCCCGGGTCCCAGGCGGCTTCCATTTTTCCGGTTTCGCGCAAAACTTTCAGGGGGGTGACGCGAATCTCGGTGATCTTCTGCCGCACCGCCGATTGCGCGGCCGGCATCATGGCCACCGAGGAGAGAGCTTTGAGAAAATTTCTCCTGTGCATGATGCAATCTTACAGCTTGGGGGAAACAAATGGCGCTCACTTAGCAGGGTCATGTCGAGCAGCAAGCCTAGGGTCAAACGACGCCGCCCGGCGCATGCTTGGCGCTATGCGCCGTCATTTCTGCCCGGACTTTGGCTAATGAGTCCAGCGCGGCGTTGCACTGCATCCATAAGCGCTCGAAGTCCTGTGGTGGCGTTTTATAACGGGCGAGTTCCCGTTGTGCGGCCGCCAGTCGTTCGCGTGCGTCCGCGTAGGCGGCGTGGAGGCGAGCGCATTCAGGACAGGGCTGGATCGTAACGCGGTGATTATATGCCCGTTTCGCCCGTGTGTCCAGGAGTCGCGGATCCTCAAACATTCGGTCTGTTACAGACGCCCTGGGACGAGTATCTTCGAAGGGGGCATCTCCGCGTCCGGATGAACGGCCGTACCCCGGCCGAATCGAAGATGCCCCGCTGACCTTCCGTGCAACGAGTCTCGCCCCGGTCACAAATCGACCCGATGCCGGAGCGGCCGGTCAACTATTGGCTGAAGGCCACTCCATCAAAGCTGGAGGCGCCGACCGGGCTTGAGATGGCCACCGGCGTCAGATCACCATAGGAATCGATCGAAAACACCGCCACGTAGCCGTCGCCGCCGGCCGTGTAAATCACAGCCAGCCAATGGCGATCCGGCGACACAGCGAGGTCCGTCGGCGAGCCCGCCAGCGGAACCGACTTGTAGAACACGCCGCCTTCGCTGTCACTGAAGAAGATGGAGATGGCCTTGCCGGGCGAATTTCCCGAATACCAGATGTTGCCGGGTCCCTTGGCTAACCAGCACGGGGCGTTGCTCGGATACGGCGGTTCCGGCCCGAGCACCGGAAAAACAGCCCCGGTGCTGTTTACCAATGCAAAACTGTCTGCGCTGTGCGCCGGATTGAACGCCAGCAGATTTCCCCAAAACGCCGCACCAAGGGGAGTATTGTCGGCGTCGCCCGGAAGCGTGACCGGCGTGCTGGCGCCCTTCAAGGCTCCCGCCGCGCTCAACGGCAATTGCAGCAGGGCGCCGGATGTCATGGTCAGCGCGGCCCACGTTTCGCCCACCACGATCTGCGCTGCGGACGAATTGCCCAGGGCAACCACGCTACCATCCACAATTCCAATAGGCCAGGCGTGGCTTTCGGCGCAATTTGCGCCGGCGACGAACAGCTGAGTTTCGCTGAGCGCCGCCGAAACCGGCTTGGTGCAATTCGACGCCAGGTTGATGGTTCTCGCGACGGAAATCGAGTCTCCGGTTCTTACGAGCTGGCTGACATTATTCGAGCCGTAATTCACGACGGCCCCAAGCTCGCCCTGGAACTGTACGGCTCCGGCGCTCGCGCCGGGCGCGCCACCTTGTCCTCCAGTGGCCAGCATATTCACGAGGGACAACGATGGCGTGGCCGCGGTTTGAAGCTTAAACACCACGATATTGTTGGGCGAGCCATTGGTGCTGGTCACGACGAGCGTGTCCTCGCTCGGAGCAGCGCCGGCCGCCAGCGTGGCGCCGAGCAAGACGGCGGTCAGCACTCCGCTTGCGCGGCGCCGTGTGATCTTCGATTTAAGGCGATTCCAAATTCCTCTATCCATAGGGTTGCGATCCTTTCAGGAATAATTCGCGGTTTACCGCGTTCACCAGCAGCATTCGCCCGACCGGCCGAAACAGTTACGCGGTCACGCTTATTTTTTCTATGGGACCTGCTAAATTCGAGGGAGCGGGCACGTGACTTTTGCCGCGTTACCAGCGAATTACAAAGGGAGAACACCAGGTGCCGTCTGACGCGGATGCCCACGGTTCGTTAGGGCCGGACCCGTCATGCCCGGACCCCTCATGCCCCAGCGTCGAGCAGCTTATGGTCGCTTACCAGAACGGAGATGCGGCAGCGGCACAATCCCTTGTGGATCTGCTCAGCGGGAGATTGTTGGCCTTTTTTTCGAGCGAGATGGGAAACCGTCCGGAGGCCGACGATATGCTACAGGAAGCGTGGCTGAGGGTCCATCGGGCGCGTCACACCTATCGCTCCGGCGAGCCGTTGCTGCCGTGGATGTATGCAATCGCGCGGCGGGTTCGGGTGGATAATTACCGGCGAAGGCGCCGCATCGAACGGCGTGAAGTCGCCTCCGATGCTCTGGAGGATTCCCCCGGGCGTTCACCCGGACGTTCAAATGACGCTCCGTCTTTTCGAGAACTGGTGGCCCCTCTTTCCGAAAGCCAACGCGAGATTCTGCTGATGCTGAAAGTGAACGGCCTCAGTATCGAAGAGGTTGCTCGCGCGACTTCGTCCACCGTGGGGGCGGTCAAGCAGAAGGTGCACCGGGCCTATGATCGCTTGCGCGCGTCCTTGACCAGGCCGGCGGTGCGGCGGGCCGGCTCGGGAGATGCGCTATGACTTGCCGCGATCTGGAACATCTGCTGATTCCCTACGCCGCGGGTGCGCCCATCCCGCCGGAAGCAGCCGCCCACTTCGCCCAGTGTGAGAGATGCCGAAGACTCGCCGCGGCGATCGGTGCGCCGGAACAGTTGGTGCAGCCTTCACCAGAACAGTTGAGCCGGATCAAAACGAAAATGCTGAAGGATCTGAAGCCAGTGAAGCCGCTGGCGCCGGCGCGTTTGCTCTTCTCTGTTTTGATGTTGATTGTTGCCGGGGCAGCGGCGGCGGGCGTGATCGAACTCGGAAGCGCCGGCTGGCGCGGCTTGGACTCACTGCAAAGGGTCGCGATCTTTGCCGCTCTGGCCGCGGGTTCCAGTCTTTTGGCGGTGCTGCTGATCCGGCAAATGGTCCCTGGAAGCATCGTGCTGATCCGAACGCCCGTTTCTCTAATTGCGGTTCTGGGCGTCATGGCGGGCATATTCGCGACATTATTTCGTCCGCACCCGGAGGCGACTTTCGTTGCAACCGGGCTGGTGTGCCTCCGGATCGGCCTCGAATGCGCGATCGCCGCCGCGTTTGCGTCATGGCTGGTGATGCGTCGTGGCGCCATCCTGCGGCCGGCGGCGACGGGAGCGCTGGCTGGTGCTCTGGGCGGCCTGAGTGGACTCGCGCTTCTCGAAATATTCTGTCCGAACCCGAACGAATATCACATCATGGTGTGGCATCTCGGATCAGCGATTGTAGCTGTGCTTCTCGGAACAATCATCGGGATAGTTGCCGAAAATCTCCACGGGCGTTCGCGAGCGCCTGGGTCAGAGCAATAAGGGGCCCGTTCGCTTAGCAGCAAATTTGATGAAACGTGAGCGTCCGGCGACGCTCAAACCTAGTAGATACGCGGCGGGCTTTGCACGTGGTTGAAGCTGCGGTTCTGAAAAAAAGCGATTTCGAGCGGCTCCAGAACCTTGGGACCTGCCTCGTCTCTAACGCCATCGAAAGGCTGCAGGCGCGCCCTCGCAATGAGGGATCCGTGGACGGTTCCGTGTTACACGCGCTATTCCCGAAACTCCCGCCCATGCTCGGTTATGCGGCAACCGGCCGAATGCGGTCCACCACGAGTCCGGTTTCCGGACGCGCCTATCACGAAAACATCCACTGGTGGCGATACCTTGCTTCGCTTCCAGAACCGCGCGTGATGGTGGTGCAGGATATGGAGCACACGCCCGGAATCGGCGCGCTGGTGGGCGAGTTGCACGTCGTGATCGCGTCGGCGCTGCACTGTGCCGGATACGTCACCAACGGCTCGGTGCGGGATGTGGACGCGATCGAAGCGCTCAAGTTTCCGCTGTTCGCCCGCGGCGTCGCGGTGTCGCACATGTACGCGCACATCTCCGAATTCGGCTGCCCGGTCGAAATCGGTGGACTGAAGATTTCGCCCGGCGATCTCATTCATGGCGATCGCCACGGCGTGCAGATTGTTCCGATCGCGATCGCGTCAGAGATCCCCAATATGGCGGCGCAGATCCTTCGCGAGGAAGAACAACTGAAGCGTCTGTGCCGCGCTCCGCGATTCTCTTTACGCCGGCTGGAGGAGCAGTTGAACCAACTCCCCGGCGATGGAACGGAAGCCCGGCTCGACGGCGATTGAAGGCTGAGGAAAGATGCTTCTTCTGGTTTCGCTGCTCGCTATCCTGCTGGTCTCCTGCGGCGGTGACGGCGCGAACGCAAAAGAGCCGAACACTTCACAGTCCGGGCCGCAGCCTCCCGAAGTCGGCGTGGTCAAGGTGACGCGCCGGAACCTCCAGCAAACCTTGATGGTCTCTTCGGAGCTGGTCCCGTTCCAGCAAATCGATGTCTACGCGAAGGAGTCCGGATTCGTGAAGACGCTCAGCGTCGACTACGGCACCCACGTGACCCAAGGCCAGGTGATGGCCGTGCTCGAAATTCCGGAGCTCCAGATGCAACTCGCGGAAGATCAGGCCGACATTAAGGACGCCCAGAGCCAGATGGCGCGGGCGGCAAACGAACTGCAACGCGTTCAGGCGCAGCAGAAGGTTGCGCATCTGGAATTCACGCGGCTGGATTCCGTCGCCAGGAGCCGGCCAGGCCTGGTTGCGCAGCAGGAGGTGGACGATCGGCAAGGGGAGGATCTGGCGGCGGAGGCGCAGGTCGCCGCGGCGCAGTCCGCACTTCAGTCGGCGCAAAGCGAGCTCAATCGGGCGCAGGCGCGGCAGCGGCGCGATCAGGCGCTGTTCGACTATACGAAGATCGTTGCGCCGTTTCCGGGCGTGGTCACCAAGCGCTACGCGAACCTGGGAACGCTGCTGCAATCGGGAATGAACTCGAGCACGCAAGCGATGCCCCTGGTGCAGCTTTCCGAAGACGATCTGTTCCGCCTGGTGATTCCGGTTTCGGAATCTTATGCGCCGGACATTCACCTGGGCGATCCCGTGAACGTGCGCGTGCCGGTGCTGCAACGGGATTTCACGGGCCACGTCGCGCGTTTCTCCTTCGATCTGGACGAAACCACCCGAACCATGCACACCGAAGTCGACGTTCCTAATCCGCAGCGGGTGCTGATGCCCGGCATGTACGCGGAAGCAACCGTTGCCTTTGATCGCAGAACCAACGTCCTGGTGGTCCCGCCTGAGGCGGTGAATATCGACGGGGACCGGCGCAGCGTGTGGATGATCCAGCCTTCCGGGAAGGTGGAAAACCGAAGGGTGGTGCTGGGCGTGGAGACGGCGGATTACAGCGAGGTGGTCTCCGGCCTGCGCGACGGCGATATGGTCGCGGTGGGCGATCGCAGCGGGCTGCACGACGGCGAAATCGTCCGCCCGAAGGAAGTCCAGCTCATTCGGTATCAGGGCGGCTAACATATGTCCGGTTTTTCGATTCGCCATCCTTATTTCATTCTGGTGGTCTGCCTGATGCTGCTGATCATCGGCGCGACCACGCTTTTGCGGATGCCGGTGGACCTGTTCCCGGCGATCAATATCCCCGTGGTCGACGTGGCCACGTTTTATTCGGGAATGCCGCCCGCCGATATCGAAACCGATATCACCAACCGTTTTGAGCGCTTCTTCACTCTGGCCGCGAACGTCGATCACATGGAATCGCGCTCGCTTCCGGGCGTCAGCATTATCAAAGTTTACTTTCAACCCGGTTCCGATCCGGACGCCGATATGACGGAGCTGTCCAACCTCGCCCTGGCCGACCTACGCCGCCTTCCGCCCGGCACGCTGCCGCCGGTGGTGCTGAAATTCGACGCCTCCAGCCTTCCGGTCTGCCTGGTCACTCTAAAAGGCCAAGGCCTGACGGAGACGCAATTGCGCGATCTCGGCCAGTTCGAAGTGCGCGACGAGATCGCCGTGGTGAAGGGCGCGGAGGTTCCACCGCCGTTTGGCGGAAAGTATCGCCAGATCATGGTCTACGTCGACCCCTACAAGCTTCTTTCGCGCGGCTTGAGCGTGATGGACGTGGTCGATTCCGTCAATAAAAACAACCTCATTCTTCCCTCCGGCGACGTCAAGGTCGGCGGTTACGATTATTACGTCTATTCGAACGTACTGGTCGACAACCCCGAAGAGCTGAACAGTGTGCCGCTGAAAACGGTCGGGCAGCGGTGGGTATCGGTCGGCGACGTCGGGCGGGCGGAGGACGCCCATCAGATTCAATACAATATCGTTCGCGTGGACGGCCAGCGCTCCACCTATCTGCCGATCATGAAGCAGGGCGGACAAACCAACACGATCGAAGTGGTCGACGGCGTGCGCGGCCTGCTCAAAAAACTGTTCGGCGTTCCCAAGAGTCTTCAGGCGACCGTCGTATTCGATCAATCGCTATTCGTCAAGGAAGCGATCAGGACGCTGCTGCACGAAGGCTTGATGGGGCTGCTTCTCACCAGCCTGATGATTCTCATCTTTCTCGCCAGCCTTCGCGCGACGCTCGCTGTATTTTTGTCCATTCCTCTTTCCGCGCTGGCGACTTTCATCATTCTTTATATGCTTGGCCGAACGGTAAATACCATGGTTCTCGGCGGACTCGCGCTGGCATTCTCGCGGATTATCGATAATTCCGTGATTTCGCTTGAGAACATCTATCGGCATCTGGAGAATGGCTCGGCTCCTGATCGCGCAGCCGAGGACGGCGGCGCGGAAGTGAGTCTCGCGGTGCTGGCCGCGACGTTGACCGCGGTGGTTGTGTTCTTCCCGGTCGTCTTTCTCTACGGCGTCAGCAAATTCCTTTTTACGGCCCTCGCATTAGCGGTGGTGATTTCGCTGTTTGCCTCCTACTTCGTCGCGATGACGGTGATTCCGCTGTTCTGTGCGCGATATCTGAGACTCGAAACAGATTCACCCTCCCACATGGCGCAGCGCCGAAATTTGTGGCGGCGATTCCACCACGCTTTCGATCGCGGTTTCACCTGGATGCTCGATCGATACGAGCGCAGCGTTCGCCGCGCAATTCGCCGCCCGCTGCTCACGGTGGCCCTGTTATCAGGCGTATTTCTGTTGAGTCTGGCGATCTATCCGCTGATCGGAGTCGCATTCTTTCCTCGAACCGACGCCGGCCAGTTCTCGATCAATCTGAAAGTCCCCACCGGAACCCGCATCGAGGTTACCGAGCAGTACGTCGCCCGCATCGAGAATCTGATTCGGGGGGTGGTGGGCAAAGACTTCCACATGGTTGTCTCGACCATCGGACTCGACCCCGGTTTCGCATCCCTGTACACCACCAATTCCGGAGAATACACCGCGACCATCCAGACCGAGCTGAACCCCGCCCATTCCGTGAGTACGTTTGAATATATGGATCGCATCCGGCGCGAAATACAGAACCAATATCCCGATCTGCGAACGTTCTTCAGCAGCGGATCGATGGTCGACGCGGTTTTGAATATGGGCATGCTCGCGCCCATCGACGTTCAGGTTTCAAGCCAGGATCTGAAGCAGGCGTATCAGGTCGCGCTCCAGCTGGAGGATCGCATCCGCGGATTCGGCGGCGTAGGCGAGACTTACATTCCGCAGGATCTGGATTATCCCGCGGTGCGGCTCGATGTCGATCGGATCCACGCCGCGGAGCTGGGCCTGACGCCGCAAGCGGTGGTGCAAAACGTGATCACCGCGCTCGATTCCGACCTGATGATCGCTCCGAATTACTGGCTCGATCGCAAAACGGGCAACGATTATTTCCTGACAGTCCAGTATTTCGAAAACGGCCGTCCCGCGATTCATAACTTTGTCGATCTCAAAAACATTCCGCTGCGCGGGCCCAATTCCACCCAGCCGACCACGCTCGACAGCGTCGTAAAATTGACGCGGCTGAACACGCCCACCGAAATCGACCATTATCAGATCCAGCGCGTCATCGATCTGTATCTGACACCCGCGGGCGAAGATCTGGGCGCGCTCGCATCGAAAGTCCGGAAACTGATCGCCACCACGAAATTTCCGAATGACGTACGCATCGATCTGCGGGGAATGGTGCAGTCCATGCAGGAATCGTTCAAGAGTTTCGCCGTCGGGCTTTCCCTTTCCATCGTTTTGCTGTACCTGATTCTGGTGGCGCAGTTCAGCTCCTTCAAAGATCCCATTCTGATCATGCTGTCGATACCGATGGGGTTCATCGGGGTGCTGGTGATTCTTCCGCTGACTCACACCACGCTCAATGTCATGAGCTTGATGGGCGTGCTGATGTTGTGCGGAATCGCGGCCTCGAACAGCATTCTGATCGTCGAATTCGCGCATCGCCTGGAACAGCAAGGCCAATCCGTCGAGGACGCCATCGTCGGCGCCTGCCGCGTTCGTCTCCGCCCGATCCTGATGACCTCGCTCGCCACCATCATCGGAATGATTCCCATGGCTCTGGCACTCGGCACCGGCAGCGAGCAGTACGCACCGCTGGCTCGCGCCATCATCGGCGGGCTAACGGCCTCCGTAATCCTGACGGTCTATATCGTGCCCGCGGCATATCGATTCACGTACGGGAATCGCTGAGTTCTCACTGGAACGGTGGCGCGCATAATCTAAGGAAAGCTGTGGGGCCAAATGGCAACATCAGTGCGAAACCGGCCCAAACGCGTGACGCCAACCGAATCGCGCCATTCCGTTTCCAGATGGAATCCAATATGCTTACGAATGCTGCGCTCGGAAAACCTGAACAGGAGGTCGCCCATGCTCGACTGTGTTGACGGGAAAGCGTTCACCCGGCGTCAGGCGCTGAAAGCAATCGCGCTTGCGTCCGCCGCCGCGCTGCCCGCCGCCTCTGCCGGAAACACACTTCGCGGGACTGCGATCAATCACGTTTCTTATTCGTCCGCCGATTACAATAAAACCCGTGATTTTTATGCCGGTCTGTTCGGATTCCAGGTCTCGGAAGAAGACAGCCGGCAGCTATACCTGTGGGCCGGCGATGGGTTGATCAGCGCCAAGAACGCGCCACGGGTCACGGCGCCTTTAATCGACCATTTTGGCCTGACGGTGGAACCCTGGGATCTGGACGCCGTCGAATCCGTCTTGAAGGAGCGCGGATTAATTGCCCGCGTGAGCCGGAACGATCCGCACGACACGCAAGGAAAGACGGTCTTCACGCGCGATCCAAATGGCTATCTTTTGCAGCTTTGCGCCCGGGATGCCGCGATTAAGCCCGCTCCGGTGCTGTCGCACGCGCCGCTGAAGTCGATCGGCATTAACCACATTTCGTATCAATGCGCGGATTACAAAAAAACTCGCGACTTTTACGCTGAATTGCTCGGCGTGCCCGTCTCAAATGACGACGGCAAGCAGGCTTATCTCTGGTTCGGCGATGCGTTTATGGTAGTCAGGACCGGCGAAACCGGAGACGGCGGGCCGGTGATCGACCATTTTGCCTGGAACCTCGCCGATTGGAATAAGGACCGCGTCTCCGCAGAACTGAAAAAACGCAGCCTGGAGGCGCACGCCGACTCCGCCGGCAAGAGCATCATGACGAAAGATCTGAACGGCTATCCGCTGCAATTGTGCAGCAAAGATTTGGCGAAGAGGCCCTGAGAGCGCGCGCCAACGCAAGCCTGACGGCTTACGCCACTTCAGCTCTTCAGGCCCCAATTGTTAACAAACATTAATCTCGCTAAAAACCCTGTCCGCCTGCGATTATGGCCGTGGACAGAGCGGTTGTCTCTTCTTCAGCACCTGCTAATGTACTTTCAGACTGAAATTGGGCTGGAAATTTGCGATAAGTATGGCCATGACCATCGACACGTACATCCTGCTCGTCGATGTCACGGCGGCGAGCTCTGATCCGGTCCCCACCAGCAGCACCGCTGCCCTGGCCATCTCGGTCCCGCAAGAGCCGAGCCCCGAGCTGTCACCGCTCGCCCAAATCCTGGGCGAGCTTCAGGAACTACAACAGAACAATCCGGCTGAATACAAACAGGTCACCGCACAGATCGCCAGCAACCTGCAAGCCGCCGCTCAGACTGCCCAGACGGACCAGAACTCGACCGCGGCCAGCCAGCTCAACCAGCTCGCAACGGATTTCACCAACGCCTTACAGACAGGCCAACTCCCCGATATCCAGGACCTCGCCCAGGGACTGAGCGGCGCCGGCGGCCAAACCCAGAGTCAGCTCGCGCCATCGGCATATGAAAATAACGCTCAAAGTGACTCCTTGAGCCCGTCGGCGATTATTCTAAACGCTCTGTCGAGCACTGAACCCAGCGCGCAAACGCTGGATTAAGGCCATCCCGCGCGGAATCGGCCTTCATGGGCGATTCGATCCGCCAGGATTCTCGAATGCCAGGTGCGTCTTACCGGTGGCCGGGTTGGTCAGTAGCACTGGCGAAACCGCGAAAGCGGTGCGCAGATGCTCTTGGGTGAGCACGTCCGTGATCGCGCCATCGGCGAGGACGCGGCCGTCGTGAAGCAGGAGCAGCCGATCGGCAAACTGCGCGGCCAGGTTCAAGTCGTGCACCACGCCTACGACGAGCACATCCTTTTGCGATGCGAAGACCCCTACCTTCTCCATAAAATCGATCTGGTGATGAATATCGAGGAAGGTCAGCGGTTCGTCCAGGAACAGCAGGCGCGTTGCGCCATCCAAGGGGCGCCAGATCTGGGCCAGCACGCGGGCGAACTGCACCCGCTGTTTCTCGCCGCCGCTCAGCGTGCCATAGCTGCGGTCGGCCATTTCCTGCACATCGAAGAACTGCATGACCTCCTCGCAAACCTCCAGGTCCGACGCGCCCGGACGCGCCGTGAAATGCGGATAACGTCCCATCAGGACCAGCTCTCGCACCGGGATCGAGAAGGCGACCTCGACAGCCTGCGAAAGCACGGCCCGGCACTGCGCCAGCTCCCGCTCTTTGCGGTGCGCAATGTCTTGGCCATCGTACAAAACCCGTCCCGCGGCGGGCCGCAGCAAGCCCGCCAGCAGCCGGATGAGCGTCGATTTGCCTGCGCCGTTCGGGCCAATGATGAGGTGCAACTTCGTGGGCTCAAAACTCGCGGATACGCGGTCGATCAGTGCGCGGCGCCCGGCTCGGAACACAAGATTCGTGGCGGTCAGCATGACTTCAGGACAGGTAATCCCGGCTGCGCAGCAGGGAGAGAAAAACCGGAACGCCAACCACTGCCGTGACGATCCCGATCGGCAATTCGGCGGGGCGCAGCGATACGCGCGCAATGAGATCGGCAACGCTTAAAAGTATGCCGCCCAGGAGCGCACTGCCCAGAATGAGGAATCGATTATCGGGACCCCGAACGATGCGCAGAATGTGCGGGACGATCAACCCAACGAAGCTGATGACGCCGGTGAAGGCCGTCGCCACGGCTACCATGGCGACGTTAATCGTGAGCACCGTCCACTTGAGGCGTCGAACGTTCACGCCGAGCGCTACGGCCTCGTCTTCGCCGATCATCAGCGCGTTCAGCGGCTTGGCAAGGATAATCGCCGGCACGAGTCCGCCGAAGGTGGCGAGGCCAACCACGAAAACCGAATTCCAGTCAGCGCCGGAGAGAGTGCCCAGATTCCAGTAGATGATGGAGCGGGCGGCCGGATCGCGCGCCACATAGGACAGAAATCCGATGCCGCTCATAAAGAGTGCGTTGATGGCCAAACCGGTGAGCAAGAGACGCAGGATGGAGCTGCGGCCTTCGTTTCTGGTGTGCGCCAGCGCAAAAACCAGGTAGGTCGAGAGCACGCCTCCGGCACACGCGGCGATGGGGAGCGTCCATCCGCCCAGGTTGACCTTGAGCAGCGCGCCGAATACATAAAACAGCGATGCTCCAAAGGCTGCGCCACTCGAAGTGCCGACCAGACCTGGTTCCACAATCGGATTTCGAAACAACCCCTGCATCAGCGTGCCGCCGACTCCCAGACAGGCCCCGACCAACAGGCAGAGGATGGCCCGCGGGACCCGCAGATTCATAAAGATTCTCTGGTCGAGCGGCAGGTCGGCGCGCCCGGAGAGCTTGCCCCACGCCGCGGCGGCCATATCGTGGGCGGAAAAATCCATCGCTCCGTAACGAATCGAGGCGATGGCGGTGGCGATCATCAGCACGAACAGCAGCACCAGGCACCAGCGATCCAGCCGGCGCGAGTCCATCCCCCGCCGCGGCTTCATTGCCGCGCCCACCTTCATTACCGCAGGCGCGTTCATTGATGGATCAGCTTCGCCAGTTTGATGATGCTCTCTCCCGAATCCGGACCCCAGTACATCAGCTCGTGTTCGGACACGCGGTAGATTCGATTATGCCTGGCTGCGTCGGTTTCGGCCACGCCGGGCAGCGTCTTGGCCTGTTCCATCGAGCCGAGCCGGTCGAAGCCGTACTCGGTCATGAGGATGACCTCAGGATTGCTCTTGGCGATGATCTCGGGCGAGACCATCCGCTGCATGCCTTTCTGCTGGATGGCCAACTGTCCTCCGGCCAGCTCGACCATCTTGCCGGCGGTGCCCGCATCTCCGCCGCCGCCGTTGCCAACCAGGAGGTAGATGTTCGAGGCGCGTCCGAAATGGATGATGGCGACTCGCGGCGTGGTCGGATATTTTTTGATTTCGGCCGCGGCTTCCGCCATTTGGCGGTCCATCTGCGCGCACAGTTCGTCGGCCCGCTTCTCTTTATGGAAGAACGCGCCCATCTCGCGGAGGAGCGCCTTGGTGCCTTCGACCGAATCGTTTTTCGCCTGGAACGTCTTCATCGGGACGTGCAGGTCCTGCAACTGGCGGACGACGTTATCGGGGCCGATGTTGTTATCGTCGATGATCAGGGTCGGATGGAGAGAGAGAATGCCCTCGGCGCTAAGGGCGCGGTGATATCCGACAGTAGGCAAGTTTTTGATTTCCGGAGGATACGTGCTCGAGTAATCGACGCCAACGAGATTCTCCTGCGCGCCCAAGTCATAAATTATTTCGTTGTAGGCCTGGCCAATGCAAACAATGCGCTGCGTTCCCGCCGACCCGCTGGCGTCTGTTTTGAATCGGCCGCAGCCCGCCAGCAGACACACCAGAACGACGGGCGCCAGGAGTTGAAAGCGATTCATATTTCACTGTACACAATGGTGGACGTTATCGTCCAGAAGGTCTCGAGGCCGGTGACCCAAACACTGGCGCCCGGCGCATCGCGCCCGCTGGCGGGCGAACCGGATGCGAGCTGCGGAGGCGGCTTTTAGCGGTCGCTATCACTGCTGGACGGTGATCACGACGCCGGATTGCGTGGTTCTCCCGTTGTAGGTGGCTGACAGGGAAATATCGCCGTTGGGCGTGTTCGCCGGCACGATCACGTTGAACTGATATAAGCCTGGACTTACGAGTCCGGCGAACAGCACGTTCGCCTGACTGGCGCCGATCATCACCACCGGCAGCGTAGGCAGACTGCCGGATTGGGAGGGAGAGCCCGCGACGGCCGGAACCGAGGTGGCGCCGAAACCGTTGGCGTAAAGGATGACCTTTTCGCCGGGTTGCGCTGGCGTGGTCAGGCCGGGATACAGGTTTGTGGGTCCCACGTCGGTGTAGTTCAGGTGCGAGCCGACCACGTGCGTTCCATCGAAAACGAAGAACGACGGAGAGAGCGATTGCGCCTGCGCCGTGAAGGCCGTACTGACCTGGCCATCGTTGGCGGCCACGACGTTGACAGATCCCGCGACCATCTCCGGCGGCGTGAGCACGTTGATCTGGGTTGGACTGATGTACCAGATATAAGCGCTTTGGCCGTTGATTGTGACGCTGACTCCATCGAGGGCGACCGGCATTTCGCCATTCACGAAATCGGACGTCCGCCAGATCCGCGAATCGCCGGGCGGCGAAAGATTGGCGCCTTGAATCTCCACCCAGGTATTGGGCGCGATGATGGGGTTTTGGCCTTCCGCATTCGCGACCAGTGTGATGGCCGGCGTCGCCAGGGCGGGGTTGGTGGCCGGCCAACCGGACAGTTGGCCATTCAAATACGAATCGCGGTAATTGTGGATCGCGTAGCCGCCGAAACTTTCATTGGCCGCGGCGAATTGACTGTCGACGGATTGCAACGCGGTATCCATGGCCGACTGGCCCAAAGAGTAAAACGTCTCTTCCGGCAAATCGCCCGAGGTGGAGGGATTGTCCGTGTTCAGACCCACCAAAATCGAACCGGCCAGCGAAACGCTGTTGGCGTACTGAATAATTGCCTCGTCGAGACAGACGATTCCGTCGCCTTGATTGCAATCCATGGTGCCGGCGGTATTACGGTAACCCATTACCACAATCTGGTTCAGCTTCAGGTTCACGATCTGCTGGTAGGCCGGTTCGGTGACCTGGTTGAAGGTGACGCTATCGGTCCAGAAGGCGCTCACCGTGACCGAGAGGCCGAGTCTGTTCGCACCCGCCATTTGCTGGAAGCACTGGTAGAATTCGAGGAGCGCGACATAATCGGGACTGCTGCCAGGCTCGACGTCGAGGATGATGCCGTCGAACTTCGCCGAGGGATTGGCGGAGTTGTAGCCCACGGTATCGGAAAAGCGGCCATAGGGAGTGGCCGAGGTGGAGCAGCCGTCAGACGGCCAGTCCGGATCTCCCATAGCGTTATAGACCTGCATGCCTTGGGCGTGCGCCGCGGTGATCAGAGCAGCGATCGCGGTTTCGTCGTAGAGATATCGTCCCGCGGAGTTCGGAGTGGAACTGTAGACGCTGACGTAAAGCAGATTTACTCCGCTGGCGGCGCTGTCCCCGATCAAAGCCAATCTGGTGGGTGCGTCGGTGACGGGATTGGGAAGAGAGCTCACCGAATAAACCCAAAGGGCGTTCACGGATGCCGTGGGGGCAGATCGGGCGATGGGCGCGGCCACACCGAACCATGCCGCGACAAGTCCCGATGTGCGGAAGATGCAGTTCATTTCGCGGCCGGCCTCCGGCGATCCGGCGCGAGCGGGAAATCGGGCGAAAACGCAAGCATGGTCACCCGCCGCATACGACCTCCGTTACCACATCAATGTATCATGAGCCGCAATAAACGCCCGAAAACCGGTAGTGCCTGAAATCTGCGTTTGATTCGGGCTGCGCCCCCCGCCATGACTGGTGGGGCTATAACGGGTACTACAGCCCCGCCAGTCATGGCGGGGGCTCTCCATGCTTCAGGCTGGCGCCGAGGCCAATATCGATCAGCGCCAAGCGGAGATTCGGCGCTACAAGGAGATATTCCTCAAAGCGTTCCTATGACGCGACTACTCACCTTTATTTCGTCATGTTTGCTGAAATCCACTCGCGTGCCTTCGCCGCCTCATCCAGCCGAAAAACTTTCACCATTCCGGGCATTACGAAACTGAAGGCTCGAACCGTATTGCGAATCCAATCAACATCGGCGACCACGGCGATGCGTTCCCAGCGCAGTATGTGCTCCATGCCGACCTTGAAATCATCCCACATCGCGCCTGGATCGATCCCGGAAAAGTCCGCGTTGATCTGATAATAAAGGCGCACCTTGCCTGGCTCCTTGAGCGCCTGTTCCACAGCCGGAATCAAAACACCTTCGTAGTCGCTCTTCGTCACGCGTCCCTGGCAGGCGAAGGCAAGGATCTTGTCGGGAAATCCCTCCAGTGCTTCGATCAATTCAGACCTCCTGTTCCTTGGTACGAATCAGTCTAGCGGAACTTGCGCGCCTTCCCGGCGCTGCCCCCGCCTGCTTCAAGTGAGAATCAGGATCGCGAAAAACAGGCCTCCAAACAGCGCGACCGCCGCGACGGCGATCACTGCCCACTTCATCATCCGTTGCTTCGGGGTGGTTGTTGCGGCCTCATCGCACTTGATTTGCTCGTCGAGTGTTGCGAACATAAACCTCTCCTTACAATTAAGAGGCGTTGCCAGCGAGGAATAAGTTAGCGGTTGAGGTGGGATCTCCGCCGTTTGTTTGCAGCGCCGGCCCAAACTGGAGAAGCAACATGCAAAGAGGAATTTACCTGGCGATGGCGGATGCCGCACTCATCCTGCATCTGGCGTTCATCGGTTGGGTCATCTTCGGCGCGCTGTTCACGCGCGGGCGGCCGCGTCTCGCCTGGGTACACGTCGCAACGGTGATTTACGGAATCATCGCCGAGGCGACGCCGCTGGTCTGTCCGTTGACGCTGGCCGAAAATTACTTCGAGGCCCGCGCTGCGGTGTTGCCCTATCGTGGTCCGTTCCTGCTGCACTATTTGGACGCAACCGTCTATCCGAATGTGCCAGCGACGTTGCTGATCGTCTGTGCCGTGATTATCTGCGGGTTCAATCTCGGCGTTTATGTGCGGCGATACCAGCGGCACGCCTCGCTCAGCTAAGCTGGCCTTCGGATGCCCAAAAAACCAGCCCAGCCGAATCTAACAAGCGAAGGCGGGCGGCCACAATGATGTATGATGGGCCGCGTGTAGATCGCCAAAGTGGGAGTCCTGGCAAGGAGGCATTCGAGATGGGCGTACAAGAGAATGTGCAGGTGGTGAAGAATGGGTATCAGGCATTTAGTCGCGGCGATATCCCCGGGCTGCTGGCATTGCTGACGGATGACGTTGAGTGGCACCATCCTGGCGGATATTCGCTTTCAGGCACGTATCAGGGGCACGATGGAGTCGCGAATTTCTTTCGAAAGCTTGCCCAGGATTTCGACATTCTGGACCTCCAGGCCCGCGAGTTCGTGGCCGAAGGGGACCGGGTTCTCGTCGTAGGTTGGGAGCGCGCGAAGGTGAGGGCTACGAACCGGACCTACGAGGCCGATTGGATCCATGCCTTTACCGTTCGCGACGGCAAGGTCGCGAAATTCCGCGAGTACACCGACACTCAGGCGATTGCCGCCGCCTATGGGTCCACGGCGCGCGCAACTGGCTGAGCGCTCCTCAGCCAACCGATCCTTCTGTAGATAGTCTACGATATGTAGTGTAGAATAGCTACACGATGAATCAAAAGCTCGATTTGCTGCAAGGGACGCTCGATCTGCTGATATTGCGGACCTTGCTCGGCGGCGCGGCGCATGGGCATGCAATCGCCAAATATATTCAGAGGACGTCGGAGGAGGTGCTGCAAGTGGAAACCGGGTCGCTGTATCCGGCGTTGCACCGGCTGGAGGCGAAGGGATGGGTGGAGGCGAACTGGGAATTGTCGGATAAAGGTAAGCGGGCTCGCTTCTACAGGCTGACGCGCCAGGGGCGCAGGCAGCTTGCGAGCGAAAGGTCGAAATGGGATGCCTTCGCCCGCGCGATGGGGTTGATTTTAACCGCGAATGAACCGTCATGAGCGGGAATCTTCGAAAATTACGGTGGCTGTTTGCGCGGCGGCGGCGTGAGGCGGAGCTGGACGAGGAACTCGCGTTCCATTTGGAAGAAGAAGCAGAGGAGCACGGCTACGATGCGGCTCGGCGGGAGTTGGGGAACGTCGGATTGATCCAGGAGGATACGCGCGCGATGTGGGGATGGACATGGGCCGAGCAGTTCCTGCAAGACGTGCGATACGCAGCGCGGACGATGCTGAAAAGCCCGGCGTTTACGGCGCTGGCGGCGCTGTCGCTCGCCCTGGGGATCGGCGCAAACACGGCGATCTACAGCTTCATGGATGCGGTGATGATGCGCTGGCTTCCGGTCCGCGATGCGGGATCGCTCGCGTTGCTTCAGTGGCATGTGCCGGACCGGAAAGATGCACACGATTCGGTGATCCAGAGTGTGAGCGGAAACTCGGATGATGACCCGAAGCTGGGGACCGTCGCGGCGATTTTTCCGTATCCGGCGTTTGAAGAGCTGCGCAAATCGACCAACGCGTTCGCGGTGCTGTTCGCGTATCATCCGACGCGGAAGTTGACGGTGATGGTCGGCGGCGAAGCCGAGGTCGCCAGCGGCGAGTACGTTTCGGGTGATTTCTTCCGCGGTCTCGGCGTTGCGCCGGAAGCCGGGCGATTCATCATGGCGGATGACGATCGCATCGGCACGGATGTTGTCGTGCTCAGCTACGGATTCGCCGAGAGGCGCTTCGGCGATGCGGCGCGCGCGACTGGGCAGAAGATTTTTCTCAACAATCTGCCGTTCACGATCGTAGGCGTCATGCCGCCCGGATTTTACGGCATCGACTCAGGATCGGCGCCCGCATTCTATCTGCCGCTGCATGCTGATATGGCGCTTGATCCGCGCGATGGGGGCGAGCGAGCGGGAACGCGCTATCTGGATCGTCATTATTACTGGATGGAGATGATGGGACGGCTGCGTCCGGGCGTAAGTCTTACCCAGGCTCAGGCGCAGGTCGGGCCGGTGTTCGAGAATTGGGTCGCATCGACCGCGGAGAACGACGCGCAGCGCGCGAATCTGCCGCAGTTCATGTTGTCGGAAGGCGCGCGCGGAGTGGATCGCATGCGGCGCAATTACGAGCAGCCGCTGATCATATTGATGGCGATGGCCGCGCTGATTCTGGCGATCGCCTGCGCCAACATCGCGAGTTTGCTGCTGGCGCGCGCAACGGCCCGGCGGCGTGAGATCGCCGTGCGCCTGAGCATTGGGGCGGGGCGATGGCGTGTGATCCGGCAGTTGCTTACCGAAAGCGTTCTGTTGTCTTTCATCGGCGGAGTTGCGGGCGTACTGGTCGCCTACTGGAGCGTGCCAGCGCTGCGCGCGATGCTGGCCAGCGGAAGCAGTTTTGTGATGAGAGCCGATTTGAACTGGCGCGTGCTCGCCGCGACGGCCGCGCTAACCATGATCACCGGCTTATTCTTCGGACTCGCGCCCGCGCTTCAGGCGACCCGCGTCGATGTGATGCCTGTACTGAAGGAATCGCGTACGGCCGAACCGCGCGGCCGGCGGCTGCCGGTCAGCTTGAGCCAGATGCTGGTGGTGGCGCAGATCGCGATCTCGCTGGTGCTGGTGGCCGCCGCGGGATTATTCGTGCGGACGCTCGCGAATCTCCAGTCGCTCGAGGTGGGTTTTAGGCGGCAGAACGTGCTGGTATTCAAACTGAACGCGAAGCAGGCGGGTCATCAGCCGGGCGAACTTCTCTCGTTTTATCGCGCGCTGGAGCAGCGCTTTTCCACGATTCCCGGCGTGATCTCGGCGGCGGAGGCAAATTCGGCGCTGATCGGCGATGGAGCCTGGGGTTGGGCCGTGGTGCCCGCCGGCCAGCCGAAGCCGGAGCATGCGCCCACCGGTCACGGGACGTTCGGCGGCTGGGAAAACACGCACACGTTGCAGGCCGATGCGAATTTTTTCTCGACCATGAAGATTCCGCTGATCGCGGGCCGCGGATTCGACGGGCGCGATCGCGCGGGATCGGCTCCGGTGGCGATCGTGAATCAGGCGTGGGTGAAAGCGAACCTCGCTGGCCGCAACGCGGTCGGCGAGCGCGTGGTGAGCTTCGGGATGGATGACCAGCCGGTTGAAATGGAAGTAGTCGGTGTAGTGAAGAATGCGATGTACAATCGCCTCGAAGACAATTTTCCGGCGATGGTCTATCTCCCGCTCGATCAGAATCTGGGCGTTCCGGTGGAGGAGATGACGTTCTTCCTGCGAACCTCCGGCGACCCATTAAAGTACGCGAGCGCGGTGCGAGAGATCGTCCACGAAACGGACCCGCGGATTCCGGTGACCAATCTCTCCACCCAGGAGCAGCGGATCGAGCAGCATATCGGCGACGAGATTCTCTTCGCGCGGTTGTCGGCGAGCTTCGCGTTGCTCGCGCTGGCGATCGCTTGCGTGGGATTGTACGGAACCACGTCGTACATGGTCGCTCGGCGGACCGGCGAGATCGGGATTCGCATGGCGCTGGGTGCGCGTCGCGGGCGCGTGGTGTGGATGACGATGCGACAAGTCGCGATTCTGACCACAATCGGGCTCGCGATCGGAGTGCCCGTGGCATTCGGCGCGTCGCGGCTGGTCGAGTCGCTGCTATACGGAGTCAAGCCGGGCGATCCCACGTCGCTGGTGACGGCGGTCGTGACGATTGTGATCTCCGCGATCGCGGCAGGCTACGCCCCGGCGCGTCGAGCCTCGCGAATCGACCCGCTGGTCGCGCTGCGACACGAATAAGTATTCGCGCGGGCCCACCGGTCACCGGCAAGCGCAGATCCTCAGGCAGAATGAACAAGCGCGTTAATGGTCACGCGCCAGCCTTCCTCCTTATTCTTCGGACGCCGGAAAACCTCCAACTTGGCGCCAGGTTGACCTCGCCCACATACTGATACGATTCAAGCGCGGCCAGCTATTTCGTTTCGATGATCAGAAGGCGGCAACGCCGGCTCCGCAAGCTGGAAGCGCTCCGTGTCCTCGATCGATGTTAACCGTTACTACGCTTCGGGCCCGGTCAAATAGAGGAAAAAAACAGGGCCAAACTGAAACGCTCTGGTTGTCTAATTCCACTGTTTGGAGGACTAGGAAAACCACAAATTCGAAAGTACCAGGTTCGGAATCCCGGTCCGTTACAAACTTTTAGGAGGACCAGATGAAATTCAAGCTGCATATAGCGGCCATGTTCGCTGTCGCCGCTTACCTCATTCCTAGTGCTGCCCTCGCGGTTCCGGCATGCACGGGTGCAAATCCGGGGGACGCCCCGGCAGGTTGCATTTTTGACCTGGATACCACCACGGAGACTGGCGGCGGGAACGGTACCGTCCTAAGCTCATACACGTTCTTCACGACAAGTTTCGTGGCGACTGCCAGTTCGGAATATGTGTCATTCGCATTCCGGGAGACGCCCGCATTCTTCTCGTTCGACGATGGCTGTGTGGTTGCAGGTACCACGGCGGTCACTTCCAGCAACTGCGTAAGTAACTCGGGCAACTTGCTCGCGGATCCGGCATTCCAGGGTTCCGCGTACGGCGACAACTGTGGCCATGAGGGTGGCGGCCCATGTCCTCCGGGCTGGGGCGCGTGGATTCAGTCTGTAGATCTGAGCGCCATAGGTCAAATCGCCACGACCACAGAGACCTATGGGTGCGGCAACCCTGGCGCTCCTCCTACCGGTTCTGCAACCGCTAACTGGTGGTGTGATGGCTCTGTTCAGGGCTACGATGCCATCTATCAGCAACTAAGCGGATTGACTGTCGGAAACACCTACCAAATCGGATGGTGGCTCGACGACAACTCGGGTGGAGGAATCACTGAAACCCCTGGCAGCAGCGACCAGGTCGACATGCTCGTTTACGCCGGCACCCAGCTGCCGGTCGGAGCGATTCCGATCGGTACTCCGGAGCCGGGGACATTTGCGCTGATCGGACTCGGGTTGACCGGGCTGGGCTTCGCGGCTCGCCGCCGCCGCATTGCCATGCCGCGTCCCGACGGCGGCGCAGGAGTTACGCAGCGGCGCTTGGGCTGACCGGTTCCTCTCGCTCAAGCCACTCCCCGCGCGGGGTTATCCATTTGGCTCGTGACCTGCGCGCGCCTCGATCGCGCGCTGGCGGGGGACAGACTATTCTGTCCCCTCTGTACCCTTTTTCAACACCCTGCTAAGAGACCGCTTTCAATGTTTCCGGGTGTGTCGGCAGATTGCGCCTTCCGCTGCGAGCAAGGCAACAATCTGTTCGGATTTGGACGCTCCAACATTCTTGCTTAAATCCCTCGCTCAGGACCCACCAGCTATCGCCGGGCCCGAAGTCTTCTGCGCGTCCAGGGAGCTTTCGAAAATCCCCGCCAGTTGTTCGCACCGGCGTCGGGCGCCACCGCTGAACAAAGCATGATAGAAGACGCCCTGACTGCCCCCGCGAAACTCGATAATCCGGCGGGGGCTTATTTGGTAACGGACTACTGACTTTCCCGCTTCGTTATAGAACTGCAGAATAATATCTCTCCGAAAGCTGCCCAGTGACCCTTCCGAGCCCGGATTCGACCCATCGCTCCGGACGCCGTTGACCCAATTACTCAAGGATTGGTCCTGAACGATTCCCCGGTTCAGCGTGATTTCGCCGAACTTATCCTGCCCAGTCAGCTTGCGCGGAGAGAGGCCGCCGGCGTCGCCATTCCGGTAATCGATCACGCCGGTCGAAGAAAGCACCGTCGCAATCTGACCGGCCCAGGCGCTAAACGATCCATCCGCGGCGACCCCGCGGTTCAGGGTGATGGATTCGTACTTAACACGGCCGGGAGATTTGATGGGCGTGGAAGGATCGCCGCCCGACCTGTGGCGAACTACTTCGGTTGGCGAAATCAGCCCCGTCAACTTGCTTCCGAAGTAGGTGTTAACACCGTCAGACAGAGACAGCGTGTAGTCCTTGTAAGGGTCCGGACGAGTAGAGCCGAGCGAGGTTTGCACGATCGAACGCTCCTCTCAAGGGGAATTATAGAGGATCTTATGTCCGGTTTCTGTCTCGAAAAGCCAGTGCAAAGCGCCCTCCGAGGGAATAGAGGGTAAGAATCAGATGGCTCGTCCTTTCTTATAACCCGGCCAAAAGTCAGGACGGATCACTTGTGCTTGTGATGCTTGTGGTGGTGCTCTTCTTCGAGCATGTGGTCGCCTAAATGCTCCAGGCGTTCACCGATGCGCGCCAACAATGCCCCCGCTTCCTGCGCTCCAGGTCCCCATTCGCCGGCTTCGATTTCGATCTCGTCGATCTCCCAGCGCTCGTGGCGGATTCCCTTTATCAAGACTCTCTCACGGCCTTGTTCACGATGTTCTTTCCGCTCCTCATGCTCCTCCTGCCAGGAGATGTGGACGAAGAACGGGTCGATCGAGATCTTCACCGGTGTGATTCCGCTGACGTCGTACAACTGCTTGCCGGCGAAATCCGCGTTGCGCTGGTAATGCACGCCGTGCGGGAAATTCGCCAGGTCAGGGTAGTTGTTGGTGGAGAAAATTCCATAGAACTCATCGCCGTGCGCCTGTAAATCGGCGTAGTCGCCCAGATGCGGATCCCACAACGGGTACGTGGCGGGATCTTCGGGCGTGTTGGCGAGCAGGAAATCATCGGCCGGGGTTGCCCAGCCGTCCTGCGTCACCTGTACGTGTGTTTGCCAGCGCTGCGCTCCGCCGGAAGTGACCAGCTGTTGATAAAGAAAACCGACCTTTCCATGCTCCGTCATCGCCAGGGCTGGATTGACCGCGTTGGGAACCAGCAGCAGGTCGCCGGACCAGGTCGCTCCGCGATCGGTACTACGGCGCACCCGCAAAGTTTGCGCGCTGCCTGGAAGCGGGCCCTCGCCCCACACCAGGTAGACCACGCGGCTATCCCGCGGATCGACGGTGATCGAGAGATTCGAGCCGATCCGTTCAAGGCCAAGATAGGTGAACGGGGAAGTCCACGGAAACGGCACCGACTTGCGAACGCGCAGTCCGGGCAAGGTGTCGATCGGATCGGTCAGCGCGGTGAACGGCGTCGCACCGGTGCCGAAATTGTCGTCGCGCGCCACCACCACATCGCAAAGTGTGTTGGGAACAAACTGCCGCATCGGGATGTAGGCCGCGTAAACCGTCCCGTCGCGATGCGCCGCGCAGCGGATCGGCGGCAATTCGCGAATGAACGGCACGCGGGGATCGAGCGCGGTCTGGCTGAAACCCGCCGGCGCCGGCGCATTGCGCGCGTCCGGGGAATGCTCCACCGAGCCGCGGTACGGGCCGCTCGAATCGTCATTGTTGCCGACGAACACGCGGTCTTTTCCTTCGGCGTGGCACACGTCCACATACGGTTGGTCGATGGAGCCGCGCGAGACCACCACGTTCATCACGCCGGTCGGGGAATAGGGCGCGCTGCGCAGAAGGTTCATCGTATTGGTGTTGGTGCGCAGAATTCCGCCATAAAGCGCGGAGCCGCTCCCGAACCGGATCGATTGATCGAAGGTAGGCAGCACTTGGCCGATCGAGGGCACGAACGCCTCACCCGGAATGACCAGGTCGAGCGTCCATGTCCGGCCTCCGTCCGCGCTCGCGTAAATCGGCCCGTCGGGCCCGCCGCCGGGATCGGGAGTGAAGGCGGTGCCGAGAATGGTCCGGGGATTTTCCGGGTCCACGGTGATCTGCGGCTCACTATCCTGATTGATTTCTCCGCTGAGCGACTTCGGGATCATGTTGACGAGCACAACGCGCGCCTTAGCCATTGTCGGTGCCTCCCTCTTTTCGATTACTTTTAAAGCCGCGTGCCTTTAAAGCAATGCCTTGACGCGACGCAACTCCCGGGCATCGGCCGACAGCAGGTCGCCCGGATGGATCAGGGCAAGCGTCGCCTCGCCCAGGTTGATTCCGTCGCGATGCAGCAGGAATAACGCTTCTTGTCCGTCGTGCGGTTTGGGCACGGCATGCCAGCGGACATCGCGGCTGTGAGGATAGCGAACGGCGATATCGCCTTCATGTCGACCTTTCAGTGAGGCGATCACGTGCACCACCGCCGCCCACCAATCGGGATCATGCTCGGACGCCGTTGCGGCGGTGGCTTGGGAAACGCGATGAAGGCTGAGAACGCGCGCATGCAACACCGCCTCGGCCGACGCCAGGTGCTGCCGCAATTCCTCGTTCTTGGTCTCGTCGCTCAGCGCGGTAACCAACGTGTGCACTTCATCGATCGCTTCCGGCGCCTCGACACTGCCCAGTTCCTTCACGGCGATGGTCTCGCCATATAGCAAAGGATTGGTGAAGAAGACCCTGCGCCCGGACTCGCCGCTTTCCTCTGCCGAGAGCACCGTGACCCGCTGCCCGGCCTGTCCTTGCAGCGCCGGCGCGGCCCGATGAACACGCTCCACCAGCACCACCTTGCTGTTGGGGTTTCCGGCGAGGATTCCAATGGAGGACGCGCCGGGCGTTTCCACCGTCCCGGTAAAGATAAAGCGGGCATCGCGAGCCATTCTGGTGATCGATTCCGCAACCGTCTTGGGAAGCGCCATAAGCTGTCTCCTACGAGCGATAGTACATCAACAGTGACTTGACGCAGCCCCGGCGTTTCATCTTACGACTAGAAAAAGAAGGTTCCTGGCAGCCACCGTCAGGTTCCTGTTTTCCGGAACGCCGTTCCCGCGAGTAAGTGCCGCCGCTCACCAGTTGCTTTCGCGCAGGTGGCATTCGCCACCTCGAATTTCAATTTTTCCTCGCGTTTTTCTTCTGGGCCAGGAGATCCGCTTCAAGTGCAATCGCCGCGGCCTTAACTTCGGCCCGAATCGCTTGCTGTTGCCGAGGCGTAATCTGCGGGTCCGCGTGGCGCATGTGCGCCTGCGTCGATTTCGGGTCTTTCGCCCCGGGCGCCGGACAGCAGCCTGAGCCGGATTGATATGCGAGTTATCGAAAATACGGTGGGCGGTGAGAGCCTCGAACTCCCGACCTTCTGGGTGTAAACTAGGAACTAACGTACTTTCATATATTTAGCAGTAGGCACAGTGGTTGTTCACCATCGCGCATTGTTGCGAGTTATCAAAGACTTCGAGCGCGCCGCGCGATTTATGCGAGCAACGGTGCGTAACGCTTCTATGCAGGGGGTGGGCACAAAAATGGGCACACTGGGACAATCGAAACGCTGGTCCATTTGCCGATGTAAAACACTGGCTATGATCGTTTCGTATCTTGCCAGATGCGGGATCCTTCGGCGGCGAGGCTCTTGTCATATTTCGATTCGGCTCGCTGGTTATACGCCGCAGTTGGCAGGTCCTTGAGCCGGACGATCCATTATCAGCTAGCCTTATTGCTGGCTGGGAGTGCAAATTCTACCCTGGCAATTTACAGAAAGTACTTGGCCGAGCGTTCGTCGGGTTGATCGACGATAGGGGAACTAATTTGCGCCTTAGCGGGCTGTGTTCCAATTCCACTCATCCGCAGCTTCGCGAGTACTTCCGCCCGCAGCGGCGTCCGCACCCGCACTTCGGCCTCACGCCGTTGCAGCCATCTAACCAGGACATTTTTGTAAATCAGATTAAGGGTGAACTTAAGAAGATGACGGCGTCCTAGGTACTGGTCTGCCAATGCCTCATGCAGAAATCCTCGGCCTGATCGCGTCGTTCGGCGCGTGGGCGAGATCCTGCTTGGTTCCGAGGTATCGTTCTGTCGTTTGCACCGAAGCCTGGCCCAGGAGCAATTGAATCTGGTCCAGTCTGCCGCCGGCCGCGCGGCACAATTTCGCGCACGTGCGGCACGTCGGTCGAAGCCTTTCCGCGAATGTGTTACGTCGCCGGCGGGGGCGCCGAAGGTGGTTCGCGACGTTCCACGACGAGAGTACACTTGGTGACGATGCCTGCGATCGCGCCCACCGCAGCCAATACCGGCGCGGCCACCACGCCGATAGCGGCCAGAGTGACGGGAATCTCCACCAGGGTGTGCCCCTGCTCGTTCTTAATGATGATGCGCTGAACGTTTCCTTCGTGGATGAGTTCTTTAACCTTATCCACGAGGTTTGAGCCCATCACCTGGATTTCTTCTGCAAAGTCCTGAAAGCTCAAAGCGATCCCTCTCTTCTACTTACGCATTTGTCGCTCCGCGGGTTCCTAACAAAACGAGGTTCCTATCGATGACCGCGACTGTCGATCCACAGAAATCCGTCCGAGCCGCTACGCTGTCACTCTGAGCCTTATCGCGTCGTTGGGAGCGTGAACGAGATCCTGTTTCGTACCGAGGTATCGCTCGGTCGTTTGCACAGAAGCGTGCCCAAGGAGCATCTGAATCTGCTCTAACTCGCCGCCCGCTGCGCGGCACAACTTGGCGCACGTCCGACGCAAATCGTGAGGCGCGAGTCCGGCGATTCCGATTTCTGCCGCGTACTCGCGCAGCATTTGCCAGACGACCTTCTCGCCAAGGCGCTCAGCCGAAACGCGCTCGCCTCGGAGCACGGGCCGGAAAACGTATCCGTCGCTGCTTGCTGCCCGCGTCGTCCACGCGTCGATCGCCGCTTTGACCCGGTTCGGCATCGGCGTTGTGCGGACATGTCCGTGCTTGCCGACCCGATCGACGATGCATCCAGCGGCCATCCCGCTGTTGGATGTGCGCGAACGTGGCCGCGCAGCGTCGTCACGTCGGGCGCGTTGAGCAGCGTTTGCGCCTGGCGCGCCGAGAGCCAGTTGCCGGTTCGGACGCCGACGCACTTCGCGCTTCTTACGCGCACGATTCCGGCGGCGAGTCCCGGCGCGAGCTGACCGTTATCGGCCGCCTCCGCCGCCAACTTGCGGATCGCCGACATCCTAACAATGATGGACGAGGACCCGAGCCGGCGTTCTTCCAGCGATACCCGCCACGCGCTCACGGTGGCCTTGGTGAAGCCCGGCCGCGGCACCTGCCGGAACCAAGCCAAGAACTCCTCAATCGCGATGTCGTACACGCGCTTGGTAATCGGCGATGAAACGGAATCGAGAACCATCGCCTTCAATTTGTCCCAATTTGCGGGCGTTTCCACCACAGTTAAATCGTTCATTTTGTGTCCTTTGCTTCCCCTTAGTGGGCATTATCGGTAGCTTTCCTGGGCCGTATCCTATCCGGGCTGAAAGACGAGCAGCGGTTCGGTCTCTGACGCCAGCCCCGTCCGGTTCTCAAATTTGCAGGGCCGCCGGCTGATTGCCTTCATTTGCGTCGTGCCGGCCAAGCCCAATCTGCTCGACAGTCACGAACGAGTGCCTCATTTCCGCCACCCGGGTTTGTTCTGATCGGCGCTCCGCTCCAGTTCCGCAAGTCGGGCCTCGATGTTCTGCAATTCGACTCCCTTTATTGCCAGATTGAACACGCATTCGGCCGCCCGCAGTCGAGCGGCCCGCGGGCACGTTTGGATCGGTCATGAGCTTCAAAACCGTCAGGGCAGCCGCGTCGGTCGTCCTTGGCTTCCATAAATCTTACGATGATGACGGAAGTTGCCTCATTCAATTCTGGGTCGCCATGAAAATGGAATGCTGGTTGCTTGGCGTAGTTCTAACAACGGGGCGCGCTGGCGCCCTGCCCTGATACTACGCCAGCCAAACGGTAAAGGAGAGAACAATTTGAGCTGCCGATACCGTAGCAAAGCCGCAGTATTCGGTGCCTTGATCTGTGCTCTTGTCGTGGGTCTATCCGACACAGCGTGTGCTCAACCTTACACAATAGTCTTCTCGAACATACCAAGCGGCTCAATTAGTTCGCAGCTGGTGACTGTGACCCCATTCCTCGCCAATATACCGGTACCATCAGAAATTAATATCGACACCAGCGGATCTCCCTCTTGGCTTTCAGTCCGTTGGGCCCAGGTGGCTGGCGATGTAACAGCCGCCGTCTGTACGGTCACCGTAAACACAGCAGGCATGGCCGTGAACAGCTCCGTATCCGGCACATTCGCAGTTAACTTCATTGGAGGGAATGACATTGGAGGGAGTGATTTCACGTACACGGTGTCCGTAAGCGTGAGCGACCAGCCGCACTTGATGGCCGGGCCCGGCGCGCTTGAGTTCACCTACACGTCAGGTCAAACGCCCTCGCCGCCGCAGACCATACAGGTCGCCAGCTCCGGGGCGGCGATCCCATTCACCGTTTCCTCTTCCGTGGCATACTGTCCCGTCAGCGGTACTATGGGTGGCCTGTGCGACCCGACCTGCGATTCGGCCTCCTGGCTCGACGTCAGCGCAACAGCAACGACGACCCCCGCAACACTTACCGTTAGTGTCTTGCCCTCTTTGTCCTACGACAAACCATGTAACGGATCGATCAAGCTCAACTATGGGAATAATTCCAGTCTCACTATACCGGTGAGTTACTGGGTGTATCAGCAGTCCTCGCCACTGCTGAATGTGACCATGCCGCCTGGGTTCGGGCTCGTAAACGCTGCTCAGGGCGCGGTGCAACTCACCCAAAGCTTTTCGCTGACCAGCGGAACGGCGGCTTTAGAGGTCTATATCGGCTCCACTAGCGGACCCAACGCGTGGCTCTCGGTAATATGGGGACCTAGTGGCACCACGCCGCAGCAGCCTACCGCTGTGATCAATCCTCAGGGACTCGCTCCCGGGACCTACGCCGGGCTGAT
>DATJNW010000055.1:0-10019 GCA_035507655.1 Bryobacteraceae bacterium | reverse complement strand
CAATCGACCGTGACCAAGGACATCGCGCGGAACATCGCGGAAGCATCGGCGGGGGTCCAGGAGGCCAACAACCGGATCGCGGAGACGTCGCAGGCGACGGCGGAAGTTGCCAAGGAAATTGCGGGAGTGGATCATGCGGCGAGGGGGATGAGCGAAGGCAGCCAGGGAGTAAAGGCCAATGCCACGCAGCTCTCCAAGGTCGCCGAGCAGCTTCAGGTCGCGGTATCGCATTTCCACATCTCCGGCGTACATGACACGGTCATGAAAAATGCGATCGCCGCGCACGGCGCCTGGACTTCCCGCTTGAAGACCGCCATCGCCAGCCGGAAGCTGGAGGTTCCTGTCAGCACGATCCGGGCGGATGACCAGTGCCAGTTCGGCAAATGGCTGAATGGCGGCAGCCTTTCGATCGAGGAGCGGCAATCGCCGAGCTACCGGTCCGTGAAACAGCTCCATAGCCGTTTCCATGAGGAAGCAGCGAAGGTTGCGCAGCTTGCGACCGCGGGCGAGGCGGAAGCCGCACGCCAGGCAATGAGTCCGTCGAGCGATTACGCGCAGACTTCAGCGTCCTTGGTGAGCGCGCTCAAGCGATGGAGCGAGGGCGCCTGACCGCGCACGGGAGCAGCTTATGTCCAGCACCCTTACAACGCCCACCGGGCAGACCGTTCTGCTTGCGACTTTTTACGTGCGCGACGCGCTGTGCGGCCTGGACGCCGCCGGCGTGCAGGAAGTGATCCGGCTGGCGACCGTGACGCCCGTTCCCTATGCTCCGGACGAGGTTCTCGGCATCGTGAATCTGCGCGGGCGGATCGTGACCATCGTGGATCTCGGTCTGCGGCTCGGCTTCGCCAAAGCGGCGCCGGGGCCGGACACGCGTGTTTTCATCATCGAAGACCGCAACGAGTTCATTGGCTTGCTGGTCGATCGCGTGGACGAAGTGGTCGAAAGCGCGCGCGAGCAGTGGCAGCTTCCGCCGGCCAATGTCCAATACGGACAGGCCCGATTCTTCAAAGCGGTATGCCGCGCCGGCGGCCGCGTGATCACGCTCCTCGATCCCGGCCAGATTCTCAATGAAGGAGCGCAATAGTCCGGCCCCTGCGACACGGCTATGAACACGAGAGTCCTGGTGGTAGACGATACCGTAGTGTTCCGGCGAATTGTTGGTGATGCCCTGGCCGGAATTCCCGGCGTCGAGGTGGTGGGCACCGCATCCAACGGCAAGCTGGCGATGGCTCGCCTGGCGGCGCTTCAGCCGGATGTGGTGACGCTCGACGTGGAGATGCCGGAAATGAACGGGATCGAAGTGCTGGAGGCCATGGGCGCCGCGGGCATGAAAGCCGGCGTCATCATGCTCAGCTCGGTGACCGTTCGCGGCGGCGAAATGACGGTTCGAGCCTTGGAATTGGGCGCCTTCGATTTTCTCACCAAACCGGAAGGCGGCACTGCCGCGTCCAACCTGGAGCTTCTGCGCAGCCGCTTGCGGCCGATGATTCAGGCGCTCGAGCGGCGGCGGGAAATCTCCGCCATCCTGCACCGGGACCGCTCCGCAAGCGTGGAAGCCAATCCGCCGCAATCCGGGGCGATACGCAGCGTTCGACGCGCCGGCTCGCCTGTGGTGCTGATCGGCGTGTCCACCGGCGGCCCGGGCGCGCTGGCGAAGGTGATGCCCGCTTTACCCGCGGATCTGGGCGCGCCGGTGTTCATCGTGCAACACATGCCGCCGTTGTTTACGCAGCCGCTGGCCGCGAGTCTCAATAAGAAGAGCTCGATTCGCATCAAAGAAGCGGAAGAGGGCGAGACGGCGTCCGCCAACTGCGCCTATCTGGCGCCTGGCGGCAGGCACATGAAACTGACTTCCGGCCCGCGCGGGGAAATCGTCCTGCGCCTCACCGACGATCCGCCGGAAAACGGCTGCCGCCCGGCGGTCGATTACTTGTTCCGCTCCGCCGCGCTGAGTTTCCCTGGACGATCCGTCGCCGCGATTCTGACCGGCATGGGAAACGATGGAACGCAAGGTTTGCGGATGCTCAAACGCGGCGGCTGCTTCGGCATCGCCCAGGATGAGGCGAGTTGCGTCGTCTATGGCATGCCGAAGGAAGCCATTCAGGCGGGCGTGATCGATCGCGTGGCGCCGGTGGATGAGATCGCCGCGGCCATCGTCCGCGCGGTGCGCGAGGCGAAACCGTGATCCGGCTTCAGCCCGGCGAGTACAAGGCTCTGGCGCAGTATGTCTATTCGTTGTGCGCGATCACGCTCGATGAATCGAAGACTTACCTGCTGGAGAGCCGCCTGGCTGCCTTGGTAGACGAAACCGGCGCGGGCAGCTACAGCGGACTTATCTTACGGGCAAGATCGGATCCCAGCCGCAAACTCGAGCGCCGAATCATAGACGCCATCACCACCAACGAGACCTCCTTCTTCCGCGACACCAGCCCCTTCGATCTCCTGCGCCACAAAATCATTCCCGATCTGATCGACCGGCGCACGCGGACCGGCCGCTCCGGCATTCGTATCTGGAGCGCCGCTTGCTCCACCGGACAGGAGCTGTACAGCATCGCGATCCTGCTTAAGGAGCTGCTCGGCGATCCCGATCGTTACGGAGTCAGCCTGACCGGTACTGACATTTCCGACGCCGCGGTCGCGCAGGCCAGCCGTGGCCGCTTCACCAAAATGGAGATTTCGCGAGGGCTGACCGACGCGCAACGAACCAGATATTTTCTCCCGGCTGACGGTGGTCATTGGCGAATCTGCGACGAGCTCCGGGCCATGGCTTGCTTTAAAACCTTCAACCTGATGTCCGATTTTTCCCCGCTCGGCCGGTTCGACGTGATCTTCTGCCGCAATGTCGCCATCTACTTTGCCGATCGCGACCGGGTTTCTTTATTCGGGCGAATGGAGCGGGCACTCGATGTGGATGGCTGCCTGATCATCGGCGCCATGGAATCGCTGAATGGAATCAGCGCGCGATTTGAGGCGAAACGGCATGTCCGCTCCGTTTACTACCAGCCCGTCGCGGCGCCGGAGCGTGCCGTGACCAAGCCGGTGCCGGCGCTGAGTGGCAGGTGGTGAGCCGTAAACCCGGCGGCTTACGTTACTCCTTCCGCGGCGCACCGCGATTAAATGCCCCGCCGGCTAATCCGATAAGATCGGCATGAGCTTATTTACCTGGAATCCAGCGTACTCCGTGGGATGCGTTGAGATCGACAAACAACATCAACAACTTTTCAAGATGGCCGATGATCTGCATCGCGCCATGGTGGAACGCCACGGTAAGGAAGCCATCGCCGGCTTGCTCAAGCGCCTGGTCGACTATACCGTGTACCACTTCTCCGCCGAGGAACAGCGGATGACTGAATCCGGATACCCGCACTACCAGCAGCATCATGCCGAACACGTGAAACTTACCGAACGTGTTCTGGATTATCAAAAAAAGGTGCTTAGCGGGGAAACGGCTGTATCCATCGAGGTGCTGCGATTCCTGAGCGACTGGCTGAAGCATCATATTCAAGGCTCCGACCAGCAGGTCGGCGCACACCTCAAGGCCAAAGCCAAAAAATAACGCCGACCCCGCAGTCAGGCGGGCAAATTCTCAGGTCGATTCAGAGTCCGGACAGTGGCCTTAAGCGTGCCCACGATCGTCCGGAGCCACAGTTCATTTGCATTTGTGAAAGAATCCGATCATGCGACATGACCTTGTACCCGGAACCGTTTTTCCGGACTATCAGTTGCCCGATCATACCGGTACACCGCGCAAGCTCAGCGAACTCCAGGGCGATGATCCTCTGATCCTCACCCTTTCGCGCGGCCACTACTGCCCGAAAGAACACCAGCAGCATCTGGATCTGGCAGCGTTTTATCCCAAAATCGCTGTCGCATACACCCAGATTGTTACGATCTCCACCGATGACCACCACACTCTCCAGGAGTTTCGCGCGTCGGTGGGTGCCCAGTGGACCTTCCTTTCTGACCCCGAAAGAACCGTTCAGAAGGACCTCGATATCGCGGAGTATACCGACCCGGAGCATGATCCGATGATTCCGCACACACTCGTGCTCAAGCCGGGACTTATCATCCACAGCGTCTATAACGGCTATTGGTTCTGGGGCCGGCCCTCTGTCATCGACCTCTGGCACGACCTGCGCGCCGTGACGAGCGAGATCCGCCCCGACTGGGATCTGCGGGCTCCCGGACTCCGCGAGGCTTGGAATGCGGGCGACCTGTCGGCCTTCCATGGATGGAACAAAGGTGTAAAAACAGTTTAGTCATGTCACTTGACCCCGACGGCTTGACCTTCGCTTGACTGCTATTACTGAAGACCCGCGAGCGTAAGCGTATACCAGTTGAGTGGATCCGTCCACGTCTGCTCGATGGCAAAGCCCGCATCATCCAGCAAGGCGCCCAGCGTTTTCCGGGTGAACTTGTAGCTGTTCTCGGTATGGATGGTTTCCAGTGCCGAGAATTGGACATTAAGCTGAGCCCCTCGGATATTTACGCACTGGTCGCGTGTGCTCTCCAGGTGCATCTCGATGCGTGACTCCATGCGATTCCAGAGAGCCCTATGGCGGAAGCATCTGGTGTCAAAGTTCGCGCCGAGCTCCCGATTGAGCCGATGCAGGATGTTCAGGTTGAACGCTGCCGTGACGCCATCTTTGTCGTCATACGCCCGCACCAGAATCGTCTCGTCTTTCACCATATCCGTACCTAACAGCAGCGCGTCGCCGGGTCTGAGTTGAGACCGCAGATTGCGAAGAATCGTGCGAGCCTCACCCGGCGAGAAGTTGCCGATGTTCGACCCGATGTACATCGCAATCGTGGTCCCGTTGAACCGTTCCAGCTTCGGCGGGTGAGTGACGTAGTTCGCCACCATCGGTTGTAGCTGCACATCCGGCAACAGGTAACCGATGCTGTTGCACGCCGCATCGAGTGCATCCGGCGAGACATCCACCGGAAAGTAGAGTACTTCGTTTCGCAAGCGCGTTGCGGCCCTCAGCAGAACGCCGGTCTTGGCGGCTGTCCCCGCTCCCAACTCCAGCAGGCGCAAGGGCCGCGAATAGGCAGAACCAGTGGCTGTGATGATCGCTTCGGCGTAGCTCGCCAAAATGTCGCGCTCTGTTCGCGTGGGATAATACTCCGGCAGGGTTGTGATGCGCTCGAAGAGACGTGAACCCTCGGAATCGTAGAGCATCCACGGAACCAGGGATCGTGGACGTTTGAGCAGGCCGCGCCAAACCTCATCGATCAGCGCCTCGCGCGTGTTCAGAGGGGCGAGGCGTTTCGCTTCGAATATCTGAAAATCGGTGGTGACATTCATATTGGGACCCCTTAGAGGTTTGTTGAAAAAAAACGGGCAGACGGCTCTGAACCCGCCTGTAAGCCGGCTTGACGCAGGATCCTCCACTCACCGGGGGGACGATTTCAGGAATCCCGAGGCTATCCCAGGAACGGCAACAGGCCGTGCTGCAACCGCCTGGCTCGCCGAACTGACTGCATTCAACGTCTGTCGCAGCGATGCAGCCATCGCACCCCTGGACACGCGCCGTACGATCGGGTCGACCATCCAGCGCATCATCGCCGGAATGTCACGGCTCAAGGCGATCGCTTCCATTTCGACATAAACGCCCCCGTCGGCTTCCTCGTATCGTGTGATGTTGTGCAGTCTCCAGAGGTATCCGCTGCCTTCGTCGGGCGGCAGTTCGTGCTCGCCCGGCTGACCATAATCCTCGATTTCGCGAAACTGGACCGCGGTCGCGGTGCTATACCACCGGTTATTTCCCGCGCACGTATACGACGTGGTGTATTCGCTCGCGAGAGCCATTTTCAGGAACAGGGATTGATTCATCAGCAGCATGGAGAACCGGTCCTCGGCCGGAGTCTCCGCGATGGTATGGGAATCGAGGACGGTCGGATGGTAATAGTCCTTATAACGCGCGTAGTCGCGGACCACGCGGAGCACCTCGTCAACATGGGTATTTGGAAAGAAGATCGCGCCCATCCAATCATGAATCAGTCCGGAAGGCACTTTTTTCGGGTTGTGTTCACCGACACCGGTCACCAGAATCTCTCCGTCGCGAAGCTGCCGGCGGCGGCCGGGAGCTCCATCGATCCAGAGAAAGTTGTGGCCCGGCTGCAATCGGGCGCGCATGGCCGCATCGGCCGATTGAACATACTGGTTCCAGGCCCGAAGTGTTTCCGGCGTCAGTTCCGCAGCCATCAGGGACGATGCCAGCGCCAGTGCGAGAACGAACAATCGACGCTTCATTGCACACCTTCGGCACTCGAAACCGAAAGCGCCGGGCGCTCCCGAATGGTCAGCTCCGCATGGCCGAACCAGCGTGTGTCGATGTCGACGCGAGTGACACGCACGTACGGCGAATCGACACGCGCACCTGCGTCGCGTATCATTTCGATTTTCCGGATGAACACGGAACCTCGCTTGGCCAGTCGACCCTCCTGATGGACGACCGCACCCGTTTTCGCGTCGATCCAGATCTGACCTTGCATCAATCCTTCGCTGCGGCGCCGCGGCTTAATCCCGTAAACATAGAAATGATTCCCGCCGTCCAGGATCTCGGCCATGTAGCGGAACTTGTAGTTCTCCGGCGTAACCGCCGAAACCGAAGCCGGCAGCTCGTAGGCCTGCTGTTCGATCGTGAGGTAGCGCGCAATCACTTGTTGTCTTACGATCGAGTCGCCGCAGGACTGGAGCACCTGATATTCCGCTGCTCTGGCCGGCTCGCGATGGCGGATCAGCGTTACCTCCCCTTGCTTATCCATCTGCGGCAAAGAGGCGTCGATCTCGACCACCATGTCGCCGCCGGCCGGCTGATAGGCCGGACCGGAATGAGTTACGAATCGCGCAAACGCCAAACTCGCATCGTCGTCCGCGCCGCGCGCCTGGCTCGGTGTGAAAAACACCAACAGCGCCAGCAACGCGGCGAACGGCCTCAGCTTGACCGGTATCCAGGATCGATACTCCGGCGGGTGCGCCAGCTGTGGCGTGAAAGGCCGGCCCGTGATCGATTCGACCAGCTCTCGCGCTTGCCCCGAGTTTGGGGCGAATTCCGCCCCGGCCTCGTGCCAGCGTTGGAACAGGTGTCGCACCGTATCGTCAATGCCCGTCACGAAACTCATGTCAACAAGGAGTGTCCGATTCCCGACGGTCGACGACGCGGTGCGCCAAACCTGCTCCAGCCGGGCGGCGTCGTGTGCGTCCAGTTCGCCCGCCAGTTCGAACCGGAACGCTGCCGGTCCATCGTGCATGTAGTAATGCATCATGTTTTTGAGAAGGCAACTGAGTCGCCAACGAAGGGGAGCCGCAAAACCGCTGAAAACACTCGATCTCAAAGCGAGCCCCGTCGACAGAGCCACTTTCTTGGTGACGACGAGTTGGCATCTGCCTGCCTTTCGGCACTGAACACCTCGGTGGTTTGCAACGTGCGGCTCGTCAGCGAAGATTAGATGAGGCGCCTCGAAGTACCGGAAACGGAGCGTCGCTTTCCCTGCTGGCGAAGCGATCGACACGATTCCGTGCTTCTGCCGAAAAAGGTTCGAACGAAGGAATCGGATATGGGGTCGCGAAGAGTTGTGCGCCGCGGAGCTCCTAACGGGCCTCCGAATCGTGTTCCAGCGTCAGGCACCCCGCCCGATTTGTGAGATCGCCTTCCGGGCCGATTCAATTTGCTCCAGGTTGAGTCTTATCGTTGAAACGCGGTCATCGCGGCCGGTTTCGATCAGGCGTTCCACCGTGGACATCAGCTCGCCGAGACGGCGTTCCGCTTCTTTCTCCATCCCCAGCAGCGCTCCGTTAATCGCTTCCTCCCACTGGGACGCAAGCCGTGAAAGGTTCTTGTAAATCATATAGGGAATCTTCCGCGAAAAATGGCTTCTCACGATCGGCCGAATCACCCACATCGGGAGAATCGGCGACAGGAGTTCCCAACTACGGTCGAAGACTTTGCCGATTCGCACATCCGGGATGGTTGGTTCGTGAACTTCGAACTCGACTTCGGTCGTGCGTAGCGGCGCGCCGAAGGCGCTCATCGTACGCTCCGAAAGCCGGTCGCGAAATTCTTGAAGATAGCGGCGAAACTGCCTGCCACAACCATCAAGCCTCTGAACCAGCTGTGGACGCTCTGACATGGAGACGGCGGCCAATGCAACCGAAAGGGTGTTGTTAAGCCACTCTTCATAACGGCTCATCACCATGGCGAGGCGTTTGTCCCACGTTGGGAACAGAGTTTCGAACTCGGTTACCAGTCGGCGTTCTATTTCCGCTTGATGAGTGTCCAGCTTCGCCTGGGCTTCGGATCTGGTTCCACCCGCCGCATGATTCGCGATCAGGCGCAACTCGCTGGTGAGGTCCGCGATAATGGCTTTCTCGCCGAGCGCCTGCTGTTTCAGCCGTTCGCGCTCCGCGTCGATCAGCTCCGCCGACCGCAGGCCGAGTCGGATGAAATCGGAGCACTCTTCGAGCATCGTCTCAATCTTTCTCGCGACGATTTCGTGCCGTTTTTCACCGAATTCTTCGAGCGTTCGTTGCAGAATCGCCGCCTCGAATTGTGACCGCAGATCCTGATGCCCCGGGCGTACGGAGTAAGGCAACACGGATGGCGGCCGGTCGAAGGCCTTCGCAAGTTGGGCCCGCACGAAGGCGAGGACTTCGGAGCGCTCCTCCGGCTGAAGAAGATCCACTTTGGTGAGCAGGATGGTCACGTTCGGCGTGAAACGGTAAAGCATTTTCACCAGATCGATGTCCCGCTGGGATAATGGCGGATCGACGCTCACGGCGACCAGAGCGAGGCCGACATTCGGCAGCCATCTGAGCGATGCGTCCGTGTTATGCTCCAACACGCTTTCCAGCCCGGGCGTATCTACGAATCGCAAACCACGGAAGCGTTCTATTTGTGGAAGCTCAATCGTGATCAGGTCCACCTTTTTGGAATTTTCGGGATTTTCCCGTTCTGACACGTACTGCGCAATTTCGTCGGCCGGCACCTCCTGAATACGACCGGGTTTTGCTCGGAACCACGCAACAGGAGCACGAGACCGCGACCCGGAATCACGTGCGCACCCGTCTGCGCTCCCAGGTTATGAAAATCGTTGACGAATGCGGCGGGGAGCCGCCCGTTAGACTCAGTCGCCGTGAAGAATGGCGGCACCAGCGCGGCCGTCGCGCTCGCTCCCGCCAGCGGTTCCACCGCACGGTCCAGGACGCCGATCACGTAAGTCGGAAGGATTCCCAGCAGCCCGCATGCAACCGCCAGCAGAATCATAGAAGCGCGTGCTCGCCGTGAAACACTCGCTACACTGAAGCGCCAGTCACCACGGCGGATACCCAGAAAGCTCATCGCATAGGTTCGAACGAAACAGGTGACGGCCAGGGCCGCCGTCAGGGCCAGAATCGCGCCGCACAAAGCAAAAACTACCTTCACCAGCGGCGAGGAGAGCAGGGCGCTCCGCAGGAACGTCTGCAACGTCAGCCACTCGCTCACGAATCCGTTGAACGGCGGAGCGGCGGCAATCGCCAGACAGCCCACCAGAAATACCACCGACAGCGCCGGCAGAACGCGAATCAAACCTCCCATCTGATCCATATCGCGCGTGCCCACGGCCGACTCAATCTCCCCGGCGCCTTCAAAGAGCAGCGTCTTATACAGTGAGTGGTTGACGATGTGGTAAAGCGCCGCCGTCAGCGCGATGGCCGCGGGAACAGCGATCGCCGAACTGCGGAACGCGAAGAACGCGCCAATTCCCGCCACGATGATTCCCGCGTTTTCAATGGAGCTGTGGGCCAGCATGGTCTTCAGGTCGTTCTCGGTCGTGGCGTAAAGGATTCCGACAAGCGCGGTAATGCTCCCGGTGATGAGCGCGAAAAGACCGGGCCCGATGCCGTGCAACGGAACCAGATCGCCATTCACACGCAGGATTCCATAAAAACCGAGGTTGAGCGTAACGCCTGCGAGCACCGGCACGAATAGAGCGGGAGAAGCCGTATAGCAGCGCGGCAGCCAGAAATTCAC
>DATJNW010000054.1:0-56198 GCA_035507655.1 Bryobacteraceae bacterium | reverse complement strand
GACGGGAAACGTCGTGGTGCAGACGATGGACGATTTTCAGATCTCGCCGGTCGTTTATAATACTCGCGAACAGGTGGCCATTCCGATTGCGGTCGTCAGCGTCGCGGGCGATCTGAAACAGACGGTCCAGTTGGCCGTCCCCAAGGAGAGTACTGTCGCGCCGGCCCCTCGCCCGGCGGCAAATAGGAGTTCTATGCCCGACAAAATGATCCGCTGTCCGGAGGGCCATTTCTTCGATCCCGCCAAGCACAACGCGTGCCCGTGGTGCGCGCTGCCGTCCGATTTCGGACGGGAGCAGAAGACCCGTCCCGTTGCCGGTGCGCCGCCGCCGATTCCCGGACCTCCGCCGCCGCTGCCGGGTGCGATGCCTGCGGCCGCGCCGTCAAATGCCGGAAAAACCGTTCGCGTGGGCATGGAGACCAAGCAGGGGCTCGAACCCGTGGTCGGCTGGCTGGTGTGCGTCTCCGGTCCCGACCGCGGCCGCGATTTCCGCCTGCACGGGGAAAAAAATTACATCGGCCGCTCGCCCGCCATGGACGTCGTGATTCAGAACGACAACAGCGTCTCGCGCGAAAAACACGGAATCGTGGTTTTCGATCCGCGGAAAAAAAGTTTCTGGACGCTGCCCGGCGACGCTTCAGGCTTGGTTTATCTGAATGGCGAAGTGGTCTATTCGCCGACCGAGATGAAACCCGACGACGCGCTCGAACTGGGCCAGACCAAGCTGGTTCTGGCGCCGTTCTGCGGCGAAAAATACAGTTGGGACGAAGCGGCGGGCGCATAGATGGGTTTTCTTCCCGGCAACGCTCAGCACATCGGTGCCCGGCACTCGCAGCAGGATTCCTTCGGTTTCGCCGATCCCGACGATCAGGAATTTCTGGCCCATGGCGGTTTTCTGGCCATCGTCTGCGACGGCATGGGCGGCATGGAATATGGCGACGCCGCCAGCCGCACCGCGGTGCGCGCGTTCCTGGACGCGTATCGCCGCAAGACGCCCGCCGAATCCATCCCCGACGCGCTGGAGCGCAGCGTGCGCGAAGCCAACGCGCAAGTGGTCGCGCTGGCGCACAGCCTGGGGATGTCGGAAGGAATCGGAACCACGCTGGTGGCCACCGCGCTGCACGATCATTCGCTGTATTTCATCTCGGTGGGCGATAGCGGCATTTTTTTATGCACCAGCAGCCAGTACCGCATGCTGAATCGCCCGCATATTTTCGCCAATCTGCTCGACGCGGCGGTGGCGCGCGGCTCGCTTTCCCGCGAGGACGCCCAAAATCACCCGGAGCGCGAATCGCTCACCAGTTTCATCGGCGCGGAACGGCTGGAAGAGATCGACCGCAACACCGATCCTGTTCCCCTGTCGCCCGGCGACACCGTTCTGCTGGCTTCCGACGGCATGTTCAAGACGCTGGACGCGAATGAGATCGCGGCATCGCTCCAGGGCGCGCCGCAAACCTGGCCCGACGCGCTGGTCGAGCGAACCATCGCCAAGCAGCGCGAGTATCAGGATAACGTGACGGTGGTTTCGGTGACGCTCGACGGCGATCGCGCTTACGCGCCGGCCGCGCTGCCGCGGACGGTCATATTGAAACCGCCGGCCCCCGAAATGACCCCGGTTCCGCCGCCCGCGTGGTCGGCGCCAATCGCGTCTTTACCTACGTCGTCACAAATGGGCGCACCCGCGTCCGCGCCCCCGCGGCGCCGGTCGCTTTCCTGGTGGCCGATCGTGGTGATTGTCCTGGTCGCCGCGGCGGGCGTCGCCGGATGGTGGTACATGAAGCATCGCCCAACCGCCGCGATCCGGGATTCTCCTCCCGTCACCGAACCCGCGCGAACCCATCCCGCGCCGCCCAATCTGCCCCTGGACGATAAAGCCGATCCGAACGTCCGCAGGCCGGCCGGGTCGGCACCGGCGCCATCGGGATCCCGGAAAAAATGATACGAGTACAAAAGTGGCATAAGCCGCCAGGCTTGTGCTGCCGAAGGCCCGCAATTCGAGCTGCCAAGAGCGCAAGCCTGGCGGCTTATGCCACCTGGGTGCTGTTCTCCCTCACCGCCGCCTTCGCGCAGGCGCCCACCGAACAAATGGTCGAGCTGAGCGTCCGCGTCATCGGCGCCGTGCAAAAGGACGGAAAGATGCAACCCGCCGCGACGGCCGGCGGATTCCTGCTCGATTCAAAACACGTCGTCACCACCGACGCCTGCTGCGGAAAAACCGAGGATGGTCTTGAAAAAACCGCGCTCGTCGTTCAAGGACAGAACGGGATCGTCTCGCAGCCGGTCTGGTCCGGTCCCGGCGGCGTGGTCATTCTGGAATTGAAAAATGCGGCGCAGGCCGCGGCTGCGACCCTCGCGCCCCTGAAATTGACGTCGCAAGGTCAATCGGTCTATACCGTCGTTTTTCCCAAGGACGCCGCGCCAACCATCCGCGAAGGCAAAATTCAAGGCGCACTCAAGCCCGACGGAATGGACGTTCAGGTGTATAAAGCCGCGCCTCCGCCCGACGACATGCTCGCCGGCGGCGCGATGTTCAACGCCTGCGGCCAGGTGGTGGGGATCAACGTTCTGGCCCAAAAAGGCATTCAGTTCGCGATGGCCGTCGACGCGCTCGCGCCGGGTCTCGAAAAAGCGGGTGTGCAACTGCCGGCCGCCGGTCAGCCCTGCGGCGGCGCGCAATCGGATGCGGGCAAGGGACCGCCTCCGCCGCAGCCCAATCCCCCGTCCAAATCCGCTCCGCGCTGGCGCTTGCCGCAAGGCGGCGAGTGGGTCGGCGTGGCGATCATCGCCGCGATCCTGGGGCTGGCGCTGCGCCCCAACACGCGGCAGCAAGTCGCGCGCGCTTTAACCACGCGGCGTTTGGCCGTGCCCCAAGCCGGCTACGCGCCGATGCCGGTTCCAGTGCGCCCGCTGCGTCCGGTGCTCAAAGGAATTTCCGGGCAATACGCGGGAGCCGCGGTTGCGCTGGATAACGGTCCCAGCCTGCTCGGCCGCGATCAAAGCGCCGCCAATCTGGTTTTCGGACCCGAATCCGACAGCGTATCGAAGCGTCACTGCGTGGTCCGCTGGGACGCGGCGCGGCGCGTGTTCCAGCTCGAAGATTTAGGATCGACCAATGGAACTTATCTCGCCACCGGCGAGCGTCTGCCGCCGGGTCAACCGCGCGAGTTGCGTCCCGGCGATCGTTTCTACATCGGCGATCTGCGCAATCAGTTCGAGCTGAGAATGGAAGAGTAACGTCAAATTGATTCCCGCACCGGTTCGCGTGGGAGCTCCACGGCGCTGGCGCGGAGACCGGGTCTCTTCAGAGTGGCGTAAGCCGCCAGGCTTGCGCTCGGCGCCTGTCGATTCAATCGCCGCGAACAGCACAAGCCTGACGGCTTATGCCACTCGACACAACGTAGTCTGCAAGAGTGCCATTCTTCTCTTCCGAGTGGCGTAAGCCGCCAGGCTTGCGCTCCCGATGCCCCGCAATCGAGCCGCGCAGCTTACGGGGCCGCGATTGCAACCTCCCGCGAGATGCGTTGCAATGTGGGATTGACGGCATGAATCTCGCCACCATCTGTGTCGCCTGCATGGACAACGATAGCGGCGATGCCATCTGTCCCAAGTGCGGCAGTACGCCCACGCCGGAGACGACACCGCTCGAAACCCCTACTCCCGCTCCAACTCCGATCCCGACCCCGACGAGTCCCGCCGAGTTATCATCGAAATCGCTCCACTCCGGGGCCACAACCAATTTCTCAGCCGACGCCGGTGTCCACTGGCCCTCCGCAGCCGACTGGCGCGGTCGCGCCGCCGCCGAGCCCCAGCGGTGACGTTACCAATCCGATCAGCGACGATTCGCCGGTCGAACCATCCACCGGACAGCCGCTGCCGAATCCCGGCGGCGGCGACTATACCGGGATGATGCAGCAGGCCAAGAATGCCTGGAATTCCAGTAATTTCCAGATGGTCCAGCACATCCTGACGCGGGCCATCCAGACGCAGCTGGACAATCCCCGCGCCTATTCCGGCCTGGGCGAACTGTATCTTTACGCTTACAACAACTCCGGCCTGGCGATGCAGAATTTCCAGGCGGCCATCGCCCGCGGCGGCGAAGCGGTTTTTCATGTCATGCACGACCACAGCGCCGGGACGTTTGTCACCCACTGCCGCGGCTATCTCCGCATTTCCGCCAATGGCGTCCGTTATCAGCCGGTTCCGGCTTCAGTTTCACGCGTTTGCCGTGTCCAGGGAGCAAATCCGCGAGGCCCGGAACAAACACGATATTCAATTTCAGTTTCCGGCGCGGATCGCGTCCGGGCATCGACTTCCATTCGTTTCACATCCGGCTGATGAACGGCGAAAACTTCAATTTCGCCCCGGAGAGCCGCTCCGGAGAGGCCGAACGCCAGATGATTCTGGGCTTTATCGGCCGGTGATCTTTATTGCGAGGTTCGCGGCTCGCCCCGCTTCACCTGTGCCCGGCGCCGCCCCGAGTCGAGATTATCCGCCGCGTTTTGTTTGACTTGGTCGCTGACTTTGATGTTGTTGACCACTTTTTTCGCCCCTGAGGATTTGGCCATGCGGGTCGCCGCGCCTTTGTGTTGCAGAACCGTGGTCGAGCCTTCCCAGGTCGCCACACCGCCCTGCACGCGGACTTTAAAACCGTCCTTGCCGATCTTCGATTTGGCCAGCTTGCCGTTGATCACCGCCTCGATCTCTTTATCTTGTTGAGCTGACGTGCCTTGTGCTGAAGGGGCTTTCTTCGTCACGGCCGTTCGGGAGGTTTGCGCCGCAAGCGCGGCCGCCAGAGCGATGGCTAGCAGGAATCGAGTCATCGCTAATGTAGTCTCCCGGAGGCGCCGATTATCTCAGGAAATTCGTAGAGGAGTAACGCCGTGCGCGGCGCGGCAGTCTTATCTTAGGATCCGATCACAATGAGCGAGGAACCCGAGTCTGGATTTCGGCATATACAAGAAAAACCGCACATTACATGGCGCGGCCTCTTGACATTGCGCTTTTCATCCTTCTATACTTCGGTCGGTGTTTGGATTGGCGTAGATAATAGAGAGTAGTACACAATTGACGGTAAGAGGACTGGTTCTTCGGTGACCAGGTAGTTGCAGGGGGATCGATGAGAGCTATTCTGACATTCGCCGGTCTGACGGTGAGCGTGGCGGCGATGGTGTTCGGGCAGGCTGGCGCGGCGGTTTCTCCGCAGCGCGCGTTTCTCAACAAGAACTGCGCGGTCTGCCACAACGACAAGCTGAAAACCGGCGGCGTGACGATGACGAAGCTCGACGTCGTCCACCCGGAAAACACGCCGGAACTGGCCGAAAAAATCATTCGCTACCTCCAGGCGGGCATCATGCCGCCGGCGGCGATGCCGCGGCCGAACGCGGTGGAGCAGAAGGCGTTCGTGTCCGCGCTTCAGAACCGCCTGGATCAGGCGGCGTTTCTTCATCCCAATCCCGGCCATCCGCCGCTGCACCGGCTCAATCGCACCGAGTACGCCAATTCGGTGCGCGATCTTCTCGATGTGAGAGTGGACGTTTCCTCGATGCTCCCCGCCGACGACATGTCGCAGGGGTTCGATAACATCGCCGACGCGCTGACCATTTCACCGGCGCTCATGGAAGGATATATCCGGGCGGCTGGGAAAATCAGCCGCATCGCCGTGGGCGATCCGTCGGCGCAGGCGCTGACTTCCACGTATTCCATTCCTCGCGTCCTGAATCAGACCCGTCACATTGAAGGCACGCCATTCGGCACGCGCGGCGGCCTCGCGGTGATGCACAATTTCCCGGCCGACGGCCAATACTCGTTTACAGTCGGATTTTATTACACGCCGACGGGACCGCTTTTCGGGATCAATCAAGGGAAGGGAACGACGCTTGAAATCGCGATTGACGGCGCGCAGGTGGCGTTGATCGACATTGATCCGCGGATCACGCTGGCCAAGGATGGCATCAAAACGCCGCCGGTGAAGGTTCGCGCGGGTCCGCATCGCGTGTCCGCTTCGTTTCCGGAAAAATTCGACGGGCCGATCGATGACGAATACATGCAGTTCGACCAGAGCCTGGTGGACGTCAGCGCGGGCGCGGTTCCCGGAATCACCACGCCGGTGCACCTGCATGAGTTGAGCATCACCGGTCCCACCGATGCGGCGGGCGTGTCGGAGACTCCCAGCCGGGCCAGAATTTTCACCTGCCGTCCGGCGACGAGCAGCGACGAGATTCCGTGCGCCAAGCAGATCCTTTTGAGGCTGGCGCGGCAGGCGTATCGCCGTCCGGTGACGCCGAACGATATGGAAGGGCTGCTGAGCTTCTATCAGCAAGGGCGGAACGGCGACGCCAAAAATCCGGGAAATTTCGAAACCGGGATCCGCACCGCGATTCAGGCGATCCTGACCAATCCCGAATTCGTGTTCCGCTTCGAGAAAGTGCCCGCCAATGCCGTGCCGGGGACCAATTTCCGCATCAGCGACCTGGAGCTGGCGACGCGCCTTTCTTATTTCTTGTGGTCGACCGCGCCGGACGACCAGTTGTTGACGGTGGCGAGCGAAGGCAAGCTGCGCCAGCCGGGGATGCTCGAAAAACAGGTGCGGCGCATGCTGGCCGACCCGAAGTCGGAAGCCTTGACGGATAATTTCGCGGTGGAATGGCTGCATTTGAATGATTTGAAATCCTGGAATCCCGACCTGTTCCTGTATCCGGATTTTGACAAGAGCCTGTCCGACTCGGCGCGGCGCGAAACGGAGCTGCTGTTTGACAGCGTGATGCGCGAGGATCGCGACATTCGCGACATCGTCAATGCGAATTACACTTTTGTCGATGAGCGCCTGGCGCGGCATTACGGGATTCCCGATGTTCTGGGCAACCGTTTCCGCCGCGTGGCGCTGACCGATCCGAACCGCTTTGGCATCCTGGGCGATTCGAGCGTGCTGATGCTGACCTCGGTGGCCAACCGGACCTCGCCGGTCAAGCGCGGTGTTTATGTGATGGAGGTTTTAATCGGCACGCCGCCTCCGCCGCCGCCGCCGAACGTTCCGGCGCTCGATACCGAGGAGCGCACGGGTCACGTGGCCAAGCCCCTTTCGGTACGCGAACGGATGCAGCAGCATCGCACCAACGAACCGTGCCATTCCTGCCATCAGATGATGGATCCGATCGGGTTTTCGCTCGAGAATTTCGATGCCGTGGGTGTTTGGCGCAGCGAAGACAGCGGATTCAAGATCGATCCGACCGGCAAGATGTACGACGGCAGTCAGCTGAACGGCCCGGTGAGTCTGCGGGAGGCGATCCTCAAGCACACCGATGCGTACGTGACGAATTTCACCGAGAAGCTGATGGCCTACGGGCTCGGCCGGATCGTCGATTATCACGACGAGCCGTTTGTGCGGGCCGTGGTGAAGGACGCGGCCAAGGACGATTATCGTTTTTCATCGATCGTTTTGGGTATTGTAAGAAGCATACCGTTTGAAATGAGGCGAGTGGAGCAACCCGTGCCGCCGCGCCCGACGACGACTGATATGGTCGCCGACCACGCAGTCGACCGGTAGGAAGGTCATAGGCTCAAGGAGACGAGATGTATATCACGAAAAAGCATCTTTCCCGCCGCACCATGTTGCGCGGAATGGGAGTATCGCTGGCGTTGCCGTTTTTGGATGCGATGGCGCCGGCTCAGACGCCGGTCGAAAAGACCGCTGCCGCGTCGAAGACCCGGCTGTGCTGCATCGAGATGGTGCATGGCGCCGCCGGCAGCACCGCGGAGGGAACCGCCCACAACTACTGGGCGCCGGCCAAGGCCGGCCGCGACTTCGACTGGAGCCTGAGTCTCGAGCCGCTCAAGGATCTCAAAGATTACATCACCATCATCAGCGATACGGATCTGCATCCGGCGACGGCGTATACGCCCGCCGAAGAAGGCGCGGATCATTTCCGCTCGAGCGCGGTGTATCTCACGGCTTCGCATCCCAAGATGACCGAAGGCTCGGATTACTTTTGCGGCACCTCGATCGATCAGCTGTATGCCCAGCGGCACGGTCAGGACACGCCGCTGCCGTCGATCCAGCTGTGCATCGAAATGGTGGATGCTTCGGGCGCCTGCGATTACGGCTACGCCTGCGTGTACGCCGACACCATCAGTTGGGCGACGCCGAAGGAGCCGTTGCCGATGACGCTCGATCCGCGCATGGCCTTCGAGAATCTGTTCGGGGAAGGCGGTACGCCGGAAGATCGTATGCAGCGGCAGGAAGTCAACCGCAGCATTCTGGACTGGATTTCGCACGATGTGGCGCGGCTGCAGCGCAATCTGGGTCCCAGTGACCGCAGCCGGCTGAACGCGTACCTGGACGACGTTCGCGAAATCGAGCGGCGCATCGAGAAGATCGAGGCCTTCAACAAGAGCAATCCCGACCGGGCGTTGCCGGCGGCCCCGCTGGGCGTGCCGGATGTGGTTGAAGATCATTACAATTTGATGTTCGACCTTCAGGCGTTAGCCTTCATGACGGAAACCACGCGCGTTGCGGCGTTCAAGATGTGCCGCGACGTGAGCGGCCGCGTGTGGGAAAAGAGCGGCGTGAAGCAGCCGTTCCATCCCTGCTCCCATCACGGCGAAGCGCCGACCCGGGTGGAAGAATTCGCCCGCTTGAACCGTTATCACGTGAGCCTGATCCCGTACTTCCTCAACAAGCTGAAGAACACGCCGGATGGCGACGGCAACCTGCTGGACCATTCGATTGTGATGTACGGCAGCCCGCTGGGCGATTCGAATGTTCACAATCACAAGCGCGTGCCGATCTTCCTCGCCGGCAAGGGCAATCGCACCATTCAGGGCGGCCAGCACATCCGCTGCCCGGAGGGGACGCCCATGGCGAACATTTTATTGACCCTGGCGCATAAGTTGAACATGAACATCGACCAGTTTGGCGACAGCAACGGCGTGATTGCGATTTAACCATCGCCATTTGAACATCGAAATTTAGACTATCGCAAGTTAACTACGAGGGCGCTCATGATCGGAAAGACGATTCTCAGTGGAATCTGTGTCGCACTGCTCGCTTCGGCGGCGGGCGATACGCGGCTGTCGGAAGCGGCGATGCGCGGCGATCGCGCCGGGGTGCGGACGCTGTTGGCGCAGAAGGTGGACGTGGACAGCTCGCAGGGCGACGGCACTACGGCGCTGCACTGGGCCGCGTTCCGCGACGACCTGGAAATGGCGAAAATGCTGATCCAGGCGGGCGCGAACGTCGAGGCCGAAACGCGCGAAGGCGCCATTACACCGCTGTTCATGGCCTGCAAGAACGGCAGCGCGCCGATGATCGGGCTGCTGGTGAACGCCGGCGCACAGGTGAATCGCGTGAAGGCCAACGGAACCACTCCGCTGATGGAAGCGGCGGCGTCGGGCAGTGTGGACGCGGTGAAGGTTCTGTTGGATCATGGCGCCAACGTCAATGCGACGGAAACCGCGCACGGACAGACGGCGCTGATGTTCGCCGCGGCACTGAATCGCGACGCGGTGGTGCGCCTGCTGATGGCCAACAAAGCCGACCCGAACGTCACCTCCAAGTCCACCAAAGTGGTTCGCGTGAGATTCGATCAGGACGGCAACATCGTCGAGGATCGTCCGGGCGGCCGTGGTGGCCGAGGTGGCCGCGGCGGCGCTGGCGCGCGTCGCGAGTTGAGCGCCGAGCAGCAGGACAAAGCCGACGAGGCCGCGGATGCCGAAGCGGCCACCGAAGCAGCCAAAAGGGCCAATGAGCAGCAGCAGTCGCAGCTCGATTTGCTGGCCAAGGCGATCGGCGAAAAAGGCAGTATTTACGCGGTCGCCAAGCCGAAGGCGCGCGCGGGCGACATCAGTTTTCGCGCTCCGCGGCGGATCGGGCCGGAGTATGCCGGCGGGATGACTGCGCTGCTCTACGCCGCGCGTGAGGGCAACTTGCCGACGGTAAAGGCGCTCGTCGAAGGCGGAGCGAACATCAATGAGCAGAGCGCCGATAAGTTCTCGCCGCTGGTGGAAGCGATTATCAACGGACACCTGGATGTGGCGAAGTACCTGGTGGATAAGGGCGCGGACGTGAAGCTGGTAAGCGTCAGCGGCCTGACGGCGCTGTACGCCGTGATCGACGTGCAGTGGGCGCCGCACGCCTGGTTCCCGCAGCCGAGCACGGCGCAGGAGAAGACCAGCTACCTCGACCTGATGAGTGAGATTATCGAGAAGGGCGCGGACGTAAACGCCCCGATCAACGAGAAGTTGTGGTTCCGCTCGTTCACCAACGATTACACCTGGGTAGATCCAGCCGGGGCCACGGCGTTCTGGCGCGCCGCGCAGTCGAGCGACACGGCCGCGATGAAGCTGCTGGCGGACCATGGCGCTGACACCAAGAGGGCGACGACCGGTGGCGATACTCCGCTGCTCGCCGCGGCCGGCATCGGCTGGGCGGCTAACTGGAGCGTGAACGCGCCGGAAGACCCGCTCGATGCCGTTAAGATGTGCGTCGAGCTGGGAAACGACGTGAACGCGGCCGACAAGAAAGGCTACACGGCGCTGCACGGCGCGGCCTATCTCGGCAATAACGCGATGGTGCAATACCTGGTATCGAAGGGCGCCAACGTTAAGGCCAAGACGAAAGCGGGCGACAGTGTTGCGGATCTGGCCAATGGCCCGAACCGTTTCGGGCAGCCGCATCCGGAGACGGTGGCGCTGCTTGAGAAGCTCGGCTCGTCGAATTCTCATAACTGCCGGTCGGACCAGTGCGTGGTGGCCTCGCGGGCCAGTGTCTACGATCGGCCGCTGACCCCGGAGGAGCAGGCGGTTAAGGACGTCCTGGACAAGGTCGCGGTCGCTATGGGGATGAAGGAAGCGATGTACCTGCCGGATGTTCCGCAGGGCAGGTTCTTCCCGGGCGGGAAGTAGCGTAAGCCGTCGGGGGCGTGAGATCCTGACGGTACGGCATCCGGGCCGCGAACGCAAGCTTCGCTGCTTACGCCACTCACGATGTGGAGTTTTTTTCGAATCTGCGGGATCGTTTTCGCCACGGCGTTCGTTTCCGCGCAGATTTATAAGAGCGATCTGCCTTCCGACAATCCGGCGATCCGCTATTTTCAAACGCCGCTCGAGCAGTTGAACGATCCCGCTTCGCACCTGATCCGCGCGATCAACTCCGGCGCGGTGAAACTGGAGGCTCGGCAGGACGACCTCGGGTATTTGCCGAGCGTTCTCAAAAATCTGCACGTCAATCAGGATACGCAGGCGCTGCCATTCGCCAGGGGCAGTTTTCAGGCCGCGAAAATTTCACCTCGCAATCCGCGGGCGATTTATTTCACAGACGACGTTGCGGTCGGCTGGGTGCGCGGCGGCGTGGGCATCGAAATCGCTTCGCTCGACCCGAGGCAGGGGGTCATCTTTTACGACTTGACGGAAAAGGCCGGGCAGCCCGTCTTCACCCGGCCGCAGGTTTGCCTCAAGTGCCATCGCGGAGCGGCCACGAACGGCGTGCCCGGCATGTTTGTCGGCTCGGTGTTCCCTACCGAATCGGGCGAGCCGGAGCGCGATGGCGCCATCATCACCGATCATCGCACCAAATTCGAAGATCGCTGGGGCGGGTGGTACATCACCGCCAAGAGCGGCGAGCAGCGCGACCGCGCCAACTCCGTCGCGCCCGATCCGGCCGAGCCGGAGACGCTCGACAACGCGGGCAAACAGAACCTGACCAGCCTGTGGCGGTTTTTCAATCCAACCGGATATTTGACGCCGCTGAGCGATATCGTCGCGCTGATGACCTTCGAGCATCAGACGCAGATGCAGAATCTGCTGACGCGCATCGGCTGGCTGGCGCGCATGGGCGCGGACGAGTCTACGCTTGATTCCGAGATCAACGACACCGCCGCGTACATGCTGTTTACCGATGAAGCGCCGCTCCAGGAGCCGATCGAAGGCGTGTCTACGTTCACCAAAACGTTTCCGCTGCGCGGCCCGCGCGACCGCCAAGGCCGTTCGCTCCGCGATTTCGACCTGAAGACGCACCTGTTCCGTTACCGGCTCAGCTACGCGATCTACAGCGCCCAGTTCGATGCCCTGCCGGAGAACGCGCGGGACCGCCTGTATCGCCGTCTGTACGAAATGCTCGGGGCCAAGCCGGTCGCGGAGCGCCGCGCGATCCTCGAAATTCTGCGCGACACCAAGCCGAATCTTCCGGCATACTTCGATTAACTTTTTTTGACAGATGCGCCCGGTTTTGCTACAACAGACTGCCATGGGGACAACATCGATCCTCGCCGCAGCCCTGCTGCCAGCCCTGCTTTCAGCGCAGACAGGTTATAAGCCGCCCCATGGTCCCGACGGGCATCCGAACTTGAACGGGATCTGGCAGGCGATGAACACCGCCAACTGGAATCTGGAGGATCACAACGCGCAGGCCAGCCTGGCGGTCGCGCTGGGAGCCGAAGGGGCGGAGCCGGGCGGGTTGAGCGTGGTCGATGGCGGGACCATTCCTTATTTGCCGGCCGCGCTCGAAAAACGCAGGCAGAATTATGAGAACCGGCTAAAGCTCGATCCCGAGGTTTTCTGCTATCTGCCCGGCGTGCCGCGCGCGAACTACATGCCCTATCCGTTCCAGATTTTCCAAAGCGCGAAGGAGATCGCCATCGCCTACGAATACGACGGGGCTTTCCGGAATATTTTCTTGAAAGACCCCGGACCGGCGCCGGTCGATACCTGGATGGGCCAGTCGGTGGGGCATTGGGAGGGTGATACGCTGGTGGTGGATGTGACCGGGTTTGATGAGCGTACCTGGTTCGACCGCTCCGGGAATTATCACAGCGATCAGTTGCACGTGGTCGAGCGGTACTCGCTGCGCAGCCCGGAGGTTCTCTGGTATGAGGCGACGATCGAAGATCCCAAGGTGTTTTCGCGTCCCTGGAAAATCAGCATGCCGCTGTACCGTCACGCCGAAAAGAACGCGCAGTTGATGGATTTCAAGTGCGTCGAGTTTGTGGAAGAATTGATGTACGGACAGTACAGCAAGAAACCCTCGCCATAAGGAGTCAATATGCGAACGAAGCTTGCGGTGGTGATCGGAGTGGCGGGACTGCTGGCCGCGCCGGCGTGGGCGCATCATGCTTTCGCGGCGGAATTCGACGCCAAGGCGCCGGTTCACCTTGAAGGCGTGATCACCAAGGTGGAGCTGATCAATCCGCACTCCTGGATTCACATTGACGTCACCGGTCCGGACGGGAAAGTGACCAGCTGGATGGTCGAAGCGGGCAGCCCCAACGTTCTGCTGCGGCGCGGCTTCACTAAGAACACGATTCCGGCGGGAACCAAAGCGATCGTGGACGGCTATCGCGCCAAGGACGGCTCGAATAAGGCGAATGGGCGCGATATTACGCTGCCGAACGGGCAGAAGCTGTTCTTGGGTTCGTCGGGGACGGGCGCGCCGTACGATCAGAAGAAGTAGCGTAGGCCGTCAGACCTGCGATCGGCGGATCTCGATTCAGCCGCGAAGAGCACAAGCCTGGTGGCTTATGCCACGGGCGCGGCCGGTTTTCTCTCTGCAAGAGAAGTTACGAAAAGCCGATCCAGCGTCCGCCGATCCCTACGCCAGACCATAACGCCACCGAGACGATCGCCACAACTTTGCTCCAGACCGGCGCAATTTTTTTGGACAGCGTCACGCGTCGCCGGATGGTGAAGGTGAACAGAATCGCCAGCGCCAGCGAGGTCATCTTCACCCAGAAGGCATCGTGATAATAACACTTGGTCGCTTCCGAGCTGAATAGCAGCGATCCGGTGACCAGCATCACCGCCAGGCTGCCGATCAGCCACGGCTGCGCGCCGCGCGCGACCTGCCGCACCGGCTGCGATCGCAGCCCGTAGCCGAAAAGGCGCAGATCGACGATCAGCACCGCTCCGCCGATCACCGCCAGGCCCAGCAGATGCACGGCTTCAATCACCGGGAACAGCCATTTCGAATCGCGAATGGCCTCGCCTACACCCGAGTTTTCGATCGACTGAAAAATTTCGAGAATCATTGTGGCTGGTCGAACCAATTGTAGGCGATCATTCGCCCGGCCACCACCACTCCCGCCCAGAACAGCAGCGAGAATCCGCCGGCCAGGCGCGCGCGCAGCGGCGGAATGGCCGCCGAATCCCAATCGGCCACCTTGCGGTAAATTCCTCGATGGAAAACGAACACGTTCAGTCCGGAAAGAATCAACAGCACCACTTTGATCCGAAAAAAAATGTTCTGATACGTCCGGACCGGGATGCCGTAAAACAGCAGCCCGCCGCTGATCACCATCACCACGAAACCGGCGAAGGTCCACGGAAGCAGACGATCGGTGAGCTGAGAAACCGGCGTTTCCGGCAGGGCCAGACCCAGCAGGCGCAAATCGAGCATCACGGCCAACCCCAGAAACAAGCACAGCGTCAGCACGTGGATCGACTCGATCACCGGGTAAACGTAGATCGATTCGTGCAGCGCCACGCTCCAGGGCGTGCCGGCCAGCCATTCGCAGAGAGCGAGAAGAGCCAAGAAAAACCATTTAAGGCGCGCGAGCGGCAGGTTGTCAAGCGCCGCGATCTCGGGGATTTTTCGCGCGGGCGGTTCGCCCAGGCTGGGGTTATGGCGGCGCAGGTTACGCATACTTTGGCCGGCGCGCTTCAAATGAAGCCGCGTCGTGACAGCCCGCCTTGGCAAGCGAGCGTCGCAGCGACGCTCCAAATTGGCCGGTTTCGCCCAAGCCCCGCCGGTTATGGCGGGGGTTTCCTGTTTTTTTTCGGGCCAGCTCGCGGAGAGAAACGACTGTAAAACACTCAACGCGAGGTCGCGCCAGATTGCTGAACGGGATGATTCGTCAAAACCAAAACGATGACAACACCGGAGTCCAGCAGCAGCGGCCACAACATGTGCCAAGTCTGTTTAGCACCTGCCTTTCCAAACTATCGACCTACATTTCTGAAACACCCCGCCGGCCGGAGCAGTCATTCCAGGTAGCGAAGCGTTTCGCTTCAGCTCTAGCCCGTGAATCACGACCAATCTTCCGCTCCCGTAACGCAGGGCGCGACACCTCAGCAGGCGGAAGTCAAGGACGTCGGAGGGAATCCTCGTGGCTGGCGCCGTTTTCTGCGCCCCGGTTTAGTCATTCTTCTCCTCCTCGTCGTGGCTTTCTTCGTCTGGCGTCATTTCGCGGCGAAGCCTCCCGCATCCCCGCGATCCGCCACACCCGCGCCCATCCACGTCGTCGCCGCCGCCGCGCACAAAGGAGATATACCCGTCTATATCACCGGCCTCGGCGCAGTCACTCCGATTTACACCATTACCGTAACGGCCGTAGTCAGCGGCCAGCTTATGAACGTCTTTTATACCGAAGGCCAGATGGTCGATAAGGACCAGCTCCTTGCGCAGATCGACCCGCGGCCGTATCAAGCGATGTTGACGCAGGCCGAAGGAGCGCTCGCCCGCGATCAAGCCTTGTTAAACAACGCCCGCGTCGACTTGACGCGCTACCAGACCCTGTGGGCGCAGAACGCGATTCAACAGCAAACCCTCGCCACCCAGCAATCCCTGGTCGCGGAATACGAAGGCGATATAAAAGCCGACCAGGGCCAGATCGATACCGCAAAGGTCGACTTAGTTTACTGTGAGATTCGTTCGCCCATTCGCGGACGCACCGGTCTTCGCCTGGTCGACCCCGGTAATCTGGTCTCCGCCAACTCCACCGCTCTGGTGGTCATCACGCAAATTCAGCCGATGAGTGTCATTTTTACCATCGGCGAGGAACAACTCGCGCCCATCCGCCAAGGCATGCGCGCCGGAAGAAAATTCCCGGTGGCCGCGCTCGATCGTGCCGATAATCACGTTCTTTCCCAAGGCTCCCTCCAGACCATCGATAACGAAATCGATCCCACCACTGGAACGGTGAAACTCCGCGCCGTTTTCAACAATCAAAACGACAATCTCTTCCCGCAAGCCTTCATCAATGCGCGTCTAACGTTGCAAACCAAGCGCAACGTCGTTCTGGTTCCCAACGCCGCCATTCAGCGATCCACCAGTTCCACGTATGTCTGGCTCGTCGGCGCCGATGACACTGTTCATACCGTCAGCGTGACCGTCGGCGCCACCGGACCCCTGGAATCTCAAATCGTCACCGGTGTTTCTCCAGGCGACGTTCTGGTCACAGAAGGTGTCGACCTGTTGCGCGACGGCAGTAAAGTCACCGTCGAAATGAACAACCTCAATTCAAAGAATGCTCCCAAGGCCGGCGGATGAATCCCTCCCGCACCTTCATTCTTCGCCCCGTGGCCACTTCGCTGCTGATGGCCGGCATCCTTCTGGTCGGCGCAGTCGCCTATAAACAACTCCCCGTCTCCGCGTTACCCGAAGTCGATTATCCGACCATCGTCGTCACCACCATGTATCCCGGCGCCAGTCCCGACGTCATGGCATCCTCGGTAACCGCGCCGCTCGAACGCTGGTTCGGTCAGATGCCCGGCCTCGCCTTGATGACCTCCATCAGCTCGCAGGGCAGCTCCATCGTCACTCTGCAATTCGCCCTCAGCCTTAGTCTCGACGTCGCCGAACAGGAAGTTCAGCAATCCATCAACACCGCCTCCACCTATCTTCCCGTCGATCTTCCCACCCCGCCCATTTATTCCAAAACCAATCCCGCCGACACCCCCATTCTCACCCTCGCGCTCACTTCCGACACCCTGCCGCTCTCTCAAGTCGAAGACCTCGCCGACACCCGGCTCTCGCCGCGCATCTCCGAGCTTCCCGGCGTCGGCCTGGTGAGCATCAGCGGCGGACAAAAGCCCGCCGTCCGCATTCAGGCCAACCCCACCGCGATGGTCAAGTACGGCATCAATCTCGAAGACCTGCGCACCGCCATCACCGCCGCCAACGTCAATCTCGCCAAGGGAAATTTCGACGGTCCCGCTCAGTCCTACACCATCGGCGCAACCGACCAGTTATTATCCGCCGCCGATTACGCGCCTCTGATCGTCGCCTATCGCAACGGCGCGCCCGTCCGCCTCACCGACGTCGCCGCCGTCCGCGATGAAGTCGAAAACATCTACGAAGCCGCCTGGATGAACACCACTCCCGCCGTCATCATGAACATCCAGCGCCAGCCCGGCGCCAACATCATCGCCGTCGCCGATTCCGTCAAAAAACTTCTTCCCCAACTCACCAGCACTCTCTCCGCCTCCATCAAAACCGTGGTCCTCACCGACCGCACCACCACCATCCGCGCTTCCGTCGCCGACGTGCAGTATGAGCTGCTCATCACCATCGGCCTTGTCGTCCTGGTCATTTTTCTTTTCCTGCGGACCCTCTCGGCCACCATTATTCCCAGCGTCGCCGTTCCGCTCTCCATCATCGGAACCTTCGCCGTGATGTACCTGCTCGGCTACAGCCTCAACAATCTCACGCTCATGGCCCTCACCATCTCCACCGGATTCGTGGTCGACGACGCCATCGTGATGATCGAAAACATCGCGCGCTACATCGAAATGGGCGAAGCTCCGCTCGAAGCCGCGCTCAAAGGCGCCGGCCAGATCGGATTCACCATCATTTCGTTAACCGTCTCGCTGATCGCCGTCCTCATCCCGCTGCTGTTCATGGCCGATATCGTCGGACGCCTGTTTCGCGAATTCGCCATCACTCTCGCCGTCACCATTCTGGTCTCCGCCGTCGTCTCGCTCACTCTCACCCCGATGATGTCCGCGCGGCTGCTCAAGCACGTTCCCGAAAACCAGCAGGGCCGCTTCTATCGCGCCTCCGAGCACGCCTTCGAGCGCATCATCGCCTTCTACGGCCGCACCCTCCGCTGGGTTTTCCGCTACCAGACCGAAACCCTCCTCGTGTTCCTCGCGACCCTCGCCCTCACCATCGTTCTTTTCCTCTTCATTCCCAAAGGATTTTTCCCCATCCAGGACACTGGCATCATTCAAGGCATCTCCGAAGCCGATCAAACCGTCTCCTTCGAAAAAATGTCCACGCTGACGCAGGCGCTCGCTGCCATCATCGTCAAAGATCCCGCCGTCGCCAGTCTTTCCTCCTTTATCGGCATCGATGGCACCAACACCACGCTCAACAGCGGACGCATGCTGATCAACCTGAAACCGATCTCGCAACGCCGCATCAGCGCCAGCGACGTCATTCGCCGCCTCAACACCGCGCTCGCGCCCGTCGCCGGAATCAAGCTGTACATGCAGCCGGTGCAGGACATCACCATTTCCACCCAAGTCAGCCGCACGCAATATCAGTACACCCTTCAGGACCCCAATCAGACTGAGCTCAACACCATCGCCCCGCAAATGCTCGCGCGCATTTCCCAAGTCCCCGAAATTCGCGATGTCGCGAGCGACCAGCAGACCGGCGGCCTGCGCACCATGCTGCTCTATGACCGCAACACCGCCTATCGTCTCGGCATCAATCCCAGCGAAATCGACGAAACCCTCTACGACGCCTTCGGCCAGCGCCAGGTCTCCACCATGTTCACGCAGCTCAACCAGTATCACGTCATCCTCGAAGTCGAGCCTCCCTTTCAGCGCACCCCTCTCGATCTGAGCGATCTCTACATCACTTCCGGCGCGGCGCCCGCGTCCACCTCGCCCGCAACCTCCGGCGGCATCGTCGCCGGCGGCGCAGCGACCCAGCAAGCCTTCGGACCCTCCACCGCCTCCGCCGCCGCCGCGAACAGCGGAGCCTCCGGCGCAAGCGGCGCCACTGGACCCGCCACCATCACCACCATCGCCGCCGCGCCCAACGCCTTCACCGGAACCACCGCCGGACCCACCGGCGCGCCGGGCACGCAAGCCGGCAACAATCCCGTCGCCGCCAACTTCAACGGCTCGCCCATCGAATCCACCCTCGTTTTCAAAGCCGCCGGCACGCAGGTTCCGCTCGGAACCTTCGCCCGCGTGGAAACCACCAGCGTCCCGCTCTCGATCGAGCATCAGGGCCAGTTCCCCGCCGTCACCTTATCCTTCAACCTCGCCCCCAACGCGTCCCTGGGCGCCGCCGTCGACGACATCAACAAAATCAAAGCCCAAATGCACTTGCCGGCCAGCCTTCAAGCCGCATTTCAAGGCGCCGCCGCGGCCTTTGAAGCCGCTCTCGCGCACGAACCGATCCTCATTCTCGCCGCCGTCATCACCGTCTACATCGTCCTCGGCGTGCTTTATGAAAGCTACATCCACCCGCTCACCATTCTCTCCACCCTCCCCTCCGCCGGCGTCGGAGCTTTAATCGCATTATTCCTCACCGGAACTGATTTCAGCATTATTGCCTTGATCGGAATCATTCTTTTAATCGGAATTGTCAAGAAAAATGCCATTATGATGATCGATTTCGCCCTGGACGCCGAGCGCAACCAGGGCATGGAAACCGTCGACGCCATCTATCAGGCCTCGCTGCTGCGTTTCCGTCCCATCATGATGACCACCATGGCCGCCCTGCTCGGCGGCATTCCCCTCGCCGTCGGCGGCGGCATGGGAAGCGAGCTTCGCCGTCCCCTCGGCATCACCATCGTCGGCGGATTGATCGTCAGCCAGCTCCTCACGCTCTACACCACCCCGGTCATCTACATCTGGTTCGACCGTCTTTCGCGCCGGTTCCGTCGCGCATGAACCTCTCCGAGCCATTCATCCGCCGGCCCGTCGCCACCGCGCTTCTAACCGCCGCCGTTGCGCTCGCCGGCTCCGTCGCGCTTCGCCTGCTTCCGGTCGCGCCGTTGCCCCAGGTCGATTTCCCGACCATCGCCGTCGCCGCCGGACTTCCCGGCGCCAGTCCCGAAACGATGGCTTCTTCCATCGCCACTCCCCTCGAGCGCCAGCTCGGCCAGATCGCCTACGTCACCGAGATGACCTCCACCAGCACCCTCGGCTCGACGGGCATCACCCTGCAATTCGACCTCAGCCGCGACATCAACGCCGCCGCCAGCGATGTCCAGGCCGCCATCAACGCCGCCCACGCCTATTTACCCGCAAATATCCCGACAAATCCGACATATCGTAAAGTAAATCCCGCCGATTCTCCGATATTTATCCTGGCATTAACCTCCGATGTCTTAAGCCGCGGCGACATGTACGACGCCGCCTCCACCGTCATGGCCCAGAAGCTTTCCCAAGTCCAGGGCGTCGGCGAAGTCATCGTCGGAGGCGCAACCCTCCCCGCCGTCCGCATCGAGCTGAACCCCCTGCTGCTCAACAAGCTCAACATCGGGCTCGAACAGGTTCGCTCCGTGCTCAATTCCGCCAACGCCAATGTTCCCAAGGGCCAATTCTCCGACAGCCAGCGCACCTACTCGATCGGAGCCAACGATCAGATCTTCAAAGCCGCCGATTACGCCCCCTTGATCGTCGCCTATCGCAACGGCTCGCCCGTCCGCATCTCCGACATCGGCCAGGCGATCGACTCGGTTCAGGACGTCCGCAACGCCGGTTTCTCCAACGGCAAACCCTCCGTCGTCGTCATCGTCTTCAAACAGCCCGGCGCCAACATCATCGATACCGTCAACCAGATCCAGGCCGCCATGCCGCAGCTCGCCGCCTCCATCCCCCGCAACATCCATCTCACCGTCGCCATGGATCAGACCGTCACCATCCGCGCCTCGGTCAAAGACGTGGAGATCACCCTGCTCATCGCCATTTTCCTGGTCGTCCTGGTGGTCTTCGCATTCCTGCGCAACCCGCGTACCACCTTTATTCCCAGCGTCGCCGTCCCCGTCTCGCTCATTGGAACCTTCGGCATCATGTACCTGCTCGGCTACAGTCTCGACAATCTCTCGCTGATGGCTCTCACTATCTCCACCGGATTCGTCGTCGACGACGCCATCGTAGTCATCGAAAACATCACCCGCTACACCGAGCAGGGAATGCCCGCCTTCGAAGGCGCTCTGCGCGGCGCGCAGGAAATCGGTTTCACCGTCCTGTCCATCAGCCTTTCGCTGATCGCCGTCTTCATCCCGCTCCTGCTCATGGGCGGGATCGTCGGACGGCTCATGCACGAATTCGCCGTCACCCTGGCCGCCGCGATTTTCGTCTCCATGCTGGTCTCGCTCACCACCACCCCCACGCTGTGCGCCTACCTGCTGCGCCGCGATCAAAGGCATGGCCGCCTCTATCGCCTGAGCGAACGCGCCTTCAACGCCATCGCCGATTTTTACGCGCGAACCCTCCGCGTCGCGCTGCGCTTTTCCTTCATCACCCTCCTGCTCATGATCGGCACCATCGTGCTGAATGTCTACCTGTTCATGATCGTGCCCAAAGGATTTTTTCCCGAAGAAGACACCGGACGCCTGATGGGCTCCGTCATGGCCGATCAGGACGTTTCCTTTGAGCTCATGGAACCGCGTCTGCTGCAAATCATCAACATCGTCAAATCCGACCCCGGCGTTGAAAACGTCATCGGATTCACCGGCTCCGGCGGCGGCGGAGCCACCCTCAACACCGCCCGCATGTTCATTTCGCTCAAGCCGCTCAATCAGCGAAACGCGTCCGCCTTCCAGATCATCGCCCGGCTTCGTCCCAAGCTCGCCGCCATTCCCGGCGCGCGTCTGTACCTGCAAGCCGTACAGGACGTCCGCGTCGGCGGGCGCCTCGCCAACGCGATGTATCAGTTCACCATGACCAGCCAGAATCTCTCCGATCTCACCGCCGCCGGACCGGTCATGCTCACCAAACTCGAAACCCTCCCGATGCTGCGCGACGTCAACAGCGACCAGCAGAACGCCGGCCTCGAATCGACCGTCGTCTACGACCGCTTCCGCGCCGCGCGCTTCCAGATCTCCGCGTCGCTGCTCGACAACACCCTCTACGACGCCTTCGGCCAGCGCGAAGTCTCCACCATGTACACGCCGCTCAACCAGTATTACGTCGTCATGGAAGCCGCGCCCACCTGGACCCAGACGCCCCTTGCTTTAAATGACATCTGGATCCACTCCCCCGGCGGCCAGATCGTTCCTCTTGGCAACATGGCCCGCTACGTCCCCGCAATCACGCCGCTCGCCGTCAATCATCAGGGATTGTTTCCCGCCGTCACCGTTTCCTTCAATCTCGCTCCCGGCGTCGCGCTGGGCGACGCCGTCAACGCCATCCACGCCGCCGCCGCTCAGCTTCATCTCCCCTCCGATATTCAGTACACCTTCACCGGAACCGCCGAAGCCTATCAGCAATCCCTCGGCAACGAACCTTTATTAATCGCCGCGGCGCTCGCCACGGTCTATATCGTGCTCGGCATTTTGTATGAGAGCCTGGTGCACCCCATCACGATTCTCTCCACGCTCCCCTCCGCCGGCGTCGGCGCTTTGCTGGCCCTGTTGTTTTTACGAGTCGATCTCACCATCATCGCCATGATCGGAATCATCCTGCTCATCGGCATCGTCAAGAAAAACGGCATTCTGCTGGTCGATTTCGCCCTCGCCGCCGAGCGCACCGAAGGAAAAAATTCCCGCGACGCGATCTATGAAGCCTGCCTGTTGCGTTTCCGTCCCATCCTGATGACCACCATGGCAGCCATGCTGGGAGCCTTGCCGCTGGCCCTCGGCACCGGCATGGGAAGTGAGCTGCGCCGTCCCCTCGGCATCACCATCATCGGCGGATTAATCGTCAGCCAGCTTCTCACCCTCTACACAACCCCGGTCGTCTACCTCTACATGGACAAACTCCGCAAACGATGACCATCCGGGATCCAAAGTGGGGCAGGCTCCCAGCCTGCGGCGGACTCTCAGTCCGCCTCTTCCTCGCGTCCGCCATCCTCCTCACCTCCTGCCGCGTCGGACCCAACTACAAAACCCCTCCCGCGCCCGTTCCGCCCGCCTTCAAGGAACCCCTCCCGGAATCCTTCAAGGAATGGAAACAAGCCCATCCGGGCGACGACGTCCTCCGCGGCAAATGGTGGGAAATCTACCATGACGCCGCCCTCAACCGCCTGGAAGAGCAGGTCGACATTTCCAATCAAAATGTTTTAGCGGCCGAAGCCTCCTATCGCCAGGCTGTCGCCGCCATCCGCGTTGCTCGATCCGGTCTTTTCCCCACCGTCGACGCCACTCCCCAAATGACCGTCTCGCACGGATCTTCCAACCTCGGTAACGGAGAAGTCAGCTCCGTTTCCACTTCAAGATCCGGCACCTTCACCGATTACATCCTGCCCTTCGGCCTTTCCTGGACCGCCGACATCTGGGGCAGCATCCGCCGCGGCATCACCGCCGCCCGCGCCACCGCGCAAGCCTCCGCCGCCGATCTGGCCAATGCCAAGCTCTCCTACCAAACCACGCTCGCCGAAGATTATTTTGAGATGCACGGCCTCGACGCCAGTCAGAAACTGCTCACCGAAACCGTCGCCGCCTACCAGCAGTTTCTTGATCTCACCGAGTTCCGTTATAAAAGCGGCGTCGCCTCCGAAGCCGACGTCGCCGCCGCGAAAACCCAGCTCGACACCGCCCGGGCCTCGCTCGTCGACGTCGGAGTTTCGCGCGCCCAATACGAACACGCCATCGCCGTCCTCACCGGAAAACCTCCCGCCGAATTCAGCGCCGAACCCGTTCCCCTCACCGCCACCCCTCCGCCGGTTCCCATCGCTCTGCCCTCCGAACTTCTCGAGCGCCGCCCCGATATCGCCGCCGCCGAGCGCACCATGGCCGCCGCCAACGAGCAAATCGGCATCACCAAAGCGGCCTATTATCCCACCATTTCTCTCAGCGCCTCGGCCGGCCTCGAAAGCTCCTCGATTCTGAACCTGCTCAACTGGCCCAGCCGCGTCTGGTCCCTCGGGCCGCAAGCCGCCGAAACGCTGCTCGATTTCGGCAAACGCGCCGGCCAGGTGCAGGAAGCCCAGAACGCCTACGACGCCGCCGTCGCCAATTACCGCCAGGCGGTATTAACCGCATTTCAAGGCGTCGAAGACAACCTCGCCGCCCTGCGCATTTTGGAACACGAATACAGCGTCAATCAGCAAGCCATCGTCGACGCCCAGGAGTCGTTAAGAGTCACCATGGATCAATATAAATCCGGCGTCGCGACCTATCTGCAAGTCCTCACCGCGCAAGCCGCCTTGCTCTCGGCGCAATCGGGCGCCATCACCGTTCTCACCCGCCGCATGAGCGCCAGCGTTCTGCTGGTCCAAGCCCTGGGCGGCGGCTGGAGCACCGCCGAACTCCCCAAGTAACCCTGATCCCAGCGCCCGAATCCCCGGCCCCTGCAATCAGTTCCCATCTCCATCCGTCGACAGCCCCGCAACCGCGATTTATTCTCTCAACAGAACTGGCCAGTAGTTCGTTGCAATCAAGTGGTACTGAACCTCCGGAGGCCGTCAACGCCTCGCGGTGTCAGCTATACGCATGGCATCGACGGAGGACTTAAATCGGATCGATTCGGTAATCTCCCGCCGGTCGTACGCAAGGCGATCGGACCGGGAATCAGAGGAGGGTGTTTCGAAAGCGGAGAAAATGGAGGCCCGCCATCCAGCGGAAACCGAGATCCTCGCGCTAGATAACTCTTCAATCCACCGGCGGCCGGAAATTTAAACGCCTGGCGATAAGTCCAGCAGCCCCGGCCGCCGCAACGAATCAAAGGAACAGGTAACTCACCATCGCAATCGTCGAAAAATATCCACGCGCGACACGCAAAGTGTCTTTCCCCGTATGTTCTTTGCCCAAGCCGCTTCGACCCTTATTCCGTCACCCGCCCGTCGCGCATTTTCACGATCCGGTCCCCGTACGCCGCCGCGTCCGGATCGTGGGTGATCATCAAAATGGTCTGATGGAACTGGTGATTCAGCCGCCGCAGCAGATCCAGCACGATCTGCGAATTTTCCGAATCGAGATTGCCCGTCGGCTCGTCCGCCAGAAGAATCGCCGGACGGTTCACAATCGCCCGCGCGATGGCCACCCGCTGCTGTTCGCCTCCGGAAAGCGCGCGCGGCTTGTGATGCAACCTCCCCGCGATCCCCAGCAGATTCAAAATCTCGTCGAAATGTTCGTCCCTGGCCGGACGCCCGGCGATGTCGCGCGCGATCTCGATATTTTCTTCCGCCGTCAGCGTCGGCAGCAGATTGTATTTCTGAAACACGAACCCGACGGTTTTCTTGCGCAGATCGGTGCGCTCGCGATCCGACATTTTCAACAGATCGTGGCCTTCAATATGAATCTCGCCCGAGGTCGGCGGCGTCAGCCCGCCCAATATATGAAACAGCGTCGATTTTCCCGATCCGCTGGGCCCCACCACGCATACAAATTCGCCGCGCTCCACCGACAGATTCACGCCGCGCAGCGCGTGAACGTCGACGTCCCCCACGTGGTAGGTCTTTTTTAAATCGCGGACCTCAATCATAGCTGAGCGCCTCGATCGGGTCCTGCCGCGCCGCCTTGATTCCCGGATAAAGCGCGCCGATCAGCGATCCCACAATCGCCAGAAGCGCCGCCGGCGCCCACCACGAATACACGATCTGGTTGGGATAGGTCGGCATAAACGCCAGCAGCAGCGCGTGTGCGGCGAAGCTCAGCAGGATCCCGAAGATGGTTCCGAACGCCGAAAGCCACAGCGTTTCCCGCATCAGCATGTTGACGATATAGCCGGGCCCCGCGCCCAGCGCTTTCAAAATTCCGATGTCGCGGGTGCGCTCCAGCACGGCCGTGTACATGGAAAGAAACACCACCAGGAACCCGATCACCAGGCCGATGCCGATCACGATTTTCGTGAACGCCTGCACCTCCGGAATATTGTTCACCGAAAACAGCGACAGGTATTCTTCCATCGAATAGATCTTGTAGGTCGGCAGCTTCTGCTCGATCTCGCTCTGCACCAGCGCGATGTCCGCCGGTTTGTCGACCTTCACGAAGATCGTCGTAATCTTGCCATCGGCCGAGTACAATTCCTGAAGGTAGCCGCGCTCGGCGAAGGTCCGCGAAAGTTTCCCCGTCTCGACGATGCCGCAGACGCGCCACGGCCGGCCGTAATCGAAGGTGCTGCCGACGTGCAGGTGCTTGGCTTCGGCGAATACGTTATCCACAATCAGGTCATTCGGCTGCTGGAACGGTCCGCCGTGAATGAATTCGAAGCCGCCGCTCATCCTGTCGAATTCCGCCAGATTGATTCCGGTGATGGTATTGATGGAGCCGATCGGCTGCTGCAAGACTCCGGTAGCGAGCGCCACATGCGGCAACGCGCGCACAACGTCGGTCAGTTTCTCCGGCATATTGCCGGAAAAGCCGATTACGGAGCTGTCCGGCGGCCGCACCATCAGGTCCGCTCCGGTGCCGCGCGTGCGGCTGGCGGTGTCGTTCACGATCCCGTAGCTGACTCCGACCAGCGTCAGAATCAGCGTCACCTGAATTCCGATCGCCGCCGAAGTGAGCAGAGTCCGAATCGGACGGTGCCTGAGATTTTCAAAAACCAGGCGGTTGATCAAGCTTTGAGTTTAACAGGTGAGGTCTGAGCTCCTGCGTTGATTTGCAACGATAGCGCGCGTTACAGCCCCGCCAGTAATGGCGGGGGCTCTCCCATTTTTAGCGGTCAACGCAGATTTCAGACACTACCTGCGGTTCCCAGCCAGTCCGGCGAGTACTAGAGGGGATAAGGGAATATTGCCGAAGGCTTAGTACGGATAGGCCCAAAAAAGTGGGAAAGACCTATTGGCCGATCCAGCCCGGTGTGTCATTCTCGATCTGCGAGGGCCGAATCGGAGGTCGGCCTTCGCACTTTGGCCGAAGTCGACTGCCGGACCGCTCCCTGTGGGCGGTCCAGCCAGAAGAAATTTGACCCAAACCGCCGCATTGTGCTAATTTGGGCCTTCAGAGACTCCGCGGTAACGGTTCCCTTATACATTCCTTAGATGGAACAGACTCTCCAGGCCCTAGGTGGGTTGATGCTCGATTCCATACCCACCATTTTGCTGCTGATCTTCGTTTATTTTTATCTGAAATCGATGCTCTTCACGCCCCTCAAAAAGGTGCTGAAGGAGCGCGATGCGCTGACCCTGGGGGCGCGCAAGGGCGCGCAGGAAAGTTTGGCCGCCGCCGAACGCAAACAGCGCGAATACGAACAGCGCTTCGCCCTGGCGCGGCTGGAAATTTACAAAGCGCAGGAAGAAACGCGCCGGAAATGGCTGGACGATCAGGCCGCGCAGGTGGGCCGGGAACGGACTCGCCTCGAGGGGCAAGTCCACGCGGAAAAGGAAAAGATCGGGCAGGAAAGCACCACGGCGCGCGAAAATCTGACCATGCCGAGCGCGGAGCTGGCCTCGCAGATCGCCGATTCGCTGCTTTCGCGCCGGGCAGGAAGTGCGGCATGAAACGGCTGCTTCCGGCGGCGATTCTGGTGCTCGGTTGCGCGGCCGCCTTGCGCGCGGACGTGAAGGGCGGGGACGCGGATCTGACCCTCGACTGGATCAATTTTGCGATCCTGGTGGCGGTCGGCGGATATTTTCTGGCCAAGAGCCTGCCGCCGTTTTTCCGCTCGCGCTCTTCCGGCATTCAGAAAGGGATTCTCGAGGCCCAGCAGATCAAGCGCGAAGCCGAGGCGCGGGCGAGCCAGGTGGAAGCGAAGCTGGCCGCGCTCGGCGCCGAAATCGAAAAACTCCGCTCCGAAGCGCACGCCGAAATGGAGAAGGAAGGCGCCCGAATCCGCCAGGAAACGGAGCGGCACATTCAAAAATTAGGCGAGCAGGCGGAGCGCGAAATCGAGACGGCGGGCAAGCTGGCGCGCCGCCAGTTGCAGGCGTACGCGGCGAAGTTATCGCTCGATCTGGCCGAGGAGCGGGTGCGTGAAAAATTGACGCCGCCGGTGGAAAACGGCCTGATTGAGGATTTCGTCTCGGATCTGGAGGCTTCGCGGAATTGATGGCGCGGCCAGCGGAATTTCCCGGGTTGTGGCGCGCGCACTCGTGCGTGCCGCGTGGAGACTTCTCTCGACGCCGGCGCCCGCGCGAGCAGGCGTCGACCGGAGTGTCGACGCGGCACGGAGGAGTGCGTGCGCCACGGGGGACGGTCCGATAATGTTTACGGCCGTCGGAGTGCGATACGCGCGGGCGCTGATGGAAGTGGTGACCGCGCCGGAAATGGCGATAAATCCGGCCAAGGCGCTGGAGGAGTTGCGCGCGATCGACGAAATGATCGGGGAGTCCGAGGATCTGCATAACGTGCTGCTGTCGCCGGCCGTTTCCGTGCCGCGCAAGCGCGCGGTGCTGGCGCGGTTGTTGAAACCGTTCGGAGCGTCGCAGGCGGTGCGGAATTTTCTGTTCGTGGTGATCGATCACCGCAGAATCGACGGGCTGCCGTCCATGATTGAGGCGTTCGAGGCGCTGCTCGATGAGCGGCTCGGATTGGTGCGCGCGGACGTCTCCAGCGCCCGCTTGCTCACCGACGCGCAAAAAGGAAGTTTGGAAGCGGAGCTGTCCCGCCTTTCGGGCAAGCGCGCCAAGTTGACGTTCGTGATCGATCCGTCGCTGATCGCCGGGGTGGTGGCGCGGATTGGCTCGAAGGTGTATGACGGGAGCGTGAAGGGACAACTCGAAAAACTGAGGGTTAAACTGACCGCGGGACAGTAGGCCGCGTCCGTTCAAGGGGATTTTATGCCATCGATTCGTGCCGATGAAATCTCGCGCGTGCTGCGCGAGGAGATTGAAAATTACGAACGCGCCGTGGACGTCGCCGAAACCGGATCGGTGATCTCGGTGGGCGACGGCATTGCGCGCGTGTACGGCCTGGAAAACGTCATGGCCGGCGAACTGATCGAGTTTAAAGGCGGCGTTTCGGGAATCGCGCTCAATCTCGAAGAAGAAGATGTCGGCGCGGTTCTGCTCGGCGATTATTCCAACATCAAGGAAGGCGACGAAGTCCGCCGCACCGGACGCATCATGTCCATCGGCGTGGGTGAGGCGATGATCGGGCGCGTGGTGGATGCGCTGGGCCAGCCCATCGACGGCAAGGGCGCGATCGAAACGAAGCAGTTCAATCACATCGAGCGAATCGCGCCGGGCGTGGTCGACCGGCAGCCGGTGAAAGAGCCGCTGCAAACCGGAATCAAGGCCATCGACGCGATGATCCCCATCGGCCGCGGGCAGCGCGAGCTGATCATCGGCGACCGGCAGACCGGCAAAACCACGCTGGCCATCGATACGATTCTCAATCAGAAGGGCGGCGACGTGATTTGCATTTACGTCGCGATCGGGCAGAAGCGTTCGACGGTGGCGCAGGTGGTGAAGACGCTCGAAGATTACGGCGCCATGGAGTATACCATCGTGGTGGCCGCGACCGCGTCCGATCCCGCGCCGATGCAGTATCTGGCGCCCTATTCGGGCTGCTCGATCGGCGAATATTTTCGCGATTCGGCAAGACATGCCTTGTGCATTTACGACGATCTGTCGAAGCACGCGGCGGCGTATCGTGAAATCTCGCTGCTGCTGCGCCGTCCGCCGGGGCGCGAAGCGTATCCGGGCGACGTGTTTTATCTGCACAGCCGGCTGCTCGAGCGCGCGGCGAAATTGTCGGCTGATAACGGCGCCGGGTCGCTGACCGCGCTGCCGTTCATTGAAACGCAGGCCGGCGACGTTTCGGCGTATATTCCGACCAACGTGATTTCGATCACCGACGGGCAGATTTACCTGCAATCGGATCTGTTCAACGCCAATGTGCGGCCGGCGATCGACGTCGGTATTTCGGTGAGCCGCGTCGGCGGCAACGCGCAGATCAAGGCGATGCGGCAGGTGGCCGGTTCGCTGCGTCTGGACCTGGCGCAGTATCGCGCGCTGGCGGCGTTCGCGCAGATGGGTTCGGATCTGGATAAAGCGTCGATGCAGCAGTTGACGCGCGGCAGCCGGATGGTGGAGCTTCTGAAGCAGGGCCAGTATTCGCCGCTGCCGGTGGAAAAACAGGTCCTCATTATTTATGCCGGAACCAACGGATATCTGGACGATCTGCCGGTGGAGCAGTGCCGTCCGTTCGAGCTGGAACTGTACCGCTTCGTCGAAAACGCGCATCCCGGCGTGCTGACAACGATTCGCGAAAAGAAGACCCTCGACGACGAATTGAAGGCGCGCATCAATGACCTGCTGAAGGAATTCAAGCCGCGATTCGTGCAGGAGCGCAAATTAAAATAATGAATCAGCGTTTCCGGTCAATGCCGAGCCCCCGCCATCACTGGCGGGGCTTTCCCGCGTTTTTCCAGCCCCGCCAGTCATGGCGGGGGCCTGCCCAAAATGAAAGCGAGGAGCGCAAGCTGAAATAAATGCCGAGCCTGATCGATATCCGGCGGCGCATCCGCTCGGTCAAGAACACGCAGCAGATTACCAAGGCCATGAAAATGGTTTCGGCGGCGAAGCTGCGTCGCGCGCAGGACCGGGCGCTGGCGGCGCGCCCCTACGCGGCGATGCTGCACCAGGTTTTGGCCAATGTAGCCGAAGCCGCGGCACAGGGCGGCGGCGCGGATCATCCGCTGCTGGCGGTGCGCCCGGAAAATCGCATTCTGGTGATCGTGATTACGGCCGATCGCGGGCTGGCCGGAGGGTTCAATTCGAACCTGCTGAAGCTGGCGCAGCGCTTTATCGACGAGCACCGGCCGGCGGAACTGCTTTTCGAGCTGATCGGACGCAAAGGGCGCGATTATTTTCGCAAACGCGGCGCGCGCATTCGCGGCGAGCACCTCGATGTTTTCCGCAAGCTGCGCTTTGAAGACGCGGAAGCGATCGCGAGCGTGGTGATCGAGATGTTTTCCCGCGCCGAGATCGACGCGGTGTATCTGTTCGGGAATGAATTCAAGAGCGTGCTGGCGTCGAGGCTGAACGCGGTGCGGGTGCTGCCGATTGAAGTTCCGAAATCGGGCGAAACGGTCGATTATATTTACGAACAAAAACCGGAAGAATTGTTGGGCAGTTTATTGCCGCGCTATGTGAAGATGCTGATTTACCGCGCGCTGCTCGAATCGGAAGCGGCCGAGCACGCCGCGCGCATGACGGCGATGGAATCGGCGACCAAGAACGCGACGGAAGCGATCGACCGGCTGACGCTGTACATGAATCGCGTGCGGCAGGCGAGCATTACGCGCGAGATTATCGAGATCGTGAGCGGGGCGGCGGCGCTGGAATAAAGCCCCGCCCGTCGCCGCGGGGGTAATGAGGAATTTATGATTGTCGGCAAAGTGATCCAGGTGGCCGGACCGGCCGTGGATATTGAATTTCCGGAAGGACAGATCCCCGTGATCCGCACGGCGATCCACATCACCAGCGAGGGCTTCGAAGTCCCGCAGCCGGTGGATATTATCTGCGAAGTGGCGCAGCACATCGGCGAGAGCCGGGTGCGCACCATCGCACTGCAACCGACCGATGGCCTGGTGCGCGGCATGCACGCCACCAGCCTGGGCGAACCGGTGACGGTTCCCGTCGGCAAACAGACGCTGGGCCGCGTGCTGAACGTGATCGGCGAGCCGGTGGACAAAATGGGTCCGGTGAAAACCGACCGCCGTCTGCCGATTCATCGTTCCGCTCCGCCGTTCGAAGATCAGTCCACCGAGTTGCAGATGTTCGAGACCGGCATCAAGGTGATCGATCTGCTGGAGCCGTATTTGAAAGGCGGAAAGATCGGGCTGTTCGGCGGCGCGGGCGTGGGCAAGACGGTCATCATTCAGGAACTCATTTCCAACCTGGCGACCAAGCACGGCGGCGTTTCCGTGTTCGCCGGCGTGGGCGAGCGCACCCGCGAGGGAAACGATCTGTGGCTCGAATTTCAGGAGTCCCACGTGATCGATCCGCACGACTGGACCAAATCCAAGTGCGCGCTGATCTACGGCCAGATGACCGAGCCGCCCGGCGCGCGTCTGCGCGTGGCGCTGACGGCGCTGACCGTCGCCGAATATTTCCGCGACGAAGAACATCAGGACGTGCTGCTGTTCATCGACAATATTTTCCGCTTCACCCAGGCCGGCTCGGAAGTGTCGGCGCTGCTCGGACGCATGCCGAGCGCGGTCGGCTATCAGCCGAATCTGGCCAGTGAAATGGGCGATCTTCAGGAGCGCATCACGTCGACCAAGGAAGGCTCGATTACCTCGGTGCAGGCGATTTACGTGCCCGCCGACGATTACACCGATCCCGCGCCGGCCACCACCTTCGCGCACCTGGACGCGACGACGAATCTTTCACGCTCGATTTCGGAGCTGGGTATTTATCCGGCCGTCGATCCGCTGGCTTCGACGTCGCGCATTCTGGATCCGCGCGTGATCGGGCAGGAGCACTATGATGTGGCGCAGCAGGTGAAACAGGTTTTGCAGCGCTATAAAGACCTGCAAGACATCATCGCGATTCTGGGCGTGGACGAGTTGTCGGATGAAGATAAGCTTTCGGTTTCGCGCGCGCGCAAAATTCAGCGCTTCCTTTCGCAGCCCTTCAACGTCGCCGAGGCGTTCACGGGCCGCAAGGGAAAATACGTCAAAGTCGCCGATACGGTGCGCAGCTTCAAGGAAGTGGTCGAAGGCAAGCACGACGAAATTCCGGAGCAGGCGTTTTACATGCAAGGCTCGATCGACGATGTGCTCGAAGCCTGGGACCAGATGAAGAAGGCCGAGCGCACCTAGTGCGCGGTTAAGGAGAGGTCATGCCTGACGTGCTCGAAGTGGAAATCGCGACGCCGCAAAAACTGATTGCGCGGCAGACGGCGGAAACGGTACTGATCCCGGGGCTCGACGGGTACATGGGAATTCTGCCGGGCCACGCGGCGCTGTTGAGCGAATTGGGCGACGGCACGCTGGCGGTCGCTTCCGGCGGACGCACCGACGAATATCATCTGACCGGCGGATACGTCGAGGTTCGCGATAATCATGTCCGGGTGCTGGCGGACCGCGCGGAGTAGTTTTTCGCTCGGCGCTCCCGGTTCATGGCGGAACGATAGCTCGTTTACACTGAAAATTCATGCGCGACCAGGGCATTGTTTCCGCGTCTCTGCGCGAAGAAGAACGCCAGTTTGAAGCCGCGTTGCGGCCTAATCTTCTGGCCGATTTCGCGGGACAGCCGAAGGTCAAGGAAAATCTGCAAATCGCCATCGAAGCAGCGAAAAAACGCGGCGAGGCGATGGATCACGTGCTGCTCTACGGTCCGCCGGGATTGGGCAAAACCACGCTGGCGGGAATTATCGCCAGCGAGCTGGGTGTCGGAATGCAGCAGACCTCCGGTCCGGTGCTGCAAAAAAAACTGGACCTGGTCGGCATCCTGAGCAACATCAAAGAGCGCGAAGTTTTTTTCATCGACGAAATTCATCGCCTTCAGCCGGACGTCGAGGAAATGATTTATTCGGCGCTCGAAGATTTTCGCATGGATATTCTGATCGGCACCGGGCCGGGCGCGCGCACGGTGGCGATGGACCTCAAGCGTTTCACCGCCATCGGCGCGACCACGCGGCAAGGCTTGATCAGCGCGCCGCTGCGCGGGCGGTTCGGGCTGGTGCTGCGGCTGAATCCCTACGAGGTGGCCGAATTGTCGAGCATCGTGCGCCGCTCGGCGGGATTGCTCAACGTCCAGATCGATGCGCCCGGCGCGGAAGAGATCGCGCGGCGGGCGCGCGGGACGCCGCGCATCGCCAATCGCCTGCTGCGCCGCGTTCGCGATTACGCCGAGGTGCGCGCGGCCGGACATATTGACCTGGAGGTGGCGCGGCGCGCGCTCGATCTGCTCGAAGTGGACCGCTTCGGCCTCGACGAGATCGATCAGAAAATCATGCTGACCGTGCTCGAAAAATACGCGGGCGGGCCGGTGGGATTGAGCACCATCGCGGCCTCGATCGACGAGGAGCCGGACACCATCGAAGAGGTTTACGAGCCGTACCTGATGCAGCTCGGATTTTTGAATCGCACCGCGCGCGGACGCGTGGCGACCGATCAGGCGTGGGATTATTTTCAGGTGCCGCGACGCGCGCGCGGCACGCAGAATACGCTGTTTTGAAACGCGTCTACTTATCGCTCGGATCGAACCTCGGCGACCGGCGGGCCCATCTGCGCGAAGCGGTCGAGCGGCTGGCGGCGCAGGACGTTCGGGTCTTGCGCGAATCGTCGATTTATGAAACCGAGCCGCGGGACCTGCGCGAGCAGCCGTGGTTTCTGAACCAGATGGTCGAAGCGGAAACCGATTTGTTTCCGCGGCAGCTGCTTCGCCGCGCGCAGACCATCGAGCACGACATGGGACGCCGCCGCGCCGTGGCCAAAGGCCCGCGCGTGATCGACATCGACATCGTGCTGTTCGGAAACTCCGTGATGCACGCGGCGGAGCTGGAAATTCCGCATCCGCGCATGCACCAGCGGCGCTTCGTGCTGGAGCCGCTCGCCGAATTGTCGCCCGAGCTGCGCCATCCCGTCACCGGACACACCGTCCGCCAGATGCTCGAAAAGGTAATGGATCAGACGGTGCGCCGCGACTGATTCAAATCGCGCGCGGGCGAATGAACAAAATGACGAGAAGGATCACCAGCAACAGGAACAGGCCGCCGCTTGGGTAATACCCGAAACCCCAGCCGGTGCTGTAAGGCCACGTGGGCAACAGGGCCAGGGCGAGAAAGAGTAAAACGATCAGAAGTAAGGCTCGGCTCATATTTTATGCTGCGCAGGCGGGGTGACCGCAGTTGCAGACGATGTCGCTGGTTCCGGCTTCGCCCTCGCAATAGGTGCTGCAATAATCGCTATCCGGGCGAGCGTGGCAGTGGCAGGCCGGATGGGCGCATTTCTTGGTTGGTTCAGTTGGCATGGGCCCTCCGCCATGTTGGACCGCCGCCGCAGCTTGACGTTTCAGGTATTGTGAACTTTGGTTGCCGTTGCGCGATCAGTGGCAGCCGGGGTGCCCGCAATGGCACGTGGTTTCCGAGCGCTGCGTTTCCTTTTCGCACTCGGCGCTGCAATAGCTGCTGCCCGGACGCGCCTGGCAGTCACACGCCGGATGGGCGCATTTTTTCGTTTCTTGGGTGGGCATAATACCTCCTGAAAAGTTGGACCGCGGCGCGCCGATGACATTTCAGAAAATTTCGGCGGATAGAATGAATTTTGGTTACCGTTAAAGTCAATCGCAAGGCCGCCGGCCGCGTGGCGAGCGGCCATCCCTGGATTTTTTTGAGCGACGTGGTGGACGCTTCCGAAGCCGCGCCGGGCGACGCGGTGCGCGTGGCCGATTTTCGCGGCCGGCCCATCGGAGCTGCCTTCTACAGTTCGCAATCGCAGATCGCGCTGCGCATGCTGTCGAGCGTCGCCGAACCCATTGACCGGCTCTTCTGGATGAGAAGACTGCGCGCGGCGATGCTCTATCGCGAGCGCGTGGTCCAGAATTCCAACGCGTGCCGGCTGGTTTTTTCCGAAGGCGATCTGTTGCCCGGCCTGATCGTCGATCGCTACGGCGCGTATCTCGTCCTGCAAACGCTGACGCAGGGGATGGATCGCACGCGGGATCTCGTGGCGCATTGTTTGAACGAACTCCTGGCGCCCGCGGGGATTCTGGCGCGCAACGACGCGAGCGTCCGCAAGCTGGAGGGATTGCCGCTTGAGACGGTGATCCTCTCGGGCGAAGTTCCCGAGCGAGTGGTCGTCGAAATGAATGGGCTGAAGCTCGAAGCCGATCTGCTGCATGGGCAGAAAACCGGCATTTATCTCGATCAGAGGGAAAATTATCTGGCGGCGTCGCGCTACGCGCGCGGGCGCGTGCTCGATTGTTTCACTTCAACCGGAGGCTTCGCGCTGCACGCCGCGGCGAAGGCCGAATCGGTGGAAGCGGTCGACTCGTCCGCGCCGGCTCTGGCCATTGCGGAGGCCAACGCCGCGCGCAACGGACTCACCAACATTCAATTTCGCGCGGCCGACGTGTTCGAATTTCTCGCGGGACTCGATCGGCGGTATTCGATGATTGTGCTCGATCCGCCGGCGTTCGCCAAATCGCGCCGGATGCTCGACGATGCAGCGCGCGGTTATAAAGAGATCAATCTGCGCGCGCTGCGGCTGCTCGATGGCGGGGGCATTCTGGTGACGTGCTCCTGCTCCCATCATTTCAGTGAGGCGATGCTGCTCGAAGTGGTCGCGCAGGCGGCGCTCGATGCCGGGAAAACGCTGCGCGTGATCGAGCGGCGCACGCAGGCTCGCGATCATCCGGTGCTGCTGACGGTGCCGGAGACGCATTATCTGAAATGTCTGATTTTCGAAGTGATGGATACTTAAGACATGCAGGTTCTTAGGGAAATCGGCATCTCCGATTGGAGCGAGCCGGTTCCGGGGGTGGCGGAGGCGCTCGAAACGGGGATGGTTCTGTTCGCTCCGCAACTGCCTTTCGAGTTGAACGAAAAGGAGCGCGCGTTTTTGTCGCCGGCGTGCCTGGACGGCAAATCGAAGAACGTGAGTTACCGCCCTGCCAACGATGCGCTCGGCGGAGCTTCGGCGAGCGTCGATCGCGGCGCGTTGCAAGCGATGCTGCGGCGCTATTTTGAGCAATCGTCGGCGCTGATGGACGCGCTTTGTCCGGAATATCGAGGGAAATTGTCGCCGGGGTTCACCAGTTTTCGTCCGGCGGAAATCGCCGGGCGCGCCAGCTCCTGGCGCAAGGACGATACGCGCCTGCACGTCGACGCGTTTCCCTCGCGCCCGCTGCATGGGCTGCGGATCATGCGCGTGTTTTCGAACGTGAATCCGTCGGAGCCGCGGAAATGGCGGGTGGGCGATTCTTTCGAAAACGTTGCTCAAACATTTTTACCGAAAATTGGTTCAGCGTTTCCCGGCTCGGCGTGGCTGCTGCGCGCGCTGCGTGTGACCAAGACGCGAAGAACCGCCTACGATCACGTGATGCTCGGCATCCACGACCGGATGAAGGCGGATGAAAATTATCAGCGCGATTGCCCGCAGGTTCCGCTGGCGATTCCGCCGGGCGCGACGTGGGCGTGCTTCACCGATTCGGTCTCGCACGCGGCGATGAGCGGGCAGTTCGCCTTCGAGCAGACGTTTTATTTGCCGGTGGAAGCGATGCGCGACGCCTCGCGATCGCCGCTGCGGGTGCTCGAAAAGCTTACCGGCAGACCGCTGACAGACTGAAGTGAAAAGCCCGTGCCACCGTGCATTTTCGGAGGTCCGCTCACGCGCGCATAGGCGTCGAGAAGAGTCTCGACGCGGCACGCTCGAGTGCGTGCGCCACAGTCTATGGGAGTGCGGCCTGCACTCGCGCGACCGTCCCGGCGGGATCGGCAACTTCGACGATCAGTTTCTTGTAGCGCTCGTGATCAAGCTCGAGGACAACGGCGTTGCCGGGATGGTGCACGTCCCAGAAGATCCATTCTCCATGTTGATAAAAAGTGCCCGCGGCGATCACGCCGGGGACGTGAGTGCCCAGCAGCCGCAGCCCCTTCCACCAGTGCTGCGCGATTTCCGGATCGGCGTAGATGCGAAGGACGTGCGCAATCGGGATGCGCAGATGGCTTTTGAACGACCAGAGCTTGTCAAAGCCTTCGACTTCGAGGACGAGGTTCCCGTCGGAGATACTGATTTCGGTCATCTGCGGTCACGGCTCCATCGCGCCTCAGGAAATTCGACCAACCCCGCCATCACTGGCGGGGTCCATTCTCAACCGCACACCGCTATCCTAGAACAAATCCCCGATGTCTTTCGCCGTGGTGCGGGCTTCTAAGTGAATCAACCCGGCGTTTCCGCCCTGCGGGCTGATCACCGCGAGCACGGCTTTGCTACCCGCCGAATAGACGAACAGCGCGCCCTCCTCGGACTGGATCGACACTTCGCCGAGCGAGCCGGAGTTCATGCTCTCGCTGATGCGCCGGCCCAGACTGGATGCGGCGGCGGCCATCGCCGCGACGCGGTTGGGGTCGGCTCCATTTGATAATGAGTGCGCGATCGGCAGTCCTTCATTGGACGCGAGCAGCACACCCTTTAATTCCGGAATCGCGCTGCGCAGAGCTTCAATGTGGCCCTTCAGCGCTTCACCTTTCGCCATACTGCCTCCTCGAGGATTCGATTGCTTGACGCGGCTTGTAAATCTTGCGTGTGAGCAAACATATGATCGACCCGGTAGGGAGATAACTTTAATCGGGTCGCATGGGGAAAGCCCGTAAGAATTCGTAAGGCGGAAAGCCTAAGGTATTCACATGAACGAGCCGTAAGTGGTACTCCTAAAATCGCCGATATAAGTGCTTTACCGCATGGAAAGCCGTAAGAGTGCTCTTTAGGATGAAGTAAGAAGGGACGATTAAAGGCACATGCGGTGTCTGTATTGCGGCAAGGAGCTGGCCCTGTTAAAACGCTGGACCAGCGGCGGGGAGTTCTGTTCCGACGCTCATCGCCAGCAGTATCAGGAAGAATACACCCAGCTTGCTCTGAACCGCTTATTGCAGGCGACACCGCAACCCAAACCCCAGGCCGAGGCGAAACCTCCGGTCAAGCCGGTGGAAGCGAAAGCGCCCGCGCCGGAGCCGAAACGGGCGCTCGCGCCGGAGCCGGTAAAGTCCGTTGCGAAAGTCGTGGAACACGCACCGGAGCCGCCGCCGGCGCCGATCGAAGAACCGGAGGCCGAAGCGGACCCGGCTCCCGCCGAAGCAGGTTTTTTTCTGGAGATGCCCGTGCCGGTGCTGTCGGCCGGCGGGGTGAAGGAAGCGACGGAAGCGGACTTCGAGCGGCATCACAGCCCGCTGCTGCCCGATTCTTGCGGGGAACCGGAGGCGTGGGGAACGGGGTTGATCGCGGCCGGGCAGGTGCCGGTCACGATTTCGCTTCATGCGATGGAACATGCCATTCAGGTGGGCGAACACAAGCTGGAGCTGCGCGACTCCGTGCATGTGGCGCCCACGCTCGAAGTGGATCTGCGCGCCGCAGATGTGGCGGGAATCGCCGAAAAATCCGAGGATCCCATGGACATTCTCATCTTCCCTCAGCCTCCGCCGGCAGAGCCCGATTTGTGGCAGCAAGGCCCCCAGAGTTTTTCGTTTCTCACCGAAGCGGGAGCGCTGGGGCGCGTGCTTTTCGGCACTACCGGAATCGAAGACAACGAAACGGGTGAAGCGCCGTCCTCCACCTCCGGGGCGGTCGAAGTTGCGCCGGGCGAAGTTGCTTCTACTAAGGTTGTGTCCGCCGAAGTTGTATTCACCGACGTTGCGCCAGCCGAAGCGGCTCCCGCGGCGCCGAAGGCCGTTCCGGTCCGGGTGGTGAATCAGCCGGCGCGTCCAGCGAGCTCGGCGATCCTGAAACCGGCTTCGTCGGCGACTCCGTTCTTCCGTCCGGCAGTCCGTCCGGTGGCGCAAACGGCCGCGGTGGAAACCAAGAAGGAGACGGTTCCGGAGCTGGCGACCAAGCCCATGCCGGTGACCTTGCACGGACTCCCGGCGGGCCGCGGCAAACCGGTGCAGGTGTTTTCGAATGGCGTCTCGAACGGAGTGGATATGCAGCTGCCGCGCTCCGCGGCGCTGCCGCTGCGGCCGGTGATGGTGCTGGAGGAAGCTCCCGCGAGCCCCGCCGCTTCGCCCGAACGTTCCGCGCCGGCCAAGCGGTGGAGCGATTCGCGCTCGGCCAACGGCAAAGCGCCTGAAAGAGAAAAACCAGAGGTCGCCGCGAAGGCGGCCGCGGCCACGGCCGTAAAGGAGCCGGAGCCGGTTGCGGCGGTGGAAAGCGTGGTGGAACCGGCCAAGGAGGTTGCCGCGCCGAAACCGTACAATCCTCCGCCGGACTTGGATTTGCCCAGTTTACGGCTCGACACCGGCGACGGATTCTGGGGCAAATTGCCGCTGGCCGGAAAAGCCGGTGTAGGTGTGGGCGCCGTGCTGGCGCTGGCGGGAATCATCTTCGCGGTTTCGCACGGCTCCGCTTCCAAGCCGGCGCCCGCCGCGCCGCAGATCGTCGAAGGGCCGGCGCTGACCGCGCCCGATTCCGGCTGGATCACCGATTGGGGCGCGGAACCCGGCGTGCGGCGGGAACACACCATTTCGGTGCTGAAGCCGTCCATGACTCTGTCCGATTACCGGCTGGAGTTTCAAGCGCAGATCGACAACAAGGCGCTCGGTTGGGTGTATCGCGCGCAGGACGAAAAAAATTACTACGTGAACAAGCTGGAAATCGTCAAACCCGGCCTGAATCCGCAGATCGCGCTGGTGCGCTTCGCGGTGATCAACGGGCAGGAGCAGCCGCGCGCGCAATCCCCGCTGAACCTGGCGGTGCATCTGGACACCTTATATAAGGTCCGTTTCGATGCGGTGGGCGATCGCTTCAGCACTTACGTGCAGGATCAAAAAGTGGATGAATGGACCGACGATCGCCTGAAAATGGGCGGCATCGGGTTGTATAACGAGCGTGGAGAACACATGTCGCTCGCCGGAACGGTCAACGTTGTTCCGCTGGTGATCAGAAAATAGGGGATCCGAAAAAAAATGCCGGAAAACGAAGCACACGTTTTTGTCGTTGATGACGAGCTGATTGAAAAATTGATGCGCGGCGATGCGCTCGAGGATCCCGCCAAAAAGAAACGGCCGGTGGAGTCGGGCGCACTGGCCAAAGCGGTGAAGCTCGCCTCCGAGGGCAAGCTGAATGACGCGGTGAAGGAGCTGGAGCGCGCGGCCGAGCGCGGCGAAAATTCCCCGGAGGTGTGGAGCGGCCTGGGGCATCTGCGCTTCGAGCAGCAGAACTGGAGCGAAGCGGCGCGCTGCTACGGCAAGGTCTGCGACGCCGATCCCAAGCATCGCACGGCGCACTACAATCGCGCCCTGTGCCTGGAGCGGCAGGGCCAATTCGAGGACGCGGCGAAAGCGTTCGAGACGGCGTCGGCGATCGATTCCAAGCGCTGGCAGGCGCAGTTGGGGCGCGGGCTGTGCCTGGTGCAGCTCGGCAAATCGGCGGAGGCGCTCGAATTCTTTCAGGCCGCGCTCAAGGAAAATCCGGCGCAGGAGCAGGCGCTGTTCGGAAAAGCGGTGGCGCTGCATCAGCTCGGGAAACTGGACGAGGCCTCGGAGGCGTATCGCAAACTGCTGGCGTCGCAGCCCGCTTCGCCGGAGGTGCTGGTGAACCTGATCGCGCTGTTCACCGCCCGCAAAGAGGACTCCAAGGTGAAGGAGTATGCCGAAAAATTATTGAAGCTGCGTCCGCAATCGCGGCAGGCGCTGCAAGGGCTGGCGGCGGTGGCGCTGGCGCGCGGCGATTACAGCGCGGCGGTGCAGCACTGCTCGCAGCTGGTGAAGGTCGCGGCGGATTCCTATGAGGGATGGTTCAACCTGGGCGTCGCGTATCAGAAAACCGGGCGCCTGGAGCAGGCCGGCAACGCTTATCGCGAAGCGGCGCGGGTCCGTCCGGACGCGGTGGAAGCGCAAGCCAACCTCGGCGCGGTGTTGCAGGAGCGCGGCGATCTGGCCGGGGCCAAACGCGCCTACGAAAAAGCGCTGGCGCTGTCGCCGGATCTGCCGGGGGCGTTGTGGAACCTGGCGCTGGCGGTGGAGCGCGACGGCAAACCTCAGGAAGCGGAAAAATATTTCGAGCGGCTGGTCGCGGTGAAGCCGGATTTCGAGGATGCGGCGTTCCGGCTCGGGTTTCTGCAATTACAGCGGGCCGAATTCGCCAGCGCGGTGGACAGTTTCGAAACGTGTTTGAAGAAGCGCAAGGACTGGGTGGAAGCGCTGCTGAACCTGGGCCTGGCGTGCTGGAAATTCGAGGATCTGGACGCGGCGTCGGAAAATTTCCAGCGCGTGTTGAGCCTGCAGCCGAAAAACACCGACGCGCTGCGCGCGCTGACGGCCATCGCCATCGAGAAAAAAGACCACAAGAAAGCGTGGGAGCTGCATCAGAAATTGACGGCTCTCGGCGAACGGTCGCTCGAATTGTCCTATAATCTCGGGCTGCTGCTGCAAACGGCCGGGGAAAACAAACAGGCCGTGGAATGTTATCAGATCGCGGTGGACAAGAAACCCGATTTTTCGGACGCGCTGCTGAACCTGGGGCACGCATTTAAGGCGGTCGGCCGGGACGAGGAAGCCAAGCAGGCGTGGAGCAAAGCGGTGAACGCCGACCCGGCGCTGGCGGGAAAGTATTTTCAGTAGGCCTGAAAGAGACCGGAGCGCGTTGGCGAGCGGCTCACAAAAATTCTGGAACGGCTGCTAGTCGTTTACGTCGACATTCTCGACGAAACAACTGTGGAAGGCGCGGTCGAGCACTTCTTCGGTCAGGAACATTTCGCGGCGCTCGAAATTCAGAATATCGATGGCATGGGTGATCACGTCGCGCGGATGGCAGCGCCGGAAACGTTGGCCGCCGTTGAGGTAGTGCCGCTCGACGAAACGCTCCGGCAGGCCCGGCTCGTAGTCGAGCTGCGACGCTTCGCAGAATCGTTTGAAAATCTGTAGAAATTCCGGAGCCTTCGGGCTGCGCAGGAACATTTTGTACTGAATGCGCCGCAAAAACGCTTCATCGCCCAGACTGTCGGGACGCAGGTTCGTCGAAAATATCAGAAAAGCTTCAAACGGGACGGTCATTTTTCCGCCCGCCTGAAACGAAAGATAATCGATGTGCCGCTCCATCGGGACGATCCAGCGGTTCAGAATTTCGGCCGGCGTGGCTTTCTGGCGTCCGAAGTCGTCGATCAGGTAAATGCCGTTGTTGGCCTTCAACTGAAACGGCGCGTCGTACACTTTGGAGTGTTTGTTGAAGCTCAGGTCGAGCATGTCGAAGGTCAGCTCGCCGCCGGTAATGATGAACGGACGCTTGCAGCGGAACCAGCGGCCGTCGTGCGGCAGCTCCGTCCGGAGCGCCGAAACTTCCATCTCCTGGTCCTCGATTTTCTGATGGTAAATGGGATCGTAAATCTGGATAATATTGCCCTGGCATTCCACGGCGTAGGGCATGAAAATCGGCTCATTTTCCACGCGGAATAACGATTCGGCGAGGGCCGTTTTTCCGTTGCCGGGCTGGCCGTAGATCAGGAACGATTTGCTCGCGTTCACCGCCGGCCCGATTTGCGCCAGAATGTCGGCTTCGACCACCAGATGGCGGAAAGCCTTGGTGAGCCGTTCGGGCGTGAGCCAGTCCGGCGGCAATTTCTGCCAGCGGACCACTTGCGTGTACTGATACAAGGGCACCGGCGCGGGGCCGGCGTACTGATTGTTTTCCAGGTGCTCGCGCGCCAGGTTGCGGCCCGCTTCGGTGAGCGCGAAAACTCCGGAAATATCGCCCATGCCCAGCGATTTTTTCACCGCGACGAAATGCTGGCGCTTCATCATCTCCAGCGTCTCGGCGATGACGCTGTAGGAAAATCCCATCAGGCTGGCAATTTCGCGGCCGATCATCTCGCCGCGAAAATAAAGATATTTCAGAATCAAGTGCTCAATAATCGACGGCGGAATTCCCGCCTCTTCGATGGTTTCCGGAACGGGCGGAACCACGGCCTGCGTGACTTTTTCGGCTTCAATCGGGCTGGCGAGCGCGCTCATGAGATCGGCTTCCTGGGAATTCGCCTGAATTTTCGGGCTAAAGTTATTCATCGGGCGCGCGAGCGATATCCTGCATGGACCATTTATGCTTAGTACACGCCGGGCCGCTGTACTGCTTATCGGATCGCCAACCAGTCCGATGAAGCCAAGTTCCAATTAATACAGACGGACGCCGCGGCGTCCCGGCTCGCGATACATGTGAACGGTGTCGATGAAGCGCACCTTGCGCGACGCGTAGGTCATCATCAGCGTGTGGGTGCGGCAGCCGTCGCCGAAGAAGCGCACGCCATGCAGCAACGCGCCCTCGGTGACGCCAGCCGCGGCGAAGATGATCTGCTGGCCCGGCGCCAGATCGCGCGCGGTGTAAATTCGTTTGGGATCGCGAATCCCCATGCGTTCGACGCGCGCTTCGAGCTCCGGCGTATTCACCACCAGCCGCGCCACCATTTCGCCGGAAAGACAGCGCAGCGCCGCCGCCGTGATCACGCCTTCGGGCGCGCCGCCGATGCCCATCACCGCGTCCACGCCCGCGCCGCGCACCGCCGCCGCGATTCCCGCCGAAAGATCGCCGTCGGGGATCAGCCGAATGCGCGCGCCGGCCGCGCGGATCTGTTTGATCAGCCCGGCGTGGCGCGGACGATCGAGCACCATGATCACCACGTCCTGCACCTGGCGATCGAGGCAATGCGCGATGGCCTTCAGGTTGTATTTCACCGGCGCGTCGATATCCAGCGCGTCGCGGCAGGCTGGCCCGGCGATGATTTTTTCCATGTAGCAATCCGGCGCGTGCAGCAATCCGCCCGGCTCCGAAGCGGCCAGCACCGCGATGGAGTTCGGGGTTCCCGTCGCGCACAGATTGGTTCCTTCGAGCGGATCGACGGCGATATCGACCTGGGGAAATTCCACGCCGGAGGACGCGGGCGCCCCCACTTTTTCGCCGATGTAGAGCATGGGAGCTTCATCGCGCTCGCCTTCCCCGATCACGATGTTGCCTTCGATCTGCACTTCTTCAAAGGCGCGCCGCATGGCCTGCACCGCGGCCTGATCGGAGCCCTGGCGGTCGCCCTGGCCCATGGTTCGCGCCGCCGCGATGGCGGCTTCTTCGACCACCTGGACGATATCGCCGGCCAAGTCTCGTTCAATGGTGTGGATGGAGGCAACGTGCGTGGGTGCGGTCACGCGCACATCTTAGCACCTGAAAGCCTGCCCTACCAGGACTACTCCAGTTGTTTGTGAAACCGCGCCACGCTCAGCGATAGAATGATGACGCCGAAAATCGCCAGCGCCAGCATCTGCGGCCACAGCGCCTCCACACCGGAGCCTTGCAAAAACACCCCGCGGACGATTTCCATGAAGTATCGCACCGGGTTTAAAAACGTCAGCCACTGCGCGACGGTGGGCATGTTGCGGATCGGGAAGGTGAATCCGCTGAGCATGAAGAAGGGTTGAAAGAACAGGCTGGTGGCCATCATGGCTTGTTGCTGCGTGCGCGAAACGGTGGAAATAAACAATCCCGCGCCGAGCGAGGTCAGCAGAAACAGCAGCGTCGAGCCCAGCAGCAGCCAGAAATTTCCGTGAAACGGAATGTGAAAAACCAGCAGCCCCGCCGCCGTCACCAGCAGCATGTCCCAGATCCCCACCAGCACGAACGGCAGCGTTTTGCCGAGGATCAATTCGGTGGGACGGATGGGCGTCACCATCAATTGCTCCATGGTGCCGATCTCTTTTTCGCGCACGATGGCCATCGCCGTCAGCGACAGCGTCACCAAAGTAATAATGTTGGCGATCACGCCCGGGATGAAATAATTCCGGCTGCGCAGATCGGGATTGAACCACACGCGCGTTCGCGCGGTGATCTGCGGAGCGGCCATTTTCACCGCGCCGCCGGAATCTTCCGTGCTCGCCACCAGCATGTCGCGCTGGCCCTGATCGCCGACTTCGTTCGCGTAGCGCTGGATGCACGCGGTGGCGTATCCGCTGACGATCGAGGCGGTGTTCGAATTGGTTCCGTCGACTAACACCTGCACGCTGGTGGTGCGCCCGCGCTTGATGTCGCGCGCGAAGCCGGGGAGCACGCGAATCACCGCGTCCACCTGGCCGCGATCCATCATGAGCTGCATGGAGCGCTCGTTCTCGGGCATGCCGGCGAGAAGGAAGCGGCCGGAGCCTTCGAATTCGGAAAGAAGCTCGCGGCTTTGCGGAGTGTGGTCCTGATCCATCCACGCGATTTTGGCGTTATCGACGTCGAGTGTGGCGGCGTAGCCAAAAATCAGTAATTGCAGCAGCGGCGGCAAGAACAGCATGGTTCGCATGCGCGGATCGCGCAGCGCCTGAATCAACTCTTTGCGGATGATGCGTCGTAGTCGTTGTCTCATATGTAATCGCCGGATCCCCGCTTCCTGCCGGCCCCTTCCCGGTTTATGCCACTTTCTGTCTCAATTTCCTCGTCGCGAAATAAAAAACTACCGCGCCGTAGCCCACCAGCAGCAGAAAATTGAACCACAATAGCTCTATTCCGATTCCTTTTAAGAAAATTCCGCGCGCGATTTCCATAAAATACCGGGCCGGAACAAATAAAGAAACAAATTGAATGACACGCGGCATGTTGCCGATGGAATAAATAAATCCGGAAAGCAGAAACGCCGGGAGAAAGGAAATCAGCGTGCCCATCTGGTAGGCCATCAGTTGTGACCGGAACATCGCCGAAACCATAATTCCCAGCGCCAGCGCTCCGAACAAGAAAACGGCGCTCGAAGCGAGCAGCAGCAGCACGCTGCCTTTCAGCGGCACGTCGAAAACGTAGACGCCCACCAGCAGCGCGATCAGCATGTCCGCCGTTCCCACCACGAAATACGCCGCCAGCTTGCCGGTCACCAGTTCGGAGGGACGCGCCGGCGTCGAAAGCAACTGCTCCATGGTTCCGTTCTCCCACTCGCGCGCGATGGTCAGCGAACCGAGGTTCGCCGCGATAATCATCACGATCACCGCGATCAATCCGGGCACGATGAAATTCTGCGAAAGCAGATCCGGGTTGTACCACACACGCACGTCCGCGTTGACCGTCGGCGGTTTCATTTGCATGGCCTGAATGGTCGCCTGAAGCTGCGCGGAACGCGCCGCGATGACGGCTTCGGCATAATTCATGGCGATGGCCGCGGTGTTCGAATCGCTGCCATCGAGCAGAAGCTGCACCTGCGCCGTTTTTTTCAAGCCCAGATCCTGCGCGAAATATTTCGGGATCACCACGGCGAGCAGGCAGGCGCGTTTGTCGATGGCCTGCTCGATGGGCGCGTAGCCGTGCACCTGCGCGACGATCTGAAAATAGCGCGAGCCCTGAAAATCGCGCACCACCTTGCGGCTTTGCGGCGTCTGGTCGGCGTCATAAACGTAGGTCGGAATGCGATCGACGTCCAGGCTGAGCGCCCATCCGAAAATCAGCAGCATGACGAGCGGCTGCAACAGCGCGGCGACGAGCGAACGCGGATCCCGCACGATGTGCAGAAATTCTTTGCGGAAAATGGCCCGTGTTCTGCGAAAATTCATGCCGCTTTTTCCTCTTTCTCAATCAGGCCGACGAATACGTCTTCCATCGAGGGCATAATCGAATCGAGCGTGTTTACGGTGATGCCCTGTTCCTTGAGAATTTGATAAATTCGCGGGATGGCGCTTCCCGGATCGGCGACTTTGACGTGCAGTCCGCCGCCGAACACGGCCACGTCGAGAATGCCGGGCTGGCCTTCGAGGGCGGTCATGCTGGCCAGAAAATCGGAAGATTCCAGGTTGAGCAGGGACCCCGCGCCCAGCGAAGTTTTCAACTCCGCGGGCGACCCCAGCGCAATTACTCTTCCGCCATACATCAGCGCCACGCGATGGCAGTATTCGGCTTCGTCCATGTAATGAGTGGTGACGAAAATGGTATGTCCGGCCGCGGAAAGCTGATAAATGAGTTGCCAGAAATTTCGGCGCGCGATGGGATCGACGCCGCTGGTCGGCTCGTCTAAAAACAAAATCGGCGGTTCATGTAAGATCGCGCAGCCGAGGGCCAGACGCTGTTTCCATCCGCCGGAAAGCAGGCCGGTCATGGTGGTGCGCTTCTCTTCAAGGCCCGCCATTTTCAAAACATAATCGCGCCGCGCCGGCAGTTTTTCCGGCGAAACGCCGTAGACGCCGCCGAAAAATTCGATATTTTCCTGAACGGTCAAATCGTCGTAGAGAGAAAATCTCTGGGACATGTAGCCGATGTTATGTTTTACGTCTTCGGGCCGCGTGGCGACATCGAATCCGCCGACAGTGGCGCTTCCGGAGGTGGGCGGAAGCAGGCCGCACAGGATGCGGATGGTGGTCGATTTGCCGGCCCCGTTGGGTCCCAGGAATCCGAAAATTTCTCCCGGCGCGACGTCGATGGAAACGTTGTCGACGGCCACGAAATCGCCGAAGCGCTTTACCAGTTTGTCGATGTGGACGGCGGGAGCGGTGTTCATGATTCCCGCCCTGGTGGCGTGTGCCTCATCGAGACCCCTGTCGATGCCACGGCAGGTGTCGCGAGGAGTCGCGACACGGCACGCACGAGTGCGCACGCCACACCATCTTTATGCCGCATTCGACACCTCCCGCGTGAGGGCGATGAAAACATCTTCGAGCGAGGGAACCACCGGGCGGAAACTGAACTGCACTTTCGCCGCCAGCTTTTCCGCGCTGGTCAGCTTCGGGTCCAGGAATAAATGCAAGTCCGCGCCGGCCGGCTGCACGGTGAGGACGCCGGGTTGCTGCTCGAGAGCGGCGATGGTTGTGGGCACGTCGCGCGATTGAACCAGATACACCTGTTCGGAAAGGCTGTGTTTCAACGCGGCCGGCGTATCGCAGCGAATCATTTTTCCGTGATGCATGAAGCCGACGCGATTGGCGCGCTCGGCTTCGTCGAGATAGGCGGTGGCGACGAAAACGGTGAGACCGTTGCGCACCAGTTGATAGAGAATCGCCCAGAAATCGCGGCGCGAAACGGGATCGACTCCGTTGGTCGGCTCGTCCAGAAACAGCACGCGCGGCTTGTGCAGCAGCGTACACATCAACGCGAGTTTCTGTTTCATGCCGCCGGATAATTTTCCGGCCGGGCGTTTGGTGAACGGATCCATGCGGGTCATGCGCAGAAGACGCGCGCTGAGCTCTTCGCGTTCGCGTCCGGTGATGCCGAAAAGATCGGAATAAAAGGCCATGTTTTCGGCGACGGTCAAATCCGCGTACAGGCCGAAACGCTGCGCCATGTAGCCGATCTGATCCTTCATCTGATCGAGCTCGCGGGTGACGTCGTGGCCGGCGACCACAACGCTTCCTTCGGTCGGATCCATCAGGCCGCAGAGCAGGCGCATGGTGGTGGTCTTGCCGGCGCCGTCGGGGCCGACCAGACCGAAAATCTCGCCCGCCTGAACGTCGAGATTCAGATGATCGACGGCGGTAAGCTCGCCGAAGCGGCGGGTGAGATTTTCGGCGTGGATGACGGTGGTCATGGTAGAGGGTAGGAGGGCGCCAGCCACTTCCCGCTTTTACAAAATAATCTCTCCGTCGACGGGCATATTGTTTTTCAATTCGCGGCTGGAATTATCGACTTCGATTTTGATGCGGTAAACCAGCTTGACGCGTTCTTCCTGGGTCTGGATTTGTTTCGGCGTGAACTCGGCTTCGGATGAGATGAAAGTGATTTTTCCCCAGTAGGCTTTCCCGGGATAGGAGTCCGTGGTGAGCTTCACTTTCTGGCCCAGCTTGACGCGGCCCAGATCCGTTTCGTTGATGTAGGCGCGCAGCCAGGGATGTTCCAGGTCGCCGATGGTCACCACCGTGGTGCCGGCGGCGAGGACCTCACCCGGCTCGGCCGATTTCACCAGCACCACGCCGCTGATCGGCGAATACACTTCGGTGTCGGAAAGCTGCGTCTCCGAAATTTTCATCTGCGCCTCGGAGCGGCGGATCTCATCCGCGCCCGCGGACAGCGCTTCTTCGCGGCGCTTCAATTCCAGGCGATTGGCTTGCGCCGTCGCCAGCGCCGCCTTGGCCGCGGCCACCTGCGCCCGAGCCTGCGCGATATCTTCCTGCCGCGGACCTTCCTTCACCAGCGAATCTTTTTCCTGCGCTTCGCGCAGTACCGCCTGCGCGCTGTCGAGCTTGGTTTTATACTGGTCGAACTGCTGGCGGGAGATGTCGTCGTTTTTGTAGAGGCGCTGCGCGCGCTGCCAGTCGGCCTGCGCCAGATCCACTTGCGCTCTGGCGTCGCGCACGTTGGCTTCGGCCTGCTGAATATCCTGCTGGCGGCTGCCGTTGAGCAATTCTTCGAGATTCGCCGTGGCGCGATTCAGATCCGCATCTTTGGCCGCGATATCGCTTTCGAGCGTCGCTTTCTCATAGGCTACCGAGGTTTCAAGCTGCTGGTAATTCGATTCAGCGCTGGCCACGCTCGCTTCGTCGCGAACTTTCTGATGGCGATACAGCACCGGATCGAGCACGGCTACCAGATCGCCCTGCTTCACCCAATCGCCTTCGTCGAATTTGCGCTCCACCATGCGGCCGGCCATTTTGAAGGAAATGTCGACTTCGGTCAGTTCCAGATTGCCGGAGACGAAAATGCGATTGCCGTCGCCGGCGTGCTGGGAGCGGTACCAGAAATATCCAGCGGCGGCGGCCGCAATCACAATCAAGAGAATGGGGATTCTTTTTTTCATTGATTCACATACTCCTGGATTCGTCCGGTGGCGGTCGCCAGATCGATGCGCGCCTCGTTGTAGTCATAAAGCGCGGCGATGCGATTATCCTGCGCGCGCGCCAGGCGGTTCTGCGCGTCGGTGACTTCAATTCCGTTGCCGACGCCGGCCTGATAGCGCCGCTGCGCCTGCGCCAATTCCTGCTCGGAGAGCTGCAAACCATCCTGCGCCGTTCTCACCTCGGTTTCGGCCGCGTGCACGCTGTCGAAGGCGAGCCTCACGTCCAGTTCCACCTGCTGCTCCAGATCGCGCATGCGGGTCTGCTCCTGTTGATACAGCGAAAGACTTTCTTCGCGCCGGTAATCGCGGCGTCCGCCGTCGAAGACCGGGACGCGCAGGCTGACGCCGTAGGTGTAGGTGGGCTGATTGCCGATCAGGCCGGTGCCGATGGTGCCGTAATTCGCGTCGGCGGCGAGCGACGGCAGGCGTTCATCCTTCACGGAATTATAGTTGAATCGCGCGGACCGTTCGCGCTGCTGCTGGGCCTTCAACTCGGCTCGCATTTTGCGCGCGTCGTCGAGCGCGGCGTCCAGACTGCCGATCTCGGCGGGTTGGTAGGAAAGCTGGTCGGTGAGGACGATGGCGCTGTCCAGTTTGAGGCCCATCGCGCGCATCAGGTTGAGCGCGGCGCGGCGGCGATTGTCGGTGGCCACCACCAGTTGCTGCTGATCGTTGGCCAGTTGCACTTCGGCTCGCGTGACTTCGATGCCGGTTCCGGTTCCGGCTTCTTTCAAGCGCCGCGACTGATCGAGCAGCGCCTGCGACAGAGCGACGTTGGCGCGTGCGGTTTCCAGCGCGGCGTCGGCGCGAAGGGTGGTGACGTAGGCTCGCGCGACTTGATCGGCCACCTGATTCCTGGTTGAATCGAAATCCGATTTCGCGGCTGCGACGTTCACTTTAGAGGCCTGATAACTGCGGATGGCCGAGAGGTTGAGAACGGTCTGCGATGCGGTTGCGCGCGCGTCGAACACCGAAAACGGCCCCACCAGAGTCGGAATCGAGAAGTTGAATCCGTCGATAATGGGGAACTGGAAATTGAAGCCGTAGGCTTTCAGGCTCACCGTTTCGCGATGATCGCTGACGGACGATTCGAGATCGGGCAGCAGATCGGCGCGCGATTCCAGGCGGCGATCTTCCGCCTGCTGCATCGTTTCCTCGGCCAGCGCGACTTTGGGGCTGCCTTCCGGCGCGAGCGCGATCTCGACGGCGCGCTTGAGGCTGAGCGGCAAAGTGCCGGGGGTCGCGGGCGGGTCGCTTTGCGCGAGAAAAAGCAGCAAACTTGCCAGTTCGATCATCACACGGCCTCCGTACCCCAGGCGTCGGCGCGAAAGCCGGCGGCGGCGAAGGTTACCAGGCGGGCCAGAACGGCTGCCCGGTCGTTCAGATCGAGAAGACCTTCGCTGATTTCCGGCAGCACCGGTCCGCGAGCCAACAGATGGGCCAGTGCGCCCGCGGTGAAGTGCAAACGCCACATCACGTCGGTCCTCGAAAGGTCCGGAAGCGCCCGGCTCAACGCTTCGACGAAGCGCTGCGACGCGCTGGCCAGATGCCTTTTGAAGAACTGGCGCACGAACAGGTCGGGCGTGGCCAAAACCTGGCCGAGCAGCGCCACCACTTCCGGCGATTGCCGTTCAAAAAGGGGATTCAGAAACGCCAGCAGAATCTGCTCGACGGTCGGTTGCGGGCCGGCGGCGTCCAGCAGTTCCATGCGTCTGCGGTTCACCGGCTCCATCCGGCGAGCGATCACGGCGTCAAAAAGGCTCTCTTTTGACTGGAAATGATAATTCACAGCGGCCAGGTTGACCCCGGCATCGGTCGTGATATCTCGCAGGGATGTAGCCTCGAAACCATTGTGCCCAAACAACTTTTCGGCGGCATCGAGGATGCGCTCCTTGGTATCCGGCATGCGTTGGACTGTGTTACTCATACGTTCGTTTTAATCATACGATTGATTGCCATTCCTGTCAATAAAGATTTTGGGGCGCGAGGTTTGTGTTTACGTTTCATGGGTCGATTTTAGGGGTATCGCGGCGAGGGCGAGAGCGCGAACCGGCCAATGGCGGAAACAGCCAGACCAGCGGCGGTTGCGGCTATCGTTTTATGGTTACGTGGACGGCTTGCGGGGTGATGGCGATGCGGTCGATGTTGTAATCGAGCTCGAAGGGTTGATCGATTTTTGCGTCGGGATACAGCGGCATAAAAAAGTTGGTGATCAGGAAATTGAGCACGGTCTGGTTGACCGTGACATCGGACAAATCCACGCGGGTGAGATAAACGGTGCAGCGTCCGCCGCCGGATTCGACGCGAACCCAGATTTTCAACGGCCGCTCGCCTTCGATCATGCGCGCGATCAGCCAATTGGTTTGCTCGCCTTTGCCCTGGCGCATTTTTAAAAAATCGACCATGGCGTAGCCGGTGGCGGAGCCGTTAAAAAGCTCCACCTGCTCGTCGCGCATTCCTTCGGGAACGACTTTCGGGACGGCGACGCGGGCCCACCCGTTGAGTTCCTGGGGAGTGAACGAGACCACGGAACCGGGGCGAACCTGCCGCGTTTCGATCGCGTCCAGCTTGTGCTGTACGCTGTCGTAGAGGCTGCCGGCGGCGGCGAACGATCCGGCGCAGAAAAAAGCGAGCAGCGTCCGCATCCGATTCCAGTTTAGTAGAATTTCGGGAATGGACGCGGCGGAGTTTCGCAAGATCGCTTTGAGCCTGGCGGGCGCGAGCGAAAATTCGCACATGGGGCATCCGGATTTTCGCGCCGGCAATAAAATTTTTGCGACGCTGGGTTATCCGGACCGCGCGTTTGCGATGGTCCAGCTGACGCCGGAACAGCAGCGCGAGTTCGTTGCGGCGCACCCCGGCGTTTTCGCGCCGGCGAAAGGCGCGTGGGGACGGAAAGGATCGACCGAGGTGCGGCTGGCCGATGCGGATGCGGAGAGTGCCGGCGCGGCGCTGACGGCGGCGTGGCGCAATGCACAGGCGGGCGGGCGGGCGGCGGAAGCGGAGTGGTTGAGGGGCGGTTGCTCTTCCGGGTCAAGAACAGGCTGGCGGCGCGCCCGCGGCAGGCCGGGGGCCTGCCCCACTAGTCCGACGGGACCTTTCGGACGCTTGTCAAAGTCACGGCTCACGCGCCACACTGAAAAAATGATCTCCCGCCGCGCGATTCTGGCCCTGCGGCTGGCGCGCCCGCGGCAGGCCGGGGGCCTGCCCCACTAATCCCACAGGACCTTTCGGACGCTTGTCAAAGCCACGGCGCACGCGCCACACTGAAAAAAATGATCTCCCGCCGCGCGATTCTGGCCCTGCCTCTGGCGGCCGCCGCCTGTGGACGGCGCGCCCCCTCCGGATACCAGGGCTACGCGTTCGTCGCCAATCAGGACGGGCAGGCGATCGCCGCGGTCGATCTCGAGGCGATGGCGGTCGTCCGGCACATTCCGCTGGACGGATCGCCGACGCAGGTGATCGCCGCAAGCAGCCGGCCTCTGGTCTACGCACTGACGCCCGATAACGGCTCGATTCACGAGATCCAGGTGGACCGGCTGACCCTTCGGCGGAAACTGGCCGTTGCCGCGAGCGCGATTGCGATGCACCTTTCTCCGGACGAACAGGAAATGTGGGTTCTGGCGCGCGATCCGCGGGCGCTGATTGGTGTTTCGATGGACTCCTTCCGGGTCACCGGCAGAATTCCTTTGAGCGAGGATCCGGTCGATTTCGCGCTGGCTTCCGACGGCAAAACAGCCGCGGTTTGCGGCGGTGCGACGGCGCGATTCGCCGATCTCACCACGCTGCGCGCCGGCCAGCCGCTGGCGCAGGCCGACTTCGGCGCGGTGCGCTTTCGCCAGGACGGCAAGATGCTCATCGCGGCCGATCTCGGTTCGCGGCTGCTGTGGATGTACGACGCGCCGGCCGAGCGGTTGATGACCAAATTGCCGCTGGCTGTCCGTCCCGATCATTTATGTTTCAGCCAGGACGGCGGCCAGTTGTTCGTCACCGGCGAAGGGTTGGACGCGGTGGTGATCGTTTTCCCCTATCACACGCCGGAAGTGGATCAAACGGTGCTCGCCGGGCATGGGCCGCAGGCGATGGCCGCGTCGCAGTCGCTGCTGTTCATCGCCGGTCCGCAATCGGGCGATGTGAGCGTGCTGAGCATCGATTATCGCCGCCTGGTTTCGGTGGTTCGCGTAGGCAGCGATCCGGGATTTGTCGCGGTCACGCCGGACGATCAGTATGCGCTGGTGCTGAATCGCAAATCGGGCGACGTGGCGGTTTTGAAAGTGAGCGGGGTTCAAACTCGAGGTTATCCGGCCCCGGTGCTGACGGTGATTCCCGTCGGTTCACGCCCGGTGAGCGCCGCCATCCGCGGCGTGTAGCGTAAGCCGTCAGGCTTGCGTTGTGCGCGTCTGACTGGCATCACTCGAACAGCGCAGGCCTAGTGGGGTTCCGCGCACGCAGCTCCCGCTTCCACGACCAACAAAAGTAAGGTGTTCCGCGCGACACCGGTCATGCGGGAGACGTGGCGAATGCTATGCCCTTCGACCAGGGCAGCTATCGCCGGGTGCGTTTATTGGAATGAAGGCGGTTCATATTGATATTATGCTTGAGTAACGTTATCAAGTAAAAAATCAATTTAAATTTTGAGTTGATTTTTTAAATAAAATATACTACAGTTAAATTATCTATGGAGCGAACAGATTTTTCACCGTTGATGACCGGTCGATTGGTGCCCATCAAAAGCCCCACCATAGATGCTAAATTAGCCTTTGTTCCAAATAACTTACCTCCTTCTTGGAAATGGCCCGAGCGCCTTTGGAAACTGTTAATCGACGCAAGGACATGCCTTGCGAGTCTAGACGGAACCGGTAAGCACCTGCCAAACCCAGAGCTGATGCTAACTCCGCTTCAGCGCCGTGAGGCTCAATTGTCCTCGAAGCTAGAGGGTACGATTACCGACCCGCAGCAACAGGCGCTTTTCCAGGCCGATCCTAGATACCCAACTTCGGATACTGATCCCATCAACGCCTTCCGGGAGGTCTTCAACTATGGGAGAGCACTCCGATTGAGATTGGATGGAACTAACGATTTGCCGCTGTCGCTGCGTTTGATCAGAGAGTTGCACGCGATACTCATGGACGGCGTAAGAGGATCAAATCAGAAGCCGGGCGAGTTCAGAACGATCCAGAACCAGATCGGTAGACCGGCGCGATTTGTGCCCCCACCGCCGGAGGTATTAGGCGATACGCTGGACGCTTTCGAAAAATATCTTCATTCGACCGACGATTACGACCCGTTAGTGAGAGCATTCTTGGTTCACTACCAATTTGAGGCCATTCACCCATTTGGCGACGGGAACGGGCGCGTTGGAAGACTGCTTCTTGCGCTAACCATCGCCGAGTGGTGCAAGCTATCTAGCCAGTGGTTGTACATGAGCGCGTTCTTCGAAAAGCGCAGAAACGACTACATGGATCTTTTGCTTGGTGTGAGCACCCATGGCAACTGGGAAGCTTGGCTTGAATTCTGCCTTCAAGGAGTCATCGCACAGGCTATGGATACAGAAAAACGATGCGACAAGTTGCTATCGCTTTATCGAGATTTTCATCGGCGATTAAAGGGGGGAAGCGTTAGGCTGTCCACTTTGGTTGAAGGCCTGTTCGCTAGTCCCGTGATTGTTTTGAAGAATGCCGTGGAGCGGCTTAACGTTACCTATCCAACCGCTCACTCTGATCTAAGAAAACTGGAGTCACTTGGAATAGTGAAGCCATTGGAGCGCCAAGGACCGATCGCATACTATTGCGACGCAATCTTTTACGTGACGTTCGCGGACGCTGATTAACGATATTTCCAAGCTGCGGTCCCGTTGGATGTGGACCGCAGCTTGGTTGTGGTGGCAGTAGCTTAGCAGGCAAAGCGCCGGACTTGTAATTCTGTCCTAGTCACGACTTGATCTGACATTTTCTGATAGAATGCGCCGAACGGCGCAAAAAGGAGAATGTCAGTGAACACGGATCAAAAGATCATCAAGAACAAAGTGGGATTGCTGAACCTGGCCGAAATGCTGGGCAGT
>DATJNW010000053.1:0-3090 GCA_035507655.1 Bryobacteraceae bacterium | reverse complement strand
GGGTTCCGGTCCGGCAATATTTGCTGGACGTTCTGCCAGGCCTGGACCAGCGAAAGCGATCCGAGGTGGGATCGCTAACTCCAGCCCGGTGGTCCGCCGCACGAAGCTGACTCTCCCTGGGTTGGTCAGACGGATACGTTCAAACAACATCGGTATCACTCCTAACGGGACGGATGGTGTTCCGCGACGCCCGGATCTCGAACACCCGCTCCGCTGAAATGAAATGGGACAGAAGGCGATATTGTCCGTGATCGCGGTGTCTCGGACGCTATCTGGGCCACTGCAGGTATCGTCGCAGGAACGCAAACGCGCCGACACCGTGAATGGTATGCGGACCTTTGAAAAACTCGATTTCGGTGCGTTCCGGTATCCCCAGGTCGTCATAAAAACGGCGCACGTTCGCGTACTCGTATGCAACCCATTTGTCCGGCGCCACCGGATCGTTGTGACCCCGCTCCACCATGAACGGCCGCGGAGCCATGAGATTGGCCAGGCCGGAATAGTTCGTCACATTGGCAAAATTGAACTCCAGCATGTCGTATTCGCGCGTCAACATGTAGCTGTAATGTGAGTCAATGCTGGTCGTTTTCCAGACCCATTCGTTGAAATCAGCGGAGCAGATCGACAGCGCATAGCCGTCTAGCAGCGGCGGAACCCGCACGGCGGTCTTGCCACCGTAAGACAGCCCGTAGAATCCGATCCGCGTGCGATCGACGAACGGCAGGCCGCCCAACCATTCGAGCAGGCGCTGGTGCTGGCCGATGATGAACGAAAACAACGACAGCTTCAGCGGATGCGCCTGGCGTTGGATCGAGCGGAAACGATCCTCGCCGATGTAGGGATTCTGCGGGGCGAACGTCACGAATCCTTCTTCCGCCAGCCGAACCGCGAAGCGATGATAATACGACGAATCGATGTTCGGGTCAGCTACGTCGCGTGCATAACCCTCCAGCCCGTGCTGGCAGACGACGACAGGGCGTCGCTCGCCGGGCTGGATGTTTTTGGGCACCAGCAGAATGCCGTAGGCGAAAATACCGGGCCAAACATCGAGCATCACTTCGTAACCTCGGAACTTCGGTTGATCATAAATCAGCCGCGTTCGCGGGTTCGCGGGCACGCTGGGGTCGGGAAGTCGTCCGATCACTTCCTCCCAGATGTAATTGCGCAGCGGCTGCGTGGTCCGGTTCCAGGTTTCCGCCGAAGTTGAATCGGCTTTCGACCAGAAGACGGCGCGTTTCTCGCCGGACTCACGAATCACGCGCTGCGTATGCGCCACGAGTTGATCGAATTGGCGATGCAGCCGTATCGTCGGATTGAAATTCTTTCGAAGGTCGCGTGGAGGCTCTCCGGTGGAGATCTGCGACCTCGGCACGCCGAGCGATTTGAGCAGCGCGAGCAAGGCTTCGCTCGATCCCGGTGAGCCGCGCCCTTCACCGCTGACAACGAGCTGAACATTACCGGAGTGGGCGCGCTCCACTTCGCTGCGGATCGAATCAAGCGGCGGCGTGGTGATCCGGCCAACCGGCGCCGCGCCCTTTCGATCGGGTGTGGCGGGAGGCGGGCCAGCAACTTCGGGAAACCTGCTGGCCTCAACAATTACGGCGCGCGGTGCGACCATCGTGGTCAATTCCGCATCGTCGAATCCCTTGTGCAGTGCCCAAACGTCGCGATAGATCGGCTCCCGCCACAGTTCCTGGCGCGATTGAAAATAACCACTGACCAGCGTGGCTTGCACTCGCGGATCGAGCGCGGCCGCATCCAGCGCCAACAAACCGCCCTCGCCATATCCGGCGATTCCGATCGGCGCACCGCCTTCGTCCGCGAACCAATCGACCGCCGCAAGCACCTCCTCGACTTCGTAGCCGATAATATGCCGGCCGGCCTCGAAAGCCATTCGATAAATCCACTCGCGGTGCGGTTGATTGGTCATGCCAACGCCTGGAATGCCGGACCATGCGTCGCCGCGATCGATGAGCACCGGTATCAGAACCTGGCAGCCGTTCTCCACCAGATGACGCGCGAACTGCGCTGCGGGATCGACGCCGGGCGCCATTCCGACGAGCATTTCGGGCGACCAGTCGGCATCGGGAATAGCTACGACTCTCGCCTTCGGCGCACCGTTGGGTTCCAGCAACAGGCCCGCGGCCTCCACATCGTCGAACACCGGCCAGCGGACCGCAAACACGCGGTAGCCCTTGGCCCGCGCCACCTCGGCCGGAACATCCAGTGTCGCGGTCAGTTCAGGCGCGATGAACGGAACGCGGACGTCCACGGCTCCGATGATGCGACCAAACTCTTTCCGCCGTGCTGCAAGATCGGAGTTCCGGAAATCAACACGTTGGCGCGCCAACGCGGTCTCGTGCAGCAGGTAACCATGGATAGAATCGAGCATGGCCACAGCAGGATCACCTTGGAAGACCAACGGTTTGGAGTCCGGCAAGACCGTCTGGGCAAGCGTAGCCGGCAGGGCGACGAACAAACACAACAGGATCCGGAGCGACCGTGCCAGCTCAGCATCGAGACAGCGCATAGTTGCTTTAATCGGCGTTGCCATGCCGGCGAATGTGATCATTTCTAAATCGCACGCCTCCGCGAGCAACAGCGTGCAGTTTCTCATCGCGACTCCTTTTCGATCTCAATTGTACGCCGGTCCCCACAAAAAGGAGGCCGTTAAAATAATGCGCGTCATCAATTCGTCCCCCGCAAGGTCAACTAAACTGAGTTATGCCCACGCTAAAAGCACTCGCGCGAAAGCCAGCTTTTACTCTCGGTGTGGTCGGGATGTTCGCTCTCGGGATCGCGGCCAGCACCGCGATTTTCAGCATTTTTAATGGGTTGTTCCTCGCGTCGCTGCCTTATCCGGCGGCGGACCGGCTCGTGTTCCTGAGCGAGATCGCGCCCGGACGGAATCTCCGCCAGATCGGGGCTTCGTTTTTGGACCTGGAGAACTGGCGCTCAAGCACGCAGGCGTTCGATCACGTCGCTGGCTTTCATGACGCAGGCGGATACAATCTCTCTGGAGCAGAAGGCCCGGTTCGCGTTCATGGCGCGCTCGTCACTTCTGACATGGGGGCCACGCTCGGAATCAAG
>DATJNW010000052.1:0-56675 GCA_035507655.1 Bryobacteraceae bacterium | reverse complement strand
CGCTCACGTCGATTGCCCCGGCCACGCCGATTACATCAAGAACATGATCACCGGCGCGGCGCAGATGGATGGCGCGATTCTGGTGGTGGCCGCGACCGATGGTCCCATGCCGCAGACGCGCGAACATATTTTGCTGGCCCGCCAGGTGGGTGTGCCGTATATTGTTGTCGCGCTGAATAAAGTCGATATGGTGGACGATCCGGAACTGCTCGAACTGGTGGAGCTGGAAGTGCGCGAATTGCTGACCAGCTACGGGTTCCCGGGCAACGATCTGCCGGTGATCAAGGTTTCGGCGCTGGGCGCGCTGAACGGCGAAGCGCAGTGGGAAAAGACGGTGGACGAGCTGATGGAAGCCGTCGACAAATACATCCCGATGCCGGAGCGCATTGTGGACAAGCCGTTCCTGATGCCGATCGAAGATATTTTCTCGATTCAGGGCCGCGGCACGGTGGTGACCGGACGCGTCGAGAAAGGGATTGCCAAGGTCGGCGAGGAAATGGAGATCGTGGGGTTCCGGGATACGCGCAAGACGGTGGTGACCGGCGTCGAGATGTTCAAGAAGCTGCTGGATGAAGCTCGCGCCGGAGACAACGTCGGGCTGCTGTTGCGCGGCATCGAAAAAGACGACGTGGAGCGCGGTCAGGTGATCGCGAAGCCGGGCACGATTACGCCGCACAAGAAGTTCAAGGGCGAAGTTTACGTTTTATCGAAGGACGAGGGCGGCCGGCACACGCCGTTCTTCAAAGGCTATCGGCCGCAGTTCTATTTCCGTACGACGGACGTGACGGGCGTCGCCACGCTGCCGGAGGGGATGGAAATGGTGATGCCGGGCGACAACGTGAATTTGCAGGTGGAACTGATTACTCCGGTGGCGATGGATAAAGGGCTGCGCTTTGCGATTCGCGAAGGCGGCCGCACGGTGGGGGCGGGAACGGTGACGGAGATTTTGGAATAAGGAATCGATATGGCACGCGAACAGATCACGCTACAATGCACCGAGTGTAAACGCAAGAATTACACCAGCATGAAGAACAAGAAGACCATGACAGAACGGCTGGAACTGAAAAAATTCTGCCCGTTCTGCCGTAAGCACCATCCCCACAAGGAGATCAAGTAAACTAGGAATCGTAGGGGCGTAGGTTTAACGGCAGACCAGCGGTCTCCAAAACCGCGAGTGGGGGTTCGAATCCCTCCGCCCCTGCCACCGCCTCCGGCGGATTTGGCGCGATAGGCGCGAACGGCGCTCGTTTCCCAGGAGATGCGAGCGAACATCAGTTTCCAGGAGAAGTATGGCAGCAGAAGAGATCAGTTTTCCGCAACGAGCGGCAAGTTGGCCGATGCGCTTGAAGAATTATGTTGAGGATTTGCAGATGGAGATGCGCAAGGTCACCTGGCCCTCCTGGAAGCAGGTGCGCGCGACCACCGCGGTGGTGATTGCGTCCGTGTTCCTGTTTTCGGCGTACTTCTTTGTGGTCGATAACATCATCAGCAAGATCATCAATAAGCTGTTCGCGACGTTTACGAAATGAAGGCAATTATGCCAGACGAAATCAGCCCCGAGGAAGAAAATCACTCGACCGAGACGCCTGTCGCCGAAGAAACGCCGGCAAACGAGCCGGAGAACGGAGAGCCGTCCACCAAGAATTGGTTCATCATCCACACCTACTCGGGGTTCGAGCAGAAAGTGGCCGATTCATTGCGCAGCCGCGCCGAAGCGTTCGGATTCGCGCCGCAGATCGGCCAGATCCTGATCCCGACCGAAGAAGTGGTGGAGCTGCGCAACGGTAAAAAAGTCACCAGCAAACGGCTGCTCTATCCCGGCTACGTGCTGGTCGAGATGGACATGAATGATGAGCTGTGGCACGCCGTCAAGGCCACGCCCCGCGTGACCGGATTCGTCGGCGGCGGCAATATGCCCGTGCCTCTTTCGGCCGACGAGGTCAATTCCATTTTGTACCGCCAGGCCAGCTCGGCCGAGCGGCCGCGGCCCAAGCTCAGTTTCGAAAAGAACGAAAACGTGCGCATCATCGATGGGCCGTTCAGCAATTTTTCGGGCAAAATCGACGAGGTCAACGCGGAGCGCAACACGCTGCGCGTGCTGGTGACCATTTTCGGACGCGCCACGCCGGTGGAACTCGATTTTCTACAGGTAGAAAAAATCTAAGCCATGGCCAAGAAAGTTACAGGATCCGTCAAATTACAGATTCCCGCCGGCAAAGCGACTCCGGCGCCGCCGGTGGGAACCGCTCTCGGTCCGCAGGGCGTCAACATCATGGAGTTTTGCAAGGCGTTCAACGCCAAGACGTCGGCGAAGGACCAGGAGGGCCTGATCATCCCGGTGGTGATCACGATTTATTCCGACCGCTCCTTCACCTTCATCACCAAGACGCCGCCGGTCCCGGTGCTGATCAAGCGCGCGGTGAATCTGGCCAAGGGATCGCCGGAGCCAAACAAGAATCGCGTGGGCAAGATCACCTTGAAGCAGGTGGAAGAGATCGCCAAAATCAAGATGCCGGATCTGAACTGCTTCTCGCTCGAATCGGCGATGAACTCGGTGAAGGGAACGGCGCGATCGATGGGCGTGGACGTCGTCTGACGCGAGATCGTCCCCGGCAGGAATACGATTTTCGTGGAATGGCGCGTGAAGTTGCCGGTATGGTGCGTTTTCGAGAACCGCAAGCTGGCGCCGATCCGGCCGCGAGCGGTACTCAATTCCCGCGTCTGATGACTTCTACGCCAAGATACGGGCGCAGCGGCTCGGGAACCATGACGCTGCCGTCGGCTTGCTGATAATTTTCGATGATCGCGACCCAGGTCCGGCCCACGGCCAGGCCGCTGCCGTTCAAGGTGTGGACAAATTCTGTTTTCTTTCCCGAGCGTGCCCGAATCGCGGCGCGGCGCGCCTGGAAGGATTCGAAATTCGAGCAGGAAGAAATCTCTTTGTACTCCTTCAACCCTGGCAGCCAAACTTCCAGATCGTAGGTTTTCGCGGAAGAAAAGCCCATGTCGCCGGTCGAAAGCACCATGCGCCGATACGGCAGGCCGAGCCGCTCCAGAATATTTTCCGCGTCGCTGGTCAGCTTTTCTAAATCGTCATACGACGATTCGGGACGGGCGAATTTCACCAGCTCGACTTTTTGAAACTGGTGCTGGCGGATAATTCCGCGCACGTCGCGGCCGTAGGAACCGGCTTCGCTGCGGAAACACGGGGTGTAGGCGCACAGCGAAATCGGCAGCGCGTCCAGTTCGAGCGTCTCGTCGCGATACAGATTCGTCACCGGCACTTCGGCGGTCGGAATCAGGTAATAATCGGTGTCTTGCAGCTTGAATAAATCGGCTTCGAATTTGGGCAGCTGGCCGGTGCCGTACAGGCTCGCCGAATTGACCATGAAAGGCGGCAACACCTCGCGATAGCCGTGCTCTTTGGTGTGCACGTCGAGAAAAAAATTGATCAGCGCACGTTCCAGCTTGGCGCCCAGATCCCAATAGACGGCAAATCGCGCGCCGGTGATCTTCGCGGCGCGCTCGAAATCGAGAATGCCCAGTTCCGGGCCCAGATCCCAGTGGGCTTTCGGGCTGAAGGAGAACTCCCGCGGCGTGCCCCAGCGCTTGATCTCGACGTTTTCTTCGGCGCCGCGGCCGGCCGGCACCGATTCGTGGGGAACGTTGGGCACGCCGGCCATCATCGCGCGGAAGGACTCGTCCAGCTCCTCGGCGCGCTTGTCGAGTTCCGCAGTTTTTTCGGTAATTTCGCGGACCCGAGCCTGACGCTCCGTCGCGTCCTGGCCGGCTTTGCGCAGCTTGCCGATTTCCTGCGATTCCGCGTTTTTCTGCGCCTTCAAACGCTCCGCTTCGGTCAGAGCGGCGCGGCGCTCGGAGTCGAGATTGCGGAACGAGGCGACGTCCAGCGTGAAGCCGCGGTCCGCCAGCCGTTTCGCGATCGCGTCCAGATTATTTCTGAAGAAAGAAAGATCGTACATGAATCAGGATTCGCCACGGACCTTTTGTCAGACTTCTAAGTGTCGCGCATTTTGTGGGGCAGGCTCGGAGCCTGCGGCCGATCCTTAATCCGCCGGTTCGCTTGCAAAAGGCGCCGGCTGAGACCCCGCCCCACAGTGAGATCAGCGGTTATCGATATCAACCCACTTCTGCCCAACCGGTGCGCCGGTGTAATCCGCTCGCGGCCGGATCAGACGGTTGTTATGATACTGCTCCAGCACGTGCGCCGTCCAGCCGGACATGCGGCTGACCGCGAAAATCGGCGTGAACAGATCGACCGGAATGCCAAGCGAATAGTACGTCGACGCCGAATAAAAATCGACGTTGGCGTTCAGTCCCTTGGTCTCCTTGATGTACTGCTCGATCTGTTTCGAGGTTTCGTACAGATCCTGGTGGCCGGTGCGCCTGCCGATTTCTTCGGACAGCTCCTTCAGGTGCGTGGCGCGCGGATCGGTGGTGTGATACACCCGATGGCCGAAGCCCGGAACCTTCTGCTTATTGGCCAGCATGTCCTTCACGTGCTGGATCGCCTTGTCGGCCGAGCCGGCGTCGAGCAGCATCTTGATCACCGCTTCATTGGCGCCGCCATGCAGCGGACCTTTAAGCGCTCCGATGCCCGCCGTCGCCGCCGAATAAATATCGGACAGCGTCGCCGCCACCACGCGCGCGGCAAACGTGGACGCGTTGAATTCGTGATCGGCGTGCAGGATCAGCGCGACATCGAAAGCGTGTTCCATCACGCTGTCCGGACGCTTGCCGGTCAGCGTATACAAAAAATTCGCCGCGAATCCGAGTTTCGGATCGCCTTCCACCACGCTCTCTCCTTTGCGCAGGCGATCGAACGAGGTCACGATGGTCGCGGTCCTGGCCATCAGCTTGACCGCCTTTTCGTGGTTCGCTTCGGTCGACATGTCCGCCGCCTGCGGATCGTACAGCGAGAGCATCGACACCGCGGTGCGCAGCACGTCCATCGCGGCGCCTTTGCCGTTGGCTTTCAGAAAAGCCGTGACCGGCTCCGGCAGCGCGCGATGCGATACCAGGCCCTGGCGCAGCCGTTGCAGCTCGTCGCGTTTCGGCAAACGCCCGTTCCACAGCAGAAAGATGACTTCACCGAACGTCGCCTTCTCTGCCAGCGTATGAATGTTGTATCCGAAATAGCTTAAAATCCCGGCGTCGCCGTCGATGTAGCAGATCTTCGATTCCGCGGCGATAACGCCTTCAAGTCCCGCACCTGTGACCGCCATGATTGAGTCCTATTCTATTGAGATTGATTCTTCCAGCTCGCGTTGGAAACTCAATTTTATCAACTTGCGAGCCGCCCTGGTAGACTTAGCCGAGCAGACTTAGCCGAGCAGATCGCGCGGATCGTCGATCCAGTAATCCGGCTGCCATTTCTCAAGCTCCGCCGGATCGCCATAACCGTATCGCGCCGCGCAGATCTTCACCCCCGCCCGGCGACCCGCTTCCATGTCCGCCGGCGCGTCGCCGACCAGCAGGCATTCCTCCGGCGCCGCGCCCAGCACCGCGAGCGATTTCATCACCACATCCGGCTCCGGCTTGGCGGGAAAACCGTCGGTGCCCTGGACGTGATCGAAATATTGCGCCAGGCCAAACTGTTCGAGCACCGCGCGCGTGGTTGGCGTGCCTTTGGTGGTCGCCGTCGATTTGCGGCCACCGAGGCCCGCGAGCATTTCGGCAACGCCGGGGATCACGCTTGTCGAAGAATGTTTTCGCGAGTGATAATTGACCCGGTAATCGGCGATCATCTGGTCGATCCCTTCGCGCGGATAACCGAGATCGAGAAACAGATCGATCAGATGGCGGCCGATATATCGCCGCAGGAAAGCATCTTCGACCTCATCGCGTCCGCAGGCTCGCAGCACGTGCTGCACCGCGCCGCAGATGTCGCGCGCCGAATCCATCAGCGTGCCGTCGACGTCGAAAAGGTAAACGTTAAAGAGAGGAACACGCTGTTTCACGCTGGCGCCTCGCCTGACTGGGAGGCGCGGCGGATTGGAAGCGTGTTGTTCGCGTTCACGCCGGTTGCGGACCGCCTTCAAGGACGCTCGGCGCGCGCTTGCCCGTCTCCGGCTTGATCACCTGCTGCGTCCCGTCGCCCTTCGGCGCCGGAGGCTGGAACGCCGCCAGGGTCTTGCCTTCGATCAACTGATTCACTTCGCCGCCGTCCAGCACTTCCCGTTCGAGCAGCGCCAGCGCGATCCGCTCCAGCGCGTCCGCGTGCTTCTCGATAATCTGCCGCGCGCGATTATAGCCGTTCTCCACCAGGCGCTTCACCTGCTCGTCGATGCGAATCGCCGTGGCTTCCGAATAATCCCGATGCTGGGCGATCTCGCGGCCCAGGAAGATCTGCTCTTCGCGCTTGCCGAAGCTCAGCGGACCCAGTTCGCTCATGCCCCACTCGCAGACCATCTTGCGCGACATTTCCGTCGCGCGTTCGATGTCGTTGCCCGCGCCGGTGGTGACGTGGTGCATGAAAATCTCCTCGGCGATGCGCCCGCCCATTAAGATCGCGAGCTGCGCTTCGAGATACACCTTGTTGTAGCTATGCTTGTCATCAATGGGCAGCTGCTGCGTGACGCCCAGCGCCATGCCGCGAGGAATAATGGTCACCTTGTGGACCGGATCGGCTTCCGGAATCAGCGCCGCGACCAGCGCGTGGCCGGCTTCGTGAAACGCGGTGTTCTTCTTTTCGTCCTCGCTGATGATCAGGCTCTTGCGCTCGACGCCCATCATCACTTTGTCTTTCGCAATCTCGAAGTCAAATTGGGTTACGACTTTTCGGTTTTGCCGCGCCGCGATCAGCGCGGCCTCATTCACCAGATTGGCCAGATCCGCGCCCGCAAATCCCGGCGTCCCACGCGCGATGGTGGTCAGATCGACGTCATCGGACAGCGGAGTTTTCTTGGTATGAACCTTGAGAATCTGCTCGCGGCCTTTCACATCCGGACGGCCAACGACCACGCGCCGGTCGAAACGTCCCGGCCGCAGCAGCGCCGGATCCAGCACGTCGGGCCGGTTGGTCGCCGCCACCAGGATCACGCCTTCGTTCGATTCAAAGCCGTCCATTTCCACCAGGAGCTGGTTCAGCGTCTGTTCGCGCTCATCGTGGCCGCCGCCCAGGCCCGCGCCGCGATGGCGGCCGACCGCGTCGATTTCATCGATAAAGATGATGCACGGCGCGTTCTTCTTGCCCTGCTCGAACAGATCGCGTACGCGCGAAGCGCCCACGCCGACGAACATTTCGACAAAGTCCGAACCGGAAATGGAGAAGAACGGCACGTTTGCTTCGCCCGCGATCGCGCGCGCCAGCAGCGTCTTGCCCGTCCCCGGCGAACCGATCAGCAGCACGCCCTTGGGAATGCGCCCGCCGAGTTTCTGGAACCTCTGCGGCTCGCGCAGGAATTCGATGATCTCCTGAAGCTCTTCCTTGGCTTCCTCGACGCCGGCCACATCTTTAAAGGTGACCTTCTTTTGCTGTGAGGAATGCAGCCGCGCCCGTGATTTACCGAAGCTCAGCGCCTTGTTCCCGCCCGACTGCATCTGCCGCATCATAAAAATCCAGAACCCCAGCAGAAGTACGAAAGGAATCGCGTTGGCGAGCAGCGTCAGCCAGTTTCCGCCATTGTCCTTGTCCACCTTCACGGAAACGCCGTGGTCCAGCAGTTCTTTCGTGAAATCGTTGTAATTGGTCAGAATGACGGAATGAAATTCGTCGCCATTCTTATATTTTCCGCTGATATCGCCGGTGGTGCTGTTCAGCGTGACGCTGTCCACCTTGCCCTGCTCCACCTGTTGCACCAGATCGGAAAACTTGGGCTGCGCGCCAGTCGGCTTGCTGCCCTTAAACACGGCCCAAACGAGGACCACCAGGCACAAGATGATGAGCCACAGCACCGCGTTTCTAACACTTGAATTCATGACATCTCCCAAAAACCGATTCCGGCTGAAACGTTAGACGGAAAGGCACTCATGCTCCCAGACGCGAATGACCGGACCCGGGCCGCTGCCTGCGGCCCATTCCTGTGCCGCGCCGAAGCTTCTCGCCCACACGATTTCGCCCGAGCTTTCGAGCACGGGCCAGCTATGGCGCCGCCAGGAGGGTATCCGGGCGTTCTGGAACATTTCTTTGATCTTTTGATCTCGTGATCTTCCCACGGGATGGTAGTGGTCACCAGGTCTCCACGCGCGCAAAACCATGCGCACAGCCAGTTCCACCCTTAGGTTAGCACACGATGGCGATTGTGTTTCATCGATTTCCAGCAGGATCCGGCCGGCCCCGTCCGGGGAGGGGTAAACGCCTGGAACGGTTACGGAAACCGGCTCGGCCGGGCGCTTCGAAGCGGGGGCCTCGACGCGGATCGAACCAAACGACCGGATCACCTTTACGCCGGGTAACAGCAGGCAGCCGTGACCGTCCGGGCGGGCGGCCAGTTCGAGGGCGCGCTCGACGTGCTCAAACTCGATTCCGCGCAGATCGCCCTTGGCCGTCGCGATCGCCCGGCGAATCGCACGCCGGGCGGCGGCTCGCGGCAGGGCCGCCACATCAGCCGCGCGAAATTCGCGGGCGTTTTCGAAGAATTCCTGCCCCGCCCACCACTGCTCCTCTTCAAAGGCCAGATCGGCCAGATGCGCCAGCGCCTCGCCGATTCGCGGGTTCCACTCGCGCGCCAGTTGCGGCAGCAATTCCTGACGAATGCGGTTGCGCGCGAATCGCCCATCGCGATTGGTCGAATCTTCGCGCCAGGCGATCCCGCGCGACCGCAAAAATTCCTCGACCTGGGCGCGCGTCACGCCGACCAGCGGCCGGATCAGCGAGCCATTGACCGGATGGATCCCGGCGAGTCCCGCCAGGCCCGATCCGCGCACCAGGCGAAACAGCACCGTTTCCGCCTGATCGTCCCGCGTGTGCCCCAGGGCGATGCGATCCGCTGCGCCATCGCGAATCAGCGTGTAAAAAAAATCGATCCGCGCGCGCCGCGCCGTCTGTTCCAGGTTTCCGCCCATCGCGCGCACATCCGAGGTGGCGCGAAAGAACGGCAGATCCAGGCGGGCAGCCATTTGAGCAACGAATCGCTCATCTTCGTCCGATGCCGCGCCGCGCAGTTGGTGGTTGAAATGCGCCACGCCCGTAACCTTCGCGCCGATCTCGCGCAGCGCGTGCAGCAGGCACACCGAATCGGGTCCGCCGGAAACCGCGGCGGCCACGCGGCAGTTTTCCGGCAGCATGTTATAACGAGAGATAGTTTTGCGAACCGATTCGAGCACGTCGCGCCCCCGGCGTTGCACCGCTTCCTGCGGTCGCGGCTCATTCGCGCCGCCGGAGCCGCGACCACAGGGAGCGGTTGAATGTCCGGGTCCTCTACACACTACATCGTAACTCTCGACGCCGGCAGTTCCAGCGTCCGCGCGCTGCTGTTCGATTCCCAGGCGCGTCCCGTCGAAGGCTACGCGGCGCGAGTTCCCTACAATATCGAAACCACCCCCGACGGCGGCGCCGAGATCGATCCGGAAAAACTCGCTGGGCTGGCGATCGATTGCCTGGATGAACTGCACCGCCAGATCCACGCGGCCGAACTGAAAATTGCGGCCATTGCGGGCGACGCCTTCTGGCACGGTTTGATGGGCGTCGGCGAAAACGGACGTCCTACGTTTCCCATTCTTCATCTTCTCGATACGCGCAGCGCTGCGGAAGTGGCCAGCGTCCCGGACCTGCATGAGCGCACCGGCTGCGTCCCCCATTCGAGCTATTGGCCGGCGAAGCTGTTATGGCTCAAGAAAAATCGAGCCGAAGCTTTCGCCGCCACGCGCCGTCTTTTATCGTTCCCCGAATTTCTTTTCGAAAAACTCTTTGGCGCGGCGCGCGCGTCCACCTCCATGGTTTCGGCCACCGGACTGTGGAACCAGAACGCCAACGACTACGACGGCGAAATGCTTCAGGCGCTAGCCATCGATCGAGCCATGCTCGCCCGCCCCGAGGATCTGGATCGTCCGTGCACCGATCTTGTGCCCGAATTTCGCCGGATGTGGCCGGCTTACGCGGACGCGCAGTGGTTCCCTCCGCTGGGCGACGGCGCCTGCGACAACCTGGGCAGTGGAGTGGTCGGCAATCGCGTATCGCTGATGGTGGGCACCACCGGCGCGATGCGCGCGATCGTCGAAGCGCCGCGGATCAAAGTCGCGCCCGGCCTGTGGTGCTATCGCGTCGACCGCAAGCGTTTCGTCACCGGCGGCGCGCTTTCCGACGGCGGCGACGTCTACGCCTGGATGAAGCGCACGCTGAATCTGCCGAAGGACACCGAAGCGCGCCTGGACGCTGCGGCGCCCGGCGCGCACGGCCTGACGTTTCTGCCGTTCTTTTCCGGCGAGCGTTCGCCGGACTGGCGCAGCGACGTGCGCGCGGCCATCACCGGGCTGAGCCTCAATACCGGACCGTTCGAGATTTTCCAGGCCGCGCTCGAATCGGTGTCGCTGCGCTTTCGCGAGATTTATCAGATTCTGGCGGCGGATCTGGGCGCGCCGGACCAGGTGATCGCGTCGGGCGGTGCGCTGCTCCATTCGCCGGCGTGGACCCAGATGATGGCCGACGCGCTGGGCCGATCGCTGATCGTTTGCACGGAACCGGAAGCAACCTCCCGCGGAGCGGCCTTGTGGGCGATGGAACAGCTGGGGATGATTGAAAATATCGCCGCCGTGCCGGCCTCTTTAGGCGCCACCTTCGAAGCTCGCGCGCAGTATGCCGCGGACTACGACCGCATTCTCGCAGGCCAGCGCGCGCTGTATAAAAAACTCTATTCGCGGTAACGTAAGCCGTGAGGCTTGCGTATTCCGAGTCTCAATCGCGCGCCAAAGCACTGCTTACGTTACCGGGTAGTGTCTCAGTTTGAAATTTAGCGCTCCACATTCTCGCGCGACGCTTGAGGTGATGGCGAAACCCCTGGGGGCTAGACGAGATCGCGCATCTGGCAAAATAGTAGACATGCCGGCTGCCGCTATAGAAACGTGGAGCGGCGGCAGTAGCTTCAAATATTCCGGCTCGGTAAACACTGGGGTGCAAATCCACTGCGGTGAGCGATTCTCGCGCCGCTACAGGATGACCGCAACGGAATTACGAGATGTCCTACGAGTCTTCTCAGGACGCGAAGTCAAGATTGGGACCCACAGGACAGCGCCTCCAGACGGTAGCATTGGCGACTGGATCCGGCGGAAGTTTAGCAAGGGCGGAATTATGTCCTACGTCGGACCAATTCTAATCGTTGAGGGTTATGCGGAGCGCTGTGCCAAACCGGACCATATCAGGATCAAGCGTTTCTCAAACTGAGACACTACCCATAACCGGGCGCGGCCTGCACGAAACTGAAGCTGGCCAAATGCGGACAACCGGCCTGCTTCAGAGTGGGCCAGCCCTCTGGCCTGCCGAGGCGCCGGTTGCTTCGCGCCATCAAGAACCCAGCTCGGTCCGGATCGCATCGGCGATGCTGTTGGCAAAATGCTCCACGCGGCCCAGCTCCGGACCTTCCACCATCACTCGCGCCAGCGGCTCGGTTCCGGAAAAACGGACCAGCACGCGTCCGCTGTCGCCGAATTCGGATTCGGCCCGGCGGATTTCTTCGTTTACTCCCGCGAGCTCGGCCAGCGCGCGTTTGTGCTTCACGCGCACGTTCACCAGCCGCTGCGGATAAACCTCCAGGTCCGCCGTCAACGCGTCCAGATCCTCGCCCGAATCGCGCATCACCTCCAGCACGCGCAGCGCCGTCAGCAGACCGTCGCCGGTGGTCGCGTACTCGCGGAAAATAATGTGCCCGCTCTGCTCGCCGCCCAGCGGAGCGTCGCGGCGGATCATTTCCTCCAGAACATATTTGTCGCCCACCGGCGTCCGCACCAATCCGATGCCATCGCGCGTCAAGGCGCGCTCCAGCCCGAGGTTCGACATCACCGTGGCGATCACTTCCCGCAATTTTCCGCGCGCGTGCAGCGGACGCGCGGTCATCAGCAGCACCGCGTCGCCGTCGACAATTTTGCCGGAATGCGAAATGAACAGCGCGCGATCGGCGTCGCCGTCGAAAGCCACGCCCAGATCGGCGCCGGTTGCGAGCACCCGCTCGCGCAAGCTTTGGAGATGCAGCGATCCGCAATCCAGATTGATATTGCGGCCGTCGGGCGCGCAGTGGATGCACTCGACGCGTGCGCCCAGCCGCGCCAGCAGCGCGGGCGCCAGATGCGTGGCCGCACCGTTGGCCGTGTCCACCACCAGACCCATCGCGCCAATCCCGCCGGCGAGCGTTGCGGCGAGATGGTCCGCGTATTCGCGGTCGAGACCTTCGTCCACCGTCAGCGGCACCGGAGACGGCTCGCCCGCGAAGGAAAGAATATCGGCTTCGAGCGCGTGTTCCTGTTCATCGGGCAGCTTGAAACCGGAATGGTCGATGATCTTGATGCCGTTGTCCTGATACGGATTATGCGAGGCGGAGATCATCACCCCGGCGGCGAACGGTCCGGCGCGCGCCGTGTGCGCGATACCCGGAGTCGTGATCAATCCGGCAAAGCGCGGCCGCACCCCTTCGCGCGCCAGTCCGCCGGCCACCTGCCGTGCGATCCAGGGGCCGGATTCGCGCGTGTCCATCCCGATCACCACCTCCGGACGGCGATGCAGGCGGCTGACCCAGCGGCCCAGCGCGACGCCCGCCGCAAACGTCGTTTTCGCGTCCAGCGGATACTCCCCCGCGACGCCGCGCATGCCGTCGGTTCCGAACAGTTGTCTCATTTTTGGTCGTCGTTTCTGCCAATGATAATTTTCACGTCCACGGCCGGCGCCGATTCGAACCACACCTGCGGATCGGCGACGAAGGTGTTGAGGTGATAATTTCCGCCGGTGGTGACACCGCTCAGATCGATGCCGTCGGTTTGCGCCACCGCAATTTCATTAACCCGCGCCTCCGGCCCGGCGATGCGAACGGTGGGCGGCGAAATTTCCTCGTGAATGATGGAGAAGCCGCGCGGCGGCAGCGCGCTGAAGCGCACCTGCACCGGAACCTCCTTGGTTTCGCGGCGCGAAAATCGCAGGCGCAGCTGCGAAGGAACCGCGCGCAGGAAGGTGACGCCGTCGGGCAGGCGAAGATCGTTATCGGATAGCGTGAAGGTGCGCTCGCCGGGCTTTTTGATGCCGCCCAGATCCAGGTCGACCGCCGCATCGCTCAGCGCCGAGCTGCTCAGCCGCCCCGCCGGTCCGCGCAATTCCAGGCGCACCGAATCGATCGAATCGGAACCGATCAACAGGTCCGGGGAAAGATTGCGATACAGGATCGGAGCGGGGTGCGTGGTGACCACTTCCGGCTCGCCCACGATGGCAAACCACAGCAGCACGGCCAGCAGCAGGGAGCCGAGCTTCCAGCCGAAATTCCGGGCGATGGCGCGGCCCAGCGGGCGCAGCGTCATGGTTCCACCTGCCCCCACTTCCGCTCGTCGATGACCTCGGCCTTGCGGATGCCCGGCACGTGGCGCGTCAGCCGTTCGCGCACCCGTTCAAGGGTCACGTCGCTTTCAAGATCGCCGCGCGCGGCCAGCGAAATTTGCTGGTTCTCCTCGGAGATGACCAGCGCCAGCGCGTCGGTCTCCTCGGTGATGCCGATGGCCGCGCGATGGCGCGTGCCCAGGCGCCGCTGCAATAAAGGATTGGTGGTCAGCGGCAGAAAACACGCGGCCGCGGCGATGCGGTCGCCCTGAATGATCACCGCTCCGTCGTGCAGCGCGCCGCCCTGATGAAAAATCGCGCACAGCAGATCGCGGGAAACGGCCGCGTCCAGCGCCACGCCGCTTTCGGTGAAGGTGCGCAATCCGATATCGCGCTCGATCACGATCAGCGCGCCGGCTTTCATCTCCACCAGTTGCTCCAGCGCCAGAATAATTTCGTCGGTGACCTCGCGGCTTTCCAGCTGTCCGCCCAAACCGAGCCAGCGGCTGCGTCCGATGCGCGCCAGAAAGCGCCGAATTTCCGACTGGAACATCACGATCAGCGCGATGGCCGTATAGGGAGCCAATCCCGCGAGCACGCTGCGCAGCAATTCCAGCCGCGCCCACACCGCGGCCAGGTAAACCAGCCCGAGAATCCACAACCCGGTGAGGATATGCGCGGCGCGGCGTCCGCGCACGATCAGGATGAATTGATAGATCAGCACCGCCACGGCAAGAATGTCGAGAATCGCCCGGGGCGTTAATTTAGGCAGCGCGGGACCCAGAAATTCCGGCATTTTACAACTCTAGTCTAGCGGAAGAGTTTCGCGGAACGCTTATCGCTGTTGCTACATTAATTTCTAATGGCAAAAAACTCTCTTCGTTCCTCGCATTGGTTCGGCGGCCAGGATCGCGACGGGTTCATTCACCGCTCCTGGATGCGTGGTTTCCCGCGCGACAATTTCGATGGCCGTCCGGTCATCGGCATTTGCAACACCTGGTCGGAGTTGACGCCGTGCAACGCCCATTTCCGCGAGATCGCCGAGCGCGTGAAGCACGGTGTCTATGAAGCCGGAGGATTCCCGCTGGAATTTCCGGTGATGTCGCTGGGCGAAACCAATCTGCGGCCGACGGCGATGCTGTTCCGCAATCTGGCCAGCATGGACGTGGAAGAATCCATCCGCGGCAATCCGATTGACGGCGTGGTGCTGCTGTGCGGCTGCGATAAAACCACGCCCTCGCTGATCATGGGCGCGGCCAGCTGCGATGTGCCCGCCATCGTCGTTTCCGGCGGTCCGATGCTCAACGGCGTGTATCGCAATGAACGCATCGGATCGGGAACGGTGGTGTGGCAGTTGAGCGAAGAAGTACGCTCCGGAAAAATCACCATGACCGATTTCATGGAAGCCGAGGTGTGCATGTCACGCTCGGCCGGCCATTGCATGACCATGGGCACGGCGTCGACCATGGCCAGCATGGTGGAAGCGCTGGGACTCGGTTTGCCGCAAAACGCCGCGATTCCGGCGTCGGATTCGCGCCGCGACACGCTGGCGCAGATGGCCGGCCGCCGCATCGTCGAAATGGTGCATGAAGATCTGCGCATCTCCAAAATTCTCACGCGCAAAAATTTCGAAAATGCGATTCGCGTGAACGCGGCCATCGGCGGATCGACCAATGCCGTGATTCATCTGATCGCCATGGCCGGAAGAGTAGGCGTGCCGCTGGCGCTCGACGATTTCGACCGCCTGGGCCACGATCTTCCGCTGCTGGTGAATCTTCAACCATCCGGAAAATATCTGATGGAGGATTTGTACTACGCCGGCGGCATTCCCGCGGTGGTGCGCGAGCTGGGCGATCTGATTCATCGCGACGCGCTCACGGTCAACGGCAAGACGATGGGCGAAAACACGGGCGACGCGCCCTGCTGGAATCGCGACGTGATCCACACCCTGGCCGATCCGTTGCAGCACAACGCCGGAATCGCCGTGCTGCGCGGCAATCTGGCGGCCAATGGCGCGGTGATCAAACCGTCCGCCGCCACGCCGCGCCTGCTGAAGCATCGCGGCCGGGCGATCGTGTTCGAAGACATCGAAGACCTGCGCGGGCGCACCGATTCGCCGGATCTGCCGGTCGACGAAAATTCGGTGATGGTGCTCAAAGGCGCCGGCCCGCGCGGTTATCCGGGGATGCCCGAAGTCGGCAACATGCCCATTCCGCGCAAGCTGCTGGAGCGCGGCATCACCGACCTGGTTCGCATCTCCGACGGCCGCATGAGCGGCACGGCGTATGGAACCGTGGTGCTGCACGTCTCACCCGAATCGGCGATTGGCGGAACGTTGGCGCTGGTTCGCGACGGCGATGAAATCGAGCTTGACGTGGAAGCGCGGCGTCTGGAACTGCGCGTCTCCGATGACGAGCTCGCGCGCCGCCGCGCCGCCTGGGTGGCGCCGGCTCCGCGCGCGAACGGTGGGTATCAACGTTTGTACGTGGAGCACGTCACCCAAGCCGATCAGGGCGCCGATCTCGATTTTCTGGCCGGCTGCCGCGGCGCCGCGGTCCCGAGAGAAAGCCACTAGCAGGAGGGCGGGATTGCGTCGTCCAATAAGTTGATTCGCGAGTGGGGCAGGCTCCCAGCCTGCCTGGTCGGCTTAGAGGTATGCCCCACCAAACCCGCAGGAAACGAGCGGGTTGCAATGAAATCCCTATCCTGTGGCGCACGCACTCCTGCGTGCCGCGTCGCGACTCTTCGCGACGCATCTTCGCGCGGCCCGGCATCGACACGATTGTCGATGCGGCACGCACGAGTGCGTGCGCCACCATTCGTGCCGGCTCTACACCTGCAACAACAGCACCCCGCAGGCCACCAGCGCCGCGCCGATCCAGCGCGTCCGGTTGATGTGCTCGCCCAAAACCAATTTGGCCAGCACCGTTTCCAGCACGTAACTGGACGCCGACGCCGGCACCGCGAAGCTCAAATCCGCGATCGACAGCAGCGACATCTGAGCGGCAAACGCCACCGCCATCGCCGCGATGCCGCCGACGATAAAAGGATTGCGCGCCAGCTCCCAGATTAGCCGGAGGACGTGCCGCGGCCGGAAATCGCGCACCTCGCCGTGACGTTTCATTCCCGACGCGTCGAGCAAATCGCCGGCGGCATTGCAGCACACGATCACCAGCACCAGCAGCCACTTCACGGCGTGGTCCTCGGTTGTGTGCGGCCCACCAGAATCGCCCCCGCGGTGATCAGCGCGATGCCGATCCAGCGCCCCGGCGAGATATGCTCGCCGAGCACCGCCCATCCCAGAAGCCCGGAGAGCGAATAACCCGCCGCGGTCACCGGCAGAACGTAGCTCAGGTCGGCCCAGCTCAGCAACGAAAGATTGGCGAACAAGCCCAGCGCCAGCAGCGCGGTGCCGCCATCCACCAGCGGATTGTGGATGATGCGGAGATACGCCAGCAGCTCCACGGTGAGCGTCGGCCCCACCTGGTGCATGCCCGCCGAGAGCGCCAGATTGCCTGACACGTTGCAGCAAATCGCCAGCGCCGCGAAAGCCGCCGATTTGCGGCGGATCAGCCGGGGATCGGTGATATGGTGGCTCACGATCCCCCCGACCCTCCGAGACCCACAAACACCAGTCCCGCGATCACCAGCAGCGTGCCGATCGCTTTCGCTTCGAGCGCCCACCCGCGGTACCGTTCGTGCAAAACCCGCGGATGGAAGCGCGTGAAGTAATACACGGTGAGGAAAATGATCGCGTAGCGCAGTCCGGAAATCGCCGAAACGATCGCCGGGCTGGCCAGGCTCACCGCGTAAAAAATGAGGAACGAGCCACACCCGTTGGCGAATCGATTAATGAAGTACAACTCTTTGCTGCGCGGGGAGGCTTGCTCGGAGGTCCGGAAAATTTCCTCGCGCCATTTCCTGCGCACCAGCAGGAACAGCGCTCCCGCGAACGTGCCCAACGTAAATATGACGTAGGCGGAAACAAAATTCGTTTCATTGAACGCCATTTTTTGCAGCACCGACGACAGCCCGAAGGTGCCCGCCGCCGAAATCACCAGCGGAATAATCACCCGGACATTCATCGGCTCCGACGAGAACATCACGAATCCGCCGGCCACCAGCAGCGCGAATCCCACGATGCTCGATCCGCCCAGCGGTTGTTGGAGCAGCGGAATCGCGATCAGATACGTGAATAGCGGCGAAAATCCTCCCATGATTGCCAGCGCCTGCGACGCTTCGCCCAGCTTCAGCGCGTTGTAATAAAAATAATTCGCATAAAGCTGGATCACTCCCGCCGCGAACGCCAGCCCGATCACGCGCCAGCTCGGAATATGAAACCCGAACGGTATCAGGCACAGGCCCAGCACGCTCATCGCGCCCAGCCAGAAGACGTAGTTCACCACGTCCTGCGTCTCCGGATTTTCGAGCAGAATCTTGTCCCACACCAGGGACAGTCCGATGATCCCGTGCGCAAGGATGGCGATAAAAATCCCGTCGTGGATGAAGGAAAACACGGAAGGCGTAAGTAAGACTCGCCCCGCTGGCCCGGGCGAAGCTGTAACCGTTTCAGACCACCGCCGCGATCCTCTGCAATTTTGCCCAGAATGCCGCGAGCAGATCCAGACGCAGCGCATTGGCGCCATCCGACAGCGCGCGTTCGGGAGCTTCATGCACCTCGACGAACACCGCATCGACGCCCGTCGCCACCGCCGCGCGCGCCAGCGGCTCGATGAACTGCGGCTCGCCGCCGGAAGCCGTTCCCGCCGCGCCTGGAAGCTGCACGCTGTGCGTCGCGTCGAAAACCACCGGCCACCCGAACCCGCGCATGATGGCGAGTCCGCGCATATCGACCACCAGATTGTTATAGCCGAAAGAACTGCCGCGCTCGGTCAGCAGAATTTTCTCATTCCCCGTGCCGGCGACTTTTTCCGCCGCCAGCCGAATATCGTGCGGCGAAACGAACTGGCCTTTTTTGATGTTCACCACGCGCCCGGTGCGCCCGGCCGCCACCAGCAGATCCGTCTGGCGGCAAAGAAACGCCGGGATCTGTAAAACGTCCACCGCTTCCGCCGCCGCCTCGGCCTGCGCTGGTTCGTGAATATCGGTGAGCACGGCGAATCCGGCGTCGCGCACCGATTTTAAAATGCGCAGTCCTTCTTTCAGTCCCGGTCCGCGATAGGATTTGACGCTCGATCGGTTGGCTTTGTCGAACGACGCCTTAAAAATAAACGGCGCGCCGAGTTTCGCGATTTCGCGAGCCAGAAAATGGACGTGCTCTTCCGATTCGATGACGCACGGTCCGGCGATCAGGGCCAGCGGCGCGCCCCCGCCGATTTCGATCTGCGATGTGATTTTCATGGCAAGTAGCGTAAGCCCCCAGGCTTGCGTTATTCGCGGCGCAATCCTCGGGACGTCCAAATCGCAAGCCTGACCGCTTGCGTTACCGGGTCAGCGTCTCCATTCTGACTCCCGACTCCGGATTTCTGGCGGCCTGGCTTTCGAGCGCCGCCCCGATAAACGCGCGAAACAGCGGGTGCGGCTCCAGCGGTTTCGACTTGAACTCCGGATGAAACTGGCAGCCCAGATACCACGGATGGTCCGGCAGCTCGCATATCTCGACATAAACTGCATCCGGAGTCTCGCCCGTCAGCCGCAGCCCGTGCTGCGTCAGAACGTCCTGAAATTCGCGATTAAATTCGTAGCGATGCCGGTGCCGCTCGCTGATTTCCGCTTTCCCATAAGCCGCGCGCGCGAAGCTGCCCTCGGCGAGCCGGCAGGGATACGCGCCCAGCCGCATCGTCCCGCCCAGTTCGTCGACGCCCTTCAACTCCCGCAATTTATAAATGACTCGATTGGTCGTCGCCGGATCGAATTCGGTTGAATTGGCGTTGGCCATCCCGCAGACGTTGCGCGCGAACTCGATCACCATCGTCTGCATCCCCAGGCAGATCCCGAAGTACGGAACTTTGAACTCGCGCGCATAGCGGATCGCGCACAGCATCCCTTCGATGCCGCGCCGTCCGAACCCGCCCGGAACAAGAATGGCGTCGAATGTTTCAAGCTCACCCACCGCCTCCGGCCAGGTCAGCCGCTCCGCTTCCACCCAGGTGAAATTGACCTTCGCATCGTGGGCCAGCCCGCCATGCAGCAGCGCTTCTTTCAGGCTTTTATAAGAATCCTCGTATTCGACGTATTTGCCGACAATGCCGATTGAAACCTCGCGCGCCGGATGCTTCAGGCGCCGCACCATTTCGCTCCAGCGGCTCAGGTTCCGCGGCCCGGTCTCGAGCGCCAGCCGGCGCATCGCGATCTCGTCGAATCCCTGCTCGGCGAACACCAGCGGGCATTCGTACACGCTGGCCACGTCGCGCGCCGTCACCACCGCTTCCATGTCCACATCGCAGAACAGCGCGATTTTTTCCTTCATCTCCTGCGGCAGTTCATGATCGCTGCGGCACAACAGAATATCGGGCTGAATACCGATGGCCCGCAGCTCCTTCACGCTGTGCTGGGTCGGCTTGGTCTTCAACTCCTGCGCCGCCGCGATCCACGGCACCAGCGTGACGTGAACGAACAGCGTATTTTCGCGCCCCAACTCATGCCGCAACTGGCGGATCGCTTCCAAAAACGGCAGCGACTCGATGTCGCCCACCGTCCCGCCGATTTCGACAATCACCACGTCAATTGGAGAACCGTCCGCCGCCGTCGACACCCGTTTCACCGCGGCCTTGATTTCATTGGTCACGTGCGGGATCACCTGCACCGTCTTGCCCAGATAGTCCCCGCGCCGCTCGCGCGAGATGATCTGCTCGTAAATCCGCCCGCTGGTCAGATTATTCGCCTGGGTCAGCGGCGCATGCGTGAACCGCTCATAATGCCCTAAATCGAGATCCGTCTCCGCGCCGTCGTCGGTGACGAAAACCTCGCCGTGCTGGAACGGACTCATCGTCCCCGGATCGACATTTAAATAAGGATCGAATTTTTGCAGCGTGACCTTCAGCCCGCGGCTTTCGAGCAGGCATCCCAAGCTCGCTGCCGCGATTCCTTTGCCCAGCGAGCTCACCACTCCGCCGGTTACGAAGATGTACTTGGCCATTTTTTCCCCTTAACACCTCTGTCCCCTGGTTCGGCATCCATAAGTCACCCCGTCACCATCATTTTTTCGTACAGCTCCGCCACCAGCTTCCAGTCGGCCGGCGTATCCACGCCGAGCGATTCATAATCCGTCTCCACCACGCGAATTTTGAACCCGTTTTCGAGCGCGCGAAGCTGCTCCAGCCGCTCGGCTCGTTCGAGCGGTCCCACCGGAAAATCCGGATAGGCCAGCAGAAATTCGCGCTTGTAAACGTACAAGCCGATGTGTTTGAAATAAATTTTGTCGCCGCCATCGCGGACGTAGGGGCCCGCATCGCGGATGTAAGGAATGGCCGAGCGGGAAAAATAAATCGCGTTATCCTCGCGATCCGTCACCACCTTCACCACGTTCGGATCGGCGATCTCGTGCTCGCGAAAAATTTTCTTCTTGAGCGTGCCCATCGGCGCGTCGTGATCGAGCAGCCCCAGAATCGCCGCGTCAATCGCCGCCGGATCGATCATCGGCTCGTCGCCCTGAATGTTCACCACCAGTTGCGCATCCGAAGACGCCGCCACTTCCGCCGCGCGATCGGTTCCCGAAGCGTGGTCCGCGCGCGTCATCCGAACCCGCGCCTGAAACTGCAAAGCCGCGTTGCGGATGCGCTCGTCGTCGGTGGCGATCACCAGCTCGGTCAGATATCGCGCCTGCGACGCACGCTCCCAGACGTGCTGAAGCATTGTTTTTCCGGCAATCGAGACGAGAGCCTTACCAGGGAAGCGGGAGGATGCGTACCGTGCTGGGATTACTCCAAGAATCCGGTGCGGCACGACCTAGAATAACACAGCGCGTGCTCCTCCGGAATGCGATAATTGGCCCGGATGCGCAGTTCCGTTTTGGTCCTCCTGCTGGCGCTCACGGCATGCAGCAAACCGAAGCCCAAAATCGTCGTTCCCGACGTTTTCCGCGTGAAATTCGAAACCTCGCAAGGCGATTTCATCGTCGAAGCCCACAAGGACTGGGCCCCGCGCGGCGTCGCCCGATTTCATGAGCTCCTGCGAATGCACTACTTCGACCAGGGCCGTTTTTTCCGCGTCATCCCCGGGTTCATCGCCCAGTTCGGCGTGAATAAAGACTTTAAAGTGCACGATGTATGGCGTGAGTTGTTCATCGTCGACGATCCGCCCAAGGAAAAAAATCTGCGCGGCACGCTGGCCTTCGCGCAATCCGGCCCCAACACCCGCGCCACCGAAATTTTCATCAATCTGGCCGATAACGCTTCGCTCGACAGCCAGGGTTTCGTCCCCTTCGCCAGAATTATCCAAGGCATGGAAGTCGCCGATAAACTTTATTCCGGCTACGGCGAGATGCGTCCGCAAGGCAAGGACATCGACCCCGGCCGCGTCGAAGAAGAAGCCAACGAATATCTGGTCCCGCGCTTTCCCAAGCTCGACTACATCAAGCGCACCAGCTTTCAGTAGTGCGTAAAATCCGCCTTGATTGCGAAGGATTACAGCCCCGCCAGTAATGGCGGGGGTTCTTCAGGTGCGCGTTACAGCCCCGCCAGTAATGGCGGGGGTTAATCGCCCAGATCTCACGCACTACCCGGCTTCCGGTAGTGTGGTCATAGAGAGGATATGACGTGGCCGTTTCACAAAAGGCCGATCCGTCCGGCTTCGATTTCAATAGTCCGAACCATGCTCCCGACCATTGCGAGGAATCCTCTGAGAACAGCCGTCACGCGATGCCCTGCGATGCAATCGGGACGATCAAAGGCTACATCGATCGAAATACTGAAATCGTACTTCGGGTCGCCCTTCGCTCGAAAGAGTTCGACTTGGTTTTTCGCGCTATCCCACCAGGGATTAGCAGGGGAGAGAATAGTTCCCTCGCTGTACTTGACGTTAAGTTGGTTGAAGCCGACAAGAACCGATATGATCAGCGCGTGCTTGTCCCTGTTACACACTTCGTTGAGTGCCCAAAGTTCAGAGCTGCCGCCCTTGTAAGCGCGGAACTCTCGAAGCAACGTTTGAATTTGCTTCGGAACGAACGCGGCACGACCTTGCACTTTAGCATCGAAAGAGGTCTGATCGTTTCCGCCAAACGGGAACTGGCAGGCTCCGATCGGCGGGTTAGTGTGCCCATTGGCGATCGTACAGGCGTAAATAACATGATCCAAAGCAGCTCGCAGATTGCCAACTGCGTCACCAGTGACAAGGGAGCACTCATCGATCATTTCTGGCCTACGCAACCGGAATTTGTGAGCCTTGTATCCGGCTTCCGTGTCTGCTTCAATGACTATTTCGTAAGAGTCTTTGGAGTCGAAAGCTATTACCCTGCGCTCCAAGTCCTCGATGTGATGCTCTGCCCTTCTGATTTTTAAACGCGCACTTTTAAGCGGATCGGTCATGCCGTTTTGCCCAACGTGCCGCGATTGCCTTCTGGGCAATCTCCCGGCGTCTTTCCGGGCTTAACGCGTCTGCCCGCCTCTTTCCGCCGATCTTGCCGCCCTCGCTTCCCATCTGGGCAAAATACAGCCGTATATCGCTAGGTAGAGTTTTCTTCTTCATGCTTTAAATAATACTTGATATTCTACAGGGGGTCAAGTATAATTTATACATGAAGCAAAAAGCCCCGATCAACGCGCTAACGCTGATCGGGGCCGAAATCATCACAGCCGAAGCCGCAATGACCTGCAAACCCATTATCGGCGTTCCGGCTGTGAATCTCAAGGAGATTCACAGTGACCTGCCACAATTGCAAGACCGAGGCCGTAAAGGCCGGACGATCCAAGAACGGCGCGCAGCGTTTTAAATGCCAGCAATGCCGACGCCGTTTCACGGAAGCGCAAGAACGCATCTTCGGAAGCGATTCGCGACTGCCGCAAGAGACAGCACTCCGTATCCTGCAATGCCTGTTAGAAGGCAGTAGCGTGCGATCCACGGCGCGTATGTGCGACGTTGAGCCTAGGACGGTGCTGAATGTTTTGACCTTGGCGGGCGAACGTGCCGAACGCGTAATGGCTGAGAAAATCCGCAATGTGTTGGTGCGCGACGTGGAATGCGATGAAGTTTGGTCGTTCGTCGGCAAAAAGGAAAAACGCGTGCGGCCCGAAGACGATCAGAACCTTGGCGACTGCTACACGTTCGTCGCCATCGAGCGGCATTCGAAGCTGGTGCTCAATATTGCCATCGGTAAGCGGGACCAGCGCACCACGGACGTTTTCGTTGAAGGAATCCGCCAGGCTACGGCGCATTGCAAATTCCAGGTGACAACAGACGGTTTCGCGCCGTATCGCTCCGCGATCACCACAACACTGCACGATCGACTGACTGGCTTCGCCCAGCTCATCAAGGTGTACCGCACTCCCCAGGATGGCGAAAAGCGGTACAGCCCCGCCGAAGTCGCATCGGTGGAGACAGTCATAGTCTACGGCCAGCCCGATCCCGAGCGGATCTGCACGTCAATTGTGGAGCGGAGCAATCTTTCAATCCGAATGAGCCTTCGCCGATTCACGCGCCTGACGAATGGTTTTTCGAAAAAATGGGAAAATCACGCATCGGCTGTGATGCTGTGGTTCGCGTTTTACAATTTTTGTCGCGTTCACAAATCACTTCGCGTCACGCCAGCGATGGAAGCCGGAATCACCGATCACGTTTGGGATCTGAGCGAACTGGTATCCTCTCTATGACCACACTACCCGGCTTCCCGCCATAGCCCCGGACTCGGCCATTTGTGTAGAATAACCCGAGGGAGGGTTCATGCTCACTCGCCGAGGATTCGCCGGCGTTCTCGCCGCTGGTTTTACTGAATTCGCTTTCGCGCAGCGCTCCAACATCGATTCGATGAACATTCGGGCGCCCAAAGGCACCGTCTGGCTGAACGCCAACGAATTTCCCGAAGGTCCGCCGCCCGCCGCGCTCGAAGCGATCACGCGCGCCGCCGTGCAGGCCAACCGCTATCATTTCACCGAATACCCGGCCTTCTATCAGAGCGTCGCGAACATTGAAAATCTCAAGGGCGATCAGGTGCTGGTGGGCGCCGGTTCCACCGAAGCCCTGCACTGCGCCGTCGAAGCCTTCACTTCGCCGGCGCGTCCCTTCATCTGCGGCTGGCCGACCTTCGAATCCGGTCCCGAGCTGGCCGCCGCGCAAGGCCACGCCGTGGTGAAACTGCCGCTCACCTCCGATTACCACTCCGACGTGCATCAACTCATCGCCGAAGCCAAAAAAGCCGGCGGCGGGCTGATTTACATTTGCAATCCCAACAACCCGACCGGCAACGTCGCCTCGAAACAGGATCTCGCGTGGGCCGTGCGCAACCTGCCTTCGGACACCATCCTGCTGATCGATGAAGCGTACTTCCATTTCAATACTTCATCGGAAACCGAAAGCTCGATGAAGTACGTGCACGACGGCAAAAACGTTCTGGTGATGCGCACGTTTTCGAAAATTTACGGCATGGCCGGCCTGCGCGCGGGCTACGTTGCCGGCCGGTCCGATCTGGTGGCGAAAATGGTTCCATTTCGCAACCTGTTTATCAGCGGCCCCACCGCGAAGGCCGTCGTCGCGGCCATCGATTTGGGTCCAGGTTTTCTCGAAGAGCGCCGCGCCCGCCTGATCCACACTCGTGAAGATCTGGTCGCCTGGCTGAACCGCAAAAATTTGAAATCCATCGAATCGCAGGCCAATTTCCTGATGTTCGACATGGGCCGCGACATCAAAACCGTCGCCCCGGCGATGCTCGCCAAAGGAGTCGCCGTCGGCCGCGCGTTTCCGCCCTACGACAACATGATGCGCATCACCATCGGCACCGACGCCGAAATGGCGAAATTCAAAACCGCGTTGAGCCAGGTCCTCTCCGTATAGTTTCAACCCTGCGACGCTGACTCTTTTCGCGCCAGATACCGCTCCCGCGTCTGCTGAACCGCCGTGCACGCCGCGTCCTTGCCGTGCCATCCGTTTCCGGACGCTGCGCGCCGGGGTCCGGATCGGACAATTTGTTTGTCATCGTGGTTCTCGGTAGACTTCTTGAATTGGAGGTTTTCATGCGTCTCGCCGCTACCGCCGTAGCCGTTGCGTTTTCCGCTTTCGCCCAGGTCCCGTCCGAAATACCGACAGGCGTGCTCCACGGACTTGAATGGCGCAGCATCGGACCCGCGGCCACCGGCGGCCGCATCGCCGATCTCGCCGTCGTCAAGGCGCCCAATCAGGCCGACATCGTTTATGTCGCCACCACCACCGGCGGAGTTTTTAAAAGCGTCAACGCCGGCGTTTCTTTCACCCCGATCTTCGATCACGCCGGCGCCATGATGTCCACCGGAGCCATCGCCGTCGCGCCGTCGAATCCGACCATCGTCTGGGTCGGCACCGGCGAAGCCGACAATCGTCAAAGCTCCTCGTGGGGCGACGGCGTTTATAAATCCATCGACGCCGGCGCGACCTGGCAGAAAATGGGACTCGCCGACACCCACCACATCGGCAAAATCGTCATCGATCCGCGCGACCCCAACATCGTCTACGTCGCCGCCGCCGGTCACCTGTGGGGATCCAATCCCGAGCGCGGCGTTTTCAAAACCACCGACGGCGGAAAAACCTGGAAAAAAATTCTCTATCGCGACGAAAACACCGGCGCCATCGACCTGGTCATGGATCCCAAAAATCCCGACGTTCTTTTCGCCGCCCTGTATCAGCACCAGCGCAAAGGCTGGGGCTATAACGGCGGCGGACCGGGCAGCGGAATTTTTCGCACCATGGACGGTGGCGCCACCTGGACCGAACTCACCCACGGCCTGCCCCGCGGCGATAAAGGCCGCATCGGTCTGGCGACTTTCGCCGGCGATAATCGCGTGGTCTACGCCATCGTCGAAGCCGATCCCACTTCCGAAGGCCGGGGCGGCGGACGCGGCGGACGTGGAGAACGCCCCGCGCAACCCCCCGACGTGATCACCGCGCACGGCGGGATTTTCCGCAGCGCCGATTCCGGCGAAACCTGGCAGCATCTGAGCGCCCTCGATCCGCGGCCCATGTATTACAGCCGCATCTACGTCGATCCCAAGGACGCCAATCGCGTCTACGTGATGGGCTCCAACCGCGGCGTGTTCATCTCCGGCGACGGCGGCCGTAATTTCCGCGAAGTTTTCAGCGAAGTTCACGGCGAGGATCACGTTTTGTGGATCGATCCGGAAAGCTCCAATCACCTGATCGTCGGCGGCGACGGCGGCGTGTCCATTTCTTTCGATCGCGGGGCCACCTGGCTGTTCCGCATCAATCTTCCGATCGGGCAGTTCTACAACATCTCCGCCAACAATCGCGATCCCTTCACTGTCTGCGGCGGCCTTCAGGACAACGGAAGCTGGTGCACTCCGACGGCCACCAACATCAGCTATGGAATTTCTTTTAAAGACGCCTACAACGTCGGCAGCGGCGACGGCATGGACGCCGCGTTCGTCGACGATCACACGCTGCTGGTCAGCTCGCAAAACGGGAACACCGGCCGTCTCGACGTCGACACCATGGAGCGCCAGGCGATCGGCCCCGTGCAGCCGCAGGAAAAACCGCGTCCCGGCCAGCCCGGTTATCGCTGGTATTGGACCGCGCCGCTGATCGTCTCCTCGCACGATTCGCACACCATTTACACCGGAGCCGACGTCGTATTTCGCTCCGACGATCGCGGCGTCACCTGGAAACCTATCAGCCCCGACCTGACCGGGCACATCGATCGCGAAAAACTCGAGATGATGGGCGCGCTGGTTCCGCGCAACGCCCTGTCGCGTCATGACGGCCAATCGAATTTCAGCGCGCTCACGGTCATTGCCGAATCACCCCTCGACAAAAATGTTTTGTACACCGGCGCCGACGATGGCGCCATCCAGATGACCCGCGACGGCGGCTCGCATTGGACCAAGCTGACCGTCCCCGGCCTTCCGTCGATGCTCAACATCAGCGGCATCGCCGCCTCGAAATACGCCGCCGGCCGCGTTTATCTCACCGTCGACGGCCATTTCAACGACGATTACCACCCCTATGTTTTCGTGAGCGAAGACTACGGCGAAACCTGGCGCTCCATCAGCGCCGGTTTGCCCGAAACCTCGGTTCACCGCATCCGCGAGCATCCCTCCCAGGCCGGCTTGCTGGTCGTCGGCACCGAAATGGGAGTCTACGCGACCTTCGATCGCGGCGAGCACTGGACTTCGCTCAACACCAATCTTCCGCCCGTTCCCGTTTACGATCTGTTGTTCCAGGAAAAATCGAATGCCCTGGTTCTCGGCACGCATGGCCGCGGAATCTGGGTGCTCGACGACGATCAGCCGCTGGCCGAAATGACCTCGGAAATCACCAGCAAGGAATTTTTATTTCCCGTTCCGCCGGTTCATCATCGCGTTTTGTACAACGGCCAGTTCTGGTTCGGCTATGGTGAATTTTTCGCCCCGAATCCGCCGGCCGGCGCGGTCTTCACCTATTCTCTTCCCACCGCGGCGCCCGGCGGCGTCACCGTCACCATCACCGACGCTGCCGGCAAGATGATCCGCACCCTCCGTGGACCCTCCGAAGCCGGCCTGAACCGCGCCTGCTGGGATCTGCGCCAATCCCCGCCCATCGAGCAAAACACGGTGCTCCCAGTTGCGCGTTGCATCTCCACCGGCGGAGGCCGGGGCGACGCGGAATTCGCGCGTCCCGCGGGCAATCCCGTAATTCCGCCCTCCGGCCAGATCCCCAACGCCTTCGGCGGCGGAGGCCGCGGCCGAGGCAACGGTCCCGTGGTGATGCCCGGCCGTTACACGGTCAGCGTCGCGTCCATGAAACAGCCACTGACGGTCGAGCCAGACCCGAATTTCAAAATCTCCGAAGCGGATCGCAAGAAGCGCCACGAAGCGATCATGAGCGCCTATTCGATCCAGCGCCAGCTTGCCCCCGCGCGCGAAACCGCGCAAATGCTCACCGAAGAAATGTCCGGACTGCGTCAATACTTCGCCGCCGCCGGCGAAGACGGCCAACCCGCGCTTTCCGCCATTGAAAGAATCACGCCCCGGATCGCCCAGGTGCAAGGCGAAATCGACCGGGCCATCGCCAGCGCCGCGCAAGTCGAAAACGCGATGGACGCCTACGACGGCCTGCCGACGGCCGCGCAGCTTCATCAGATCGACTGGGCCTGGCAAGACGCCGACGCCGCCGCCAACGGGTTAAATCGCCTGATTCGCGAATCGCTACCCTCCGCTTATGCGGCCATGGGCGGCGCCGTCAAACCGCCCGCGCTAAAACCGGTCCCGGTCCCCATGCGTCCGTAGCTTGCGCCGCCAGATTTGCGCTTGCCGCTCGCTTCCGGCGATCGATGCCGCGCGAAGGCGTCACCACAGCACCTTCACCGCGTAGGGATGCAGCACCGCGTCCTTCGCCATCAGCGTCAACCCCTCGGCCGCCGCTTGCGCGATCAGCATACGGTCAAACGGGTCGCGATGAATTTCCGGCAGCGCGGCGAGCGCGGAAATGTGTGTCGCGCGAATCGACAGAATTTCGCCGCCGAGCAGGTCCGCCGCTCGCGACCACCAGCCGGCAGGATCGGAAACGGTCAGCAGCCCTTTTCGCGCCTTGATCACAATCTCCCAGTAGCTCACGACGCTGAGCACCAACGGTCCGGCCTTGATCGCCTTGCGTGCAGCTGCGGAAAGACGGTCCGGAGCGGCAACGGCCCAAATCAGCGTGCTGGTGTCGAGCAGGTACGGCCCCGCTACCAACGGCCCTCCCAAAACGAGTCCGCTTCTTCCGCCGAAAGCGGACGATCCCAGGCGCGTTTCCAGGAGATTTCTCCGCGCATCGCGCCGAGTTTCGGCTTTGCCGAGGCGTTCGCCCGCACCAGGCGCGCGACCGCGCGGCCGTGCCGCTCAATCACTACCTCTTCCCCTTCTTCGAGAAAATCCAGGAGCTTGGAAAGCTGCGTCTTGGCCTCGTCAACGCTGACCGTCATCGACTCCAGTTTAGTCTGAATTTTTAGTTCAATCAATTACAGACAGAGTGCCGATGCCGTCCACCGCGCAGCCGCCTCCCCTCACTTCACCGCCGCCTGTCCCGCCGACGCCGCCGCGTTATTAAACTGCGCCAGATCCGACTTCATCACCTCATCGAGCTGCGCCTTGATCGCATCCAGGCGCTGGGACAGCTCCTTGAAGACCACGTAACTCTGATCGGTCGGCTTCGCGTCGCCCGTCTCGATCACCCGCATCAGCGCGGCGAGCTGATTGTTGATCTTGATCGGGAAATTCAGCGGATCCTGGCCGCTGCGATTGCGCACCTGGTACAAATCCTCTTCGACTTCGCTCAGGTGCGTCGCCAGCCGCTCGCCCGCCGCGTCCAGCGACGGAGCCTTCTTCACCCGATCGTCGATCTGCTTCTTCATGTCGCGAATATGGATCACCATGTCGTCGGCTTCGCTCGTTTTGTCGCGCACCGCCGTCGCCAGTTTGAACTGTTCGTCGAGATCGGCCTGGGTAATCGTCACCTCGCGCGGATCGCGCTCCACGTGCAGCGGAGCCGTTTGCGTCGCGCCATCCGCCGTCAGCCGCACCTGATATTCTCCCGGCACGGCCATCGGCCCCTGCTCCGCATTCGCGCCCCACAGAATCATTCCCGGAAACGTAGTCGCACCCGGATACCGCAGATCCCACGAATAGCGATTCCCGCCCGTTTTCCGCGTCGGCGGACGCGCCGCGCCGCCGCGGCCGCCCCCGCCCTGCGCTTCCATTTGCCGCTGCCGCGCCTGCGCTTCTTTGTCCGCCTCGGCCGACCCGATAAACGACCGCACTACATTCCCGCTCGAATCAAGAATGTCGATCTTCACTGAATCCGCCTGCTTGGCCAGAAAATAATCGATGGTCGCCCCGCGATCGAGCGACCGTTCCACCGTCGCCGGCCTGAACAGATGCGTGCTCTGAATATTTCCCGCAAGCTGCCGCAGCATCGAAATGTCGTCCAGAATGTAGAACGACCGCCCGTGCGTCGCGATCACCAGGTCGTCGTCCTTGATCAGCAGATCCGGCACCTGCGTATCCGGCAGATTCAGCCGCAGCGACTGCCACTCCGCGCCGTTGTTGAACGAAACATAAATGCCATGTTCTGTTCCGGCGAAAAGCAGTCCCGCGCGCTTCGGATCCTCGCGCACCACGTGCACGTAATCGTCATCGGCGATGCCGTTGGTGATCTTGGTCCAATGCGCGCCGTAATCGTCGGTGCGATACGCGTACGGTTTGCGATCGTCGGCCTGATAATTTTTCGCCGCCACGTACGCCGTTCCCGGCCGGATCGGCGACGCGTCGATAATGCTGATGCGGATAAAATCCGGCATCCCCGGCGGCGTCACGTTTTTCCAGTGTTTCCCGCCGTCGCGCGTAATATAAACCAGCCCGTCATCGGAGCCCGTCCAGATCAGATTCGCATCTTTCGGCGATGGCGCAATGGTGAAAATCGTCGCGTAAATTTCCGGACCGTTCTGGTCTTTGGTAATCGGCCCGCCCGAATCGCCCAGCGTTTTCGGATCGGCACGCGTCAGATCCGGACTGATCGTCTCCCAGCTCTGCCCTTCGTTGGTCGTTTTAAAAAGATGCTGCGAGGACGTGTACAAAATTTTCGGATCGGCCGGATTGAACACAATGGGGAACGTCCACTGCCAGCGTTCTTTCAAAACCGCCGACGACATCCCGGAGAAAAATAGCGGATAAACCTGCACGTCGCGCATGTGGCCGGTGGCGCGGTCGTAGCGGCTCAGCAGCGCGCCCTGGCTGCCTGCGTAAAAAATGTCCGGATTCTTCGGATCCGGCGCGATATATCCGCTTTCGCCGCCGCCCGGCGAATACATCGGGCGTCCCAGCGGAAGCACGTCTCCGGCAGCGCCGCCGCGCCCGGCCGGCGCGCTGGTCACGCAAATCGTGGTGTTATCCTGCTGCGCCCCGCAGACGTGATAGGGAACATCGGTCGTCGTGGCGACGTGATAAATCTGCGCGGTCGGAAACCCCTCCCGGGTCCACGTTTCGCCGCCATCCACCGAAACCGTGCCGCCGCCGTCGTCCGCGTTGATCATGCGTTGGGGATCGTTCGAGGCGATCCACAAATCGTGCTGATCGCCGTGCGGCGGATGAAGCTGCCGCAGCGTCTTGCCGCCGTCGGTCGATTTATAAAGCCCCGTGTTCATGATGTACAGGACGTCTTTATTCCGCGGATCGGCGGTGATGCGCGAATAATAAAACGCGCGCTGCCGGATGCGGTGATCTTCGCTGACCTTGGTCCACGTTGCGCCCGCGTCTTCGGAACGGAACAGCCCTCCGTCATCGGCTTCCACCATCGCGTACACGCGATTCGAATCGGCCGAAACGGCCACGCAGATTTTGCCGAGAACCCCCTGCGGCAACCCCGGATTGCGCGTAATCTCCGTCCAATGATCGCCGCCGTCGGTCGATTTGTAAAATCCGCTGCGCGGCCCGCCGTCGTTGAGCGTCCACGAAGTGCGATATACATCCCAGATCGACGCGTAAATCACCTGCGAATTGTGCGGATCGAGCGCCAGGTCCTCCGCGCCCGCGTGCTCATCCTTATAAAGAATCTTCTGCCACGTTTTTCCGCCGTCGCGCGTGCGAAACACACCGCGCTCCACGTTTGGCCCGTAAGGATGCCCCAGCGCCGCGACGTAGACAATATCGGGATTCGACGGGTCGATGCGAATTCGCGAGATGGCCTGCGTGTCGGTCAGGCCCACGTGCTGCCACGTCTTGCCGGCGTCGGTCGATTTGTAGACGCCGTCGCCCTGCATGATGTTGCCGCGCAGTTCCGTCTCGCCCATGCCGAGGTAGACGATATCCGGATTCGATTCGGAAACCGCGACCGCGCCCACCGAGGAGCTTTTGATCTGCCCGTCGGTCACCGGTTTCCACGTCGTGCCGCCGTCGATGGTTTTCCAAAGACCGCCGCCGGTGGCGCCGAAATAATATTCGTAAGGACGCGCGGCGCTGCCCGCCGCGGCGATCGATCGTCCTCCTCGATCGGGCCCGATGCTGCGCCATTGCAGTGCGCCGAAAACGATCGGATCGTAATGTTGAGCGTAAACGAGTGCGGACGTGACGAGGGCCGATAAAAAGAGGCGGTGTGCGTGCTTACCCATTCGCATATCGTATCGCGAAGGGCGCGGGCGATGTTCGGCGAGAAAAGCCGGCGCCGCCTGCTTTTTGACCCTCGAATCGTTATCCGCTACAGCCCCGCCAGTAATGGCGGGGGCCCGGCGCATTTGGATAAGCTACTTTTCCACCGATTCCACCGGCACTAATTTGCCGTCGCGAATAAAATAATCCGCGCCGCGCCAGCGAATGCTCGACCGCCAGAAACTGACCGCCCAGATCCCGAACGCGACCGCGTCCCACAACGGAATCAGCGGCATCTCTTTCCAGAATCGCGGCTGCTTCAATCCATGCACGCCGACGATCCAGGTCATCAGCACGCGGCAAAACGCGTAGCCGCCGAAAAATCCCGCCGCGACCGCCCACGCCGGATGCACCGCAACGGCGAAAATCGACCACGGCAACCCCTGCGTGAACAGCAAACCGAAATGTCCCCACGGCCGCATGTGCCGCATCACCACGATCCAGCGCAGGCGCTTGTCGAGCAGCGCGCGGAAGGAATGATAATCCGGCACGGTCTCGATCACATAGCGCGAGAGCAGCACTTCGCAGCCCTGCTCCGCGATCAGACGGCCCACCAGCAGATCGTCGGCGGGGCGATTTTCCAGCTCTTCATAGCCGCCGAAATTGCGGATGCGCGTGCGCGTAGTGGCGATGGTGGTTCCCAGCGCGAACTTGATTCCGTCCAGCTGCCAGGCCACCAGCGTGCTCACGAAAAAATCCGAAATCATTCCCGCCGTTTGCAAATGGTCGGTGAAGGTGCGGATGTCGGTGGGAACATAAAAACAAGTCACCGCGCCAATGTTCGGATCGGCCAGCGGCGCCACCACGCGCCGCAGATAATCCCGGCGCACGCGCACGTCGCTGTCGCTGATCACCAGGTGTTCGTGCGCGGCTTCGCTCACCAGGCGGGCCAGCCGCGCGCATTTATCATTGGTCGCCACGCGGCCGGAGCCGTACAGCACGCGAATCCGGCATTGCGGAAAATTCCGCTGCAATTTTTCGAGGATCGAAACCACCGCGCGGTCGTCCGCGTCGATGCAGAACAGAATTTCGTAATCCGGATAATCCTGCGCGCAGAAGCTGGCCAGATTTTCGTACGCGTCCGGATCCAGGCCGCGAATCGGTTTCAGATTGCTCACCGGCGGAGTGAAGGCCGCGTCGCCGGCGCGCTCCGGCTGAAGGAAAAATCGGGTCGAGCTGAAAATCGCGATCAGGTAATAAATGAAGGGAATCGCCGCAACGCCCAGCAGGACGATCACGTTTTCTCGTCACCCCCGCGCAGCGCCGGATTGGTCAGCGGCAGATTGGTCAGCACCACTTTGCCTCCGCTTTGCGCGACCACGTGCAGGCTCGCCTCGCCGACCAGTTCTTTGAGGCGCGAGAGCGCCGCTTCATCGGCCACCAGGTAATAGCGGTCATTGGTCAGCCACAGATTTTTCCATTGCCGGTCGTCGATGAAAACATCCGGCGCGCCGGGAGCATAAGAGCCGTAGACCAGATTATTGATGCGTCCGTTGCGCAGCAGCGCGTCGCGCCCGGTGTAAAAAAAGATGGAGGAAAAGGTGTAGTAATGATGATCGACGATCAGTTTTCCCGGCGGCCCGTGGTTGATCGCTTGCGCCAGCGGATAGGACGACATGTACGGATCAAACACCACCAGCGCCATTCGCGCGGCCTGAAAAAACAATACCGCCATCACCGCGGCGGAGAGAAACGCGCGTTGCCCGGCGCCGCGAAACGTGCCGATGGCGCCGATCAGAAACGCGATCGCCGCGGCCAGAAGCGGCGCGCGCAGATACGCGAAGGAATCGAGCGTCAAATCCTCCATGTGCCCCAGCGAGAGCGTGTAGGCGCTGGGATGCGAACTGAGCGCGGAAGAAATATCGCCAGGCGCGGGCACGTTGCGCACGGCAAACCACAACCCCAGCGCGGCGATCGCGCAACCCGCCAGAATCACGCACAGGACGCGGGTCGCGCGCCGCACCCACGCACTCTCCGTGGCCATCGCCGAGCCGATCAGCAGCGCCAGCGCCGGATAGCACGGCATCGAATAATATTCCTGGGTGGTCGAAAAAGTGAAAAAGACGAGAATGAATCCGGTCCAGCACAGCGCCAGCAGCCGGGTGCGCCCGGCGCGATCCATCGGCTTGAAAGAAAGTTTCCAAACCGTGGGAAGGTACACGCTCCAGGGAAAAAGCCAGACCAAATGCAGCAGCCAGAACCACAATCGCGGCACGGTGTTGTAATCGCGCGGATAGCGCAGGTTTAAAAATCTCAGCACCTGCTCATTCATGAAATAAAACCACAGGAACCCGTGATATTGGCCGGGAATACTGCGTAATGAAAAATCGAAATACGGCGGATTATCGAGCGTGGCGAGCACGTGCCAGGGCGCGGCGATGGCCAGCGCGATCACCGCGCCGCTGGCGATATGCAATCGCCGCCAGATTTTGCGATGGGCGATCTGTCCGGTGCAGGTCAAATAAATCAGCGCCGCGGCGATCGGAAAAACGGCGCCAATCAGGCTTTTGAGCAGCAGACTGACGCCGATGCTCGCCGCCAGGATGGCGGCCCACAGGCGCGGGCGCCGCTCTTCTTCTTCGATGGCGCGAAGAAACGCCCACATCGAAATCGCCATGCACGCGGCCACCATCACGTCGGGAATCTGGATGCGCGTGAATAAAAACAGGCCCACGCAGGTGGAAATGCACAGGCCGGCGTAAAATCCCGCGCGTTTTCCGAACGCCCACATCCCGAACGCCGCGGTAATCCACGCCAGCGCGATCGACGATAACGCCACGGGAATGCGCGCGGCCCAATCGTGCACGCCGAAAATTTTATAGGAAATGGCGATCAGCCAGTAAATCAGCGGGGCTTTCTCGAGATAGGCGATGCCGTCGATCCGCGCCGTCACCCAATCGCCGGAGGTGAGCATGTTGCGCGCGATCTGCGCCTGCACCGCGTCCACGTCGTCCATCAGGCGGGGCGGGGAAATCATGCAGCCGAGATAAACGGCCGCGGCAAAAGCCAGAACAATCAGGTACAGGCGAAATTTTTGTTGGTCACGCGCGCCAGGGTTCACAGGCCCCATTTCGTCAACCCATGCAACGTACAAACCCCCACCAAATCATAGCGGAAGCTCGCCGCGGGTGTCCATGCCCGGCCGCCGCCCCCGCCATGACTGGCGGGGCTGGATCGTGTTTACAGCCCCGTCTGTAAAGACGGGGGCTCTTCCGGCGTAGCACTCAGGCGCCCGGCGCGGTCACCGGACGGGTCGCCAGCGGCCGCGCCCGCTGGTTGCGCGAGTTCTGCCATTTTACCTGCGGCAGGAACAGCGAAATATCGATGCGATCCTTATAACGAACCGCGATGTTCATCAGGGAATCGAGCAGGGAGTCGGAAAGATAATGCGGCCGCAGCCCCAGGTCGATCAGTTTGGAATGCTTGGCGTGGTAATAATGCTCCTCGGCTTCGACGCGCGGCGTGGGCAGATGATCGATCTCGACATTCAAGCCCAGCTTGCGCGCCGCCGCCTGCACCATGTGGGCCAGATCCATCACCGAAAACTGCTCGGTGAACTGGTTGTACACGCGGCACTCGCCCGGATTCGCCGGATTCAGGCAGGCCAGTTCGATGCAGCGCACAGTGTCGCGAATATCCAGGAATCCGCGCGTCTGCCCGCCGCGGCCGTACACCGTCAACGGATGCTCCGTCGCCGCCTGCACGCAGAAACGGTTCAGCACCGTGCCGAACACGTCGTCGTAATCGAAGCGATTGATCAGCGCCTCATCGAGCGCGGTTTCATCGGTGACCGTTCCGTACACCACGCCCTGATTCAGATCGGTCGCGCGCAGCTTCCAGATTTTGCACGCGAACATGATGTTGTGGCTGTCGTGAACCTTCGACAGATGATAAAACGAGCCGGGCTGCTTGGGAAACGGCAGAACGTCGCTGCGGCCGTTGTGCTCGATCTTGATATAGCCTTCTTCGATATCGATATTCGGCGTGCCGTATTCGCCCATGGTGCCCAGCTTCACCAGGTGGCAATCGGGCGCGATTTCCTGAATCGCGAACAATAAATTCAAGGTGCCGACCACGTTGTTCACCTGCGTGAACACGGCGTGTTTGCGGTCGATCATGGAATAGGGCGCGGCGCGCTGCTCGGCGAAATGCACCACCGCGTCGGGCCGGAAGGACTCGATTGCCGCGGCCAGAAAATCGTAATCGCAGACGTCGCCGGTGAACAGCTCGATCACTTCACCGGTCAATTCCTGCCACACCCGCAGCCGTTCGGCCAGCGGCGTAATCGGGGTCAGCGTCTGCACGCCAAGCTCGAAATCCCATTGGCGCCGCGAGAAATTATCGACAATCGCCACGCGATGTCCGCGCCTCGATAAAAACAGCGCCGTCGCCCAGCCACAGTAACCGTCACCACCCAGTACGCAGATCCTCATAGGGGTCCGTCCATCGCTCCTTTGGAATTTGTAGCCTCTGAAGGCGACCAGACTACGGCGCCAGATATATTTAACCCGAACTTCACCTTATAGATGCGCGCAAACTCGAAATGTTTACGACGCACCTGATTTAGACAAAAATTCGCCGAATGTTCTCTGCTGGAAAGCAGGGGTTCTCACGCGTCGACTGCTTCGAGTGTCCGGGCGGCATAGCGCCGCTGGACATAATCGTCCAGAATAGCGATAAATTCCGCGACAATCGAATCACCGCGCAGCGTGCATTTGAGTTTGCCATCGACATAAACCGGAGCCACCGGCTCTTCAAACGTTCCGGGCAGGGAAATGCCGATCTGCGAATGTTTCGATTCTCCCGGACCATTCACCACGCAGCCCATCACCGCGACTTTCATTTCCTCGACGCCCGAGTAGCGCGATTTCCAGACCGGCATCTGCTGCCGAAGGTAGGTCTGGATCTGATCGGCCATGTCCTGAAAAAAAGTGCTGGTGGTGCGCCCGCATCCGGGGCAGGCGGTAACCTGGGGAGTGAAGCTTCTCAGCTCCAGCGCCTGCAAAATCTGCTGGCAGACGATCACTTCGTCGGTGCGGTCGCCGTTGGGCAGCGGCGTGAGCGAAGCGCGAATGGTATCGCCGATGCCTTCCTGAAGCAGCACGCCGATGGCGGCCGTGGAGGCCACGATTCCTTTCGACCCCAGGCCGGCTTCGGTCAATCCCAGATGCAGAGCCCAGTCGCCTTCCTGGGCGAGCATGCGATACACCGCGATCAGATCCTGCACGCCGCTGACTTTCGCGCTCAGAATAATTTTGTCGTGCGCCAGGCCGTACCGCTCCGCCGCCGCGGCCGATTCGACCGCGCTCACCACGATGGCGCGCAGCGTGACGGTTTTCGCGTCGGCCGGTTCGGGCGATCGATTATTTTCATCCATCATGCGCGTGAGCAGCGCCTGATCGAGCGAGCCCCAATTCACGCCGATGCGCACCGGACGGTCATATTCAATGGCCGCTTCGATCATGGTGCGGAAATTATCGTCATGTTTTTTGCCGATATTGACATTTCCCGGATTGATGCGGTACTTGGCCAGCGCGCGCGCCATTTCCGGATATTTTTTGAGCAGAATATGTCCGTTGTAGTGAAAATCGCCGATGACCGGAACGCGCACGCCGAATTTATCCAGCGTTTCAACGATCTTCGGCACCGCGCGCGCGGCGTCTTCCGTGTTCACGGTGACGCGCACCAGCTCCGAGCCGGCATTGGCGAGCGCCATCACCTGATTCACCGTCGACAGGACGTCGGCGGTATCGGTGTTGGTCATGGATTGCACGACAATCGGGTGATGGCCGCCGACGGTTACCGATCCGATGCGCACGGCCGCCGAACGGCGGCGCTGATTGGCTGACATTCCTCCTCCAGTCGAGACCCTGAACTTTTATTGTAAACTGACGGATCACGCGGCGTTCGTGAAGCGCGAGACGAAATGGAGTCAACCCGCACCGCTGTTCGATCGCACAGCCGCGAGCTCAAAAAGGAACTGGGCCTGTGGAACCTGGTCTTCACGCAGATTCTGTACGTGATGGGGCTGAGCTGGGTGGGTACGGCGGCGAAACTGGGGCCGTCGCACGTGATGTTCTGGCTGCTGGCGGCGGTGCTGTTTTATGTGCCGTCGGCGATGGTGGTGGTGCATCTCAGCCGGCGATTTCCGCTGGAAGGCGGACTGTATCAGTGGGCCAAAATCGGATTCGGCGAGCGCACCGGATTTCTCACCGCGTGGAATCTGTGGATCTACGCGATGATTCTGATGTCGTCGATCGGCGTGCAGGCGGCGGTGAACCTGGCCTACGCGATCGGCCCGCGCGCGGTGTGGATGGTGGAAAACAAATGGTTCATCGCCGCGGCGAGCGTGGGCATTCTCGGCGGACTGGCGGCGCTCTCCACCGTCGGCCTGGCCGCGGGAAAATGGCTGCACGGCGGCGGGGGATTGGCCATGGTGGTGGTGCTGGCGGCGATGGTGATTCTTCCGGGCATCAATCAACTGCGCGGCGGGCATCCGCAGACGACGCCGTTTTCCTTCACCCTGCCGGCGCTGACGCTGCTGAATCTGAATATTCTGGGCAAGCTCGGATTCGGCGCGCTGGGAGGGTTTGAATATGTGGCGATTTTCGCGGGTGAATGCAAGGATCCGGCGAAACTGATCGGCCGCAGCGTGATCATCGCCGCGCCGGTGATCGCGGCGCTGTTCATTCTGGGCACCGGATCGGTGCTGTGGTTCGTGGGCGACCGGAATATCGATTTGATTTCGCCGGTTTCGCAGGTGCTGTCGATCGCCACGCGGCCGCTGGGGGTGGGCGCGGAGATTGCCAGCGCGGTGATTCTGCTGGTGCTGGGAATGCGCATCGCGCAGATGAGCGTGCATTTCGCCGGGACGGCGCGACTGCCCATGGTGGCGGCGTGGGATCGTCTGCTGCCGGCCTGGTTCACGCGCTTGCATCCGCGATTCCGGACGCCCGCGCACTCGATTTATTTCGTGGGCGCGCTGACCGTGGCGCTGGGGATCGCGGGAATTTTGGGCGTGGCCAGCCAGGAGGCGTGGCAGCTTTTCGAAAATGCCGCGGGGATCTACTACGCGCTGCCATACCTGGTGATGTTCGCGCTGCCGCTGGCCGGCCGCGCGGGCCCGTGGGTGAGAATCGCCGCGACGTCCGGATTCCTGATGACGCTGCTGTACATCGTGCTGTCGATTTTTCCGATTATCGACGTGCCGAGCTGGTGGTCGTTTGGGGCGAAGATCGGCGGAGTGGTGGTCGCGGGCAACGTGGTTGGGATGCTGGTGTTCGAGATGGGACGGCGGAAGGAGTCCGAATTCAGGAGTCCGAAGTCAGAATAAGCCGGCTCACCGGGTCAGGCCACTTTCGGCCGCGAAGTGTTGGGCAGAAACGCGGTCAACAAGCCGATGGCCGGAAGAAAGGCGCAGACACGATAGACGAATTCGATGCTGGTGAAGTCGGCCAGCTCGCCCAACAGCGCCGCGCCGATGCCGCCCATGCCGAAGGCCAGTCCGAAGAACAGACCGGATATCGCGCCGACTCTTCCGGGAACCAATTCCTGCGCGTAAACGATGATGGCGGGAAACGCGGAGGCGAGCAGCAGGCCGATGGGGATGGTCAGCAGAGTGGTCCAGAAAAGATTCGCGTAGGGCATGGTGAGGGTGAACGGCAGCGGTCCCAGGATGGACCACCAGATGACGTGTTTGCGTCCGATGCGATCGCCGACCGGGCCGCCGATGATGGTTCCGGCGGCGACCGCGCCGAGAAAAATAAACAGATGGATCTGCGAGCTGCGCACGGAGACGCCGAATTTGGTCATCAGGAAAAAGGTGTAGTAGCTGGTGAGGCTGACCAGGTAGAAAAATTTGGAAAAGACCAGCGCGATGAGAACGGCGACGGCCCTCGCGATTTTCCGGTTGGAACCAATAATGGCGGCGTGGGCTTCGTGGGCGGTTTGCAGAATGATGCGATGCGCTTTGTACCAATGGCCGATGTGCGTCAGCAGGAACATCGCGGTGAAGGCGACGATGGAGAACCAGGCGATGCTGCGCTGGCCGTAGGGCACGACGATGAACGCGGCGAGCAGCGGTCCGAGGGCGGTTCCGGCGTTTCCGCCGACTTGAAACAGCGACTGCGCCAGGCCGTGCTGGCCTCCCGAGGCCATGCGCGCGACGCGCGAGGATTCGGGGTGAAACACCGACGAGCCCATGCCGACCAGCGCCACGGCGACCAGGATCATTTGAAAATTGGGCGCGCGCGAGAGCGCCAGCAGGCCGGCGAGCGTGAATCCCATGCCGGTGGCGAGCGAGTAGGGCATCGGGCGGCGATCGGTGTACAGGCCGACCAGCGGCTGTAGCAGCGACGCGGTGAGCTGAGACGTGGCGGTGATGAGGCCAACCTGCACGAAATCGAGATGATAGGAGTTTTTAAGAATCGGATAAACCGCGGGCAGGAGACTTTGCAGCAGATCGTTTAAAAGATGGCACACGCTGAGCGAGGCGAGGATGCGGAAGGCGGTCGATTCCGCGGCTTTCGGCGAGATGACGGTGCTCAAGCTGGTTTGTGGTCCCCTTTGGCCGGCGCGTTAACGGGCGCGGCGTTCCCTCCAGTTTACCGTTCTATGCAGCATTTGATGTTTTAAGAGAGCTCCCCGATCCGGATTTTACGCTTCCGGCGTAAGCGGCCGCTTGGTAACCCGCAACGGCTTGGGACCCAGAATGTCCAGGCAGCAACCATGACACGCAGACGGCTGCACGGCTTTGACTAGTATGCCGGCTCTTGTCGAATCAACCCTCCCATGGCAGAGCGTACGATCTCTTCGGCTATGAGATTAGGGGTGGTTTCGCGGGGGGTGGGTTGGGTGAAACGAGAAACGGTTGAAATGGTTTGGGATTCTGTTGCCGGTTGCCGGGGGAATGGGGTCAGTTCAGTCTGCGGCGCAGGAAATCGAGGGCGGTTTGCGCGGCTAAGGCGCGGATGCGGTTGCGGTCGCCGCCGAACTGGACTTCGCGGGCTTCGACGTGACCGGGTCCGCAGAAACCGATGAAAACGGTTCCGGGCGCGGCTCCGCTGGAGCTTTCCGGGCCGGCTTCGCCGGTGATCGAGAGGGCGTAGGTCGCGCCGGTGCGGGCGCGGGCGCCTTCGGCCATGGCGCAGGCGACTTCGGCACTGACCGCGGTGTGTTTTTCGATGAGCGCGGGGTCGACGCCGAGAAGAGCGGTTTTCATTTGATTCGTGTACACCAGAAAACCGCCGAGAAAATAATCGGACGCGCCGGGGATGGTGGTGATGCGCTGGGCCATGAGTCCGCCGGTGATGCTTTCGGCGACGGCGAGCGTGGCGTGAGCGGCGCGGAGCTTCTGGCCGACCACGGCTTCCAAAAGATCGCCATTCCGGGAATAAATTCGATCGCCGAGGAGGGTTTCGATTTGCGGGGCGATGGCGGCGAGCAGCGATTCGGCTTGTTCGGCCGTATTGGCGCGGGCGCGGAGGTGAACCTGAATGTCGCCGGCGCCCGAAAGGATGGTGGTCGCAGGGTTTTGGACCTGGGTGTAGATGGGCGCAATGAGATGATCGAGCTCGGATTCGCCCATTCCGGCGACGCGGTAATAGCGGGTGCGAATGACTTGCGGCGGCAGGCGCCTGGCGAGCCGCGGGAGGCCTTCGGAAGTGAACAGAGGCTTCAATTCGCCGGGAGGGCCGGGAAGAAGCATGATGGCGCAGTCGCCGTGGAGGATCCATTGGCCGGGCGCGGTGCCGCGTGGATTGGGCAAAGGCTCCGCGCCTTCGATCAGGTAGGCCTGACGGCGATTGTTGTCGGCCATGGGACGACGGATGCGGCGGAAACGCTCCTCGATCCAGCCGAAGATCTGGTCGCTGAAGACGAGACGGCGGTCGAGCGCGGCGGCGACGGCTTCGCGGGTGAGATCGTCTTCGGTGGGGCCCAGTCCGCCGGTGAGGATGAGGACACGCACGTGAGCGAGCGCGTGGCGGATGGCCGATTCCAGACGTGGACGGTCGTCGCCGACGATCAGCTTGCGCCGGACTTCGATGCCGATCGCGTTGAGCTGCTCGGTGAGGAAGAGAGAATTGGTGTCGATGCGGTCGTGGGTGAGAAGTTCGCTGCCGACGGCGATGATTTCCGCGTCACTCGGGAAGGCGGGTGCTTCCGTGGTCCCGGATGCGCTGGCCGCTTCCCGCTGCGCACTTCCCGATTCTTTCATGGGATTCGGCGGCCTTCAATTCCTACGTCAACTCGAAACAGGGAATTGTTGGTGGCCAGGAACAGCGATTTCGAGGGCGAAAAGGCCAAGCCGACAATGGCGGGGCCGGACAGGAATAATTCGGCTTGAGCATCGGGCTTGAGACGAACCACGCCGCGCCGGCCGCTGAGCGAGGCGGCGACGTAGAGATTTCCCTTGTCATCGAAGGCCATGCCCTGGGGACGCCCGAGGCCGCGATAAAACGTCTCGACGTGGCCGTCGCGGGAGATGCGATGAACGGCGTCGTAGCTCGAAGTGGTCGGGCCGGTGACGTAAAGATAGTCGTCGGGCCCGAAGGCCAGATGATAGGCGGCGATGGAGGGTTCGAGCGTGGCGAATACGTAGATCTGGCGGGAGCGGCTGATTTTGAAAACCGTACCGCTACGGTCGCCGACGTAGAGATTTTCTTCCGGATCGAAGACCAGTCCGGTGGCGACGCCCATTCCTTCGACATAAACGGCCATATTTCCGGCGGGCGAAATTTGATAGACGATTCCGTCGTGACGGCTGGAGGCGTACAGCACGCCGGCGGGATCGAGGGCCAGGCCGGTGGCGTTCATCAGATCGGTGACCAGCGGCTTGGGGCGATAGCTGGTGTCGATTTTGTAGATGGAAACGGGAGTTTTTTGCCCGGGCGAGCCGCTGAAGGTGGTATAGATGTTGCCGTAACGATCGATGACCGGATTGGCGACCGGGTGCATGCTGTCGGCGACCTGGATGCCGATGCCGCAGATCCAGGGGACGCTGGCGTGTTCACCGTTGCCGACGATGAGCTCGCTGGCCTGGGCATTATCGGGGACGCGGACGATCAAAAGATTATCGGAGCCGATGACGATGGGAGCGGCGACGTCGCCGAAGCGCGCGCGCGAATTGGCCGAGGGCGCGAGACCTTTGCCGCGGATCTGAAACTCGCCTCCGGGAATCGCGGCGACGGGCGAAACCTCGAGGATCTGCGGGCGGGGGTCGTGGTTTTTGCGAAGTGCCATTGCTGTTGTTGTTCGCGCACCCCCCTTGGAGAGACGTGGTGCGCTCCTTGATCCAATATACGCTCTGGCGGGCGGGCGAAAGCGATCGGCTGCGCCAGATGGACCATTTCGAGATTTCCCTGGCGGGGTGCGGAAGACCGCTCCGTCCGCGGCCATGGTCGCACGCGGCGAGTATAACTTACAGGCGGGGTCTGTCGCCTTTTTCAGCTGCGCTGTGTGAAGTGGCGTAAGCCGTCAGGCTTGCGTTCCGCGCGGGTCGATTCTGTGGCTGCGAACGGCACAAGCGTGGCGGCTTATGGCACGGTAGGAGCAGCACAAGCCTGGCGGCTTATGGCACAGCAAGCCTGGCGGCTTGTGGCACGGTGGGAACAGCACAAGCCTGGCGGCTTATGCCACTTCGAACAGCACAGGCCTGGCGGCTTATGGCTGGCCTAGGAAATTACGCGCTTGCGGACGGCGTACAAGATCAACTCGGCCAGGCTGTGCAGGTTCAGCTTGTCCTGAAGATTGCGGCGATGGGTTTCGACGGTGTACAGGCTTAAATTCAGGCGCGAGGCGACGTCTTTGTTCGATTTGCCCTCGGCAATCAGCTGCAGGATTTCCCGCTCGCGGGCGGTCAGCAGCTCATAACTGTCTTCGACGCCGCGGGTGCGGATTTCGCGGACATAATCTTCCACCAGCATGCGGCTGATCTCCGCGCTGAAAAATGTTTTTCCCTGGCTGACCGATTTGATGGCTTCGATCAGATCGCCCTCGGCGGAATCTTTCAAGAGATAACCCTTGGCGCCGGCTTTCAGGGCGCGCAGCACGTAGCCTTCATCGGAGTGCATGCTCAGGATGATGACCGCGATGGCGGGGCGCACGGCGATCATCTGCTGCGCGGCCTCGATTCCGCTCAGATTGGGCATGGCGATGTCGAGGATGACCACGTCAGGATTGGTCGCCTCCACCTGTTCGAGCGCCTGGCGGCCGTCGGCGGCTTCGGCGACCACGGCGAACTCCGGCTGGCTTTCAAGCAACAGGCGCAATCCGCGGCGCATCACGTTATGATCATCCGCCAACAGAATGCGAATGTGTTTCACGCAGGTCCTCACGTCGTTCAGAAGCGGGCTCGGGAGTGGACGGCGGAGCGGGAAGCTCGACCGAAAGAACGGTTCCCGCGCCGGGGGCCGAATGCACGTGGCAGACGCCGCCGAGCCGGGCGACGCGCTCCTGCATTCCGAGCAAGCCCAGGCCCCGAACCTGGCGCGCGTCGAATCCCTGGCCGTCGTCCTGAATGGAAAGAAGCAGGCGGTCGCGCTCCTGCTGCACCCGGATGCGGACGCTCGAAGCACGGGCGTGCGCGGCGCAGTTGTGCAGCGCCTCCTGCACCACGCGATAGATGCAGGTTTTATATTCGTCGGGCAGATCGTCGCCCTGCAATTCGGCGGCGACGCTGACATCCATCGAAGTACGCTTGGAAATTTCGCGCGCCTGCCATTTGAGCGCGGGAATCAAGCCGAGATCGTCGAGCATGGAGGGCCGCAGCAACAGGGCCATGTTGCGCACCACGCGAATGGTGTTCTCGACGAGACCTTTGATCGATTCGGCCTGGCTGCGGGTGTGGTCGACCGAGCGGATTCCCAGGCCCGTGGATAAATTTCGCAGCTCGATGAGCACGGCGGAAAGGGATTGGCCCACTTCATCGTGCAACTCGCGGGAGAGCGCGCGGCGCTCGGTTTCCTGGGCTTGAACCAGACGGGCGGAAAGCTCCTTGAGCTCGCTGCGCGCCTGCACCGCGTCCTGATAGCGCGCGTGGGCCTGCGTTTCGAGGTTGAGGATGCGGCGGATGCTGAAGACGGCCATGCCGAGGCCGAAGGCCAGCGCGGCAAACAGCGTGATCATCAGGCGCATCTGGAATTTTCGCAGCAGTCCGACCACCTGCTCGTTTCCGGCGTTCAACTGCTGTTCGTTGATGGCGGCGATGCGGTCGGCCATGGCCAGCATGTTCTGGCGGCGGGGAAAAACTTCGTCGCGCAGGAACAGATAACCGAGGCGCTGGCGCTCCTCCGCATTCCAGCGGAAGACCGGCGCGAGAGTGTCCCAATAATCGGCGAGTTCGGCGCGGAGGGTGGTGTAATGGCGGGTTTCGGCGGGCGCCAGGTGCTGGCCGTAGGATTGGAGCGCGGAAACCATTTCTTTGCGGACCTGCTCCAGGCTGGCGCGATAATCTTCGGCGCGCGAGCTTTCCGGCTCCAGCAGATAATCGCGGACGTAGGTGCCGGAGACGTAGACGTCGGAACGGATCTGGTTGAGCACGCGATTTTGAAAAAGAAATTCCTGGCGGATGCGATCGTCGTTCGAGTAGAAGCTGTGCAGCACCCGGAGCGCGTCGATTCCGGCCAGGGTCATAATGACCAGAAGGCTGCCGAAGCCGATGCCCAGCGGCAGGCGGCTGTTGCGCACCACGCTGAATTCCTGCATTCGCGTTTCTAGATTCAGGGTAACTGATCTGGTGGCCGGGATGGTCCCGGGTAGCGCCTGATGCGCCCCCCGCCATGGAGAGCCCCCGCCATCACTGGCGGGGCTGTAGTACTCGTTATAGCCTCGTCAGTCATGCTTCGGGATCAACGCAGATCTATCGTGCGTTGGCGATCTGCGCGAGCACGGCATCGGCGTCCGCCGCGGTAAATTCCTGGGTTTTCACCGAATGATTCATCGAACAGAACTTCGGTCCGCACATCGAACAGAACGCGGCGTCCTTGAAGCCTTCTTCCGGCAGGGTTTCGTCGTGATACGCCTGCGCGGTCTCCGGGTCGAGCGATAATTCAAACTGTTTTTTCCAGTCAAAGGCGAACCGCGCGCGAGACAGTTCGTCGTCGCGATCGCGCGCGCCAGGACGATGGCGGGCGATGTCGGCGGCGTGCGCCGCGATTTTGTAGGCGATCAGGCCCTGCTTCACATCTTCGCGATTCGGCAATCCCAGGTGCTCCTTGGGCGTGACATAACACAGCATGGAGGCGCCGTGCCAGCCGATCATCGCCGCGCCGATCGCCGAAGTAATATGATCGTAGCCCGGCGCGAAATCGGTCACCAGCGGACCTAAAGTGTAAAAGGGCGCTTCCTGGCAGATTTCATTTTCCTTATCGACCTGCATTTTGATCTGATCCATGGGGATGTGGCCGGGACCTTCGATCATCACCTGCACGTCGTAATTCCAGGCGATTTTTGTTAATTCGCCCAGAGTTTCCAGTTCCGCAAACTGCGCCCGATCGCTGGCATCGGCGAGCGACCCCGGTCTTAATCCGTCGCCCAACGAAAAACTCACGTCGTGTTTCTGGAAAATCCTGCAAATATCTTCAAAATTCTCGTATAAAAAGTTCTGGCGATGGTTTTTAACCATCCATTCCGCTAAAATCGCGCCGCCGCGGCTGACAATTCCAGTCACGCGTCCGGTGGTCAGCGGAACATACTGCACCAGCACGCCGGCGTGGATGGTCATGTAATCGACGCCCTGCTCGGCCTGCTCCTCGATCACTTCGAGCATCACGCCGATACTCAAATCCTCGACCCGGCGGACCCGCGCGAGCGCTTCGTAGATCGGCACCGTGCCGATCGGGACCGGCGAATGCTGAATGATCGCCTGGCGGATGCGCGGGATGTCGCCGCCGGTGGAAAGGTCCATCACCGTGTCGGCGCCGTAGCGAACCGAGTAGCGCAGCTTTTCTAGCTCCTCGTCGATGTTCGAAGTGGTTGCCGAATTCCCAATATTGGCGTTGACTTTGCACAGCGAGTTGACGCCAATGCACATCGGCTCCAGGTTGAGGTGATTGATGTTGGCGGGAATGATCATGCGCCCGCGCGCCACTTCATCGCGCACGGTTTCAGGCGCGAGCCGTTCGCGCCGCGCGACGTACTCCATCTCTTCGGTGATCCGGCCCTGGCGGGCGTAATGAATCTGCGTGCGGATGCGGTCGCCGGAGCGCCGCGCTACCCATTCAGTTCGCATACTGCTTGATTATACTCGCGAATCCGCCAATCCTGAACCGGCTCGCGGCGACGCCTTACCGCTCTTGTGTTAACTCTGGGATTATGCCGAAGGCCGTCCTATGCTTCCCGGTAGGTATTCTCCCAAAAACTGTAACGCCGGGCTTGCAAGACGAGACAAACCGCTGTATTATCAACGACAAGGGGTTGGTCGATGACGTGCTCTCAAGAAAACGGGTACGTGTCTCGCGCTTAAGACCATGAAGGAGTTGAAGCAACAACTCGTCAGCGCGCTGGCGGTGATCCTCACCGTCGCGGCGGTCATTGCCGCCGGTTTGAACTTCCAGCAGCAAAGCCGCGTACACCTGACCGACGACGGCGTCACCTGGGCGGATCGAACTTCTTCGGACGGCCAAACCAACCAGGTGGTTGCGGTGCACGTCACGGCGGGAAGTCCGGGCGAAAAGGCGGGGATTCACAAGGGCGACGTTCTGGTTTCGATTGAAGGCGTCAAAATCGAGCGCGCTTCCGACGCGACCGAAGTTTTGACGCGGCTGGGCGCGTGGCAGAAAGCCGAGTATCAGATTGTGCACGGCGGCGTGCAGGTTCCGGCCAATGTCATCACCGAAGAAACGGAGCACGATTCGACGCTGTTCTATCTGTACGCCGACGGCGCGGTATATCTGGCGATCGGCCTGTTCGTTTATTTCCGGCGAAGCGGCGCGCCGCGGGCGCTGCATTTTTTCCTGCTGTGCCTGGCCAGCTTCGTGATGAGCACGTTCCATTACACCGGCAAGCTGAACGCCTTCGACCAGACCATTTACCTGGGCAACGTGATCGCGGGCTATTTCGCGCCGATGCTGTTTCTGCATTTCTGCTTCGTATTTCCGGAGCCGCAGAAGTGGATCAGGCATCGCGGCGCGGCGGTGCTGCTGTATCTGCCGGGCCTGGCGCTGCTGGCCGCGCATTTGGGATTTTCCACCGGCTGGCTGACCACCCAGGCGCCGCTGATCGAGGTGCGCTGGCTGCTCGATCGGGTGTGGCTGGTTTTTCTGAGCACGATGTATGTGGCCGGCGGCGCGGTGCTGGCGTTTCAGATGGGCCACGCCGACGATCCGATCGTGCGCCGGCAATTAACCTGGCTGCGCAACGGCGCGCTGATCGGCATTTTGCCGTTCACGATTCTGTACGTGGTGCCTTACGCTGTGGGCGTCGCGCCGAATCACGCCATGAATCTGGCGGTGCTGTCGCTGCCGATGATCCCGCTGACGTGGGCCTATGCGATTCTGCGTTATCGCCTGATGGACGTCGACGTGATTTTCCAGCAGGGTTACGTTTATACGCTGGCGACGCTGGCCGTGCTGGCGGTTCTCTATGGAATGATTTTCGCCGCCAAGAGCGCCGGCGATTTGAGCGGCACGGCGATGGTGGCGATTATTCTGATCGCCGCGTTTGTTTTTCAACCGATCCGCAACTGGATTCAGGAACAGCTTGACCGCTATTATTTCTACAAAGACCGCTACGATTACCGCCGCACGCTGATCGAATTCGCGCGCGAGCTGGGTTCGCCGACCGATCTCAACGCGATGCTCGAAAGTGTCGCCGACCGTCTGATTCGCACGCTGAGCATTCGCCACGTGGCCTTTTTCGTGTGGGACGAAGGGGAATCGGCGTTCAAACTGGAGCTGGCCAGCAATCGCCGCGGACGCCAGACCGAAAATGTTCCCTACGGCCTGGATTTGAGTTTTTTGCGGCCGAATCCCGGCAAACCGTACCTGTTTTTCGAGCGCACGCGCCACTCGCTCGACGTCGTTTCGCACGAAATGCCGGTTTCGGTGCGGCGCTCTATCGCGGAGCTGGAGCTGACGTATTATCTGCCATGCTCGGCGCGCGGAAGGACCATCGCGTACCTGGGCGTGAGCCGGACCGACACCGGAGATTTTCTGTCGAGCGATGATGTCGAACTGCTGGTGACACTGTCCGGTTACGTGGGCATCGCCATCGACAACGCCATGCTGTACCGGTCGCTCGAGCGCAAAGTGACCGAGTACGAGCGGTTGAAAGAATTTTCGGAAAATATCGTCGAATCGATCAACGTCGGGATTCTGGCCGCCGATCTGGACGATCGCGTGGAAAGCTGGAACTCGCAGATCGAAAAACTCACCGGCATCACCCGCCAGGACGCCATCGGCCGCGAACTGCGCGCGCTGCTTCCGGAAGGGTTATGCGTTCAACTGGAGCCGGCGCGCGGCGAGCATGGCATTCACAACATCTACAAATTCGTTTTGAAAAACGCCACGCTGAATATCGCCGTCGCGCCGCTGGTGTCGCGGGAAGGCGACCGCATCGGACGGCTGATCATTTTCGACGACATCACCGACCGTGCGGAACTCGAAAAACGGCTGGTGCAGGCCGATAAATTAAGCTCCATCGGATTGCTGGCGGCGGGCGTGGCGCATGAAGTGAACACGCCGCTGGCGGTGATTTCCACCTACGCCCAGATGCTGGCCAAGCAGATTTCGGGCGACGCGCAAAAGGCTCCGTTGCTCGAAAAAATCGCGCGGCAGACCTTCCGCGCCAGCGAGATCGTCAATTCGCTGCTGAATTTCTCGCGCACTTCGCCAACCGAATTTGTGGCCGTCGACCTGAACAAAGTGGTTCGCGAAACGCTGACGCTGCTGGAGCATCAACTGGCCAAAACGAGCATTCAGGTGCATGTCGCGCTCGACGAAAATCTGCCGCGGATCAAGGGAAATCCCGGAAAATTGCAGCAGGTTTTTTTGAATCTGTTCCTGAATGCCCGCGACGCGATGGAATCCGGCGGCAGCCTGGCGGTGCGCAGCGCCAGCGAGGGCGAATGGGTGCGCGTCACCGTCGCCGATTCGGGCGCGGGTATCGCCGCGGAAAACCTGGCGCGCATTTTCGATCCGTTCTTCACCACCAAGGCCGCGCGCAAAGGCACCGGGCTGGGGCTTTCGGTCAGCTACGGCATCGTGCGCGAGCATGGCGGGAATATCGAGGTCGAGAGCTCGGTGGGCGCCGGAACGCGATTCCAGCTGTCCTTCCCGCCGCCGGCGCGAAAGATGGAAGCCGCCGCGGAGGCGGTTGAAACCGGGGTGCGGCCGGCTGCGTCGATCTCTACATCGGTAGTGACGCCGGCGACGGCGGTGACTTCGTCTGCTTCCGCTGCCGTGCAGATTGTCGCGCAGTCAGACAGAATAGTGAGTTGATGACCCACACGGAACGGAAGCGGGGGCAGGACTGATTCATGGCTGCCTTCGCGAAACTGACTCCCGATATCCCCGACCAAAAAGTGCGCGGGAAAATTCTGGTCGTCGATGACGAACCGGATATCCGCGAAAGCCTGGAAGCGCTGCTTTCCGGCGAAAATTACCAGGTGGACCTGGCGAGCAACGCCGCCGAAGGCCACCGGCGCCTGGAAGCATCGTCCTATGATCTGGTTCTGCTGGACCTGATGATGCCGGATAAAAGCGGCATGGAGGTGCTCGAAGAAATTCGCGCGCGCGACCGGGAAACGCCGGTGTTCATGATCACGGCGTACGGCTCGATCGAGGTCGCGGTGGAGGCGTTGAAGCGCGGCGCGAGCGACTATTTTTCGAAACCGTGGGACAACGAAAAACTGCTGATCGAGATCGACCGCATGATCTCGAAAGGGCGCCTGGAACGCGAAAACGTCGAGCTGAAGCGCGCGCTTAAGCAACGCTACAGTTTTCCCAACATCGTGGGAAAAAGCGAGCGGATGCTGAAAATTCTGGATCTGGTGACGCAGGTGGCCTCCAGCCGCGCGACCATTCTGATCACCGGGGAAACGGGAACCGGCAAGGAACTGATCGCCAATGCGATCCACGCGCATTCGGCGCGCGCCGAGCATTCCTTCGTGCCGGTGCATTCCGGGTCGGTGCCGCCGGATCTGCTGGAATCGGCGCTGTTCGGGCACGTGAAGGGCGCGTTCACCGGGGCGGTGGGGGCGCGCAAAGGATATTTCGAGATCGCCAATCACGGGACCATTTTTTTCGACGAAATCGGAACCATTTCGCTCGAAACGCAGACCAAGCTGTTGCGCGTGATTCAGGAGCGGGAATTCATGCCGCTGGGCTCGACCGAAACGGTGCGCGTCGATGTCCGCATTGTCGCGGCGACCAACGCCGATTTGAAGCGCTTCGTCGAAGACGGGAAATTCCGGGAAGATTTGTATTACCGGCTGAACGTGATCGCGCTGGCGCTGCCGCCGCTGCGCGAGCGCAAGGAAGATATTCCGCTGCTGGTGGAGCATTTTTTCACGAAATATTGCCGGGAAAACGAGAAATTTCTCGATGAAAGCGAGCAATCGCGGCTGCATTTCGAGCCGGAAGCGATGCAGATTTTGATGGACCATTCCTGGCCGGGCAACGTTCGGGAGCTGGAAAACGTGGTGGAGCGCGCGGTGGTGCTGGCCTCGCAGGTCACCGTGCCGGTGGATGTTCTGCCGGAGCACCTGCTCGAAGCCAAAGGCTTAAGAATTCGCCGCGATGAAAGCGGCGGACTGGCGCCGGATGCGTCGCTGTTTGAGATTGTCGCCGATTTCGAGCGGAAGAAGATCGTCGAGCAGCTGGAAGCGTCGGACGGGAGCCAGACGGCCGCGGCGGAAGCGCTGCACATTCCGCTGTCGACGCTCAATCAAAAAATTAAACGCCTGAATATCGAGATCCGCAAGAAGTCCTGAGCCTTACGCCGCCATGCTCGCGACATCAAGGCGCAATGCTTCGACCGAGGCGATCAGTTCGCGGATATCCAGACTGCCGGGGTGCGGGAGCAGCAGGCGCGCTTCGATGGCGAGCAGGGCAAACCTGAAGGTGATTTGCTGGCGGAGCAGGGAAACGATCAGTTGGGCCTGCGGCTCCGGTGAAGCGGCGGCTATTTTGCGGGCTTCGGTATGCAAGGCCCGGAAATCCGCGGCCAAATCGCGCAGGTACATCCGGAAGATCCGGCGCCGCTGACGGCGGAACTGCGCCAGGAGTTCCGGGCGGCAGCCCGGCTGAGCAGCCAGAAAATCCAGGTCGTCGCGGGCGAGCAGGCGGGTCATCGGCTGATAGCGAGCCAGCGAAAAATCGTGGACTGAGACAGACGGCGCATTGCGGGAGCGTAACGTTTTAAACGTCACAAACGCGAGCAGCAGCGCCACCACTATGCCGCACAGCAGCCCTCCGGCGATTCCCGCCGCGGAAAGCCCCCCGGTAAAAACCTGATCCATGCCACGTCCTCCGCGATTTCCTGCCTAGAATACTAGACATTCCTGAAAAATGCAAACTAAATTGTCAAATAAATGCCATATTAACGCCGGGAAAGCCGGAGCAGCCGCGAGTTAATCGCGGTTAATTGCCCGGCCAGGCGATCCATGGCCTCCGGATCCCAGCGATGGCCGATGACCACCGTGGTTTCCTCGCCTTTTTGGCGCAGCGCCAGAGTCCAGGTGATCAGGCACAAAATGGCGACGCTGAGCATCGCCGCATCGATCCGGACCATCAGACGCGGGGCCAGATTGGTCAGCAGCAGGCCGGTGGCGCGGGTCGAAAAATATAAAACAAATCCGGCGATATACAGAACGCTATTCCGCGTCAGGCGGATGGGAAACCAGGCCATGAAACAGGCGATGATCAGCAGAAACAGGAGCATCCACAAGTCCATGGTCCGTTCAAATGAATTGAATCGATGTAAAATGAGGGACTGTTTTGCGGGAACTGACGCGTCAAAGGTGATTCCTAAAGCCGCGATGATCGCGGCGATTCCCAGGATATAAGAGACCATATCGCGGCCGAAGCGGGCGAGCGCCGGATGCTCCGCCAGCGCGATCTGGTAGAGCTCCAGAACCACGAACACCGCCAGCACGATCTTGACGGCTTGAGCAAACAGATAAACCAGAAAGTAGGTTTGCGTGCCGTTCGGCAAAACCACGGCGGAGAGGTCATGACAACCGTCCACCAGCAGATACGCGAACAGAAAACGGTACACGCGGAAAAGGCCGTTGCGGAGCAGCGTGAAGACCAGGATCCAGGTGCAGACCAGGTCCAGATAAAAGGCCGCCTCTAACCATCGCGCCAGCATGGAAAAGAAGAGTTTACCAGTTTTAGCGGCAAGCGGAACAGAAAAAAGGTGGGTTAAGCAAACTCGCGCGAGCGTCGTAGCCAGGAGGCTCCAGCCACCGCTCGCGCGATTTCTTTAAATGGCGTGACGAAGGACGATCTCAGCTTACCGGACGAGCGAATTGCTGGGGCACGGTCCGCAGGTGGGTTGGGGGACATCGCGCACCGGGCTGGCGGTCACCAGGATGGTCAAAGTCGCAAGGGCCAGAACCAATTTCTTAAGCATGTAGTTGATCTCCTTAAGCTGACGTACGAATAGTAGGCTATTCCGGAATACAACGTAGTACTAGAAGTCCGGCTCACGTTTTCGGAAATCAGAACAAGTCTCATCCGCCTGGACCTAACCCGAGTACAAATACGCGGTTGCGGCGTAGAATAGGGAGGCAGGAATGCCGCGATTTAGGCCCAAAGGCGTGCTGGAGCGCAGCGCATCGGGCGATTTATGGAAGAACACGCTATCGCACATTCCGACGGTTTACGGACGGCTGACCTATCTGGCCTCCCTGCGCGACGCCAATTCGGGGGTCTACCGGCATCACGGATTGATGACGCTGTTCGGGCGCGAGGAAAGCGCCAAAGCGCTGCGCGAGAGCCATAATAGCGTGTTCGCGGCGTGGCTGAACCTGCCGCTGGCGGAAAAGCAAGCGGAACTGATCAGCTATCTGGATGGCCTGGAGGAACCGTCCGGAGTGGTATTAGACCACTGGGTACGCGCCTACCGCAGCCTGATTCCGGACGGGGCGCGCAAGCCGGAAGTGGAGCTGTTTTCGCGCGACCTCGATGCGTTGCTCGAAGTGATGCGCTACTTGAAGTGATGCGCTGCCTCGAAGTCCTCAGGAACGGGCGGAGCGGGGCGGGGACATCCCCAGGCTCATCGCCACAGCCGTAACCTGGCCGATCACTTCAATTTCCGCGGGATAGGCGAAGCTTTCCGGGTCGCACAGCGAAGCCGGATGCGGCTGAAGGGTAAGCTGGCCGTCGCGCAAGGTGCACCAGCCGCAGCGATAGCCTTCGCGATCTTCAAGAAAATAAATGGGACGTTCGAATTCGGTGAACCATCCGCTGGTGGCTATGCGGCGCCGGGTGTCGTCGACGACGACCAGCGAACCGGGCGGGAGAATCGGGAACATGGACCAGTCGTCCGTGCCGATCAGACCGTAGCGGTAATTCCGCAGATCCAGGTTGTTTAACAGCATCAGGGGGAGCTTTCCCCAGCGCTGGATCAGGCGGCTCAGGTAGACGGTGCGCGTCAGGTCGAGCCCCGGATCGAGCGCCAGCGGCACCTGAATTTCCCCGTCTTCGGGCCGGAAACCGACCAGATGGGTGCGAACCTGCTGGATCACATCGGCGTCGCCGGCGAGCTCCGCCACCGAGACCCCGTACCAGGCCAGAACTTCATTCAAATCCAGGCGATAGATGGCACACAAGGAGTACAGGCGGTAGACCGACGGCAGGGTCCCTTTATTTTCGATGTCCGCAAGACGGCTCAGGGCAACGATGAACTCATCGTTGTGGCGGCGGGCGGCGATTCGCGCGCTCGCCTCCTCTACGTCGCGAAATTTGAGGCGGAGACGTTCCCGCACTCGCTTGAGTTTTTGGCCAGCTTCCTCCATGATAGAGGGTCGGGACGCATCCTGTGGTGCGCGTGGGTGCAAGCATACGCTCCATTGGAAGAGACTTAAAACGATTATAGCGGTCGCGAAGAGGCGGCGGCAAGGTACAAATTTCGCGTTTCTGTTCTGAATTCAGAACAAAGAATTGATAAACGGAGTTTTTCGGATCAAATGCGGGCGCCGCGGAGAATTTCACGTTGAAAGTCGCCTTTCAGGGCGAGCTCGGAGCGTTCAGCCAGCAGGCGGTGCGGCAGCTCGCCGGAGCGGGAGCGAAACCTGTTCCCAGACAACGATTTGAAGATGTTTTCCGGGCGCTCAAAACGGGCCGGGTGGAGGCGGCGGCGGTGCCCATCGAGAATACCCTGGCGGGCTCGGTGCACGAGAATTACGATCTGCTGCTCAAATATGACTTCGAGATCACGGCGGAGGCGAATGTCCGGATCGTGCATAACCTGATCGCGCCGCCCGGAGTGCGATTTGCCGGAGTGCGGCGGGTTTTTTCGCATCCGGTGGCGCTCAACCAGTGCCTGGATTTTTTTGCGCGGCACAAACGCATCGAGCCGGCGCCGTTTTACGACACCGCGGGCAGCGTGAAAATGCTGATGGAGGAAAAACCTCACGATGCGGCGGCGATCGCGTCGGAGCTGGCGGCGACAATTTACGGCGCGAAAATTCTGAAGCGGGGAATCGAAGACGACCGGCGGAACTTCACGCGATTTTTTCTGCTGGAGCCGGCCGGCGCGGGGAGTCCGAAAAAAGGCGCGGGCGAATGGAAAACGTCGCTGGTTTTTTCCACCCGCAACGCGCCGGGATCGCTGTTCCGCGCCTTGAGCGCGCTGGCGCTACGCGATTTGAACCTGGCGAAAATCGAATCGCGTCCGCGGCGGGGAAAACCGTGGGAATATATGTTCTACCTGGACGTTCGGGCGCACCGCGACGATCCGCGGATGAAAAATGCGCTGTCGCATCTGGGCGAGCTGGCGGATTTTCT
>DATJNW010000051.1:0-32719 GCA_035507655.1 Bryobacteraceae bacterium | reverse complement strand
TTGACCTTGGGATTATGCTTCGCGAGCGTCTTGGTGATCGCCGCGGTCAGCGTGGTCTTGCCGTGGTCGATGTGCCCGATCGTGCCCACGTTCACGTGCGGCTTGCTGCGATCAAATTTTTCCTTCGCCATAGTTGTTCGGTGTTCGTAAAGAAATCTGGAGCCGTTGACCAGGATTGAACTGGTGACCTCGTCCTTACCAAGGACGCGCTCTACCAACTGAGCTACAACGGCCCGCTAAAAATCTTTTTGGTGGACAGGGAAGGATTCGAACCTTCGTACGCCGCAAGGGCGGACAGATTTACAGTCTGTTGGCTTTAACCGCTCACCCACCTGTCCGATTAGCCGCACGCTCCCGCTCCCTTTGCCGGCATTTCCGGGGACACTGCCAGGACCACGCTAGGCGTAAATCGAAGTATACCGCAGTTCCAGCGTCCGTGTAGAATGAGGTGGCACGGCGTTATTCTTCAATCGCTTACGGGCGTCACCGGATTACAAGAAACAGTGCATAGACGGCCGGAAGGCGCCCGTCTCGCAACAACGAAAGCTTCAGCGCGCGATGAAGCGAATGACCGCGCTGCCGGCATGGATTTCGTCGCCGGTTTTCAGCGCAATGCCGCGCGCGCCGCGATGGACCGGCTGGCTGAGCCCGTCACGCAAAATCCAGAGTCCAGGATTCGAGGACGCTTTATACCAGCGATCGTTGAACAAACGATGTTCTCCGGTCGATTTGTTGATCAAAATGTGCGCGTGCTCGCGAGAAACGGTCCGGTTGATTTCGTTGTCCTCGACAAAAGCGAGATCGTTTTTACGGGATGGGCCGCCGGCGTGGTACACACTCACCATGCGGCCGATATTGATGCGCGATTTCGTCAGCGGAAGCTCCGCGGTGTTTGCGATTCCTTCGACGACTACCAGCTTGGCGGCGCGGCGAGGATGCTCCTTTGGGGGACCGGGCGCGGGAGATTTTTCCGTCTCGACGATGATCCATGGCTCACCGGCGAGCGGGAGATCGGCGGAGGTTGCCAGTTGAACTTTCAGATCCTCCGCGCAGCGGATGCTGGAGCGGGAAAGAGCCGCGTGAATTTCGTCGCGGAGGAAATCGGCGAGAACTCCGCTTTCAAACGCTGCGCTCTGTTCGCGCGGGATGCCGCGAAGGCGAATGCGGATGAGGTCGAAGGGAAAAACGCGCACGGATCCGGCGCGATGACTCGCCGCCTTGATCGCATCGAGGACGGCCAGACGGATTTCGGCCAGCTCCGGCGCTTCCTCGCTCCCGGCGCCGCTGTTGAACGGCCGTTCGAAAATCGCGCGGCCGAGTTTTTCGATGGTGTCGGATAAAGGCATAAATTTCACTTGAGCAGATCGAGATCACGGGCGGCTTCGACGATGCCGCGGGCCAGCGGAGCCGCAAACTGCGCGCCATAGCCTCCATGCTCGACGACGACCGCGAAGGCGATGGACGGGTGTTCCGCCGGCGCAAATCCCGCGAACCAGGAATGCGGCGCGCCTTGATCGAGCTGCGCGGTCCCGGTTTTTCCGGCGACGGCTACGTCGAGGCCCGCCATCGCGCGCCGTCCCGTCCCGATGGTCACGGCCGAGCGCATCGCAGCTCCCAGAAACGCCGCCAGATCGGGTGAGAGGATCGGCCGCGGCTGAGCCGTGCGCGGGTTAGAATCGCCCACAATCCAGCGACCCTGCGGCATCGCTCCGCCGGCGGCGATGGTCGCGGCCACACGCGCCATTTTGAACGGCGTCACCAGCACGGGGCCCTGGCCATACGACGCGAAGGGCATCATTTGTTTTATCTCGGGAACGTCCCCGGCCGGAATTTCGAGCAGCGCCGCCGTATCGTGCAGCACTTGGGCGCCGACGTCGTAGGCGCCGAGCTGCGCGAAATAGGCGTTACAGGAAACCGTCAGCGCCTGCGCCATGGTGAGCGCGCCGTGCGGCCGATCCCCGACATCGTCGCGAATCGGTTTTCTCCAGCCGTTGACCATCGCGCCGGCCCGTCCGTCTTTCAATCGCACGCAGCGGTAGCTTTTTTGCGCGAGCCTGGGATCGAGCCGAAGCGCGGCGATCGCCGTGACCAGCTTGAACGTCGAGCCGGGCGGATATTGGCCGTAACGCGCGCGATCGAAAAGATCGGCCGCCGGAAAACTGGCGAGCGCGAGAATATCCCCGGATGTGGGATCCATCACCACCGCAGCCCCGGATTTTTGCGCGGGTTCCAGGCGGGCGCGCATCAGATCCACCACGCGGGTCTGAAGGCGAACGTCAATGGTCGTACGGACGCTGCGATCTTTCTCGAACAATTCGCGAATTTTCGGGTTGGCGGGCTGGTGACGGTAGCGAACCAGGGCGCCCAACTCGTGCAGGTCGGAGTAACCCTGAAGGCGCGCATTCAGGTCATGCTCGATGAAGGATGCATTCGAAGCATGAAAATTTTCTCCGGTCCGCAGGTCGCCGACCAGATGAACGGTCGCGGCGCCGAAGGGATAATGACGAATTTCGCTGTGCGAGCAGGCATCGTCAATCGAAACGCCGAGCTTTTCGTAATCGCCGCGATGCGCTTCCAGTTCCCGCCAGCTGCTGGTCGCGATCGGGATGCCGTTGCGATCATAGATGGATCCGCGCGGAATTTCGCGCGCCAGGGAGCTCAGCCGCGGATTGAACTGCGGCCGTTTTACGCCGTCTTCCTGATAAACCAGCGCGTCATGAATCATGAATTCGCGGTCGGCGACGACTTGATAGTAAGCGGCGCGCGAAAGCAGGACCAGCGCGGCAGCAGCCATCGCGAACGACACCACGCGAATCGGCGCGCGAAAATGCGGATCGACGCCATCCCGCTGCGGTTGATCAGAGCGGCCGTGGACAGAGTGGTCTGTCCCCTTTCGCAGCGGCCTGTTAGAAATGCCCAGGAGAATCGCGAAGATCAGGAAATTCGAGAGCATCGCGGTGTTGCCGGAGCTGAGGAACGGCGAGACCACACCGGAGAGCGGAATCGCGCCCAATACGCCTCCGGAAATCAGCAGCATCTCCAGCGCGATGAGCGTCCCGAGGCCGAAAGCAAGAAACATCGCGTACTCGTCGGGCGCTCGCAGAGCGATGCGAAAGGCCCGCTGGAGAAGAAGGAAAAAAAGCAACGCGATGGTGACGACTCCGGCGAATCCCCATTCCTCGCCGATCGCGGGAAGCACCAGGTCGGTGTGGCCCGCGGGAATCATCTCGGGGTCGCCCCAGCCGGGTCCGGAGCCGAACGGTCCGCCCGTCGAAAACGCCCACAGCGAGTGAGCGAGCTGGTCGCCGCCGCGAACGTCGTTATCCCACGGCGAAAGCCACATCGACACGCGATCGACCACGGTTTTGGGCTGATGAAAATGAAAACCGATCGCGACACCGGCGGCCAGGGCGGCGATTCCGGCCAGCGCCAATGCGGCGCGGTTGCGCGCTACCGCGAAAAGGATCAGAAACAGAAACCCGGTGACGAGTGCCGGTCCCAGATCCTTGAGCAGGAAGAAGAGCGCCAGCGCGACGCCCACGCCAACCATCACCGGCAGAACGTGCGCCGGCCGGGGAATCGAGAGAAAGCGAATCCGGCGGATGCGCAGATCGCGCAGCCACTCCCATTTCCGCGAAAAATATCCTGCCAGAAAGAAAACGATCAGAATCTTGATCAACTCCACCGGTTGAAACGGCCCAAGATTGACCCGCGCGTCGCTGCCGGTGGGTCCGGAGCCGCGCGCGAGCAGCAGAACGAAAAGCGCGAGCGCAGCGAGCAGCGGCGTGTACGTCCACCGGAGGAAATTCGTGTAGTGGAAAAACTTGAGCAGCGGCAGCAGCAGAAGCGCGCAGCCGAGCGAGGCGCCCCAGGCGAATTTGCGGAACTCCAGCGTGTCGCGCAGGGGATCGCGCAGGCTGACCGCGAGCACCAGCCCGATTCCGGTGAGCAGCTGAAGCGCGGGAAGAATCATCGGGTCGCCACGGAACCGCCGCCATCGCCACGTCGCGTGTACCAGCCAGAACGACGCCAGATAAATCCCGCACCAGAGCGCATATTGTTGGTGGAATTCGCGCGGCTCACGAACCATGAAAAGGGGCTTGATCCGCGCGATCGGAACACCCAGGCGAAGGCGTGCTAAAGCTCCGTCATTTTCGAGTGGATGCTGGCGCGCGTAGGCGAAGATTTTGCCGGCGTCTTCGCGGCGTTTATCGTCGCCGGGGATGATCTGGAGAAACGGAAGAAAATCATCGGGTGAGCCTGCCGCGTTGACGTTGATCACATTTTTCGAGGACAGGTCCTGAGTTTTTGCGGCGAAAACCATCGCCAACGCGCAGGCTACCAGCAGGCTTGCCCCAACCAGCCAGAAAAGTTCGCGGCGACGCTCCGGCGGCGTCGCGGCTTCGGCCCATTGGAGCGTGAAGCTGCGCTCCCAGCTTTTAGTGATCGACATTTCGAAGACTCGCGGCGATTTTGCGGCGCGGACGGCGCTTCGTTCTTGGCTTAGGATCCGGCGGATCGATCCGCGCGCGCAGCGCGTCCGTGGAGTCGCGATCCTGATAAAGATGGTCGAGCGCGTCATTGACGGTCGAAAATCCGGCGATCGGCTCATACAGCTCGCGGGCGCGATCCAGGTCATTGGAGGCCTGCCGCAAATAGCGCTCGACCTCAGCGGTGGTGGCGCCGCGCTGAGCTTGACGAAGCTCCCACTCAGCGCGAAACACATAGCCGTCGGCTTCCTGCTTCGATTCGCGCGGCCCGGTGCGGAAACCGCGGCGCTCGGCTTCGATCATTTCGCTTTTCGCCTTGCCGGCGTTGCGAAATGCGTAGGTATACAGGCGCGCGAGCCCCAGGTGCGGATCAGGCGAGTGCGGCAGGTCGGCGGCGGCAATCAGAAAGTCGGTTTCGCTCAGCTCCGCTTTCGGGAGATCGGGATGGTCGATCAGGTTCAGGTATCCGTCGCACAGTGCCAGCTTGCCGTGCGCCTCCCGATCGTTTTCGTCGATCTGCCGCGCATAGGCCAGGCACAGGCGGGCCCGTGGCCATTCGAACGCCGCGAGCGACGCTTCCGGGCTGTTACGATAACGCTCGATCACATCGTCGGCGGCGGCCATGAGTTTGGCGCGAAAGGTTTCGCCGAGCGAACGAATCGGCGAAAAAGGGCCGAGAAAATTGTTTTCGCGCTGAAGTTTCTGGTACTGATTCCAATCGGCGACGATCTCGGCGGTTCCGGCGCGGGAAAAATCCGCGGCGACGATCCCATTGCCGGCGGTATGGACTTTGAGTAAATAGCTGAAGGGCGCCGCGACCGTAAGACCGAGCAGAACTCCCGCGGCAATGGATAAGGTTCGGCGGGAAACCTGGAAGCGCGGCAAGGGAATCGACAGGCGCAAAGTCGCGATATGGGTCGCCAGGCGCGGTAAGGCTTGCCGCGCGGTGGCCGCGGCCTTGCGCAGGGTTTCATTCGATTCCCAGGAGGGCAGCGCTTCCCGTTCGGCCGAAGTGAGCCGGTTTTCAAGGAACGCGCGCAGATCAGCTTCAAACGCCGCGGCCGAGGAGTAGCGCCTCTCAATATCCGCGGCCAGCACCTTCGCCAGGATCGCGCGCAACCGGGATGGGCAATCCGACGGCAGAGCGCGCGGCGGGCGCCGCGATCGAATCAGGTTTTCGAGGCGCCGCGTATTCTGCGCCTGGTAAGGCAACGAGCCGGCGATCATTTCGTAAAGGCTGACGCCTACGGCCCACAGATCGGCCTGCGCGTCCACCTGCGCATTCGCCAGCCGTTCCGGCGAACAATACGTCGGGCTCCCGAGATTATGGCGCGTCAGGTTGCGCGTCGAGGTGATCACTTTGGCAATGCCGAAATCCAGCAGCCGGAGCTGATCGCCGGGACCAATCTGGAGGTTGGACGGTTTGATATCGCCATGCACTACCGCGCGGCCGCGGCCGTCCACATCGGAGACGAACGAATGCAGACGATCGAGCTGATTTAAGACCTCGATGGTATAACGCGCCGCGCGAGCCGGGCTCAGGCGCCGCTCCGCCTGGAGGATCTGCGCGATATTACGGCCTTCGAAATGCTCCATGGCGACGAAAAAACATCCCGCGGATTCGCCGAAATCATAAACCTCCAGAATGCGCGGATCGAGCTGGTGAAGCTGCCGCTGAATCTGCGCCCCGCGGCGCTCCGCCTCGATGATGATCTGCGTCAACTCGTCGCGCGATTGTTCCACCAGCTTGAGCACCACGCGGCGATTCGCGGCGGTGTCGAAGGCCAGATAAACATCGGTCATACTGCGGCCCAGCTTGCGCAGGATTTGGTACTTATCGAACTCTTTAAGCTGGACCACGGCTTACTCCGTTACGTTCGCCTTGCGAAACGGTTCCTCGAGCGGAGCGCCGTTTCCGGTGATGATATTGTTTTCAATCCAGGGGGCCGCGGGCGCATGCACTTCGATTCCGGGACGCGATTGGCCGCCGTTCGAAGAGATGCGATTGCCGGTGAGGCGCGGCGCGCTGTTTCCGCCGATCCAGACCCCGCATCCGAGATTGTCGTGAATGAAGTTGGCGCGCAGAATCGCGGACGACGAATCCATGCGGACTCCGCAGCCGGCGGCTCCGCTGATTTCGAGATCGTCCACCTCGATCGCCGAATTTTCGAGCCAGAGACCCGTCGCAAGCAGCGATTTCTCATCGCCGACGATGCGGAATCCGCTGATGCGCCCCTGGTGCAGATTCCGTGCCGCGATGGCGATGCCGGCGTCGGTGACCGCGGCCGGATCGGCCCGCAGAATCGCCGCACCGGGTTTCTGCGCGATCAGGGTCACGCCGTCTTTGAGCTCCAGCGGTCCGAAGAACTGTCCCGCGGGAACCTCGATGGTGTCGCCCGGGCGCGCGGCGCGCAGCGCTTTCACGATGGCCTGCGGATCGTTGGCATTGACCACCATCGCGCGGTGCGCGGCCGCCGGAAGCGGAAGCCACTCCGGCGCCACGCTCCACAATCCGATGCCCAGCGCCACGCCGGCCGCCAGCCACAGCAAACGGCTGAACAACCCGCGCCATCGCGAATTCCTGCGCACGCGCGTGATGGTATGGCGGGCGCGCCCGGCGGGAAACTCCGGACCGGCCACAAAAACCACACTGATGTTATCCCGGCCGCCGCCGCGATTGGCGGCTTCAACGAGCTGCCGCGAAACTTTTTCCGGATCGCCGTCATAACTCTCCACGATCGCGCCGATGTCCGAGGATGGAACCATGTCGCTGAGCCCGTCGCTGCACAACAACAACGCCGCATCGGGATAAAACGGGAAGCTTCGGATTTCGATGAAATCCTCGTCGCCCGGCTGGTGGAGCTGGGAGCCTACGTCGCGGAACACCTGGTGCCGGCGGGGATGGCGCATGGCTTCCCACTCGGTCAGTTCCCCCTGATCTTCGCGCTCGCCCACCGGCGAGTGATCCGAAGTCAGCTTGCGGAGCTTGCCATCCCAAGCGAGATACAGGCGCGAATCACCCACATGCCCCACCGTAACGCGGTCGTCGCGCGCCACGGCCAGCGTGAGAACACAGGCCATTCCTCGCCACTCCTCATGGCTTTGCGCCACATGAAAAATTTCGTTGTTCGCCGCGGCGATCCCGTCACGCACGCACTGCTCCGGCGGCCCTGCGGCACTGGACAGGTGACTGGAGATCACTTCTACGGCGAGCTCGGCTGCTTTTTCTCCCGCGGCCTGCCCGCCGATGCCGTCCACCACCAGAAACACGCCCGCCTCTTCGTCGACGAACACGCGATCTTCGTTGGTTTCGCGCTGCAACCCGGGGTCGCTCACCACCCCCGCCCGCCACAACACCGAGGTCTTCATCGCGAATCCTTGCGGTTGAACAGGATCATCGCGGCCACAAATGCCAGCAAGGCGATCACCAACGGGATGTGCGCCGCGTACAGGAACCTCATGGCCGCGCCTCGAACAGAATAGTGATCACTTCGGCGACCTTGATCTCGGCCCGCGCCGGTACGATCTCCTCCGCGCCCTTCTTGAGACGCCGTCCGTCCAGCCAGGTGCCGTTGGTGCTGTGATCGGTGACGAAAAAAGCGCCGGTCGCCGGATCGTGGCGCAGCACCAGGTGCTCGCGCGAAACCTCGTCGCTCGCGTAAAGAGCCAGGTCCATGGGCTGATCGCCGCCGCCGCGCCCGATCCGCACCTCATTCTGGGTCATGAAATAAATCTGGGAACCGCTATCGTCTTCGTAGCTCAATTCGGCGTAGACGCGGTCCGCGGATTTGCGTGTCTCCCGGCGCTGCGAGGTGACCGAGGGCTCACGTCCAGTAAGGGTGGTTTTGGTGCCGCGAAAATCCGGCTGCTCGGTTTCGTTGAGCTGCGAGTGAATCTCGACATCTCCCGGCGGCACTTCTTCATCGGGGAAAAACTCGATCACCCAATCGCGCGCCGCGATCCGGTATTCCCGCGTAGGCGCGGCGCGCCAGCGAAGTCCGGAGGGTTTGCGATTCCATTCCGCCACGCGCTGCCGTAGCGCGCGCCGCGCATCCTCGGCGATCAGCTTAAAAACGCCGTCCAGCCGCGCGTGATCCCCGGGATGCAGATAGACACTAAAAACGCAAGGAAGCAGTACGGCGTAGGCCATTTCGAACTGGCCCAATTCCATGTTGCGGAGCAGTTCCCCGACGATGGTCTGGCCGTTGAACTCGGAGCGTCGCTGCTTGCCTGTCTGGCTGGCGGAAGCCATGACCGCACTCCTTTCCCCCTTCCGGTTGACGTACCGGAAGACAGCGGGTTTCAGGGCGCGGTCTTCATGAGTCTAACGCAGAATTGACCGGAATCAATGAACATTCGTTCATATCTCAGCCAAATTAGCCGTGATGTTATCTCCAGCGTGACGGTTCGTGCGGCTCTGTTGATGAACAGTTTTTAGTGATGCAGACGCCGCGAACAGTTTCGGCCGCACTCACATCTTGGCGTTGCCCAAACTTTTTTTCGGGATCAAGACCGTGAGATCCAATTCGTCTGCCGGCGGAGGTTGTGGCGTAGTTTCGAAACCGTTTGCCTCGATACCGATATTAAATCCGCCGTCCACCGGGCGCGCATACTTCGTAGCGCCGAATACCCGCGATCGGAGGAAGTTTATCTCGACCTGCGTGTCGATCGGCAGCGGGGACGGGCAGCTCAGCCGGAGCCCCGTTTTCGAGACATCCAGCACCGTGATCAGGTAGACACCGCCCCGAATCTGCGGAACCCGCAGAATGCCGGGAACGTTGATCGAAAACCGGTCATGCTTGCGCGTCTGCCACTTCGGCGAAGGCACAGTCGCGGAGCGACTCGGCGTCATCGTTTCACCTCCAATGATCAATTCGTCGCGCAATTCTGAAATCCGCCATACTCCGAGCGGAACGCATCGAAAAATGACATCGGCTTCTCGATGCTCAGTGCTTCCAGCAGCTGCGGCGCGAAGGTCAAATCCTGCGTTTGCGGACCGAAGACGGATAAACCAGTGGCGTCGGCAAGCAGGCTCGCCGTCTTCACCACCATGCCCAAGGGCGCAGGGTCGCGATATTCGAACTCGTTACTCTCACAGAACAATGAGGCCTCCTGAACAATGACCGGGCAATTCCACCGCGACAGGAGCCGCGCTCCGATCTCGAAGTGGGTAAATCCGAGCATTTCGCGCTCATATTCGACCAATTGACAGTCGTTTTCAGATTCTGAAACCATGTGGACGTCTTCCGGAAACGCGGTGGCGATCAGGAGCAGCCCGACATCGTGCATCAGCCCGGCAATGAAAGCCCACTCCGGATTCTCCGCCGGAGCTTTTTGGACCAGAAGATCGCTCAGGATCGCGGTTGCCAGGGAATGATCGTTGAACCGCGCGGCAGACCAACCCTGCGGAAACTTGACGCCCCGGAACGAACGAAGAACGGACAATCCTAACAACGCATTTCTGGTCTTCCGTACGCCGATACGGGCAATCGCCTGACGTACCGAACAGACCGAACCGGAGCGGCTATAGAGCGCCGAATTGGCGACGGAAATCAGGTTCCCGGCCATGACGACGTCCTGCTCGATGAGGCTGGCAACCTCGTTGACGGCCACGTCATCGCCCTTTCGGGCAAACATCGCGAGCGTCCGGTGAAAGACGGCCGGAAGGAAGGGCATGCGATCGGCCGCGCTGAGGGCCGCAGCTCGGAAATCTGTGATCGGCACCATTTTCTCTAAGTAATCGCCAGAACTCCAAAGAATGTTTAGGGACTTTTACAATTATTGGCGCTTAACCTTACAAGTTTCGCCAAAGTTGGCAAGATAATCACGTAAATGCGACAACACCATTCATCTGGATAAAATATCGAGGGCCTGTTGCGCGAGGCTGCTGGGGTTGGCAGCACCGTTCGAGAACACGATTACCCCGATTTTTTTGGCGCGATTCATCACCAGCATCGAAGTGTAGCCCGCCACAGCTCCGCCGTGTCCGAAAGCAACCAGGTCATCATGCCGCTCGACTTGAAAACCGATGCCGTACCCGGAAGTGAGCCCGATATCTGCCGGCACGATCAACTGGTTCTGAATTCGATCGAGACTTGCGGTTTTGAGGACGCTTTCCGGTCCGTTGCCCATTAGAAAGGCCGCAAAACGGCTAAGATCCCCGACGGTGGTGTAGATGGCCCCGTTGGGGACTTTGTAGCCGCGGCCCGTTTCGTTCTCACGCTGCGGCGTTTCCGAATCCACTTCACCGCCAGGCCCCATCACCTGATACCCCTTGGCCAGATGCGGAAGGATTTGGGGATTGAGTTCCAGCGCGGAATGATTCATGCCGAGCGGTTCGAAAATATGTGTGGGAATGTACGTCGTGTAGGGTTCCCCGGCGGCGCGCGAAAGCGCCGCGCCCAGAATCGCGTAGCCGATATTTGAATAAGAGAATTGCGTTCCAGGCTCAAGAATGTAGTGGGTGTGCGGCAGTGCGGCGATGAGCGTTTTCTCCCAGTCCGCGACGGCGCCCGTTACGTACTTTTCCGCGTCATCGGGCTCGCGTCCCAATCCGGAGGTGTGCGTGGCAAGCTGGATGAGCGTGATCGGCGGAGCATTCGCATAGCGGCCCTGCACGGCGTTCACCTCCGGGAAATATTTTTCGACCGGATCGGAGAGATGGACTTTTCCCGCTTCCACCAACTGTTCCAGCATCACCGCCGTGAACATTTTGGTGATCGAACCAATGCGATAGACCGTATCCGTATCGGCCGGGGTCTTCTTCTCCATGTCGGCGTAACCGTAGCTCTTCGACCAGATCAACTCTTTCCCCGCGATGACGCCTGCCGTCACGCTTCCTACCGGTCTCCGCGCAAGGGCGGCGGAAATCACAGAATCGACTTCGGGTAAATGGGGGCGCAGGCTCGCCGCTGTTGCCGGCAACACTCCCGGCCGAAAATTGGCGTTGTCGATCTTGCCATGAACGCCGAGCCAGATCCGTGATTCCAATGCACCGTTCTCGAAGCCGACGAGATAAATATCGGCTCCGCCCGGTCCCACGCCCTTAAAATGAATCGTCGTCGTCGCCCCAAGTTTGCCGATCATCGACTGGATCTGCGGCAGTCGATCGCGTGTGATCTCCGCGAAACCAGCCATCATCGAATCGTAATCGGGTTTGCCCTGCCGCAGACCTTCGATTAATTTGCCAAGCGCCGCCTCACTGCCCGCGGCGGGCGTCTGATGCTTAAGCCGTTTGGCGAAATCTGCCGCGGCATCCGCCAGGAGCTTGGCTTCTGCGTCATCCAGCCGCTTGAAAGTGATATTGCGGCCATTTTGATGAAGGATGAGTTCAGTTGGCCTTCCCCGATCATCGGCCCCGGTAAATTCAAGCTCCGCGTTCACGACTTTCGTAAAGAACACGGTTTTCGATTCGGCAAAGATCGGGATGGCCGGCTGATTACCCAGCTTGGAGAAGAGCTGATGATTCTCCAAGGTGATGAGCATATCGGCCCCGGATGGCATTTCGTACGCGCCGGCATAACGGCTCAAGGTTTGGGGATCGAGCGTAATCTGCTGATGAGCCGTGTTCTGCCCGAGGCAGAGGCTCGCGAGAACAATGAAAAGCGCGAATCGCGAAGGCATAATCCGATATACCGCTTCCCGCGAGGAGAGACAAGGGCAGGACGTCCGGAAATGCGAAAGCCGGCCGAACGCGCCGACCCATCTCGACGGTCAGGGCTGGACGCCGAGGAGGATTGCGGCGATCGCAGATTATGTTCCTTTAGCGCGGCAGGCGCGCATTTCCGGAGATGTTCAAGCCGCGCCCGTCTCGATCAGAAATATCGAGTGGTGGAATCCGACTGATGCACGCCTGCGGAACGTTGACGGGGTGCAACGCCCCTCAGGGCACCAGGCTACTGCTTCAACCGAGAATCAGTTCGCTGCCGACTTCTTCTCCGCGGCCAGAAACTCGTTAATCTGCCGAACCGCGTAATCGACCTTCATATCAAAAATCCTCTGGCCGAGCGCGGGTGTCGAGGGACGAGCGTCGCCGGTGATGCCGTTGTTGATGCGGGGCGCATTCGGATCGCGTTTCTGCCCCGGAGCGAGCACCGGATCACCTACCGCCGTCTTGATCAGATCCTCGCGCACCCAACCTTTGTCGCCGCCGTTGAGCGTGCTCAGATACAGCATCTCAGAGGTATCCATGATGCTCGCGTGGCCATAGGACGGGTAATGATTCTCCGCCAGCCATTTCCAGTAATCGTTCTGCGCTTTCGCATACATCTCATCGCAGAAGAAAACATGGATGCCCTGCGGCGCGTATTGGGCATCGAGCTTCTTTGCCACTTCACCCAATTCTTTCTGCCCGCCGCCGTGATCGCCCATCAGGAATACATTCTTGAATCCCTGTTTGATCAATTGCTCAGCAACCCGTTCGTTTATCTCGGCGAAAATAGGTCCCGTCAGTCCGATGGTGCCCCATGGCAGGCTCGCCGGCGCCTCATTCACCGAGTAGGGGATAATCGGCGCCACCAGGGCGTTGCCGAGCTTCAGGGCTATCTCCCGAGCCGTGGCCCGGCCCATCAGGTTGTGGCCGCCGCTGACATTCTGCGGGCCGCGTTGTTCCACCCCTCCGTTGTAGACAATCACGTTGATCTTGCCTTCGTCCTGGATCGCGTGTTTGATCTCCGGCCAAGTCATCATTTCGATTTCGACGACAGGCTTCTGTGCCGTTTGCGCATACAGGCCTGCGACGCTAATGGCGAACAATAGATATTTCATAGCGATCCATGATATCGCGCGATTTTGCGAATCGCCAGCGAATCGGTTGGCCGCCGCGGCAAACGGCCCGCGGCGGTGCGCGAAGCAAGGAGTAGAATGGAGCGTTGTTTCACAAGGAGCGTGGATCCGTCTGGTTGCTTGCGCGGATTGCTTTAGGGGCGATCTGCCTGGCATCCTGCGGTTCGCCAGCTCTTGATACCGACGTACATCAATATCTGCGATTGGCCGTTGCGCTCGGCGCGAACGATCCCGATTCGATCGATTATTATTACGGGCCCTCCGATTGGGTCGCCGATATTCGAAAAGATCCGCCCAGACTTGACGAGATCCGCCGGGAAGCCCGGCAGTTGGCATCTCGGCTTACCGCGCAGAAACAATCGAGGGCCGTTCGGCTGGAACAACAAGTTCGGGCGATCGCCGATCGCGCGGATCAGTTGCTGGGCGCAAAACAAAATTTCGATCAGGAAACGGAAGCCTACTTCGGGGTGACCGCCCCACCCATCGATCCCAACGCGCTCAATCAGGTTCGCGCCAGGATCAGCCAACTGCTGGGCGGACGCGGATCGCTCACGCAGCGCTACTTCATTTTCGATCAAAAATTCCTGGTGCCGCCGGAGCGGCTGCAAACAGTGATGGCGCGCGCCATCCAGGGTTGCCGCGACCAGACGCGCGACCATCTGCGCCTTCCTTTCGGTGAAAGCGTGACCATCGAATACGTGCACAACAAGCCCTGGAGCGCATTCAGCCGATACGCAGGCAATTTCCACAGCGTGATTCAAGTCAACGCCGATCTTCCGCTCACCGTCGATCGCGCGCTGCAACTGGCCTGCCATGAAGGCTACCCCGGACACCACGCCTTCAATGTGCTGCGGGAACTACAGTTCGTGAGGCAAAATCATTGGCTCGAATGGATGGTGCAGCCGGCGTTCAGTTCTGCCTCGCTTGTCTCGGAATCCCTGGCGACGATCGCCACCGATATCGCGTTTCCCGAGCCAGAGAGGCTTCGTTTCGAGCGCGACGCGTTATTTCCCCTCGCGGGTCTGAACCGCAATGAGGCGGCCCGTTATGACCAGGTCGAGCGCCTGATCGATCAACTGCAATCGGCCGAGCCGGCGATCGCACGCGATTTTCTCGATGGCAAACTCGAATGGGCGCGAGCCGCAGAAGCGCTGGAGGAGCAGGTGTTGATGGCGCATCCGGAGACGACGCTCAAATACATGAATGAATACCGCAGTTACATGATTACCTATACGCTCGGCCGGGATCTGGCCGCCAGGAAGGTTCATAGCTGGCAGAGATACGCCCAATTGATCACCGATCCGGACGCTGCGGATACAATAAAACGATGAAGGCGTTCGCCGGGTTGATCGCGCTGGCCGCCATCGCGCAGGCTCACGACATCAGCTCGCAGGTGACCTGGTCGCGCGAGATCTCGCGGCTGCTCGACCGCCACTGCACCTCTTGTCATCGCGAGGGAGGTTCAGCGTTTTCGCTTGCTGCATACGCGCCGGCGCGGGCCCATGCCCAGGAGATTCTCAAGGATGTCCTCGATCGCCGCATGCCGCCGTTCGGCGCGGTGAAAGGATTCGGCGAATTGCGCGATGATCATTCCCTCACCCAGGAGCAGATCGCGCTGGTGGTCAATTGGGTGCAGGGCGGCGCGCCCCAAGGCGATCCTGCCCTCGCGCCCAAAACTCCTCCGCAAAAATTCGACAAGCCGGAGCCGAAAGCCGGCGCGGAGTGGATCGCGGGCGCCAGTCCGCTCGGCGCCGCGAAAACCTTCATCGGCATCCGCCCGGAATCGCTGCACGGCGATTCGATCCGCGTGATCGCCGCGCTGCCGGACGGAACCGACCAGCCGCTGGTCTGGTTCTATCATTACGATCCGAAATTCGCGCGCACTTATTTTTTCCGCAAGCCGCTGCGCCTTCCCGCGGGAACAAAAATCATCACTTCCGTTCCCGGCGTGACCGTTGCGCTTATTGAACCGGCACGTTGAAGGCAACCGTGTTCACCACGCCGTCGCGCTTGAACTGCACCCATACCCGATAGGTGTGCGGGCGCGGAAACGTGAGGTCGAATTCGATGCGGCCGTTTTCGGCATTGAACGGATGCTCGTGAATCAGGTCGACCACATCATCGCTTGCGGCCAGCATGTGGGCCCACGCGCCGAGATATTTTTCGAGCCCATCGGCGGGCTGGATCTGTAAATAGAAGCGTACCGCCTGACCGGCTGCCGGATGCGCAGGGTCCATGGTCAGCGCGGCGCTGGCGTTCTCGCTTTTCTGCGGCGCAAGGTCCGGCGCGAGCTTGGCATCGGCAAGCGAAACAGGACCACCCGGCACCAGGATCGTCTCCGGCGCAAGCTGGGGCGTGCCGCCGGAAGGATAAAAATCGCCGAGCACGCGATACATGCCCGGTTTGGGGAAGGTTGCCGCATAATGAAATTCACCCGAGCCGTTGTACTTCGGATGATCGTGCACGAAATATTTCAGATCGCTGCTCACCAGGAACAGATGAAACAGCCGTTCATGCACGGTTTCGAAATGCTGCACCTGCTGTCCTGTATCCGGATTGGTCACGGTGAACACCAGGTCGACTTTTTCGCGCGCTTGAAACCGCGGCGGCTCGATCGCCAGATGCAGCGGATATTCTTCCGGATCGGGGATGCCGAATACCAGCGTCATGCCGCAGCGCGGGCATTTTCCCGGCGTGGCCGAACGGACGTCGGGATCCATTGGACAAACATAATCGAGCGGCGCATCCACCGCCGTCAATAAGACGGAAGCGGAATCCGGCTGCCCGCGGATCGAAAACGCGACGGTCACCGGCTGATCGCCGCCGGGCAGCGCGCCTTTACCGACCCACGTGTCGCCGGTGTCGTCGATCTGCATCGGAATGGTCTGCGAGCCCGATTGGACCGAAACACCGGAAGCATCGGCCGCGGGCAGATCGTCGCCGGCCGGGTCCATGAAATAGACCGAGAAATCGCCGTGCGGCGAGATCGCCAGTTGCGCCTGCAATCCGCCGCGGCTGGTCCCGGTTCCGCGATATTTCGGAACCGCGGTGATCGCCGATGGCGCCGGAACGGCCGCGGCCTCCGCACGCGGTTGCTCGCGGCGCGCGCATCCGGGGAGAACGCACAGCGCCAGCGCCAGTGCCAGCCTATTCATATCGCAGGGCATCGATCGGATTGAGGCGCGAGGCGCGCCGCGCCGGATAGTACCCGAAAAAGACGCCGACCGCCCCGGCAATTCCGAACGCGAGCGCGATCGACCAGGCGGGAACCGAAGCCGGCCATTCGAAGATCTCGGTCACCACCAGCGCCGTCAAGAATCCCAAAACGATTCCGGCCACGCCGCCGCATAAGCTTAAGGTTACGGCTTCGACCAGAAATTGCATCAGGACGTCGCGTTTGCGCGCGCCGGTCGCGCGGCGGATGCCGATCTCCCGCGTGCGCTCCGTCACCGAAACCATCATGATGTTCATAATCCCGATGCCGCCGACGATCAGCGAAATGGCCGCGATCGCGGCCAGCAGCGCGGTCATCGTCGCGCCAGCGCGATTCAGCGTCCCGGCCATCTCCTGCAAATTGGTCTGATCCACTTTGGGCATGTTGGCGAGAACGAAGGCCGCAATCGACGTGTACAGGCCCTTGGTCAAGGCCTCGGCCGCTTGCGTTTTTACCGTGAAATCGTCGGGAACCATGCCGCCGACGCCCGACATCGGCATCTGATTGCCGCCCAGCCCGCTGTGCATCTGCCTGGCGCGAAAATCGGCGTTGTCGAGCCCGTGGCGTTTGCGCAGAAGCGGCGTGATCTGCTCCGCAATCGCCGTCGCCTGGCCGGATTCCTTCGCCGAAACGGCGATCAGGTGGAGGTAATTTATATCCAGCAGGCGTTGCAGCGTCGTATAAGGAACATAGGCGCTTTCCACCTGATCGTCATCGGTGGACGCGGTGATGCCGACCACGCGGAACGCCTGGCCATGAATCTGAATTTCCCTGCCGATCGGATTTTCCCCGCCGAACAAACGATCGCGCAGCGCCGTGCCGATGACGGCGACCGCCGCGCCCGACGCCACATCCCTGCCGTTAAAAAATTTCCCTTCCTCAAAATTCCACAGGTACAGCAGCGGATAGGAAACATCGGTGCCGAGGATTTGCGTGTAGTCGCGCTGCTGGCCATTGGTCACCCATCCGTGCAAACGAACACCGGGAGCGAAATACTGGACCCCATCGATCTTCCCGATCGCCTCGGCATCCGCTTCCGTCAGCGTGGTCGCCGAGCCGAGCCCGGAAGCGATGTTCATCGATTCTCCACCGCGCGTATAATTGCCCGCGCGGACCAGAATCAGATTGGTCCCGGCCGATTCGAGATCCGCGGCAACCGTGTCCTTAGCGCCGGTTCCGAGCGCGACCATGGTAATCACCGCCGCAACCCCGATCATGATGCCGAGCATGGTCAGGGCCGCGCGCAATTTATGGCGCCGCAGCGCTTTTACCGCGATCCGGAGGCTGGCGCTCAATCGCATTTTGATCGTTCACTCGTAGCGCAGCGAATCGATGGGCGCGACGCGCGAAGCCTGCCGCGCCGGATAGTAACCGAAAAAAATGCCGATGCTCGCCGCGATGCCGAATGACAGAATCACCGAAATCGGCGAAATCGAGACGGACCATTTCACCCATTGCAAAATCGAATCGGACGCGGCGATGCCGATCACAATTCCGGCCAGGCCGCCCACGGTGCTGAGCACGATCGCCTCCATCAGGAACTGCCGCAGCACATCTCCGGCGCGCGCGCCCACCGCGCGGCGGATGCCGATCTCGCGCGTCCGTTCCGTCACCGAAAGCAGCATGATATTCATGATCCCGATGCCGCCGACCAGCAGCGACACCGCCGCAACGCTGGCCAGCAAGGCCGTCATCGTCCGGCTGGCGCGGTCGAGCGTCTTGCCGAGCTGTTCGAGCGTCACCTTTTCGAGCCCCGCGACATTGCCGACCACCGTCCGCGCGACTTCCGGGCGCATGCCGCCATTCGCCAGCGCCTGTCTGGCCTGGCTGGTGACGGTGAAATCGTCCGGATTTTTGACGCCGATCCTGTGCCGCACACGCAGCAGATCGGTAATGTCCTTGAGCACGCGCGAAACATCGCCGCTCGACGCCGTGGTGACGGTGATGTCGTTCAGTTTCGACAGATCGAGCAGCCGCTGTACGGTCGTAAAGGGGACGTACAGCGCATCGAATTGATCGTCGCCCGGCTGCGGCGTGATCAACCAGCTGCTGCTCGTCACTACGCCAATCACCCGGAACGGCTGCTTGTAAATGTAGACCGTCTTGCCTACCGGATTTTCCGCGCCGAATAATTTTTCACTCACGATCGAGCCGAGCACCAGCACTTGTTCCGCGCGCTGTTGTTCGCGTTTGTTGAAATAACGGCCATGCTCGAAGGTCCAGGCCCGGCGGATTAAGGGAAGCGACAGATCGCTGCCGCGCAGTTTGCTGAACCAACGCTTCGCGCCAAACACAACGTGCGCATTGTTGTGAATCCCTTCGGAAACATTTTCGACTCCCTTGATTTCCCGGATCGCGTCCGCATCCGCCGCCGTCAGCGTGGCCGCCGAGCCGAGTCCCGCTTCGCTATCGCCGAGCCGCTGCGCCGCCGTCGGATGATCGTGCTTCTCCATCGGATCATCCTCGGGATGGAATACCGGGCGGAACAGCACACTCTGCCGCGGATTCCAAAGGGCCGGCGCCCACGGAACCGGCAGCAACAATTCCCCTTGCTCTTCGACCGCACCCGCCTGATCTTCGGTTTTGGTTTTATAATTGCCCGCGGTGATGATGATCGTATTCATCCCCGCCGCGCGCACCTGGTCCTCGATCGCCGATTGCGCGCCGCTGCCAAGGGCGATCATCGTCAGCACGGTGGCCACGCCGATCGTGATTCCAATCATGGTCAGCGCCGTTTGCAGTTTGTTGCGGCTCAACGCGCGCAGCGCAATGGCCACGCTGGGACGAAGAGATTTGATCATCCTGCCTCCTTGCTCAGCGGCATCTGGGCCAGTTCGCCGTGAGCCACGCGCTGCCGGTCATTGGCGCGGTCGGATACGATGCGCCCGTCTTTAAAAGAAATAATCCGCGACCCGTATTCCGCCACCTGCTGCTCATGCGTGATCAATACAATCGTAATCCCGCGGGCAGCGCGCAGCGCCTGGAAAATTTCCAGCACTTCAATGCTGGTGCGGCTGTCGAGATTTCCGGTCGGCTCATCCGCGAGCAGAATCGAGGGCTTGTTCATCAGCGCCCGCGCGATCGCGACGCGCTGCTGCTGTCCGCCGGAAAGCTGATTCGGATGATGCTCGGCGCGATCGCTCAATCCCACCGCGGTCAGGGCCTCGATCGCCCGCCGCGTCCGGTCCGCGGCGCTGAGCTGGCTGCCGCTGTTATAAAGCAACGGCAATTCCACATTTTCCATCGCCGAGGTCCGCGGCAGAAGGTTGAAACCCTGAAACACGAATCCAATTTTGTGATTGCGAACCGCCGACAGCTCGTCATCGCTCAGGTGCGAGACATCGGCGCCGTCGAGCGAATAACTTCCGCTGGTCGGCAGATCGAGGCAGCCGAGAATGTGCATCAGCGTCGACTTCCCCGATCCCGACGGCCCGACCACGGCCACGAACTCTCCCGCCTCCACCTCGAGAGAGACGCCGCGAAGCGCGGGTACGGCGACGTCCCCGACGTGATACGTCTTGGTCAGATCCCGAACCGAAATCACCGCCATTTTCTAATTTGCGGCCGCCGCGGCCGAGGACGCCGGCGACGGCGCAGCGATGTGCGCGAAATTGTACAAAATCGCCGCGACCGATTTTTCGGCGCCCGCCATCCCGTACACCTTGCCTGCGCCTTCGATCACGAAATATTCATTCGCCGCGTGCGCCATTCCGCCGTGCCCCGCCGCTCCGCCCGCGATGGGCATCGACACCGGAGCCACCTTCTGGCCCACCGGTCCGTTGCCGAACAGATAGGCCGGCCAGTAACCGCCCGCGACGATGGTCGGCGTCATGGATGGCTGCCCATAGGGGATTCCGAATTGGTCATACATTTTTTCGATCGCGTGCGCGATACCGGTGTTGTACGACATCTTGGCCCACGGCACATCGCCGATCAGCTTCAGTTGAACGTCCTTATAGCCGTTGCGATCCAGTTGCGCGCGGATCTTCTTCACCAGGTCCAACCCGTTCATGTTCGGCACATAGCGGATGTTGTGCTTGGAGGTGATCTTGTTCGGCAGGATCGCGCCGGCGCCGCCGGCAAACATGTTGCCGCCCCAGATTCCGTCGAGGTTGAATGAAGTGCCGTAGCGGCTCATCTTGAGCATGGTGAATGGGTCGTCGGAGATATATCGCGCGACACCGATATTCTGCGCGGCAACTTTCAGGTCGACTTTCGTGGCGGCCTTCTTCAGCCGCTCCGTCTCTTCCTTGGTGAGCGGCTCGATGTTGTCAAAAAATCCCTGAATCTTGGGCGTGTTCCCGTCGTCGCTCACCAGCGACGCGAGCATTTTGATGTGCCGCCAGGCGGGGCTGTCCACTTCCCGTTTGTGGGTGCCGTGGATATCGGAATCGGTCGGACCACGGCCCCAGGCCTTCCCGCTGGTAGTCAACTCGATGTATACGCATCCTTCCGATCCGCCCATAATGCCGCCCGCGCCGCTCGGCGCCTGCGTGCCGAACATCAGCATCGCATCGGCGGTCTTCAACAGATCCGGATGATCCTTCACGAACTTGCGCAGGCCGATGTCCATGCGCTCTTCATCCCCTTCCGCCACGAAGATCAGATTCACCGGCAGCTTGCCGAGCACGTTCTTCATCGACATCATGGCGTTCCACTGCACCATCTCCGGACCCTTGGAGTTCACCGCGCCGCGGCCGATGATCACCTTGGCGAAGGGCGGCTGCGCGACCAGCAGTCCTTGAAACGGCGGATACTTCCAGGCGTCCGGCTCGGTGATCGGCATGGTGTCGTACATCCAGTAAACGGCCAGCGTTTTGGGCGCGCCTTCATCGCACTTGGCATACACGACGGGATTTCCCGGCGTGCCATACTCGGTGAGGCCGACATCATAGACGTGCGTCGTCTGGCAGCCGAGCTGATCGAAAAACCCCTTCACCATCTCCGCGCTTTCCGGAATGCCTTCTCCGGTATTGGAGATGCTGGGCTGGCGGATCCACTTCTGGAGATTCTCGACGTGCTCGTCAATGTGCCCGTCGATGTAGGAATAAACTTTCTTGAGCTCGTCGGGAGTCTTGCTCAGGTCCGGCTCGATCGTCTCATCGCCGTGCGGCCGGATTCCAAGCTTCGCCACGGCGGAAGATTTCGAGGACGCCGTTGGTCTGGAACCCGTCGAACAGCTGGCGAGGAAGAATACGAAGAGAATGGCGCTCAGTCGCCAACGCATGAAGAGGCTCCTTTTCGTGCAGTTGGTCATCTCGCGACGACTCATCAAAGCATACACCGGATCGCCGAGCCAGTTCTATGTCTGTCGCGACCTTTTCGAGCTCCGCGCAAAAATTATACTATCGTGAATGGCAATACCATTGGGGTGATGTACATGCACCAGAATACGGAAGGCAAAACAACCAACGTGAGTTTCGCCACCTACGAGCGTGTGGTATAACCGGCGAGCGAGGAACTGCTTCCGGACGCTTTTTCGAGCTTCCCGCGGGTTGCGTCGTTTCGACTGACTTGACTTGGCGGCTCAATGAATTCTATAATTTACCCGGCGGTGATGGTGAGCAGCTAACGGGGTTGGCAGATGGTAAGCAGGACTAACCTGTTTTACAAGCATTCGGGCGTGGCCGTTTCGTGTGCAATTTTATTGTTTGCAGCAATTCGCACACAGGCCCAGACACCCAATGCGGCGTCTGTTGTCGCCACGCAACAGGCCTTTGTGAATCGTTATTGCATGGGCTGTCATAACGACAAGCTGAGGTCGGGTGGTTTCGATTGGGCCAAGGTGAATTTTGCCCATCCGGATCGCAGCGCGGAAGACCTTGAAAAAGCGTTACATATGCTCCACGCCGGGATGATGCCGCCGCCGGGAATTCCGCGGCCCAGGCCGGAAGTGATGCAGAGCTTCATCACCTCGATTGAAAATCGTGTGGATGAGGCCGCCACGGCGGAGCCGAATCCGGGGAATCCGGCCCTACACCGGCTCAATCGAACGGAATACCACAATTCGATCCGCGACCTGCTCGGCCTCGACGTAGATGTCGATTCGCTGCTTCCTGCCGATGACATGAGCCATGGCTTTGACAACATGGCCGATGTGCTGACCGTTTCTCCGGCTCTGATGGAAGGGTACATTCGCGCGGGCAGCCGGATTAGCAGGCAAGCAGTCGGCGACGATCATGCCGCGCCGATTAGTGTGACTTTTCACATCGCCCGCGTGGTGAGCCAGATGCGGCATGTCGAAGGGACGCCGTTCGGAACGCGCGGCGGGGTTGCGGCGGTGTACGATTTCCCGGCGGACGGAGAGTACGTGTTCCGGATGTCGCTCTACTACAACATCTGCGGACCGCTGTGGGGGAAAAATCAGGGCAAAGGCCAGCAGATCGAAGTCGCCGTGAACGGAAGCCGGGTCGCGTTGATGACCATCGATCCGAACTCGACTTTCACCGATGATCTGGTCACGCCGCCAATAAAGATCAAGGCGGGTCCGCAGAAGGTTTCGGCATCGTTTCTCGAGAAGTTCGACGGCCCGGTTGACGATTCGGTAATGCCCTTCGAGCAGAGCCTGATCGATCTTGACAATGCGGACATTCCGGGGCTGACTTCGCTGCCGCATCTTCGCGAACTGAAGGTCGTCGGGCCGAAAGACGTGACCGGCGTTTCCGATACGCCGAGCCGCCGCAAGATCTTCACCTGCCATCCGGCGCCCGGCGCCGACGACGTGCCCTGCGCCAAACAAATCATCGCGAAGCTGGCCCGGCAAGGCTATCGCCGGCCGGTGACCGATGCCGACCGGGAGGATCTGCTGAGCGTCTATGAGCGCGGGAAGAATGGCGCCGGCGGCAAGGACAACAACCCCTTCGAAGACGGCATCCGGAATGTGATTCAGGCCATTATCACTGATCCGGAGTTCGTCTTCCGCTTCGAACAAAGGCCTCCCAATGTTGCGCCCGGCGCGCTGTATCGCATTAGCGACCTGGAGCTGGCCTCGCGGCTTTCGTACTTTTTGTGGAGCAGCGCGCCGGACGATGAGCTGATCACGCTGGCGAGCGAGAATAAACTTCATCAGCCGGACGTTCTGAAGCAGCAGGTGCGGCGGATGCTCGCGGATGCGAAATCGTCTGCCCTGGCGACTGTTTTCGCGTCGGAGTGGTTCACCCTCCAGAACCTCAAAGACGCGCAGCCGGATGCGTTCCTCTTTCCCGACTTCGATAAGAACCTGGCCGAGTCGATGATCACGGAAACGGAGCTGTTTTTCGAAAGCATCATGCATGAGGACCGCAACATCCTGGATCTGCTGACCGCGAATTATACTTTCGCCGATGAGCTGCTGGCCAAACACTACGGTATCCCGGACATTTACGGGCCGCGCTTCCGGCGGGTCGCCCTGACCGACCCCAACCGCTTCGGGCTGCTCGGCCAAGCCAGTATTCTGACGCTGACCTCGGTCTCCAACCGCACTTCACCGGTGCAGCGAGGCAAGTGGGTGATGATCGAGCTGTTGAACCAGCCACCACCGCCTCCGCCGCCCAACGTTCCGGCGCTCAAGGAGAACCCGGAAAACGGAAAACAGCAGTCCGTTCGCGAGAAGATGGAGCAGCATCGCCAGAATGAGCCCTGCCACTCCTGCCATCAATTGATGGATCCGATTGGACTGGCGCTCGAAAATTTCGACGCCGTGGGCGCCTGGCGGACCAAGGATTCCGGCCTGTCCATCGACGCGGCAAGCACGATGTACGACGGAACGAAACTGGATGGCCCGGTAAGCCTCCGGAATGCGATCTTGAAGCATTCCGATGCGTTTATCGGCACCTTCACCGAGAAACTGCTGGCCTACGCGCTCGGGCGCGTGGTGGATTATCAGGATATGCCCATCGTCCGCTCGATTGAGCACGATGCGGCGAAAGATAACAACCGTTTTTCCGCATTCGTTTTTGGCATTGTGAATAGCATGCCTTTCCAGATGCGGAGGGCCGAAGCCGGGGGCACGCCAGCGCCGGTGCGCGCGACCGCCCCCGATCCGGATTAGGATTTCCAGGAATCGAGGATTCCAAAGAAGGCCATCATGTTCATCACCAAGAAATATCTTTCGCGCCGCACGGTGCTGCGCGGAATGGGCGTCTCGCTGGCGCTCCCGTTCCTCGACTCGATGGCGCCGGCGCAGACGCGGATCAGCAGGACGGCGGCCGCTCCCAAGCCTCGATTGTGCTGTATCGAAATGGTGCATGGCTCGGCCGGCAGCACCGTGGATGGATCAAACAAGCATTACTGGTCGCCCGATAAAGAGGGCGCGGAGTTCGAATTCACGCCGACGCTCGAACCGCTCAAGGATTATCGCGACTATCTCACCATTATCAGCGATACCGATCTGCATCCGGCCGGCGCCTATACAGAAGCCGAAGAGGGCGGCGATCATTTTCGTTCCAGTTCGGTGTATCTGACCGCCGCGCATCCCAAGCTGACCATGGGCGCCGATATTTACTGTGGCGCCTCGATCGACCAGATGTATGCGCAGAAGCTCGGCCAGGACACACCGCTGCCCTCGCTGCAACTGTGTATCGAGAGCGTCGATTCCTCCGGCCACTGTGATTATGGGTACGCCTGCGTGTATTCGGATACCATCAGTTGGGCCTCGCCGACACAGCCTCTGCCCATGACCATCGATCCGCGCATGGCTTTCGAGACCATGTTCGGCGACGGAGCGACGCCCGAAGAGCGCGCGCTGCGCCAGCAGGCCAATGGCAGCATGCTCGACCGGATCATGCATCGCGTGGCGACGCTCCAGACGAATCTTCCGCCCAGCGACCGGGCGCGCATCAACGAATATCTGGACGACGTACGCGAGATCGAGCGGCGGATTCAGAAGACCGAAGAGCATAACCGCAGCAGCGTGGCCCGCGACCTGCCGGCCGCTCCCATCGGCGTGCCGGATTCGTTCGAGGAGCACGTGAAGTTGATGTTCGACCTGCAAAGGCTCGGCTTCATGACCAACACCACCCGCTGTAGCGCGTTCAAGATGAGCCGCGACGTATGCCAGCGCGTTTACGCCGAGAGCGGCGTGAAGGTGCCGTTCCATTCGGCCTCGCATCACGGGGAAACCCCCAGCAAGATCGAGGATTTCGCCAAGATCAACCGCTATCACGTGAGCCTTCTGCCGTACTTTTTCGAGAAACTGAAGAATACCCCGGACGGCGACGGCAATCTGCTGGATCATTCGCTGATCCTGTACGGCAGTCCGATGGGGGATTCTAACGCGCACAATCACAAACGTGTGCCGGTGATCCTGGTGGGGCACGCGAGCGGCAACGTGAAGGGCAATGTGCATGTTCGCTGCGCGGACCAGACTCCGATGGCGAATATTCTGCTAACCGTTCTCCATAAAGTGGGCATGAAGGATCTGGAGAGCATCGGCGACAGCACGGGCGAAGTCGCTATTTAGGGATTTAACTCGCGGAGGGTGGAAACATGCCTCGAAACAGATTGTTGATCGCGGTGCTCGGGATTGCTTCCGCGGCGGCGCTGGTGGCGGCGACGGCCGATACGCGTGTGGCGGATGCGGCGGAAAAAGGCGATCGCGAAGCCGTTCAGGCGCTGATCGCGCAGAAGGCCGATGTGAACGCAACCCAGGGCGACGGCAGCACGGCGTTGCACTGGGCGGCGTATAAAGACGACCTGCCGATGGTAAAGATGCTGCTCGCCGCGGGCGCCAATCTGAAGGCAACCACGCGCGATGGCGCGCTCACGCCGCTGTTCATGGCCTGCCGCAATGGAGACGCGGCGATGATCGGAGCGATGATTGCCGCCGGCGCGGATCCCAAAGCGGTCGATGAACATCTCACCACGCCGCTGATGGCTGCGGCCTCATCGGGCAGCGCGGAGGCGGTGAAGGTTCTGCTGGCGCATGGCGCCGAGGTGAACGCGAAGGAAGGCGCGCACGGGCAGACGGCCCTGATGTTCGCCGCCGCGCTGGGCCGTGAAGACGTGATCCGCGTTTTGCTCGCCAACGGCGCCGATCCCAATGTCACCAGCAGGACCGAAAAACTTCCCAAGGCGGCGCCGCTGTTCGATCCCTCGGAAGGAAAAAAAGACGAAAAGCCGGCCGCACCCAAAGCCACAGCGAACGCGACGGATGAAAAAGCCGGCCTCGATGCGCTGGCCTCCGCCACGGGGTTTCAATCGGCGGTTTACCTCGCCGCCAATCAAGAACCGGACAACTTGAAGGGAATGATCGAACAACTCTCGGCGAAGGTGGATGCGCTCGAAAAGCGTCTGCCGGGCGGTGAGAAGACGAACACGGCAAACGGCGGAAATGGCGGCAATAGCATGTACGGGATCGTGCGCGAGCGTGGAACGACGGACATGGGCGGCATGACGGCGCTGCTTTACGCGGCTCGGGACGGGCATCTCGACGCGGCTAAGGCCCTGCTCGACGGCGGAGCGGACATCAATGAAGTCAGCGCGTCGGAGCAGACCAGTCCGCTGGTGATGGCGATTATGAACGGCCATTATGATCTGGCCCGGATGCTGATCGATTACGGGGCCGATCCGAATTTATCCAATGAACAGGGCCTGACGGCGCTGTATGGCACCATTGATGTGCAGTGGGCGCCGAAGGGATGGTTCCCGTCACCGATCACCACGGAGGAAAAGACCGGCTATCTCGAGCTGATGAAGGATCTGCTCGCCGACGGAGCAAACCCCAACGCACGGCTCAAGAAGAAGTTATGGTTCCGCAGTTTCGGCGATCATAGCTGGGTGGATACGGCCGGCGCGACGGCGTTCTGGCGCGCGGCTTCCTCAAGTGATATCAACGCGATGCGTCTGTTGGTGAAATATGGCGCGGATTCGAACATCCCGACCTTCGGCGGCACCTCGCCGCTTGAAGCCGCGGCGGGCATCGGCTGGGGCTATCACTACAGCATGAACCTTCCGGATTCCTGGATGACGGCGGTGAAGTACTGCATCGAGCTCGGCGCCGACGTGAATCACGCCGATGACCGCGGCTACACGCCGCTGCACGGCGCCGCATACATCGGCAACGGCGAAATGATCATGTACCTGATCAACCACGGTGCGGATGTGAAGGCGGTCGCCAAGGACAAAAATACCGTCGCCGATATGGCGAATGGTCCGACGCGGTTTGGCATTCCGCATCCTGAAACGGTGGCGCTGCTCGAAAAGCTGGGCTCGGCGAATTCGCACAACTGCCGATCCGATCAATGTCTGGTGGCTCCCAAAGGCGCTCCGGCGACGGTAGCGGCTCCATCCGCTGCTCCGGCGTCTGGCGCTACTCCAGAGCCGAGTCCGGCAGCGAACGGAAAGAAGCCGGGTGGCCGATAGCTCTCTCGCATCCCTTCGACTATTTTCACCTTGAACTCATACCGCAGGTTTTTCAATCCGTTCTGATGGATTACCAATCCGCCGCAGACTTGCAAGAGATCACTGAAAAAAGCTCTGGATAGATCGAAAAAGCCGGGCTGCGCTCCCTTGCAACGATCTGGCCTGGCCCCCTTGACACTAAATTTAACCCGGCGTATACTCGCCAGAACAGATTTCTGGCTTCATCTCGAATCGCGCTGTTGAGGGGAGGTTTCAGAGCGATGGCTTGCTCCCGACCGCTTCATCTTACCGGGATTCTCTTGTATGCCGGTATTCCCTTGTTGTTTGCTCTTTCTTCAACCGCTTCCGCGCAGATTCTCACGGGGTCCATTGGCGGGACGGTCACGGACTCCTCCGGCGCCGTGGTCCCAGACGTGAAAGTGACCACCAGCGGTCCGGCGCTGATCGGCGGACCACGGAGTATCACCTCGGACGCGAACGGCAATTATAAGTTTCTGGAGCTGCCGCCGGGCACCTACGCCGTTCGCTTTGAAAAGCAAGGGTTCAAGGCATTCGCGCAGGAAAATATCATCATCAACACCGGCGTGCAGGTAACCGTCAGCCCCAGTCTCGAAGTGGGCGAGATGACGCAGGCGGTGACCGTGGAAGCAGCGGCGGCGACCATCGATACGGAGCACGTCACCTTGCAGGACGTCGCCACGCAGGCCAAGATGGAGGATATTCCGACCGGCCGCAGCCCTTGGGCGATCGCCAATACCATCGCCTCGGTGGTTGCGGCGGGAAGCGGCATCGGAGCCGGACCGTTTGACGTCGGCGGATCGAACGGCATGCAGCAGGTCGGCCTGGCGGCGCACGGCTCCAACAACAGCGCAGACCAGAAGTTCGTCATCGATGGCGTCAGCGTGAACTGGCCCGGCGGCGGCGGCGGATCGACGCTGATGTACTACGACATGGGCATGTTCCAGGAAGTGAATTACATCGTCGGCGCCGAGCCGGCCGATGTGTCGCAGGGCGGCGTGTACATGAACATGGTGACCGGCGACGGCGGCAATCAGTTTCATGGACGTGTGTACATGAGCGGAGCGTCGCAGAGTATGCAGTCGAGCAACGTAAGTCCCACGTTGTCGAACGAGCTTCTGAATAACCTCTCGGCGACCACTCGCAGCCTGATCAATCTATCGCAGTACATCGCCGGGACGCCGATTACCGAGACGTACGATTACAACGGCCAGGTGGGTGGGCCGATCATCAAGGACAAGCTGTGGTTTTTTACGTCGTGGCGGCTGTGGGCGACAGATAATCTGAGCGCGGCTTTCAATACCAACGGAACGCAGGCGCTGAACAAGAATCTGATCGCCGACGAAATGGGCAAATTCAGCTATCAGATCAACCCCAGGAACCGGCTCAGCGTGATGTATTTCCGCAATCAGAAGAACCGCTATTACCGGCGCAACCAGGGCGTGTTCGGCGATAACGTGACCACGGTGCTTCAGAACCAGCCCGCCTACGATGCGGCGCTGCGTTATACGCTGATTCCATCGCCGAACTGGGTGGTCGACGCGGGGTTCGCGCTGACCGCGGGAAAAACGCCCTACCGTTATCAGAACGACATCGCGCCGGGTGCGGTCTCCGTGTACGACAGCGCCACGCAGACCGTTTACAACGCGGCGCAATATAATTACCTGAATCCGGTGTATCGCGGCGCGCTCGACGTTTCTGCCGGATATTTCAACAGCAGCTGGGGCGGCCGGCATAATGTCAAGTTCGGATTTCAGGATAGCCAGGATGGCTATAATCAGCGCTACACCGCCAACGGCGACTTGCAGGGCGTGTTGATCAACGGAGTTCCCACCACCGCGACCATCTACAACACCCCCATCAACATTCAGAAAAACAACCTCGAGATCACCGGGCTATATGCCATGGATTCCTGGACCATCAAGAAACGGCTGACGATCAACTACGGACTGCGATGGGAGCGGTATTACGCGTGGATTCCCGCACAGAGCTCGCCGGCGGGCACGTTTGTCGGTGCCCGCAATTACCCCACGGAGAACGGCGTTCCCGACTGGAACAACTGGACTCCGCGCCTCGGTTTCGCCTATGACGTCACCGGGAAGCAAAAGACCGTGGTGAAAGGAAGCGTGAGCCGGTACATGCAGGGCGAAGGCGCGAATCTGTGGACGCAGGTGAATCCGCTCGGACTCAGCACCGGATCTGTGACCTGGAACTGTCCACCGGCGCAATATGCGCAGTGCATCGCCGACGGTCCGACGCCGAGCCAGCTCAACCTGAGCACGTTTACCGGTTTTACCGGCGGATTGACCACCCATATTTCCTCGCCCGCGTTCTGCACCACGCAGGGTTTCCCCGTGTCGGAGTGTCCCACCTTCCAGCGGCCGTATAGCTGGGAGTACTCGCTCGGCGTGCAGCAGGAATTGCCTCTCAACATCATTCTTTCGGTCACCGGATGGTATCGCGCGACCTACGATCAGATCGGCCGCGAGAATCTGGACGTGCCATTCAACAGCTACAATCCGGTGACGATCACCAATCCGCTGACCCACGCGCCACTGACGGTTTACAATCAGGCCCTTTCGACCAAAGGCCAAGTCAATTACGTCCTGCTCAATTCGAGCCTGCTCAATCAGTATTATCACGGGATCGATTTCACCTTCTCGCGGCGGATGATGCGGCACTTCATGTTCTTCGGGGGCTTGACTTACGGGCACGTGCACGGGCCGTATCAGGGCGACGTGAACGACACGCTCGACGATTTGAACAACCCCAACAACGATTACAACCGCATCGGCTATCTGGCGACGGATGCGCCGGTGTTGTTCAAAATGGGCGGCATCGTGGATCTGTGGAAGGGCATCACGCTGGCGCCGAACTTCCAGCACTACACCGGATTCCCGGAAGTTGCCACTTACACCGTGACCGGACCGATTATCGCGGCCGAAACCGGCGCTTCGTCCTACACGCTTACGCAGAACACGCAGAACATCTACGTCGAGCCTCCCGGCTGGCAGCGGCTGCCCGCGGCGAATCTGCTCGACCTGCGAATTTCGAAAATTTTCACGTTCCACGAACGATACAAGCTGGAGCCGGAGTTTGATATTTACAACATGACCAATGCCAGCATCGTGACCGCGGTTCAGACGAGTGTGACGGCGGGAACGGCGACGGCGGGAACGGGAAGCGTAGGATCGCTGTTTTTAAATCCGACGGCCGTGATTCCGCCGCGGCTGTACAAAGTCGGCCTGAGGTTCGATTTCTAGCAGCGGGAACCCAGAGACCCGCCCCGATGCTTTACCAGTACGGTTCCTGCGTGGGCACCAGCTGGATCGGAACGCCGCGAATGAAGCTGCGCAGCCAGTTGGCGAAATCCTCCATGCCCGGCTCTTCCGACATGACATGCCCGAGCATGATCACGCACTTCGCCATCCCCAGCGATGCGGCGTCCAGGACATATTCCACGTTGTCAAAGACGCCGTCGGCTTCCTGCTGTTCGCCGCCGATCACGACGTCGGCTTCGGCCGTCATGCGCGGCGTCGCGTACCCGGGGCCTAACAGGATCCTGCTCACCCTGGCGTTCGGATCGCCGGCGCAGCGGAAGGCGCGCGAGCCGGTCAGCCGCTTCACCTGCCCGGCGAACTCCCCGAAGGTGGTCTCCGGAATGGTGTAGATGCGCGGGCGCATCACCGCGTTCTCCCCGCCCTTGACGCCGACCGAACGCAGCGATCCCACTACCGTAAAATCGGGCTTCATCGCATGCATGTGATCATGACAGCGCCACACGACCATGCCGTTGTTCAGAATGAATTCGGTCTTGAGCCGGTAGAGCGGATTGTCGGCCAGGCCGGTGGTGTCGTCGCGATCGTTCCAGAAAGTATCCTCGTGCGTGATCACCATGTTCAGGCCGGCCGCGTTGGCGCGCTTCAACACATCGAACGTCGTCATCATCGTCGTGGCGATGCCTTTCACGGCCGCATCCGGATCGCCGATCTTGAACGTGTCGCGATAAGACCGCTCGTTCCACGGGATGCCGATGTTCTTCTTGATCAAGTCGACGACTTCACGCGCGGTCATCCGGCGGGCCTCCAGTAGGGGTCGCCCACGCCGATCCACTTTGCGGGAACTTCCTTCACCACCGTTTTCAGCCATGCCGCGCAGGCGCGCATTCCGGGATCTTCCGAAACCACGCGGCCGATGGTCACCAGCGCCCGCTTCTCGCCGCTGGTGAACATATCGGCGGCGTAGAAGGTGTCCTCCCATTCGCGAACTTCCCCGGCGACGATCATGTCCACTTCCCCGTAGCGCCGCCACATCGTAGCGCGATCCATTTCACCCGGGTGCAGAAGTATCCTGCGCGTGGTAGCTTCGCGATCCCCCACCGCGCGCAGCCCGGCGCGAAGACTCAGCCTGCCGCGGATGGAGGCCACGGTTTCTTCCGCGGTCGCCGCGGGAATTTCGTAAAGCGCATCGTCGCTCTTCATTCGATGCCTGGACCAGCCGAGCGCGCCGGCTAGCGCCGTAAGCATCTCGTCCGCTTTGCGCGCCTGCCAGTGGTCGCGCAGGCGAAACACGACCAAACCGTTTTTCTCGATGAATTCGCGTTTGGCCATGATTACGGGATCGTCGGGGGCGAACCCCACCGGCCCGCGGCCACCGGTTGGCGCCGACGGCGCACGACCGTCAGCGCGGCTGTAGAAGGTCGGCTCATAGGTGAGGACTAGATTCGTGTTCGCCTTCACCGCCTGCTTCAGAACGTCCAGCGTGGCCATTGCAGTGGTGGCGATCCCGTGCACCGCGGTTGAAGGATCGCCCGCCTTGAAACCGTCCGGACCGGTGGACGGCCATTCGCCGCCCAATTCCGCCTGAATGCGCC
>DATJNW010000050.1:0-48332 GCA_035507655.1 Bryobacteraceae bacterium | reverse complement strand
GAACGTTTCGGGGTGGTCCGGTAGCAACCGTCGTAGGTGGTAACGTGGCCTGGCAACTCCCATAAATATGGGAGAATGGATTTGTGAAGGCGACGCTCGAAATTCCCGATCCGGTTTTTAAGCAGGCAAAGACTCGTGCGGCCATGCGGGGCATTCCGTTGCGCCAATATGTGACGGAGGCGATCCAGCAGAAGGTGCGAACGGAATCGGAGAAGCCTTGGATGAAGACCATCGGCGGCTTGCGCCACATGCATAAGGAAAACGTTCGAATTCAGCAGATCATCGACGAGGAATTCGAAAAGATCGATCCCGAAGAATGGATCTGATTCTCGACACGAACGCCTTGTCGGCTGTCGTCGATGAACAGCCGGGAATCACAGAGGCCCTCGGGCGCGCAGCGACGGTGGCAATCCCGGTCATCGTTTTGGGCGAGTATCGGTTCGGTATTGCACAGTCGCGAAGGCGTGCGCACTGCGAGGGTTGGCTGAACGCCAGCCTTGTAGCGTACGACGTCTTGGAAGTGAACGAACGTACGGCAAAATCATACGCGGAGATTCGCGTGGAATTAAAGACCGCGGGTAAGCCGATCCCGTCAAACGATTTGTGGATTGCGGCGCTGTGCCGGCAGCATCGAATGACACTGCTTTCACGCGACCGCCATTTCGACGTTGTGGACGGGCTGCGACGAATCGTTTGGTGAGCTACCGTATCGGAATCGTATGAAAACTATTCACCAGGGAATCAAGCACCCGAACCGCCTCACGCTTCCTCGCCGGCTCGGAATCGAGTCCAATCGTGTAAAGTATCCCGCGATCCGCCGCAACCACCGTCTCATGGATCGCCTCTGCGCCGGGTGACTTATCCTGCCAGATGCGCAGCTCGGCTTTGAGGGAGCCGAGCCGCGCGTCGTGATTCGAGAATTCATAAGGTTCGTCAGGATTCGCATAGGTCGCATCGACCCACACTTTTGTGCCCGTGGCGAGATCGATTACAAAGCCATGATTTGGGTTAGGCGGTCGCGTGCCGAGGCCAACCAAACCCTTCGGAATCGTGACCTCGAAACCATAGTCAACATTCCTGTATTGCCCGGCGATGCGCGACCATTTGGTCGTTTGACCGTGCAGTCTGAAGCAACACAGCGATACGCAAACCGCGACCAGGATCGAAATTCTACTGGGTGACATTTGCTTTTTGGCGCATCGCACGGCACTCCGCGCACGGGCAGATTTTTCTAAAATGATCGAACGAATAAATCCCCGTATTGTGCCCATCCGACCATTCGATCCGGATCGCGTAACTGCCCACCGGCTCGACATGCACCATCTTCAGCTTCGGCGTGTACATCTGGAACGGATTCGGCGGACCCGAATAATTCGACTTCTGCGGCTGCGTTCCGTGCGCGCCAGTACACGTCGCGCAGGGGCATTCGTCGCGCAGGAAGGCCGCGTCATACTCGCTGTGATGGCCGTCCTTCCAGTCGATCTTGATGCCTTTGGATTTGGAAATGGCGATGTGTTCGGGTTCTGCGTTCACTTAGGCGTTGACTCTTTCGACGTCTCTGACTCCAGAGATGCGGCGGATGGCGGAAACGACTCGCTCCAGCTGCTTTTTGTCGCGCACTTCGACGGTCATGTCGATCACCGCCGATTCCGGGCCGCCGTCGCTGCGCGCTTCCAGGCTGCGGATATTGGTCTGCTCATTCACCAGAACCGTGGTCAGCTGATTCAGTATGCCCGGCTTGTCTTCGGAATGAATCGACATCTTGACCGGGAATGAGCCGGAGTCGTTGCGGGCCCATTCGACGTCGATTTTGCGCTCCACTTCGTACATCAGGTTTTGCACGTTCGCGCAGTTCAGCGAATGCACCGCCACGCCCTTGCCGCGCGTCACATATCCCACAATGGGTTCACCCTTGATCGGATTGCAGCACTTGGCGCGATACACCAGCAGGTCGTCGATGCCTTTCACCTTGATGACCAGGTCCTGACCCGCAGCCGGCGTGATGGTGGGCGCGGCCACCGGCGCCTGCGGCGGCTCCGGCGGCACCTGATCCGGCGCGAGCTTTTGCAGCACCTGCCGCGCCGAATATTTTCCGTAGCCGAGCGCCGCGTGCAGATCCTCCATCTTGGAGTAGCCGTATTCGGTGGCGACCGTTTCAAGCTGGTCCTTGGTCACCTCGGCGAGCTTCACACCCAGGCGGCGCGCTTCCACTTGCAGATATTTCTGGCCGATCTCGATCGCCTTGGCGCGCTCGGTGGTATTGATGACGTGCTTGATTTTGTTGCGCGCCTTCGACGTTTTGACGACGGCCAGCCAGTCTTTGCTCGGAAGATGGCCGGCTTGCGTCAGGACCTCGACCACGTCGCCGTTGTGCAGCGCGGATTTGAGCGGCACGATGCGTCCGTTCACTTTCGCGCCGACGCAGCGGTTGCCGACGTCGGAGTGAATCGCATAGGCGAAATCAATGGGCGTGCCGTCGCGCGGCAGCACGATCACCTTTCCGCGCGGCGTGAAGGTATAGACTTCTTCCGGGTACAGATCCACTTTGAGCGTGGACATGAACTCGCCCGGATCGCGCATTTCGCGCTGCCATTCGACCAGCTGCCGCAGCCAGGCGACGCGCTGATCGTCGGCGGCGGTGTGCGGGCCGCGGCGGCCCTCCTTGTATTTCCAGTGCGCGGCGATGCCTTCTTCGGCGATGCGGTGCATTTCATCGGTGCGGATCTGCACTTCGAAATGACGTCCGCCCGGTCCCATCACGGAAGTGTGCAGGGACTGGTACAAATTGGGCCGCGGAATGGCGATGAAATCCTTGATGCGGCCGGGAATCGGGTGCCATTCGTTGTGAATCACGCCGAGCGCGGCGTAGCAGTTCTTCACCGAATCGGTGATGATGCGCACGGCCAGAAGATCGTACACCTGATCCAGCGTGATTTTCTGGCGCTTCAGCTTCTGATAAACCGAATAGGCGCGCTTGACGCGGGTTTCGACGCGCGCGGGAATGCCTTCACGCGCCAGATTGACCTCCACGATGTGCTTCACTTCGCCGAGCAGCGCTTCATTGGATGCATGCGCGGCCTGAAACTCCTTGAGCAGCTCCTGCGACGCCTCCGGCTCCAGATACTGGAACGAAAGATCCTCCAGTTCGCCGCGGATTTTGCCCATTCCCAGGCGATGCGCGATGGGCGCGTATATATCCAGGGTTTCCTGCGCGATGCGCACCTGTTTTTCGCGCGGCAGCGAGCCCAGCGTGCGCATGTTGTGCAGACGGTCCGCCAGCTTGACCAGAATAACGCGAATATCCTCGACCATCGCCAAAAGCATTTTGCGGACGCTTTCGGCTTGCCGCTCTTCGCGGTTGGCGAGATTCAGCTTGCCCAGCTTGGTGACGCCGTCGACGCAGCGGGCTACATCTTCGCCGAAATTTTTGCGAATTTCCTCGATGGTCGCCGAAGTATCCTCGACCACATCGTGCAACAGGCCGGTTTCAAGACAGGTCATGTCCATCTGCATCTCGGCGAGCTGGCGGGTCACCAGAATCGGATGGATCATGTACGGCTCGCCGGAGACGCGCTTCTGCGCGTCGTGCCGGCTGGCGGCGAAACGGTAGGCGCGCTCGAGCGGCGCAAGGTCTTCTTGCGGACGTAGCTCGCGCAGGCGGGTTTCGAGCTCGGAAAAAAGCTGGGCGACGCGCGGATCCACCTTGCCGGATCCCGCGGACGGATCCGGCGCTTGCGGGCTCGCGGCTACGTCAGTTGGCAGCATCTATTTTCAGTTTAAAGGACGCCCAAATAGCGAACGGGGACGCCGGCGAAAGCGTCCCCGTTTTCGTTTTTGGAAAAAGCAACTTACTTGGCGGGTTCTTCGGTGATCCCGCTGTTTGAATGGGCTGCCGCGGCCGCCGCTTTGGCCTTCTTGGTGTCCAGCGCCTTCTGGATCCAGCCGTCGGCGATCTGCACCTGCTGCTTGTATTCGTCCGACGAATCGAGCAGGTCGGCCTTCTCGCGAATCAGCAGGTTCAGATAGGACATCGCGTCTTCGTACTGCGGATCGATCTCCAGAGCTTTATTCAGATTGGCGATCCCGTCGTCGATGATGGCCCCGTACTGCGTTTTCAGATCTTCCTTGACCTTCTTGTCCTTGATCGGGCCGGGATCTTCCGGCTTCATGTGCAGGTTGGCCTTGGCGATCTGCTCGTTCGGATACCACTTGGCCCAGTCGATCACGCCCAGGCTGTAATAGGCCTCTTTGTTTTTCGGATCGACCTCGATCAGCCGCTTGTACCATTTGGCCGCTTCATCCAGTTTGGCGACCTTCTGGTCCGGCGGAAGCGACGACGCTTCGTTGTAGCTGATGGAGGCGAGCGAGGCAATCGCCGTCGGCTCATTGGGGTTCTTGTCCAGAACCTTCATGAACTCGTCGCGAGCCTTGTTGGCCATGTCCGTGTTCTCCGGCGATTCGGCGCCGGGAATCCACTGCGACATATAAGCCGTCGCCAGATACAGCCGGGCGTACGGATTGCTGTCGTCGAGCGCGATCGCCTGTTTAAAATGATCGACCGACTCCGCATACTTCGCATTGCGGAAGGCGACCACGCCCTGGTTCAACTGATCGCGCGACTTCAGCTTGTCGCATCCCGTCAGAGCGACAACGCAGGCGACCGCAGCGGCCGCCGTGATAAATTTCCCTGTTCGCATGGGCCTGGTCCTCTTATTGTCCCGCTTCAATCTTTGGCGTCATCAGACCGATCTTGTCGATACCGGCGCCCTTGGCGATGTCGATGGCCTGCGCCACCGGCTCGAACGGCAGATCGGGATCGCCCTTGACGAACACCACGCGCTCAGCGCGGGTCTTAAAAACCTCTTCCAGGCGCGATTGCAGTTTGTCCCAGGTGATCGGGTCCTGATTCAATTTGAGGCTTTTGTCTTTGTCGATCACGATCACCACGGTGCGGTCCTGGTCCGGCGGCGGGGGCGGCTGATTGGGCGGCGGCGGCTGCGGAGCCAGCACGTCCAGACCCATGGGGGTCAACGGCGTGATGACCATGAAAATGATCAGCAGCACCAGCAGCACGTCGATCAGCGGCGTGACGTTAATGTCACTCTTGGAACCTTTGCCTCCAACAGCGAATGCCATAAAAAAATCTCCTTATAAATCGGTCGCCCTAAATCAATCAATGGACTCCGGCTACTGCGTCGGCGGAGTGCCCGGCTTGTTCGGCTGGTTTTCGTTGGGCCGCTGCTCGGTCAGCAATCCGAGCTGATCCACTCCGGCGGCGCGAAGATTATCCACCACATCTTCCACCGCTTCATATTTGGCGCGCGCATCCGCCTTGATGTACACCGTCTTGTCCAGTTTGTTGGTCTGGAGGTCGCGGACTTTTTCGGCCAGATCGTCGATGCGGATCTCGTTGTTGCCGGGCATCAGAAAGAACTGCCCGTTGCGCGTGATCGCCACCATGATGGCGTCTTCTTTATCGGCGGCCTGCATGGCGATGGCGTTGTGCGTAACCACTTTTTCCACCGTCTGGCCTTTGTTCAACATCGGCGTGATGACCATGAAGATGATCAGCAGCACCAGCATCACGTCCACCATCGGCGTGACGTTGATGTCATTCACCACGGGCGGCATCTTCTTCTTTTGCATAACCTGCTCCTTGTTTTCGGCCCGCGGCGTCCGGACACGGTCTACGGACGCCGCGAACCTATTTCAACTCGCTCGGGTAACTTCTCTTACTTGCCCACGCCTTTGGCCGCGCGCTTCAGGAAGTAATCGATCAATTCCGAGCTGGAGTTGCCCATCTCGACGTCGAACGCTTCCACGCGGTTGGTGAAATAGTTGAACACCATAACCGCCGGGATGGCGACGAACAGACCGATGGCGGTGGTGACCAGCGCTTCGGAAATACCGCCGGCGACGGCGCCCAGACCAGTCGACTTTTCGGTCGAAATGCCCTGGAACGCGTGAATGATGCCCAGCACCGTTCCGAACAAGCCGACGAACGGGGCCGTCGACCCGATGGTCGCGAGGCTCGAAATGCCGCGTTTCAATTCGGCGTGCACGATCGCTTCGGCGCGTTCGAGAGCGCGTTTCGAAGCTTCGATTTCTTCACCCGAAATCTCCGAGCTCATCTGATGAGCGCGAAATTCCTGAAGACCGGCAACCACCACTTTGGCCAAATGGCTCTTCGAATAACGATCCGCAATCTTGATCGCTTCGTCCAGCTTACCCTCGCGCAGCGCGCCGGCCACCGCCGGAGCGAACTGCCGCGATTGCTTGTGCGCGGCGCTATAAGCGAGCGCACGGTCAATCATCACGCCGATCGACCACGCCGACATGATAAACAGAACAATCACGACCAGGCGCGCGGCCCAGCCCATGTTCCCCCACATCGTGCGCGGATCGAAGCCGACGCTGGCTCCGCCCTCCTGAAAGAGCATAAACGCCCAAATCTGCAACTGTAAAAGCATAGTGTGTCTCCTGCGAGTTGAAATGGAAAGCGCCCGCGGTGAGGCGGCCGCCTTGTGCTACTGGCTCAGAGTGAAATTCACCTCAATCTGAGTGATTACTTCCACCGGCTCTCCGTTGAGGAGGGTCGGCTTGTAAAGCCATTGCTTCACCGCGGCGGTTGCCGAGGGGACCAGCAGCGGATGGCCGCTGATCAATTGAAGATTCTGAATGGTGCCGTCCTTGCCGATGATCGCGGTAAACCGGACGGTCCCGGAAATGCGCGCCTGCTTGGCCAGCGGCGGATACGCCGGCACCACGCGCTTAATCAGGTTGGCGGCTTGCACGTTGCCGCCGACGCGGATGCGCTGCGGACCGGTCGGCTTCACCGCCTGAACCTTGGGAGGCGGAGGAGCAGCGGTCTGCACCGAGCCGATAATGCCGCCGATGACGCCGCCGCCGCCCAGAACGCCGCCGGGAACGCCGCCGATCACGCCCACGCCCGCCGTCGAAGGCGGAAGCTCGTCTTCCTTAATCATGGCGACGTCTTTGGGAATCTCTTTCGGGGCGATCAGCCGGCCCGCGTCAAACTGCCGCGGCGCCACGTGAATAATCTTGGGGGCGACCGGCGGTGGAGGCGGAGGAGGCGGTGGAGGAGGCGGAGGAGCGGTCAGGAACGAGGTGAGCGTCGTCTTCGGCAGAACTTCCGTGTAAATCAACGGAATCAAAATAAAGACGCAAATCACCAGAACCTGAATACCCGTGGAAATGATCACCGACGCGCTCTTTCGCGTGCGATTCGCCGACTGTACGAATGATTGTTCGAACATCTTCAACTGCCTCCCTTCCGCTATCCCTACGTACCTTTTCTAAAAAATCAAACTCACCGGCCCGGCTTCCTCGCCGCCACTTCGCGAGCTGGCGCCGGGCCCACGGTTCTTTGCGGGGGGCGCGGTCCCGCGACCACCGTGCCCTTCTTGCGTTCAATGATGTTCTGCCACAATAGCAGAATCGGGCTGGCGATAAACACCGAGGAATACGTCCCGAAAATAATCCCCATCACCAGGGCGAACGAAAAACCGTTCAACACCTGCCCGCCGAAGATATACAGGCTCAACGCGGTCAGCAAAGTGAGACCGCTGGTGAGCACGGTTCGCGAAAGCGTCTGGTTCACGCTGATGTTGATCAGGTTCTCCAGTTTTTCGCGGCGCAGCAGCTTCAGATTTTCGCGGATGCGGTCGAACACGACAATCGTGTCGTTCATCGAATAGCCGACCAGCGTCAGCAACGCCGCCACCACCGTCAGTGTGATCTCTTTATTGAAAATCGAAAAGAGACCGATGGTGATGATGGTGTCATGGAAGCAGGCGATCACCGCCGCCGCTCCATAAATCCATTCGAAGCGGAAGGCGATGTATACCAGCATGCCGCCCAGCGCATACACCGTCGCCAGGATCGCCTGGCGGCGCAACTCCGCGCCGACCTTGGGACCCACCATCTCCGCCGAGAGAATGGTGAAGGGTCCGAGCGAGCACTCCTTCTTTAACGCGTCCAGCACCTGCGGAGTTACACCTTTCACTTGAGAAAGTTGGTCCAGCGAATTGAGAATGCCGCCCTTGGACGCACGGAACTGCTCTATCGCCTTGCACAGGTTCTGCAAATCCTCCTCGGAGAGCGCCACGCCCGCGGTCAGCAGCGGCGCGCGCAGCCGGTCGGCGAGCTGCTCGGCCGAGGAATTATTCAGGTCGAGCTTACTTCCCTGCGCGCCGAACGTCGAAAGAAGTGTGTCCTCGATGATCTGCCGGTTCTGGTTCAACTGCTCCTCATTGGCGATCTGCGTACCGATGATCACCTGCGGCGATCCCGTAATCTGCTGCACCGAAATCTCGCCGTGGATCTTGTTGCTCAAGGCCTGCCGGATCCGGTCCACCGGCGGCTCATGATTGAATTCCAGCCAGATGTTTGCGCCGCCCGTAAAATCGATGCCGTAGCGGGGTCCGTGATGAAGGGCCAGACTGATCATCCCCGCCGCCGTCACCACCAGGGACAAAATAATGAACGGCCACTTCTTGCCTAAAAAATCGAAGTTTGTATTCTTAAAAAATTCCATTGAGCCTTTTTCTACAACGCGCGAAACGAGGCATAACGCTTCGCGCGGCTTTTGCCAGCCGCACAAAACGTGGACTCACGCTTTGCGCGCCCGGCCGGCTTAGTCCTACTGACACCGGCCATCGTTTTAAAGTTCCCGTTCACCTGCTTCGCCCTAACCCAGCGGACCGGCGGATTTTCCCCAACGTCTTCCCCAAACGCGGTTTCCTAACATATCAAAAAAAACCGGCGGGTTCAAACGCCCGGTTTGGTCGTCAGGCCAATCCGGATCAGATGCTTAGCGTTACTGCCCTCTTCTGCATTCCCAGCTCCCAGTCGAAAATGGTCCGGGAGACGAACACTGCCGTAAACAAATTGGCGAGCAGACCGATCACCAGCGTCACGGCGAATCCCTGCACCGGTCCGGTTCCGAACAGGAACAGGATCGCGCAGGAAACCACTGTGGTCACGTGGGTATCGATGATCGTCAAAAAAGCTTTCTTGAATCCCGCATCGACGGCGGCGATCACCGCCTTGCCGGCGCGCAACTCTTCGCGGATACGCTCGAAAATCAGCACATTCGAGTCGACCGCCATACCAATGGTCAAAATCACGCCGGCGATGCCCGGCAGCGTGAGCGTCGCGTTGAAATAACTCAGCGCCGCAATCAGAATGACCGCGTTCAGAATCAGCGCCAGCGTGGCGTTGATGCCGCTGCGCCGGTAATAGACCAGCATCACCGTGATCACCGCCAGCACCCCGGCAATACCCGCCATCATTCCTTCCTTAATCGAATCCGAGCCCAGCGACGGCCCCACCGACCATTCCTGCAACACCTCGACTCCGGCCGGCAGCGATCCCGCGCGCAGATTCAGCGACAGGTCAGCCGCTTCTTCGTGGCTCGAAAGTCCCTCGATCACGCCGTTGTCGGAAATCTGCCCTTTGATGACCGGCGCGCTCATCACGTAATTGTCGAGCACGATCGCCAGGCGGTCGCCGATGTGGCTGCCGGTGAAGGTCTGGAACCGTTTGGTGGCGTCGCCCTGCGCAATCACGAACGCCGTTTCCCATCCGCCCATCTGCCCCTGCTCCGGACGCGCGTCACGGAGGTCCCGGCCGGTGATCACCGGGGTGCGGGAAAGAATCCAGAATTCGCCGGGCGTGCCGCCGTGCGGCTGGTCGGGAACGATCTTTTGATCGAGCGGCAGAATCCCTCCGCTCGACGCGCGCGCTTCCTCGCGCGAGGGGAACGGCCCGCTCTTGACTTCATCGAGCTCCAGCACGGCCTGCGTTTTCAAAATTTGCTTGACGTGCGCCGGATCGTCCACGCCGGGAAGCTGCACCATGATCTCCGCCGCATCGTTCGATCCGCCGCGCTTCTGCACGCTGGTTTCGGAAAGCCCCAGGCCATTGATTTTTTTATCGATGGTGCTGATGCTCTGCGTCAGGGTGTCGTCGCGCAGCTTCAGCGCCGCGGTCGGCTGCATGGTCATGCGGTAATCGGTTTGATTGACCGGGGTCAGAATCCAGTCGTTCGAATAATTGTCCTGCACGATCTGGCGGAAGGTCCCGGCCTGGGTCGCCGGAACGCCCTTAATATCGACCTCGATCTTATTCGCGTCGGCGATGGTCTGCGGATCGTTGCGGCCTATCACGGTGTAAGGGATCGCCGCCTTGGCCAGCGCTTCCTTCAAATGCAGCACCACCTGGTCGGCCTCGGCCTTAAAGGCATCCTGCACCTGCACCTGCAAAATGAGCTGGCTGCCGCCCTTCAGATCCAGGCCCAGCCGGATATTCTTATTCCAGTTGTCGACGATCTCCTGCCGGGACGTCGGCAGGCCGATAATTCCGTAGACGCAGATCAGGATCACCGCGACGATGATCAGGGCCCGGACCTTCACATTGCTCTTCATTACTTCTTTTCCTCTGTTTTTTCTGGATTGACGAGGCTCGCCACCGCGCTGCGCGCCACTTGCAGCTTGACGTTATCCGGCTTCACGCGCAGCACCAGCATATCGCCGGTGATGCTGATGATGGTGCCGACGATGCCGCCGGTGGTCAGCACTTCATTGCCGCTCTGCAAACTCTTGAGCATCTGGGATTGCTGTTTCTTCTGGCGCTGCATGGGCATGAACACCAGAAAATAAAAAATCGCCACGATGAACAGCAGCGGCAGAAAGCTCATCAGCGGGTTTGACGCCGGAGTCGCGTTGGTGGATTGCTGAAGAAAAATCGCGAACATTTCCGTGGATTACTTTTATTGTAGCTGGTCGCTTGAAGCAGGCCGATCCGCAGCGCTCAGCAATTCCGGGAACCGTCCAAGAATAATAGCCTGCCTGATCTCCCGCATGATGTCAAGATACCGCTGGAGATTATGGAGCGTCGCGAGCGTCGAAAAGGTCATTTCCCCGGCCAGAAACAGGTGCCGGAGATAAGCTCGCGAAAAGTTCTGGCATGTATAGCAGCGGCAGGACGCGTCCACCGGCCGGGCATCCTCCTTATATTGCTTCTGTTTGATGATCACCCGCCCGTTTGACGTAAACAGGTATCCGTTACGCGCGTTACGCGACGGCAGCACGCAATCCATCATGTCGACGCCGCGCGCCACGTATTGCGCCAGCTCCTCCGGCATGCCGACGCCCATCACGTAACGCGGCTTTTCCCGCGGCAGCACGGCGGCGCTCACTTCGGCCATTTCGAGACTCAACGCACGCGGCTCGCCGACGGAAAGTCCGCCGATCGCGTAGCCGCCGGCGTCGAGCTGGATCAACTCCTGCGCGCAATGGCGCCGCAAATCGCCGAACATCGACCCTTGCACGATCGGGAAGCAGGCGTCTTGACCGTGCGTGTTCTTGAGATAATGCGCATGCGCGGCGCGCGCCCAGCGAATGGTCCGTTCCATGGACGCGCGCGCGGCTTCGTGGCTGGCCGGATATTCCAGGCACTCGTCGAGCACCATCATGATGTCGCTGCCCAGCGCCAGTTGCACGTCGATGGTCGATTCCGGCGTAAACAAATACGGGTCGCCGTTGAGATGGGAGCGAAACAGCACGCCCTCTTCACTAATCTTGCGGAGCCCGTTCAAGCTGAACACCTGAAATCCGCCCGAATCGGTAAGGATCGCGCGGGGCCAGTTCATGAACTGGTGCAATCCGCCGAGTTTGCGCACGGTTTCGTGTCCGGGCCGCAGAAAGAGATGGTAGGTATTGGCGAGGATAATTTTCGCGTCGAGATCTTCTAAAAGCTGCCGCGGAAGAATTCCTTTGACCGTCGCCTGGGTGCCGACGGGCATGAAAACGGGCGTTTCGACGTCACCGTGCGCAGTGTGCAGAATCCCCGCGCGCGCACCGGTGACCGGGCAAACGGCTTGAATTTCGAAGCGGAGCAATCTTTATTGTAGGGGCGGCAAGGCTCGCGTGCGCCCTTCGGAAGCGATTTTCGAGGACGGATTTGCCGCGGGCGAAAGTAATGCGAAGTTTTTTCTTAACGATCGCAGGATCAATTTGTTACGACTTCGAAACGGCAAAATCGACGAGCTAAAAACGGCTTCCCCATACCCAAGGTGCGGGAAATTCAAAAGTCGCGTCTACGCGCGTCCTAGGCCCCGCCAAACCGATTTCGCCAAAATCGAAGTGATACACGCTTCCAGCGGGATCGCCCTTTCGCAGGTGTCCCCGCGTGCGATCATGGCCGTGGACAGAGGAACGCCGGTTGCCGCGACCCCCTGGGCTCGCTTGCCGGCATCGGGCGTGCGCACGGACGGTACAGTTTGACGACGCCGGCCATCGGCAAAGTCGCGCCGGGAATTCGAAGCGGATCGGGAATCTCGATATTTTTCCCACGCTCCTGCGGGGCGGGGTTGCCGGTCTTTTCAGGACTTACCACGGGAACTTCGCCGCGGGATCGCGGTGCTACCGGGCGGGACGTGGTCATGCCTCGACGAGAGGTGCGGCGCCTCCATAAATCCACACAGGCGGCCAGCACCGAACCCCCTAAGCCCGTGGCGACGATAGCAATCTGCACTGTGGCGCTTCCCTTACCTCGCAGCGTACGATGCGGACGGAATCGCCGCAAATAGTTCGAGCGAACTATGCAGCCCGGTACTGCCGAGTACCAACCGCCTACGCTGTACACTGGTGAAACGATGAAATACCCGAAGCTGCTCGTCCTGGCTTTCACCGCGGCCGCGCTGGCGCAAACTCCGCGCGCGCAGCTCGAAACCGGACTCGATTCGATCACAGCCTCAAACCTTCGCGCCGACCTGACTTTTTTTTCCTCCGACGCGCTCGAAGGGCGCATGTCGCTCGAACGCGGGTCCGAGGTGGCGATTCAGTGGATCGCCGACGAGTTCGCGAAATCCGGTCTCCAACCCGCCGCGGGCGATTCGTTTTTACAAGCGGTGCCGCTGGTCGAGTACAAAATGGATCGCGAAGCATCGTTTCTGAAGATCCTCGTGCACGGCAACCAGCAGACCTTCCATGCCCCCGATGCGGCGGGCAATTATCCAAACGACGGCATCTATAAAGGACCGGTCGTTTTCGCCGGCTTCGGCATCACCGCGCCGGAATTGCATTACGACGACTACGCCGGCCTCGACGCGCGCGGGAAAATCGTGCTGGTTTTCAATCACGAACCGCAGGAGGACGACGAAAATTCCATCTTCAACGGCAAAGGCAACACCCGCTACGCCAACGCGCGCGAGAAAATGATGATCGCGCAGCGGCACGGAGCCGTCGCTTTATTGATCGCGCCCGATCCGAATCATAAACCCGGCAATCGCCGCAGCGGACTGGATGCGGTGCGCAATCCGCTGCGCACGCCGCGGCCGACGCAGGCCATCGCCGGCGAAAATTCCATCCCCGTGTTCAACGTGAGCGCGACCGTCGCCGACCAACTGCTGGAGGCGGCCGGCAAGAAGCCGGGCGAGCTGCAATCGTCCATCGATTCGACTTTGAAGCCCGTTTCCACCCGGCTCGGCGATGAGGAAGCCGAATTGCACGTGGTCACCCAATCGCGCCGGCGCGCGCTTTCCTACAACGTCGCCGGAATCGTCGAAGGCAGCGACCCGGCGCTGCGCGGCGAAACCATTCTGATCAGCGCGCACTCCGATCACGACGGCATGCGCATCGACGGCGCGATTTATCACGGCGCGGATGATAACGGATCGGGCGCCGTCGGCGTGGTCGCGCTGGCCCATGCGTTCGCGAAAAATCCGCTGAAGCCGAAACGGTCGCTGCTGTTCATCGTTTTCACGGCCGAAGAGCGGGGGCTGCTCGGATCGTATTATTATGCCGAGCATCCGCTGCGCCCCCTCGACACCACGCGAGCACAGATCAACTTCGACATGATTGGCCGGGATGAAAAAGACAGCGCGCAGACGCATGGCCTGATCGATATCGCGCCGGACACCTCGAACGAGGTGAATATTGTCGGCACGAAATACAGTCCGGATTATCGCCAGGCGGTGGAAAAAGAAAATGAATATGTCGGCCTGCACCTGAGCTACAAATGGGACGACGACACCATGCTGAACGTGCTGTTCCGCAGCGATCAGTACCCGCTGCTGCTGCACAACATTCCGGCGATGTGGTGGTTCACCGGCTTCCATCCCGATTATCACCAGGTGACCGACACGGCCGACAAAATCGACTACCCGAAAATGGAAAAAATTCTGAAGCTCGCGTATTTGACCGGCTTCGAGTTCGCCGATGCGGCGCATCCGCCGAAATTTTTCGCCGCGGGGGCGCCGAAGTAATTATCGCCGCAGCGCCGCAGCGAAATGATCGATCCATTCGCGCTGCCCGGCGGTCTCGGGAATCGCCATTCCGCGTCCCGCGCTGACGCGCCGAATTGCCTCTTCCGGCGAGACGCCGTTTCCAATCAACAGACCCGCGGCAATCAAACCCGACCGTCCGACCCCCTGCCGGCAATGAACGTTCACGCTGCGCCCAAGCCGCAGTTCCAAATTGAGGAGGTCGATAAATTGCGCCGCTTCGGCATCCGACGCCGGCACGCCCCGATCGACAATCGGCAACGAAACAAACTTCACGCCGTTCGACTCGCAGATCTCCCGCTCGTGCTCCAACTCCAAATCCGCTGCTTCATGCGGCTCGAGCAGCGAACCAACCATCGCGATTCCCGCCGAGCGCCAGCCGCAAATCTCTGCTTCCAGCCAGTCGCCTCCGCGCGGCCGCGCGGAAATCGCCAGCCGGCCCGGCCATGGTCCCTCGATCCAAAACAATTCAGTTTTCATCTGTTTTGGTCACAACCTCTCTTGGCAGACCGTTCACGTCCACGCCGCGCGTCTTCAGGACGTAAATGCGGTGATGCCCGTCCAGAATGGTGCCGTCGGGGCGCACTTTCAGGCAGGCGCTCTGGCCGGGCGCTAATGTGGTCACGATGTGTTCTGTCGTGAGCTGCTCGATCAACCGAAGCTTCGGCTTGCTCAAGCTTTCCTCCGGATGCAAAAACTTCAACGGAGCTGTCTCCGGGGCTTTCCCGCCGCCTCAATTCGTGTTTACACAATCAGCGCTTTGATAAACTTCAATTAAATGTCCAAACAGGAAGAAGCCGGCCTCATACTCAAGCTCTACGAACTGCGCCGCGAAGAGGTCATGCGCAAAGCGCGCGACTGGTATTTCCGGGAATTCCATCCGCAGTCGGTTGACGATTTCAACACCGCCATTTTCGGCCCGCACAGCGGCCACGTCCGCATGGCGATCACCTATTGGGAAATGGCCGCCGCGCTGGTGCATCACGGAGCCATCCCGCTCGATATGTTCCTCGATACCAACGGCGAATATCTCAGCGTCTTCGCCAAGATCGAACCGATGCTCACCGAGATTCGCCAGTCGTACGGCCCGAATTTCGCCCGGAATCTGGAAAAACTGGTCGATTTGACGCCCGACGGCCGCAAGCAAACCGCGGAGATGCGCGAGCGCATGAAAGTCATCGCCCAACAGCTCTCGCAGCCGCGCAGCCGGCTCTAACGTCCCGTCCCCGAAATCAGCGATATTACTCCTGCGTGTTTGTGGGGCAGGCCCCCGGCCTGCTGTGGGCGCGCCCGCCCGCCTCTTCTCAAGCCGACACAGCCGGGCTTCCCTTAAGTTAATCATGCCGCGTGCGACCATGGCCGTGGAGAGAGCGGTCTGTCTCCTTTTTCAGCACCTGTTTAGAGCCCGCCGCGGGCCGAGGGCCTGCCCCACCCAGCACGTCGCGACTTATTGGACGAACCCTTGGGACCAGGCCCGGGAAAGCCGGATGCGGCTACAACTTGCGCAACATCGCCTTGGCTTCCGCCAGATTTTCGAACTGTTTTTCCGCTTCCTTGAACGCGCGCGTGTGTACGCAGCGCCGTGCGCCGTTATGCTCGGCCGGATGGCGCAGATGCAGCATCTCGTGGAATAACACATATTCGACGGCCAGGCGCGGCGTACCGGGACGGTCCAGAATCCGGCTGAGCACGATGGCGTTATGCGAAGAATCGTAATGGCCCAGCAGCGTGCGCGAGGCATTGGGGCTCCAGCCGAGCAGCGGGCGCGCCATCAGGCCGTGAAAATAGCGGAAATTCAGCTCCTCGAACATTGCGTCAAGATTGTAGGTATGGCCCTGCGGAGGTTCGACGCGCTTGCGCCCGCGGATCTGGCGCACCAGATCCAGGCTGCGGCGGACGTCGCGGCGATTCAGATATTTTTTGTAGCGGTCATTGCTCACGGCGGGAATCGGACGGCGGAAAAGTTTCGATAAAAGAATTTCCGCCAGCGCCTCCAGCACCGTGTCCGGCGCGCCGGCCAGCGTATCGGCCAGGCGGATCGAAAGCGAACCGTTTTCGAGGCGAATCTGCGCGTTGGCGTTGGCGTAACGGCGAAACTCGACCTGAACCTGGGGCAGCGGCGTGCGCGGCTTCATCTGCCGGAACACGCGAGCAAAAATCTGCCCGGCTTCCACTTCCATTCATGACGAATGTAACATGGACTGGGAAGTGGGTAGTGGGTAATGGGGAGTCGGCGATAGTCTTGGGGCCCACTCCCCCACGAACCAATTCAAGGAGGACCTTTGCCCGGAGCAAAAATCAGCGCGCTTGGCTGCTACGTCCCGCCCGGCGTGCTGACCAATCAGGATCTCGAAAAGATGGTCGAGACCTCGAACGAATGGATTTTAGAGCGCACCGGAATTGTGGAGCGGCACATCGCCGCGCCGGAGGTCGCCACCTCGGACATGGCTGTCGAAGCCGCGAAAATCGCGCTCGCGCAGCGCGGCGTCGATGCGCGGGAGCTCGATGCCGTGATTGTCTGCACGGTGACGCCGGATATGCTTTTTCCGTCGACCGCATGCCTGGTGCAGGACCGCCTGGGCGCGAAAGGCGCATGGGGATTCGACCTGATCGCGGCCTGTTCCGGTTTTGTTTACGGCCTCACCACCGCGGCGCACCTGGTGATGTGCGGGACACACCAAAAAGTTCTGGTCATCGGCTCCGACACCATGTCGCGCATCATCGATTACACCGATCGCGGAACGTGCATTCTGTTCGGCGACGGCGCGGGCGCCATGCTGATCGAACCCACCGAGGTGGAGGGCGAAGGATTCATCGGGTTTTTGAACGAGATCGACGGCTCCGGCGGCGATTATCTGAAGCAGCCGGCCGGCGGCAGCCGCATGCCGGCCACCGCGGAAACCGTCGCGCAGCGGCTGCATTTCGTAAAACAGGACGGGCAGCAGGTGTTTAAATACGCGGTGCGGAAAATGCATGAGATGAGCCGCGATCTGCTGGCCAAGCACGGCTTGACGCCGAAAGACGTGAAGGTGCTGGTGCCGCACCAGGCCAATCGCCGGATCATTACGGCGGCGGCCGAACGGCTCGGGCTGGACTGCGATCAGGTGATCATCAATATCGACAAATACGGCAACACCACGGCGGGCACCATTCCGCTGGCCACGCGCGACGCGATCGAGCAGGGAAAATTGCAGAAAGGCGATCTGGTCGTGTTCGCGACCGTCGGCGCGGGATTCACGGTGGGCGTGAATTTGTGGCGTTGGGCGTATTAGGCCGCTTCCGGACCCTGGTGCGGGATCAATCGCTGCGGTTATCGTGCAGACGAAATCTGGCGCGCGTTTTCAGGATTTTTTTGAACGGTCACCGACGCTCATTCGTGCCCACTTCCTATTTCCCACTACCCGTTACCGGCTTTTCGCCTTGTTCACTTCTTCCACCAGCGCCGGCACTACCTCGAACAGATCCCCGACGATTCCGTAATCGGCGACCTCGAAAATCGGCGCGTTGGGATCTTTGTTGATCGCCACAATCGTCTTGGCGCCTTTCATTCCCACCAGATGCTGAATCGCTCCGGAAATGCCGACCGCCATATAAACCTTCGGCGCTACCGTCTGGCCCGAACTGCCCACCTGCCGTTCCATCGGCAGCCATCCCGCGTCGCAAATCGGCCGCGACGCCGCCAGTTCCGCGCCCAGCGCCTTGGCCAGCGCTTCCACCACCGGAATATTTTCTTTTTCTTTGATCCCGCGCCCCACCGAAACGATAATTTCGGCCGCGGTCAAATCCACCGCGCGAGCCGATTCGCGGAACGGCGCTTCCGGTTTCTCGCGGATGTTCGCCGCATCAAGCCGGGGCGAAAATGTTTCGACCTCGGCCGACCCCGATTTGAGCGAATCCGCCCGCCACGCGCCGGCCTGGATGGAGGCGAAATAGGGTCCGTTGCCCGTCGGGCGAACATCGCCATTCAATTTGCCTTGAAACAGCAGGCGGACGAAAATCGGCGATCCTGCTTCGACCCGCGCCGCGATCACGTCGCTGATCAAAACCTGGCCGAATCGCGTGGCCACTTTCGGCGCAAAATCGCGCGCCTGGTAAGTATGCGGAAACAACACGATTCTAGGATTGGTTTTGCGAACCAGCGCATCAACCGCCGCCGTGTAGCCGTCGGCCGTGTACTCCTTGAGCAATTCATGACCGACCGCGTAGACTTTGGCGACTTTCTTCGTTGCCGCTTCGTGCGCCAGCGCGCCAATCCCCGATCCCGCGACCGCGGCCTCCACCGGCAATCCCATGGCCGAGCCGATCTGCTGACCCGCCGCCAGCGTTTCCCACGACATCCGGTGCCACTTCCCGCCCTGCTGCTCTAAAACCACGAGTACACTCATATTCTTCTTCTGACTGTGGCGCACGCACTCCTGCGTGCCGCGTCGGCACTCCTGCCGACGCCCGGATGCCGCTCATCATGTGTCGAGACGAGTCTCGACACAGCACGCAGGATTGCGTGCGCCACGCTCTAATCAGCCTCACTTCAAATTTCAATTTCTCCACCAGCTTCGCCGCCGCCGATTTCGCATCGCCCTCGAAAATCTGCGCCTGTTTGGTTTTCTGCGGCAGATAAATTTTCTCGATCACCGCGTTCGCCGCCGGCGCGGCGCCCAACTCCACCGAGGTCACGCGTTTAATCTCTTTCGTCTTCGCTTTCTTGATGCCCATCAGCGTCGCGTAGCGCAGCTTGTTGATGCCGCTCTGAATGGTCAGCACCGCGGGCAGCGGCATTTCGATGTGCTGAAACCATCCGTCTTCGAGCTCGCGCTTCACGCGAATTTTCGATCCCTCCACCTCGACGCTCATAATGATGGTCGAATGCGGCAACCCGAGCAATTCCGCCGCCACCACGCCGGTCTGCCCGTAGCCCAGATCGTCCGATTGCAACCCGGTTAAAAACAGATCCGGATTCTCATTCTTCGCCGCGGCGGCCAGCAGCTTCGCCACGCCCAGCGTATCGAGCGCCTGCAAATTTTCTTCTTCGATATGAATCGCCCGATCGGCGCCCTTGGCCAGCGCCTCGCGGATGGTCTGCGCCGCGCGAGCCGGTCCCAGGCACAGCGCGATCACCTCGCCGCCGTGCTTTTCCTTTAATTGCAGCGCTTCTTCGAGCGCGTAGGCATCCGGCTCGTTAATTTCGAAGCTCAGGTCCGCTTCCTGAATCCATTTTCCCGACGCGTCCACGCGAAGCTGCGAATCGCGGACGGGGACTTGTTTGATCGCAACGATGATTTTCATGTTGGGTAGCAGGCAGTGGGAAGCGGGTAGTGGAGAATCGCCGACTTCCCACTACCCACTCACCCGCTACCCGGGTTTTTTAAATATCAGACACCCATTCGTTCCGCCGAAGCCGAACGAATTGGAAAGCACGTAATCGATCTTCATCGAACGCGCGTGATTCGGCACATAATCCAGATCGCATTCCGGATCCGGACATTCATAATTAATCGTCGGCGGAGCAATCTGATCGCGAATCGCCAGCACCGAAATCCCCGCTTCCAATCCGCCCGCGCCGCCCAATAAATGCCCGGTCATCGACTTGGTGGAGCTGACCGCCACGCGTTTTGCATGCTCGCCGAACACGCGTTTAATGGCGATCGATTCAATCCGGTCGCCAATATCGGTGGACGTTCCGTGCGCGTTGATGTAGTCGATCTGCCACGGTTCGATCCCCGCGTCGCGCAGCGCATTGCGCATCACGCGATAAGCGCCGTCGCCGTCTTCCGAGGGCGAGGTGATATGATGCGCGTCCGCGCTCATCCCGTAGCCGACCACTTCCGCCAGAATCGGTGCGCCGCGCCGCTCGGCGTGGCCCAATTCTTCGAGAATCAGAATTCCCGCGCCTTCGCCGACCACGAATCCGTCGCGCATCTTATCCCACGGACGCGAGGCGCGGTGCGGCTCGTCATTGCGCTGCGAAAGCGCGCGCATGGCCGCGAATCCGCCGACACCCATCGGCGTGATGCACGCTTCCGCTCCGCCGCAAATCATCACGTCGGCGTCGTCGTGCCGGATAATCCGGAACGAATCGCCGATGGAGTGCGCGCTGGTGGTGCAGGCCGTCGCCGTCGCCGAATTCGGCCCTTTTGCGCCGGTGCGGATGGAAACATAGCCCGACGCCAGGTTGATAATCGTCGCCGGAATGAAAAACGGCGAGATTCGCGACGGTCCTTTTTCGAGCAGAACTTTATGTTCCCGCTCGATCACTTCGAATCCGCCGATGCCGCTGCCGATATAGACGCCGGTGCGTTCGGCCGCCTCTTCGGAATTAATCTTGAAACCGCAGCTGGAAAGCGCAAACTCCGACGCCGCGATGGCGAACTGGATGAAGCGCCCCATTTTCTTAATCTCTTTTTTCTCGATGTAGGCGGCGGGATCGAACCCTTTCACCTCGCCCGCGATGCGCGAATTGAACTCGGTCGCATCGAACGCGGTGATGGGACCGATGCCGTTCTGGCCGCTCTTGATGGCTTTCCAAACCGGCTCGGTGCCGATCCCCACCGAAGTCAGCAGCCCGACCCCGGTAACTACAACTCGACGTGGCAAGCGGAAATTCCTACGCCTTCTTCTTCGACTCGATGTAGTCGATGGCGTCCTTGACGGTCTGGATTTTTTCGGCGTCCTCATCGGGGATGTCGAGGTCGAAAGCCTCCTCGAACGCCATCACCAGCTCGACAATATCAAGCGAGTCCGCGCCGAGGTCATCGACGAAGCTGGCTGTGGGGTCGACCTGGGCCTCATCGACGCCGAGCTGCTCGACGATGATCTGCTTGACCTTCTGCTCAACAGACATGCATCCTCCAGATTTGTTTTAGAAACGTAATGATTCTAGCGAGATTGGGCGTGGAATAGCAAGTATCCGGAGATCGTTCGCCAAAAGGATTCACGGCGCGGATTCGGCCATGCCGGCTAGAAATGAAATCGTATGCGTGGTGTCGCGTCGGCCAGCAGCCGCCCGGCCGTGGCGCCTGCGCTCGGCCGGCGCGACATCGGAGCCGCCGCGCGGAAAAGAGTGCGCGATCTGGCCGCGCAAACCGAGCTATTCCTCGGCGATCCGGCCGGAACGCTGCCGCATTATCCTTTGTGGGACATGAACCGGGGCTTCGGACCTTAGCAGGGTGTCCGCGCCGGTAAGTTATTCCTGCCGCGCGTGCCTGAGACCTTCACACCGGCAGACCCGCGAGGAAGCCCAAAACTCCGACCAAGCCCAGGAACTCGATCAAAATCGACGGAATCCCCTGCTCCGGCGCATCTTTTGAAAAGCACCGGAACGCCGCCACTCCCGCGACCAGCAGCAGCATCCCGACGTGGGTGATCGCCCACACCGCGACCGCCGCGGCGACGATCAGCATCCGGTCCCGCCGGGCCAGCGCGCGAAACGCGTGGCTGCCGTCGAGAAACAAAATCGGCGTCAGATTGAACAGGTTAATCCACGCGCCGGTCCGCGCGATCGCGCCCCAAACCGCCAGGTGCGTGATCCCATAAGCCGCCAGCGCGACCAACGCCGCGCCGGTGCCCCACAATGGACCGGCCAGCCCGACAATGGCGTCCTGCCCGGCATTTTTCGCCGCCTCTTTCTGCCAGATCAACGCGCCGAATCCGGGAATGAACATCGGCGCGGTCGCCGCGATGCCAAACCGTTTCAGCGCCGCAACGTGACCCATTTCATGAACGTAAATCGAAAGAACGAATCCGGCCGCGAATTCCCATCCCCAGCGCGTCCAGTAAACTCCGAAGGACACCAGCATCGACGCGATGGTCGAGAACTTGGTCAATCCGAGCAGCAACAGTTTGCCCTTGGTCAGCGCCAGCAGCGCGAAGGTTTTAAATTTCCACAGCAAGATGGCGATCGGGCTGGCTTTGCCGAATTTTTTCGCCCACGGATGCGGGTTGCAGTGCGGGCAATTGGCCGCCCCATCCGCGATTACCGCGCCGCACCCCTGGCAGACCATCATCTGACTGCGATGGTAGCAGATAGCTATCAGCTGATCGGCTGGCGTTGATTCCGGATGCGCCCCCGCCATCACTGGCGGGGCTATAACGGGTACTACAGCCCCGCCAGTCATGGCGGGGGCTCTCCATGCTTCCGCTGATCGCTGAAAGCTAAAGTGCTAGTCTGTAATTTTGTGACCGGCTCGCTCTTTCGTCGGCTGCTGGTGATGGCCCTGGCGCTTCTCGCCGCGACGCTCCTCGCCGTCGACTACAACCTCACGCGCCCGGCCGGCGAGCTGGACGTGGCCGCGGTTCGCGAACGCATCCTGCTCATCTCCGCGGCGTCGTTTCTGTTGGCGTTTCTCATCGTTTTTCTGGTGTCCCGCTCGCTCAGCCTGCGCGTCCGCCGGTTGAAACTGCTGGCCGAAAGTTTTCCCGGCGGCAAAAACAGCGATCGCGCGCCGGAGGATTCCAATGACGAGCTGGGCTCGCTCGAACGGTCTCTGGCCGGTATCGCCATCGAGCTGCAAAAACTGGTCGACAACCTGCGCTACGAATCGGCGCGGCGCGAGACGATCCTTTCCGGCATGACCGAAGGCGTTCTCGCCGTCGACCAGGACCTGCGCGTCACGTTTTGCAATAAATCATTTCTCCGCGCGATTGATTTTCGCGGCGTGCGCTCGGAGGGCCGGTTTCTTCTCGAACTGGTGCGCGACCCCGGGCTGCACGAAATGCTTCGCCAGGTCTTACAAACGGGCGAGCCGCAGAAGCAGCGCTTCAAACTCTCGGCGGCCAATGCGCGCACCTTCGAAGTGCAGGCCGGCTCGCTCGAAATGCCCATTGGACGCGGAGCCATCGCCATTCTGCACGACGTCACCGACCTCGAACGGCTGGAACAGGTGCGCAAGGATTTCGTGGCCAACGTTTCTCACGAATTTCGCACGCCGCTGGCCGGAATCATCGGCTACGCCGATACGCTGCTGGACGGCGCGCTCGAGGACCGGAAAAATAACCGGCAGTTCGTCGAAATCATCCGCTCCAACGCCGTCCGCCTGAGCAACATCGCCGCCGATCTGCTGATTCTTTCCGAGCTCGAATCCGGCGCGGAACCGCCCGAGCCGGATCTCATTTCGGTGCGCGGCGTCCTTGAAAGCGCGCTCGCCACGGTCGCCTCGGAAGCCAGATCGCGCGATGTGAATCTGGTTCCCGAGGAGCTCGACAATCTGTTCGTGCACGGCAGCCGGCTTCGTCTGGAACAGGCGATTCTCAACCTGATCGCCAACGCCATCAAGTTCAACCGGCCGGGCGGAGAAGTCCGCGTCAAGGCCGCGCGCGACGGCGAGGGCCGCGTCGCCATCACCATCGCCGACACCGGCGTCGGCATTCCTTCGCAGGATCTGCCGCGCATCTTCGAACGTTTCTATCGCGTCGATAAAGCCCGCTCGCGCCAGGTCGGCGGCACCGGGCTCGGTCTGTCCATCGTCAAGCACGTGGTGGAACGCATGAATGGCGCGATTCAGGTGGAAAGCCAGTGGGGCCGCGGATCCGCGTTCACCGTGCTGCTGCCGGAAGCCGCTCCCGCTACGCAGCTGTTGACGAAGGTGTCTTAGATCGCTGCCTGTGGTCGCGGCTCGGTTAACGAGGTTGTAATAGTTTTGCGGTAAATTATTGGAATCCATGATCCCAGGACGTTCCGAAGCACTGAGTATCGAAACAGCCGACGGCCCTAACGGCGCGAAAATTTTAAAATTGAGCGGCCCGCTGACGCTCGCCACGCTGTTCGATTTTCAAACTATTTCGCGCAGAGAAACCACCGCGCCGGTCATTGTCGACTTGAGCGGGGTTCCCTACATGGATTCGGCTGGTCTGGGATCGCTGATCAGTCTGTGGGCTTCCTGCCAGCGGACCAAGCGCGGCTTCGGCATCATCGGCACCTCGGATCGGATCCGAACGCTGTTCGAAGTCACCCATTGCGATGGACTCCTGCCCTGTTACGAAAGTCTGGCGGCGGCGGATAAGGCGATCGCCGGCTAAGCCGTAACGTTTTCCTGATTGTAACAAAACGTTCATGACATTCTAATCCGGGGCTTATATTCTTCAACCTTCGGGTTCTAGATTTCAACCAAAAACCAACAGGAGTGTGTTTGCATGAACCACAAAAGTTGTTTGTTTGCATGCATTTTCTGCTTATCGGTCACGCTTTCGGCGGCCGACGGGCCGGCCAGTGACGGAAGTTCCTCGACCAAAACCACCACGGCTGCTCCGGCGCCCGCCAATCCCGAGATCGAAGCGCTCAAGAAAATGCTGATCGAGCAGCAGAAGCAGATCGATGAGCTGCGCCAGCAGTTGAACGGCGAAGCGAAGCCCAACCACGAATCGACGCCCGCGGCTGCGGCCGCCGCGAAGGCGGTCGCGCCCGCGGCGTCTGTGAAACCCGCGGTCGAGCCGGCGCCAGTTCACGCGAGCAGCGGTGAAGTGGCCAGCACCACGCCGATTGTTCCGTCGAGCCCGGTTCCCGCGCCCGCGCCGATCCTCCCGCCGGTGAGTTCGTCCGCAACGCCTTCTATCGCGCCGGTGCCTCCGCCGCAGAACGTCGCGGAGAGTGCGCCTCTCGCGGTCAAGATCGGCGACGCTTACATCACCCCGGTCGGATTTATGGATATGACGCTGGTGAGCCGCTCGACCAACCCGGGTACCGGCATCGGAACCAATTTCGGGAGCGTTCCCTATGGCAACACGCAAACAGGGTCGCTCGGCGAAACCCGCCTGAGCATCCAGAACAGCCGTATCGGCGCTCGTTTCGATGCGGTTTATCGTGGCGCGAAAATCCTCGGCTATTGGGAGTCTGACTTTTTGGGCCAGCTCGGAAATCCTCCCAACGGCGGACTCGCCGTCACCAGCAATCCCTACGTCTTCCGCCTGCGCCTGTATTGGGCCGACGTCCGCAAGGGTAAGTTCGAATTTCTGGCCGGCCAGACCTGGAGCCTGATGACGCCCAACCGCTATTCGCTCTCCCCCCTGCCGGGCGACGTCTTCTATTCGCAAGACATGGACGTGAACTACCAGGCGGGCTTGGTTTGGGGACGCATTCCGTCCTATCGTTTCGTTTTCCACCCCACCGAAAAGGTCGCCTGGGGCGTTGAACTGACCAACTCCGAGCCGTACGTCGGCGGCGGAAACGGCGGTAGCGCAATTACCGCCCCCACCTGTTGCTCCGGTCTTCTCGGCAGCCAGATCAACAACGGTTCGAGCGTCATTTCGGCCGCCGCCGTGGCGCCCGACATCATCTCCAAGGTCGCCTTCGATCCCACCCGCAAGTTCCACCTGGAAATTGCCGGCGTGCTGATCGCCAACAAGATCTCCAATCCGGCCACCACCCCGGCGTACCAGACCTTTTCCAATGTCGGCGGCGGCGGATCGATCAACTTGAATTTCCAGTTGGTCAAGAATGTCCGGCTGATTACGAACAACTTCTGGAGCGATGGCGGCGGCCGCTATATATTCGGCCAAGCCCCGGATTTCATCATCCGCTCCAACGGCAGCCTGTCCAACGTCCACTCCGGTTCGACTGTCAGCGGTCTCGAAATCACGCTCAAAAACACGCTGCTCTATACCTACTACGGCGGTGTATATATCCAAAAGAATCTAGCGCTTAACGCCGACGGCAAAACGCTGATCGGCTACGGCCCGCTGTCGAGCGACGGCCAGAACCGCGCCATTCAGGAGTTCACCATCGGCACCAACACGACCATCTGGAAAGACGCCAAATGGGGCGCTTTCAATCTGATCACGCAGTATTCGTACGTTCAGCGCAATCCCTGGCTGGCAGCGATCGGGGCGCCGGATAACGCCCACGTGGACATGGGCTTTATCGATTTCCGCTACACCCTGCCCGGCGCGCCGCCGAGCCTCAATCCGTAATCGGTTTGTAACAAACGCTTGGTTAAATAGAAGGGAGCAAACATGAGACGCATCGCAACCGCGATCATTGGGATCGCGTTTTTGACCGGTGTGAGTGCATCGGCCCAAGTTCTGATCAACGGCGCTGGCGCGACCTTTCCCTATCCCATCTACTCGAAGTGGTTTAGCGAGTACCACAAGCAGGATCCGAAGGTATCCATCAACTATCAATCGATCGGCTCCGGCGGCGGGATCCAGCAGATTATCTCCGGGACGATCGATTTCGGCGCCTCCGACGGGCCGATGAACGACGAGCAGATCAAGGAATTTCACGACAAGCGGCACGCCAATATTCTGCATTTCCCGACCGTTCTCGGCGGCGTCGTGCCAACTTACAATATTCCGGGAATCGGCTTCGAGCTGAATTTCTCGCCTGAGGCTCTAGCCGGCATCTATCTGGGAAAAATCACCAAATGGAACGACCCGGAGATCGCCAAGATGAATGTCGGCGTGAACCTTCCGGCCAACGACATCGTGGTGGTGCATCGCGCCGAGAGCAGCGGAACCACGTATTGCTGGACCGATTATCTTTCGAAAGTCAGCAAGGAGTGGGAAACCAAAGTCGGCCACAGCACTGCCGTGAAGTGGCCGGTTGGGTTGGGCGGTAAGGGCAATGAAGGCGTTACGGCTCAGGTGAAGCAGACGCCCTATTCGATTGGCTACGTTGAATTGATTTACGCCATTCAGAATCACATGTCGTTCGGAAAGGTGCAAAACAAGGCCGGCGAAATGGTCCTGGCGAGCCTTCAGGGCGTCACGGCGGCGGCGGCCGGCGCGGCGAAGAATATGCCGGCCGATTTCCGCGTTTCCATCACCGATGCTCCGGGCGCGGAAGCTTATCCGATTTCCACCTTCACCTGGCTGCTGATTCCGGACAAAATCAGCGATCCGGTGAAGCTCGAAACCATCAAGGATTTTCTGCACTGGATGTTGACTACCGGCCAGACGATGACGGAGGCCCTCGATTACGCCCCGCTGCCCAAGTCCGTGGTGGCGATGGAAGAGAAAGCCATCGCGAAAATCAAGTAGTTCATGCCAGCTCCCACCCATACAGCGATTGACGCCCGCCCGCCGGCGGAGGGGCGGGCGCAGTCGTGGATGCGGCGCCTGACGGCAGGAGATGAAGCCGCCTATGTGCTCACCTTCATCTGCGCGGCGACCGTAATCCTGGTCACCGCGCTGCTGGTCTGGGAGCTGTACGACAAATCGGTCCTGAGCCGGGAGAAGTTCGGCTGGGCTTTCTTATGGACCAGCGATTGGGATCCGGTGGCCGGCAAATTCGGCGCCGCGCCCTATATTTACGGCACGCTGGTGACCACGGCGCTGGCGATGCTGGTGGGCGTTCCGCTGGGCGTCGGCGCGGCCATTTTCCTGGCGGAGATGGCGCCGCCGGGGATCTCCTCGGTGTTGACCTTCATGGTGGAACTGCTGGCCGCGGTGCCCAGCGTGATCCTCGGCCTGCTGGGAATTTTTGTGATGATCCCGGTCCTGCGCGACGTGGCGCCCTTTCTGCGCGACGTTCTGGGCTGGAGCCCGCTGTTTAAGGGACCGTTTTACGGCGTCAGCTTTCTTGCGGCGGGGGTGGTGTTGTCCATCATGATCCTGCCGTTTATTATTTCCATCTCGCGCGAGGTGATTCTGGCCGTTCCCGGCGATCAGCGGGAAGCCGCGCTGGCGCTCGGCGCAACCCGCTGGGAAACCACCTGGGACGCCGTGGTTCCCTACGCGCGGCGCGGCATCTACGGTTCGATTTTCCTGGCGCTCGCGCGGGCGCTCGGTGAAACCATGGCGGTGACCATGGTGGTCGGGAACACGCCGCAGATCGTGAAGTCGCTGTTTGCTCCCGGATCTTCGATTGCGGCGGCGATCGCCAATCAATTCACCGAGGCGACCGGCGATCTGTATCGCGGCGCGCTGATTGAGCTGGGGCTGGTGTTGTTCGGGCTGACCATCATTATCAACGGCGCGGCCCGGCTGCTGGTGCTTTCGACCGAGCGGAAAGGGTCGGGCTGATGTCCTGGAACAAGCTGCGGCGCAGAGCGGTGAACGCGATCATGCTGAGCCTGACCGGCGTCTGCACGCTGGTCGCCGTGGGCGCGCTGGTGTTCGTTCTCGGATATATGTTCGTGCACGGCGCCAGCAGTCTGAGCCTGAATTTCTTCACCCAGCTGCCGGTTCCGGTGGGCGAGACCGGCGGCGGGATGGCCAACGCGATCGTGGGCAGCGGGAAAGTGCTGCTGCTGGCGACGCTGGTCGGCGTACCGGTCGGTTTTCTGGGCGGAGTATTTCTGGCCGAGTTCAGCGGCGCCGGTTTCGGGTTTGTGGTCCGCTATGTGGCGGACCTGCTGAACGGCGTCCCGTCGATCGTCATGGGAATTTTCGTGTACACGCTGATCGTGCTGCGGCAGGGGCATTTTTCGACGCTGGCGGGCGGCGTCGCGCTGGGCATCATGATGATCCCGATCTCGATTCGCAGCTCGGAGGAATTTTTGCGTGGCGTCCCACTCGCCCTGCGTGAAGGCGCGATGGCGCTGGGCGCGTCCAAAGCCAAATCGATCTGGACGGTGGTCATTCCGGCGGCCAAGGCCGGCATTATTACCGGCATCATGCTGAACCTGGCGCGCGTCGCCGGAGAAACCGCGCCGCTGCTGTTCACCGCGCTTGGCAACCAGTTCTGGAGCCCCGGATTGAACCAGCCCACCGCGTCGCTCCCGGTCGTGATTTACAATTATTCGGTGTCGCCTTACGAGGATTGGCACACGCAGGCGTGGGCGGCGGGATTCGTGTTGTTGACCATGATTCTCGGCGTCAATGTCGTCGCGCGGCTGATTCTCGCCAAAAGAGGCGCTGTTCAGAGGTCATAAAAATGCAAGCTCCTGGTAGACAACCTGTGTCCGAGCCGATCCCCACCTTCCCTAATTTCGGTGTGCCCTCCCCATCCGAGGCAAAACCCGCCGCCGAGGGCTCCGCGGCCAAGCTCAGCGCCAGCAACCTGAATTTCTGGTACGGCGCTTTTCAGGCGCTGCGCGATATTTCCATGCAGGTTTACGACAAGCGCGTCACCGCGTTTATCGGACCCTCCGGCTGCGGCAAATCGACCTTTCTGCGCACGCTCAACCGCATGAACGAAACCGTCCGCCATAGCCGCGTCGAAGGCGAAATCCATCTGGACAGCGAAAATATTTTCGAGCTGGACGTGAACGACGTGCGGCGCCGCGTCGGCATGGTGTTCCAGAAATCCAATCCGTTTCCCAAATCGATTTTCGATAACGTCGCCTACGGCCCGCGGATCAACGGATTCGGGTCGCGGTCCGCGGTGCGCGATCACGTGGAGCAGAGCCTGCGCCGCGCCGCGCTGTGGGACGAAGTGAAGGACAAGCTGCAGCAATCCGCGCACGGGCTTTCCGGCGGCCAGCAGCAGCGCCTGTGCATTGCCCGCGCGCTGGCGGTGAATCCGGAAGTGCTGCTGCTCGATGAGCCGTGCTCCGCGCTCGATCCCATCGCCACGGCGAAGATCGAGGATCTCATTTTTCAGCTCAAAGACAGTTGCACCATCGTGATCGTGACGCACAACATGCAGCAGGCCGCGCGCGTGGCCGATTATACCGGCTTTTTCCTGATGGGCCGGCTGGTGGAGTTCGATAGCACCACGGTAATTTTTAAAAATCCGGCGAAAAAGGAAACGGAAGATTACGTGACAGGAAGATTCGGGTGATTTTGGGTGGTGGGTAGCCGGCGGGTTGTGCGGATTCGCCGGCTTCCCGCTTCCCCCTAGCAAGAGGTCCTAAATTGCGCCACTTTGTTGAAGAACTTGAACAATTAAAAACCAAGCTGCTGGAGATGAGCTCGCTGGTCGAGGCGGGCATTCAACGCAGCATCGGTGCGGTGATCAATAAGGATCGCAGCGCGGCGGAAGAGGTGTTTCGCGGCGAAGCGCGCATCAATGAAATCGAAATCGAGATCGACGAGTTCGCCACCAACCTGCTGGCCTTGCAGCAGCCCATGGCCGCCGACCTGCGCCTGATCGTTGCCGCCCTGAAGATCAACACCGACCTGGAGCGCATGGGCGATCTGGCCGTGAACGTCGCGCAGCGCGCGCAGTCGCTGATGAATGAGCCGGTGATCAAGCCGATGATTGACATTCCGCACATCGCCGCGCTGGTGCAGTCGATGGTGCGCAAGGCCCTGGATGCGTTCGTTACCCGCGACCCGGACCTGGCGCGCAGCGTGCTCGCCTCCGATGACGCCGTCGACAGCCTGCGCACGGCGTGTTATCACGAACTGGTCAGCTTCATGGAAAAAGATCCGCAGAATATCCGTCCGGCGCTCGATCTGCTGGCGGTGACGCGCAATCTGGAGCGGATCGCCGACCATTCGACCAATATCGCCGAAGATGTTCTGTTCCTGGTGAAAGGCGTCGACGTCCGGCACCACGCCGAAGCGCGAAGGTAACGCGTCTTTTGCCGTGGCATAAGCCGCGCGAGATCGTTCCCGCGCTACAACCCCAGCCGCCGGTCCAGATCCGCGGTGATGGCCGCCAGACGATCGGGATTGCGCACCAGGTTGGCGATCCCCAGCTGCGCGTAATTTTCGTAGAACAAATCCATGGCCGCCAGCGACTCCGCGTAGGCCAGATTGGCGTGCGCCGTATCCAGCCGCGACCAATCCTGCCCCAGATTTTCCAGACGCGGCAGTTTTTTCTCCCGCGCCGCGGCGGCCAGCTTTTCGCGCGCCAGACTGGTCAGCGAGTCGCCGGATAATTTCTGCGCGAGACCTTCATGAAACCACGCCGGCCAGGTTCCGGTCATCGCCAGGCAGGCGTGCACGGTCTCGTGCGCGAACACGCGCCGCACCGACGCGTCGACCGCGCTGCCCACCGGCACGCGAATCCGCCCATCGAACTGCCCCGCGTTCCATTCCGCCACATCCACGGTTTTGCGGTACGCTTCGCGGCTCTGCACGATGGCGATAATGCGTTCTTTGGCCGAACATCCCACCTGCGCCGAAATGCGCGCGAACTCGGAGTCGAGCAGCCCCAGCATCTGCCGCGCCGTATCCACCGGAACGGCCGCCGGATCGTAGCGCAGCGCGACGTTCATGCCGATCAGTTTTTGCAGGTTCTGGTCGCCGGCCGCTTCGCGCTCCACGCGCTTGTAAATGCGCGCCAGGTTCGGGTTGGGTTCGAGATCGAGAGAGGTTTTCCAGTAATCGAGCGCCAGCCTGGATTGATCGGAGCGCCACGCGGCGAATCCGGCGATCGCGAACAGATTCGGGTCGTGGCTGGTTCTCAATTCCGGCTCTAAAATGCGCAGAGCCTTGGACGGCTGGCTGGTTTCGATCAGCCGCACCGCCTCGGCCGCGCCGGTTTTGGCCGGCATGGCGGGAAGCGCGGAGATCACCTCGCTTTGCGTCACCCATTCGGCCGCGCGGCGCTGCTGGTCGAATTGGTCCAGCCCGGCGATCTCGTTGGCGGATAGATACCCCTCGATCGTTTTCCCGTTCTGCTCCACCGCGACCTTATAACACGGCACCTCGTCGCCCGAAAGAGCGAAGCGAATGGTCAGCGGCGCGCCCGCCGTTAGGGTGGCGACCATTTCCGAATCGCCCGCGCAGCCGCTGCGCAGCGCGGTGTGATCCGCGCGCACGGCGATGGCCAGGAAGAGAACCAGGGGCGTCACGCTAACAGAATAAACTGGATGCCGCGCGAAATCCTTCCGGGGAAGGCCCTAGGAGTTTCTGCAAAAACCGCTGGAGAGGCGCCTCAAGCGGCGTTCAGTACCCCCCGTGGCCTGGTACCCCCGCCCTGTAAGGCCATGCAAAGCCGCGCCGGTTCTCGACCAGCGCCTATCGTCTTGCAAACCGTACCGGCGGATTACGAATCCGCCGCAGGCTGAGAGCCTGCCCCACGTTGTTGCATTGCATCCGCCGCGGGCTCGCCCCACAATGCTACGATCGGTTTATGGATCGCCGCGCCCTGGCGGCACTCTCGCGGCGCTCGTTTCTAGTGACTGTGTGCGCGGCCTTGCCGGCGGCGGAAATCGGCGGAAAAGGCCGGGTTTTCCCCTCCTTCGTCAAACGTTTCGCGGATCCGGCGACGGAAAATCCGATCCTGCGGCTCACCGATCCGGCGCACACCAGTTTTCTGCCGCCGAGCTACGCCCGCGCCTTCGCGCGCCGCGGAAATTTTCTGCTGTATACCTCGAACCAGGCCGGCGGATTTGAAGCATTTCGCCTCGATTTAAAAAACGGCCAGTCGCGCCAGCTCACCGCCAGCGAGGATTTCGACGTGCACTCTTTCACGCTGTTCGGCGAGGACCGTTACCTGGCCCATTTCGATGGCTCGAGCCTGCTCGAGACGCATCTTGCAAATTTGCGCACGCGGGAAATTTACCGCATCCCGGAAGGATTCGAGCGGGGCCGCGGCCTCGGCGTTTCGGAAGATTCGCAATTCGCGGCGGTGATCGAGAAAAAAGAGAAGCTGCACCGCCTGCAACTGGTGCATATCGGCAACGGCTCGGCGGCCAAACTCGCGGAAGGTGAAGAAGAGCTGCGCGATCCGATTCCGCGCCCGCGCCGCGCTTCGATTCTCTATCGCCGCGGCAGCGCGGCATGGCTGGCCAATTACGACGGCGGCCAGAATTACCGCCTGAAGCTGGCCGAAGGCCAGATCGGCCCGGCGCTGTGGAGTCCGGACGGGCGCACCGTGCTGTATCTCAATTACCCGTCCGATCCGCATCAGCTGCACGCCATTCGCGAATTCACTCCGGACACCAACGAAGACAAACTGATTGCCGAAACCTCGCAATACGTCGCGTTTGCGCCGAACGCGGACGCCAGTGTTTTCGTCGGGGCCAGCGGCAGCAAGGCGTCGCCGTATGTGCTGCTGCTGGTGCGCGCGGTGGGCCGCGAAATGACGCTCGCCGAGCATCGCGCGAGCAACGCCGCCATGGTCGCGCCGATTTTTTCCGCCGACAGCCAGCGGGTTTTCTACGTCACCGATCGCGACGGCAAACCCGCGATTTACTCCATGTCGGTGGCCAGGCTGGTGGAAGAAACCGCCAGCGCGAACTAGTCAGGCGCTGGACGCGCGCAACCGCAACTACTGGAAATGGCGGAATAACTTACAGGCGCGGACAGAATAATCTGTTCCCTTTTTCAGCACCCTGTCAGTCCTGGTCGAGCGCCGCCGACAACTGGGACAACTTTTTCGAAAATGCCGCCTCGTCTTCCGAGCCGCGCTCGAGGGCGCCGGCCGTCACTTCGATCTTCACTTCGTGCGCAATTCCGTTCTCCTGCACCGAGTAGGCGTCCGCCAGCTGGCACGTCACTTCGCGCGTGAGCGCCGTCGCTCCGTCCGCCGGCGCATCCAGCATGATGGCGAAGGTTTGCGGCGCCCAGCGGCCGAAGATCGCGTCCGCTCCGACGACACCCTGCACCCGCCGCAGCAGGGCCTTCACAGCGCCGTCCAGGATGCCGCGCGAATAGCGCCTTTCGAGCCAGCCGAGATTGCGCAGGCTCACGAACAGCAGGCAGAACGGTTGATTTTCGCCGAGCAGCCAGGCGATTTTCTGGTCCATTTTTTCGCGCGTCAAAACACCCGATTCCGCGCCGCCGGCGCGCGCCTGCCGTTGGCCCTCCTGGTGCAGCACGCGGATCTCGTCCTGCAACTGCGCGATCACCATGCGATGCTCGCGGCGCATGCGCTCGAGACTCGCCGCAATCTCCGCCGCCGCGATGCGAATGCCGCGCCGCATTTCGGCCAGGGAATCCGATTCGGCCAGACGGTCCAGGTGAGACAGCTCATTTTGGATCTGGGTTTCGTGATCGTCGCCACTGGCGGTCATGCCCGACGCGAAGTTCTCCATCGCCTTGACGGTCGCGGCCAGATCGCAGCGCAGCCGCGCCACCCGGGCCGAGGTGCGCTCCTGATAATCCCGCAATTCGCCGCGCAGCGAAGCCTGCACCGAGCGCATCGCCGGCGGCGAATCCGCCGCGCGCCAGCTCTCGCCCATCGCTTCGACATGCTGGCGGAATTCGGAGGCCTCGCCGGCGTCGACTTCGACCGCGTATTGCGCCAGCGAGCGCAGCGTCAAAGCGTAACATTCCGCCGCCGCCTGATGCAGACCGCCGAGCCGCTCCAGCTCATTCGCCGCTTTTCGCAGAGAGATCAAACCGTTGTTCTTCCCCACTCTCTCATCGGCACGGCGCGCGATCCCTTCAAGAAAATTTATTTCAGGAATCCGTTGACGCGCAGCCAGTTGGCCAGCAGTTGCGGCCATGCTCCCAAGGCGGCGTCGGTCATCGCCAATCCCGTGCCATGCGGACCGTTTTGAAACACGTGCATCTCGGCGGGAACCCCGGCCTTGCGCAGCGCCAGATAATAATAGACGCTGTTTTCGGCGGGGACCGTGGTATCGGCGTTGGTCTGATAGATGAACGTCGGCGGAGTCTGCGCGGTCACCTGCGTTTCATTGGAGAGGCTGCGCGCCAGTTCCTCGGAAGGATGCTCTCCGAGCAGATTGATTTTCGATCCCTGGTGCGTCCACGGTTCGGTCATCGAGATGACCGGATAACAGAGGATGGCGAAATCGGGACGGCTGCCGGCGCGATCGATCGGGTCGGCTGCGTTGGGATCGCCCGAGTCGAAATGCGTGGACACGGTGGAGGCCAGATGTCCGCCCGCGGAAAATCCCATGATGCCGATGCGATCCGGCGCCAGATGCCATTCGGCGGCGCGGGAGCGGACGATGCGCATGGCGCGCTGCGCGTCGCCGAGCTCGACCGGGTGATGATAGCGCGGGCCCAGCCGGTATTTCAGCACGAACGCGGCGATGCCCATGGCGTTGAAGTAATTGGCCGGCTCGCGTCCTTCGAGGTTCATCGACAAGTTGCGATAGCTGCCGCCGGGCGCAATGACGATGGCGGTCATGGGTCCGTTGGTGTGGGGCGGCATGTAGATCGTGAGCGTGGGTTGGTCAACGCTTTCATTGCCGAGCGCGCCGGGAGCGGGGCCGTTCCACAGAGGAATGGTCTCCGGCTCCTGCAAAATAGGCGCGGGCCGCTGCGCGCAGATGATTCCAGCGGCGAGGAGGAACAAAATTTCGCGTTTCATTCAGCGTCGATCATATCGCGAACTGGAGGGTGCTGAAAAAGGGGACAGACCGCTCTGTCCACGGCCATGGCCGCACGCGACATGGATAACTTACAGGCGGGGACAGAGTAGTCTGTCCCCTTTTTCAGCACCCTGCTAGGCCGCGGAGAAACCATTAGCAACTGTGGCGCTGACGATCCACCAGGAGGCGCAAGCCGGACGGCTTACGTTACTGTAGGTACATGCGTATTCCCGCCGCTCTGGCGGCGACGATTCTTTCGGCCGGTCTTTTCGCCGCGCGGCCGGCCACCAAGCCCCCCAAACTCACTGCCGAGGAGCGCGCCGCGCAATCGATCATGCGCGGGATGTCCCTGCACGACCGCGTGGCCCAGCTCGTCATCGGCGTGGCTTACGGCGACGTCCCCAGCCGCCGCTCGCCCGAGTATGAAAAATACCGGCACTGGGTCCACGACCTGCGCATCGGCGGATTGATCATCAATAATCACGTGCAAAACGGCCTGGTTCGCAACGCCGAAGCGCACGCCTTCGCGCTGTTTTTAAACCAGATGCAGAGGCTGGCCAGGACGCCGCTGATCGTCGGCGCCGATTTCGAGCGCGGCGCTTCCATGCGCGTCAGCGAAGGCCCGAAATTTCCCTACAACATGGCCATCGGGGCGACCGGCGACATCGAAGAAGCGCGCTATGAGGGGCTGGAAACGGCGCGCGAAGCCCGCGCGCTCGGCGTGCAGTGGATCTTCGCGCCGGTCGCCGACGTCAACGTGAATCCCGAAAATCCGGTGATCAATATCCGCTCCTTTGGCGAAAATCCGGAAGAAGTTTCCAAAGACGTGGTCGCCTACATCCAAGGCGCGCACTCCGACCCGAAAAATCGCGTGCTGGTCACCGCCAAACATTTTCCCGGCCACGGCGACACCAATATCGACAGCCATCTCGGCCTGGCTCGTCTGGACGCTTCGCGCGAGCGCATGAACCAGGTGGAGCTGAAACCCTTCGAAGCCGCCATCGCCAACGGAGTGGATTCCATCATGACCGCGCACATGGCCGTGCCCGCGATCGAGCCGGAAAATATTCCCGCGACCGCGTCGTCCAAAGTTTTAACCGGCCTGCTGCGCGAGGAGCTCGGCTTCAAAGGTCTGATCGTCACCGACGCGCTGGACATGCTCGGATTCGCCAATGGGTTTCCCGGCGGCGAAGGCGTGGTGCGCGCGCTCGAAGCCGGAGCCGACGTGCTGCTGATGCCGCCCGATCCGGAAAAAGCGATTCGCGCGGTGATGCAGGCGATCCGCGCCGGACGCCTGACGCGGCAGCGCATCGATGAAAGCGTGATCCGCGTGCTCGCCGCGAAGATTCGCGTGGGAGTGCTCAAGAAAAGATACGTCGACCTGGACCAGGTGAGCGACGTGCTGGATGCGGAGGAAGTCGAGACGCGCGTCGCGGAAATGTCGGATCGCGCGGTGACGCTGGTGCGCAACGGGCCATCTCCTAGCGGTCCGGTGCTGGTGCCGCTTAGCGAGCCGGATCGCGCGTGCCTGGTGGTTGCGGTGGGCGCGCGACTCTCACAATATGGCCAGCATATGGCCAGCGAATTCCGCCATCGGGCGGCTCATGTTCGCGTGACCTTCGTGGACCCGTCGATGCCTTTGGCCGCGATGAGCGACGCGGTGGGCGATACCAGCACCTGCTCCGCAACCGTGATCGCCGTTTTTTCCACCGGCGGCCCCCTCAACGGCGACATCCCGCAATTCATCGCCAAGCTGACCGCGTCGCCCTCCATTCTGGTCGCCGTGGGCAGCCCTTATGTGCTCGGAGATTTTCCCAACGCGGGCGCGTCTCTCACCACCTTCAGCACCACGCCGCCGTCCGAGGCCGCCGCGGTGAAAGCGCTGTTCGGCGAGATCGCGATCGGGGGTCATCTGCCGGTTACGATTCCGGGATTCGCCAAATACGGCGACGGCATCACGGTAGCGCTGAAACGGTAACGCGCCGGCAGTGACTGGTCTCGCGTTGGTTCGCGGCCCGCGCCGCGGGATCTCCGGTCTTCGCCATCAACGCAGATCTCAGCGTACCCAGCGCACCCGGCCATTCCGCCGTGCCCTTAAAATCAGAATTATGGTTGAGATTACCTGGCTGGGCCACGGCACCTATCAATTTCGCCTCACCACCGGAGAAGTGATCCTGGTGGATCCCTGGATTGACGGCAATCCGGCTTATCCCACGAAGTTTTCCCTCGATCGCGTGGACGTGATGCTGATCACGCACGGCCATTTCGATCATATCTTCGACGCGGTGTCTCTCTCTAAGAAATTTTCGCCGCAAGTCGTCGCGATTTTCGAGACCGCGCGCTGGCTGGAATCGAAGGGCGCGAAAAACGTCATCGGCATGAACAAGGGCGGCACCGTCACGGCCGGCCCCATTACCGTGACGATGACGCATGCCGTTCATAGCTGCGGCATTCAGGACGGCGACAACATTATTTATGGCGGCGAAGCGGCCGGATATGTGCTGCGCCTGCCCGATCGCCGCAATATTTACTGCGCCGGCGATACCAGCGTGTTCGCCGATATGCAGCTTATCCAGCGGCTGTATCACCCGGAGCTGGCGATTTTACCCATCGGCGATCTATACACCATGAGTCCCCGTGAAGCCGCGCTCGCCTGCCGCATGCTGAGCGTGCGCAAGGTGATCCCGGTGCACTTCGGCACGTTTCCGCAGCTCACCGGACGCCCGGAACAACTGGCCGAGCTGATCCACGATCTGCCGGATACCGAAATGTGGGAGCTGCAACCCGGCCAGCCCGTGCAATGGTAAATAAAGCTCAGTGGTAAATAAAGCTCAGTGGTAAAGGACGCGCGTCATTCGTGGTTGCTCGTCGCGCTCGCCGTGCTGGCGCTGCGCCTGCCGTTTCTGAACCAAGCCATTCAGGGCGACGATCCTTATTACCTGTACGGAGCCGAGCACGCGCAGATCGATCCGCTGCACCCGCTCGACGCCAAATATCTGTTCCAGGGCGACCTGGTCGATATGCGCGGCCATCCGCACGGCCCGCTCAACTCCTGGATTCTCGCGGCGCCGCTGGCGTGGCTCGGCGACATTCGCGAGATCCCGTTTCATGCCGTCTACATTCTGTGGTCGCTGATCGCGGCGCTGGCGATGTTCTCCCTCGCGCGCCGGTTCTGCGGCCGTCCGCTGTGGGCCACGCTGCTGTTCCTCGCCGTGCCGGCATTTGTGGTGAACGGAACCTCCTTCGAAGCCGATTTGCCCTTTCTCGCGTTCTGGATGCTGGCGATTGCGTCGTTCATCAAAGCCGTCGAAGAGAATTCAGCAGCCGCGCTGATGGTGTGCGCGATCGCCGGCGCGCTGGCCGGAATCGCCGCATATCAATCGGTCCTGTTGACGCCGATTCTCGCGGTTTTTCTGTACCGCAAACGCCGCGAATGGAAACTCGCCTGGTGCGCGACGCTCGCCGCGCCGTTGGCCATCGGGTGCTGGCAGCTTTTCGAATATTTTTCAAGCGGGGCGCTGCCCGCCGCGATGCTCGCCGGCTATATGCGGTCCTATCATTTGCAATCGAGCCCGAACAAACTGCACAGCGCCGCCGCACTGGTCGTGCATAGCGGCTGGATCGTCTCGCCGCTGATCGTCCTCGCGCTGCGCGGGCCGAAATGGAAATGGATCGCGGCAGCCGCCGCGGCCGCCGCGGGAATTTTTTACGACCCCAATCCGCTGTTCTGGTTCTCGCTTGCCTGCGGAATTTTGCTGCTCGCTTCTTCGCTCCACCGCGGTTTTCTTTCCGCGTGGATTCTGATTTTTTTCGCGGGCGCGGCTCTCGTTTTTTTCGCCGGCTCGGCGCGATATTTATTGCCGATCGCCGCGCCGGTCGCCATTCTCGCCGCGCGCGATTGCCGGCGCGCGATTCTCGCCGCGGGATTGGCTCTGCAAATCTCGTTGTCGCTCGCTTTGGCCATGGTCAATTACCAGCATTGGGACGCCTATCGCCAATTCGCCCGTTCCCTGACCGCCGAAACCGCCGGCCATCGCGTGTGGAGCAACGCCGAGTGGGGATTGCGCTATTACCTCGAATCCGAAGGCGCGCTGCCGATGCCCAACGGTCAGCTTCTTCAACCGGGTGAAATCGTGGTCGCGAGCGATCTCGCTTTGCCGCTCAAGACCAATTCCCTGCTCTCGCCCATCGCCAATCGGGAAATTCGACCGGCGATTCCGCTGCGAATCATCTCGCTCGACGGCCGCTCGGCCTATTCGCACGCCGCCGCGGGATTGCTGCCTTTCGAGATTTCGCGCTCACCCATCGACCGCATTCACGCCGCGGTGGTCGCGGAAAGGAAACCGCGGCTCACCGTGATCGATCCCGCCGACCGCAATTCCGCGCCGCAGATTATCAGCGGAATTTACGCGCCCGACGGCTGGATGGCGGATCAGGCGACGGTGATCCTGAAGCGTCCTGAACAAGCGACCCGGCTGCGCGTGGCGATTTATATTCCGCCGCAAGCGCCCGCCCGAAATTTGAGAGTTCTCATTGACGGCCGGCTCGCCGCGGAACAGAATTTCCCCGCTCCCGGCGCGTACACGATCACGGTCCCCGCTGCCGACGCTACGCCCGAACTCACCGTAACACTGATCGTCGATAAAACATTTTTCGCGCCCGGCGATCAGAGAAGGCTGGGCGTGGTCGTAACGAAGATCGGATTCTGGTAATCCTGATCCGCCTCCCATGATTCGTGGTGGCAGGTGGGCCCAGCAATAACGTCGGGTAGACTCAAATCTTGGAGCTTCGCATGAAACTTCTGCTCGCTTCCACGTTCGTCTTCGTTCTCTCCGCGCAAACCCCGCCGGGACTCGAAAAAAAACTCGACGACACCATCTCCGCCGAGCTCAAAACGACCGGCGCGCCGAGCGTCTCCGTGGCCGTGGTCGAAAATGGCGAACTCGCCTACGCCAAAGCCTTCGGCAGCGCCGACCTCGCCCTCGGACGCGCGGCCGACGTCCATACCCGCTACGCGGTCGGATCGATTTCCAAGGAATTTACCGCGGCCGCGCTGCTGCTGCTTCAGGAACAGGGCAAATTGTCGCTGGACGATCCCGTCTCGAAATATTTTCCGGACCTCACCCGCGCCAACGAAATCACCATCCGCGAGCTTCTTTCCCACACCTCCGGCTACGAAGATTACGCGCCGCAGGATTATATTATTCCCGAATGGACTCGCCCGACCACGCCGCGGGCGGTTCTCGATCGCTGGGCGAAAAAGCCGCTGAATTTCGATCCGGGAACGAAATGGCAGTACAGCAATACGAATTACGTTCTGGCCGCCGAAATTTTCGAAAAAGCTTCCGGCCAGCCGCTGGTCGCGTTTCTGCGCGAGAAAATTTTTAAGCCGCTGGGCATGACGTCGGCGACGGATTGGCCGCCCACCGACTCTTCCGATGCGGTCGCGTATACGCGCTACGCGCTCGGTCCGCCGCGTCCAACCGAGCGGGAAGGCGCCGGGTGGTATTTCGGCGCGGGCGAATTGGCGATGACCCCGTCAGACCTGGCCAAATGGGACATCGCGTTCATGCAGAGAAAAATTCTGTCGCCCGCCTCTTACCAGCAGTTCACGCACGAGATGCGCCTCAAAAACGGCGATCTGACGCACTACGCGCTGGGCCTTCAGATCAGCGAATTCGCCAACATTCCGACCATCTCGCACGGCGGCGAGGTTTCCGGTTTTCTCTCGTCCAATCGCATGTTTCCGACGCGTGACGGCGCGGTGATCGTTTTGTCGAATCAGGACGTGGTGAATCTGGTCGGCCCGCTTTCGCAGCAAATCGCGCGCGATGTGTTCGTCACCGATCGATTGCAGCCGCCGCCCAAGGACTCGAGCGAAGTGGAAAAAATTCTGACCGGTTTGCAGGAGGGAAAAATCGATCGCGCGCGGTTCACCGGCAATGCCAACAGCTATTTCAGCGAAACCGCATTGCGCGACTGCAAGGATTCGCTGGGGCCGTTGGGTAAACTCGAATCGGTGACGCCGGTTGCCGAAAATCTGCGCGGCGGGATGATTCACCGGTCCTACCGGGCGCAGTTCGAAAAGAAAACATTACTGCTGAATATTTACGTATTGGACGACGGCAAGTACGAGCAGTTCCTGATCGCCGAATAAACGTAGACCCAGTGGCATAAGCCGCCAGCCTTGTGCTGTTGACCGGTGCGAAATCGGGCGGCCGACCGCACAAGCCTGGCGGCTTATGCCACTTAACAACAGCAACCCGGAGACTCGCATACAATGGTCCGATGAGGTTTCTCATGTCCACTCGAAGAATATCTTTCCTCTTTTCGATTCTTCTGGCCGCGCCGGGCTTATTCGCACAAGGACGCGGCGGCGGTGCGATCAATCCCGGGCCGATTCCGGGCATCGAGCAACGCACCGCGGGAATGCGCAAAATCGAAGGATATTTTCCGCTGTACTGGGATGAACGCAGCGGCAGCCTGTACCTGGAAATCACGCACCTCAACAGCGAATTTCTGTACGCCACCGGACTCGCCGCCGGGCTCGGCTCCAACGACATCGGGCTCGACCGCGGCCAGGAAGGCGGGGGCAAACTCGTCGAGTTCGAGCGCATCGGTCCGCGCGTTTTTCTGGTGCAGCCGCAGGAATCGTTCCGCTCCTCGAGCACCAATCCAGCCGAACAGCGGTCCGTTGCGGATTCCTTCGCCCGATCGATTTTATGGGGCTTTCCCATCGCCGCGGCGAGCGATAGCCGGGTGCTGGTGGACGCTTCCGATTTCTTCCTGCGCGACGGCCACGGCTCCGGCGCCGCGCTGCGTCCCGGCACTTATCGCGTCGATCGCACGCGCAGCGCGTTTTACATGGAGCGAACCAAGGGCTTCCCGAAAAATACCGAAGTTGAAGTCACTTTGACTTTCGCCAACGAAGCGGCCGGTGGACGCGGCGGCGGCGGTGGTGGGCCGGTGCAGGGTCCTCCACCCATCGGAACCGGCGAAGCGGCGGCAGGCGGACGTGGCGGACGCGGCGGCGGATTATTTTCCGGGACGGTCGCCAGCGTCACGCCCACGCCCGGCGACGTCACCCTGCGGGAGCATTATTCGCTGGTCGAATTGCCCGACGGAAATTACCAGCCGCGCGAAGACGATCCGCGGGCCGGCTACGGCGGCATGACTTACGTCGATTACAGCGTGCCCATCGGCGAGCCGATGATGAAGCACTACATTCGCCGTCATCGCCTGATAAAAAAAGATCCCGATGCCGAAATGAGTGAGCCGGTCGAGCCGATCCGTTACTGGGTCGATTCCGGCGCGCCCGATGACATCAAGCAGGCGCTGATTGAAGGCGCGAGCTGGTGGAATCAGGCGTTCGAAGCCGCTGGATTCAAGAACGCTTTCATCGTGCAGGCGCTGCCGCCTGACGCCGATCCCATGGATATCCGCTACAACATGATCAACTGGGTGCACCGTTCGACGCGCGGCTGGTCGAGCGGCGCGACGGTCGCCGATCCGCGCACGGGAGAGATTATCAAGGGCACGGTGACGCTCGGTTCGCTGCGCGTGCGGCAGGATTACATGATTTTCGAAGGCCTGCTCAGCCCGTATCTCACCGGCAGCGAGAAACCCGCAAACATTTATGCCGAGTCGATCGCGCGCGTGCGCCAGCTTTCCGCGCACGAGGTGGGCCACACGCTGGGCCTCGGCCACAATTATTACGACAGCAAGCAGGGCTGGATTTCGGTGATGGATTATCCGCACCCGCAGGAGCAGTTGAACGCTGACGGCACCATAGACATTTCACACGCCTATCCGCAGCGGATCGGCGATTGGGACAAGGTCACGATCGATTATGGATACCGCCAGCTTCCTTCCGGCGACGAAAAAGCCGCGCTGACGCATATTCTCGACGAGGCGTGGTCGAAAGACCTGATTTATATGACCAACCAGGATCTGGCCGCGAATCCCAAGGTCGATCAATGGTCGAACGGGGTCAACCAGGCGGATGAGCTGAATCGCATCATGAAAATTCGCCGCGCCGCGTTGAACAAACTGGGCGAGCACACCATTCCCAGCGGCGCTCCGATGGCCACCATCGAAGAGCCGTTGGTGCCGATTTATATGTATCACCGCTATTCGGTGGAAGCGGCCGCATCGATGGTCGGCGGCATCGATTATATTTACGGAATTCGCGGCGACGGCCGGGTGCCGACCAAATGGGAAGACGCCGCCGATCAGCGCAAGGCGATCGACGCGCTGTGCGCCACGCTCAAGCCGAATGAGCTGACCGTTCCCAAGCAGATCCTCGACGCGATTCCGCCGCGCCCGCCGGGCTTCGGCCGTCATCGCGAGCTGTTCCCGCGCACCACCGGCGACGGCTTCGATCCGATCAGTCCGGCGACGGTCGCCTCGGACGTAACCATCGGATTCGTGCTGGAGTTGGATCGCGCGGCGAGGATGGTGGCGCAGCACGCGGTGGATCCGGCGCTGCCGGGTCTTGAAGAGGTGATCGATCGATTAACCCGCGCAACCTTCGACGCACCGGCCGCTTCTTCCTATGAAAGCGAAGTGCGCCGCGCGGAGGAGCGGGTGCTGGTGGATCGCGTGGAGTGGCTGGCCACTGGATCGCCGAACGGACAGGTGCGCGCCATCGCGACGCTGAAGTTGTCGAAGCTGGCCAATCGGCTTCGGACGGAATCGGCGACGAGTGAAGCCGAGCAGGCCTCGCACATGCTGCTGGCGGCCGACATCAAGCGGTTCCTGGATCGTCCGGCCGAAATGGAGCATGTGATGCCGGCTCCGCCCTCGCCTCCTGGAGCACCGATCGGCGACACCGGCGAGGATTGGCTGGCGCGCCCACCGCTGAGTGGTGCATCCGCATCGTTTGATCCGGCTTCGCTTTACTCGACATGGAGCGCCCAAGCGGATTCCTGGGTCGAATTTCCGCCATTCTAGCGGGAACTGAAGAAGGGGACATAACTTATAGGAGGGGACAGAGCGGTCTGTCCCCTTTTCCAGCATCCTGCTAAATTCGCGCCGGACGATTTTCCAATGTCTGTCTGAAAATCAGTCTATGAAAAAACATATTTCGCGACTTAAGTAATTTGCGGGCGGTTCCTAAGTATTCTTACGCTAAAATCAGAAAACCACTGCGCGAAAAGACTCAATTGAGCATTGACACCGCGCCAGGACTCGTTTAGATTTGAACCATATTGTTGCTCCGGCGTTACGATACAACGCTGGAGCATTTTGGTGCGAGAAGTGCACCAAGGGCAGCTTTGGAATCCGGGCGTGGGTTAGCTCTAGGGGGAAGGGTCATGAGTCGGAACAATCGAATCAAGCAGAGTTTCTTGAGATACGCGGCGCAAAGTCGCTTAATTTGTTGTCTTATCGCGCTGGTTTTAACCGCCGTTTTTGTCGCCGGTCAGGCCGAAACGGGACAAATTGTCGGCACCGTAACGGACCAGAGTGGAGCCGCGGTGCCGGGCGCCAAGGTGACTATCAAATCGGTCGCCACCGCTTATCAGCGATCGCAAACCTCGGACGCCGGTGGTGGTTTCGTGTTTACCAATCTGCAACCGGCCCCGTACGATGTTTCGGTGGAGGCCTCGGGATTTGCGCCGCTGACGCAGCGCGCGGACGTGACCGTCGGCTCGAAAATCGGCCTGGATTTGAAGCTTCAGGTCGGCGGGGTTACGACTTCGGTTGAGGTCACCGAAAACGCCGCGGTGACGGTGAACGTGGAAACGCAGACGGTCAGTCAGGTGCTTGAAACCAGGAACCTGGCCGAACTGCCGACCATCACGCGCAATCCCTACGATCTGGTGCTAACGGCGGGAACGGTCAGCGAAGACGATCCCTCGGGACGCGGCGTAGGCTACGCGATAAATGGTCTGCGGTCGGCGGGAACGAACGTTCTGCTGGACGGCGTCGCCAACAATGACGAGTTCGACGCCGAGGTAGGACAAAAAATCCCGCTCGATGCGGTACAAGAGATCGGCATCATCACCAATAATTTCACGGCGGAATACGGCCGCGCCGACGCGGGCATCATCAACGTGACCACCAAATCCGGCACCAACGATTTTCATGGAACCGCCTACGAATTCAACCGCGTTTCCGCGCTGGCGGCCAACACTTTCAACAATGACGCCAATGATCTGACAAAATCGCCGTACACCTACAATCAGTTCGGATATTCCGTCGGCGGGCCGATCGTCAAGAACAAGCTGTTCTTCTTTGACAGCACGGAATGGACCCGCGTTCGCAGCACGGCCAACCTTCAGGCTCTGGTTCCCGACCCGGCGCTGATTGCCGCCGCTGCCGCCGGGACGCAGGCGGCGTTTGCGCAATACGGCAAGCTCGCCTCCAACACTTCGCTTCTGCAAAAATTCGACCGGAGCCAGCTGACGGCTCTGGGCGCCGATCCCTGCGGGGGAGCCACCTCGGGTGCGTGCGCGAGCTACAGCCCCACGGCGCCGATGTTCGATCTGGTGAATTATCCCGTGCCCTACAATGCCGGCGCCGGATCACCTCAGAATACTTATTCGACCGTGGGCCGCGTCGATTACAATCTGAACGACTCGACGCAACTCTACACGCGGTACGCTCTCTACAGCGAAGGCGACTTCAACGGCACCATTTCCAACAGCCCCTACGCGGGATTCAACACCGGTCAAACCATTTTCAACAACAGTCTGATCGTGTCGATGACCCATACCTTCTCGCCGCGATTCATTTCGCAATCGAAGCTCGATTTCAACCGCTTCAACAATCTTCAGCCGCTGTCTTCCACTGGCGTGGTGCCGAATTACTTTCTCGCCAGCGCGGAAACGACTTCCACCATCGGACCGTATAACATCGCCTTGCCCGGTTACGATCCGTATACTCCCGGCAACAGCATTCCCTTCGGCGGTCCGCAGAATTTCGGACAGGCCTATCAGGATTTCAGCTTCACCAAGGGCAACCACGAATTCCGGTTCGGAGGGTCGTTCAATTATCTGCGCGACAATCGCACCTTCGGAGCCTATGAAAACGGCCAGCAGATTTTCGGCAATTCGATCGACAAGGGGATGGACAACTTCCTCGCCGGCCAGCTTTATGAGTTTGACGCCGCGGTTTATCCGCAGGGAAAATTTCCCTGCATCAACGGCAATCAGACGCCGGCCTGCACCGTGACGTTGCCTCTGGGCCCGCCGACCTTCGAGCGCAGCGACCGTTATCACGAAGGGGCGGCCTATTTCCAGGATTCCTGGAAAGTCACCCGCCGCCTGACGCTGAACCTCGGCCTGCGCTGGGAGTATTTCGGCGTGCAGCACAACGTGAACGCGAATCTCGATTCGAACTTCTATCCGGCCAAGAATTCGAATCCGTACCTGGCCATTGCGCAAGGCGTGGTCGACACCGTGCCCACCAGCCCGATTGGCGAGCTGTGGCAGCCGAGCGATCATAATTTCGCGCCGCGCGTCGGCCTGGCGTGGGACGTCTTCGGCGACGGAAAAACCAGCTTCCGCGCCGGCTACGGAATCGGATATGAGCGCAACTTCGGCAACGTAACGTTCAACGTCATGTTCAATCCGCCGAACTACGCCGTGGTCGACCTGATCTCCGGCAGCGAAGGCGTCGGCAACATTGCGGTTTCCAATGCGAATTTCGGACCGTTCAGCGGCAACAGTGGATCGGCCGCGCTGCCGCCGTCGGAGCTGCGCGCCGTGCAGCCGAACATTCCGCAGGCCTACGCGCAACTGATGAGCGCGTCGCTCGAGCATCAGTTCGGCCAGCGGATGCACCTGGAAGTCGATTATTCAGGCTCGATCGGCGAGAATCTGTATGATATCGCCGCCACCAATTTTCCGGGAACCGGCAACTATTATCTGGGGGTTCCCTGCACGCCGGGCGACACGCTGACGGGCGGTCCCAATCCGTGCGAAGCGACCCTGAACAACCAATACGCGGGCATCAATCGCCGCGGCGCGGCAGGTTATTCAAACTACAACGCGATGAACCTCCGCTACGATATTCAGGACGTCGGCCACACCGGGGTCACATTGCGCATGAACTACACCTGGAGCCATACGCTCGACGATTTGAGCGACACCTTCAGCAGTTCATATAACCAGTTCAATCTCGGCTACACGGATCCGTTCGTCCCCTCGGTCGATTACGGCAACGCCGAATTCGACAACCGGCATCGCGTGGCGCTGGCCGCGATCTGGGACGTTCCCTTTGCGCGCCACCTGCACGGCGCCAGCGGAAAGATTCTGGACGGCTGGGAATTCGCGCCGATCCTGACCGCGCGAACCGGAGCGCCATATACCGTCTACGATCTGACCAACGACATTTATGTTTACCCGCGCGTTGCTGTGGCGCAGGCGGTCCCGGTCGAATCCAATCTGGCCGGACGGCCGTCAGGCGGCACGAACACCTTCGACATGATCGATTTCAGCAAGCTCAAGGTGGACGAAAACTATCTCAATCCGATCACCGGGGACTCGGACTTCGGACCCTGGCCGGCCGACACGACCGGGCGCGACTATTTCCATGCGCCCGGGAACGTGAATCTGGATCTCGGGATCTATAAAAACACGCAGGTCACCGAACGGTTGCGCTTGCAGTTGCGGCTGGAAGCCTATGACGCCTTCAATCACGCGAATTTTTACGTCAACACCGGCTCGGCGTACGTCGCGGGCGGGCAGGGTATCATCACCGGCAGCTACGGATATCAGAACGGCAGCCCGGTAAACACGCCGGCTCCGAACAGCCGGAATATTCAGATCGGGGCGAAGCTGATCTTCTAGCAGGGTGCTTGAAAAAAAGGGGACAGACTGCTCTGTCCCCGCCTGTAAGTTATTCATGCCGCGTGAGGTCATGGCCGTGGACTGAGCGGTCTGCCCCCTTTTTTTCAGCAGGGCGAAGCTGATCTTCTAGCAGGATGCTGAAAAAGATACTTCGTTAACGCGTCTCCATTCCAAACACGA
>DATJNW010000049.1:0-11129 GCA_035507655.1 Bryobacteraceae bacterium | reverse complement strand
AGACTTCGGGGGCGATGGATGGCGGTCGTCGGCCGCCTGCGGGAGGGCGTGACCATCGGCGAGGCGCAAGCTCACATGACCGCGCTCGCCAGACGGCTCGAAAGGGCATACCCCGTCTTCAATACGAACTGGACCGTGAATATTCAATCGATGCGCGACGCCCTGTTCCCCGAGACCAATTTGCCCCTCCTGGTGCTGCTGGCCGCCGTGGCGATGCCGCCGGCGGTGGCGTGTGCGAACGTTGCGAACCTGCTGCTGGCCCGCTACAGTTCGAGGACGCGCGAGATCGCGGTGCGGGCGTCGCTGGGAGCGGGCCGGTGGCGGATCGCACGCCAATTGCTCACCGAAAGCTTGATCCTCGGGCTGACTGGCGGCATCCTTGGTGTGCTGCTGGCCCGGTGGGCCGTGACGGATTGGTGGCGCTAGCGCCCCAGGACCTGGCACATTCCGCCTCGATTCAGGTCGATCTCCGGATTGTAGTGTTGGCGATTGCTCTCTCCCTCGCAACCGGAATCTTTTCGGAATCGCGCCCGCGCTGGTCACCACGAATCTGGATCCGGTGGGCGGCCTTCGCGGCGGAGCCGCGGGATTACGATCCGGCAAGCGTCTGCGAACGTGGCTCGCAGGCGCGGAAGCAGTGCTTTCGGTGATTCTGCTTTCCGGCTCACTGCTGCTGTTCCGGAGCCTCATCGGTCTGGAGAGCGTCAATCTTGGCTTCGATCCCGCGAATGTGCTCACGTTTCGCGTTTCGCTGACCGAAGGCCGGTACGCCCGGGACGCGGCTTTGCGAACACAGTTCTTCGAGCGGGCACTCGCGGAGCTTGCCCGCTTGCCAGGCGTGCGCTCGGCGAGCGCCGCGAGCTTTCTCCCCCTCAACGGTCCGGGCGCCGGCATGGGCGTGAACATTGAAGCGCGTCCACCGGCCAAGCCGGGCGAGGAACCGACCGCAACCATTCAAAACCGCGATGCCCGGATACTTTCACACGCTCGGCATCCCGGTCAAGAGCGGGCGCGACTTCAGCGCGGCGGATAACACCCCTGGATCACCTTATCGCTTCATTGTGAATGAGGAGTTTGTGCGGCAATTCCCCAACGGTGGACAGCCGCTTGGCAAACGAATCAATGCGGTCATGGACACCACGAATTTCTTTGGCGAGATTATCGGAGTCGCGACCGTCTACTACGTTCATTCCCATCTGAAATTCCCCGCATGATTTTTCTGATTCGTACGGACCACGACGCTCTGAGCCTGGCCGAGCCTGCCAGACGAGTGATCGAGCAACTCAACCCCGCACGACCGATTGCGGAGGTCCGGACGATGGAGGACGTGCTCGGCGAAGATTATTCCCGCCAGAGGTTCAGCGCCTGGCTGGTTTCCGGTTTTGCGGTATTGGCGCTGCTGCTGGCCGCAGTCTAGTACTGGACGTTCCGTGGGAATTGTGGAGAGCGAACTGTCAGCACACGATTTCGTGGATTATCAGCGGAAAAGCTTCCAGTTTCCAGCGCGACGCAGCCCTTGGCCTGGTCGCCGGCCTCGCGCTGCTCCTCGTCGTCGCAACGGCTGCTGAAGCGGCGCAGTACAGTTAAGGAAGTGAGGCCGGCGCGGTCCGAGTCGATAGATCGTAAGGCGTGGTATAGGTTCGGGAGATCATGCAGCTAACCATTCTCGCCGTATTTCTTGGACTCCCGAGCACCGCCTTCTGGATGTCCGCGGCCGGCTTCGCGCTGCTGGTGATTGGACTCGTTGCCGCGAAGAACGATATCGCTCAGGCACGTGGGATCGATACGGTTGTCGCCCTGAACTACGTGTGCTTCGCCCTCCCGTTGGCGGTGTTCGGGGCAGAACATTTTTCCCCCGCAAAGTTGCTGCTGAACATGGTGCCGCGGTACATGCCTTGGCGTTTGTTTTGGCTGTACTTCGTCGGCGTCGCGCTGATCGCCGCATCATTGAGCATCGCAACTAAGATTCAAGTGCGCTGGTCCGGCCTGCTGCTAGGCATCATGATGTTCCTGTTTGTGGCCATATTGTATCTTCCGGGAGCGGTCACCGTCGGAAGCCGAATCGCATGGACGGTCGTCTTCCGAGAATCTTCATTTGGCGGCGCTGGCTGGGTTTTAGCAGGAATCGCGATCGGCGGGAATGGCGGTGGACGTCTAATTACTGTGGGCCGTGTGCTGATCGCAATCGCGGCGATTTTTTTTGGCGTTCAACATTTTCTGCATCCGCTCGGACTTCCCGTAGTTCCGCTCGAAAGACAGATGCCGAGGTGGATTCCCGCTGGCGCCTTCATCGATTACTTGACCGGTGCATTTCTAATCCTTGCCGGGATCTGTTTCCTGCTGGCGCGGATGACGCGCATGGCGGCCACGTATCTCGGCGCCTGGATCCTGTTCCTGGTTATAGTCATCTACGGGCCCGTTCTCATCGGGGCGCTTGCGGACCCGAATACAGGCGTGAAAATCGAGGGGATCAGCTACTTCGCCGACACACTTCTGTTTGGCGGAGTGATTCTTTCGCTGGCCCGCGCCACGACGCCGATGGTCTTGCACGAGCCGAACACCCTGTTGTCACGACCAACCACACGTTCCGATAACACCACATCAGGGTGAGCGTAGCGCGTTGTCCATCTTCCGGATCGTCCGACGATAGGAAAATCGGCCGCGGTGGCCAAATGGCAACATCAGTGGAAAACCGGCCCGAACGAGTGACGCCAAAGGGAATCGTGCCATTCCGTTTCCAAATGGAATCCAATATGCTTGGCGATGCCGAACTCAGAAAACTTGCCTGAACAGGAGGTCGCGAATGCTCGACTGTGTTGACCGGAAAGCGTTCACTCGACGTCAGGCGCTGAAAACGATCGCGCTCGCGTCCGCCGAGCATTGCCCGTCTCCTCTGCCGGAAACACACTTCGCGGGACTGCGATCAATCACGTTTCTTATTCATCAGCCAATTACAACAAAACCCGCGATTTTTATGTCGATCTGTTCGGATTCCAAGTCTCGGAAGAAGACAGTCGGCGGCCATACTTGTGGGCCGGAGATGGGTTAATCAGCGCCAAGAACACCCCAAGGGTCACGGCACCTTTCCGAACACGCAACATCACGTCCGAAGTCGACAATGCGCGATAACGCGTATGGGTGTGAAATCGTGAGAAAGGATCCAGCTTCAACTGATTATTACTTTGCGCGGGTACTGCGAGTTATCCTGCAAGAAGGTTTTCTTCCGCTTCAACTCATCCGCGGTCGGCTGAACAATGCCGTCCACATCAGTAACGCGCGAAACCAGCGTATGCTCGCCGGGCGACACGCCCTCCCACCGATACGTGAATAGTTTCCAGGAATACTTTGTGTTGGTCGACGCAAAGGTCCCCGGTTGCCACAGCCCTTCATCAATCCGCACTTCCACGGACTTGAGCGGCGTTCCGTCATTCAGCGCGAAGCCCAAAACCTCATACGCTCCAGACTTTTTTCGCACTCGCGCAATGGCGGATTTGAGGTGCATTCGGGTGATCTCGGTTTCCACCCATTGTGTCTGCGGATCGTTATCCTCACCCGCGCCTCCGACCCCGACCACCGATCGATACCAACGCGCCTGATAATTTCCCAGGTAGCGATCCTCCTGCAAATGAATTTCAGCAAGCCATTTCACGTTGCAGACGCCGTACCATCCGGGCATGAGCAACCGGACCGGAAAGCCTTGCGCACGCGTCAATGGCTCGCCGTTCAATGCGTAGGCGAGGAGCGGCTCCGGCTTCATCGCGTTTTCGAGCGTGATGCTGCGCCCGAACTGCTGCTCCAGCTTGAACGTCTGCGTCCGGAACACAACGTCCTGCGCCCCCCGGTCCGAGCCGAAAAAGACCACTTCGCGGGCTTTGGAATTGATCCCGACCTGCTTCAACACATCCCGCAAACGCACGCCCTTGAACAGCCCGCATGAACACAAACCCTGCACCGACCGCGGGCTGTTGCCGGAGCATTCATAGCCCGCGGCAATTTCGACGGGGTGTAAGCGACGCAGATCGTCAAGAGAAAGCTCGGCTGGTCCGGCAACAAGACCCGTTAGTTTCAGCCGATACTTAGACGGATCAATTTCCGGCTGGTTCATGTGCTGTACCGCGAAGAACTGATCCTTGGGCGTGAACGGCCCGTCAATCTTGCGGATATCGAACACGCGCGTCGCCGATTTCGGATTGTTCCCGGGGCTGAAGCCTTTAGGGATATCGGTGAACGGCATGTCCACCTCATCATCGGCGGTGATAGGCACAGCCCAATCGGGCAGAAAAGCCAATATACCCGCTGCACCCGCTCTAAGAGTTTCCCTGCGCGTCATGATCGCCCCCCTTTGGATGAAAAAGACCGATTAACATTCTATCCAGGTGGTGAGGCGGCGTCGAGCGAAAAATAAGCCGGGGTACGAATTGCCGCGCAGCGATGATTTCCTCGCCCTCAGGAAAGACGCCGACCCCGACAGCACGCTCGTGAGGGCGGGCAAGGGCGGAGTACGCCAAGTTGGAAGTTATCCGATATTGCCGCAAATCAGGCAGCATTCTAGATGTTCTTCGAGTGTTTCAGGTGCAAGCACAGCTGTCAAGAATACAGACCCGAACGTGCCTATGCCGGCAGAAACCAAACGGCGAAAGGCCGTTTGTTGAACATAGCGATCTACGTTGTCTTGTGGGCGGCGCCTATGGCAGCGAAATCTTCTCTCCGTCGAGAGGCGGCGTGTTCATGGGGAGGCTTCGGGCCTTTGTCGCCTGTTCAAAGCTGTAGCCGAGCGAGAGAAGCTTCTGTTCGCTGAATGCCAGACCGAAGAATGAGATGCCGACCGGCAACGCGTCACCGGTGAATCCGGCCGGCACGACGAGGTCCGGGAAGCCGCAGAGGCTGGCAATATTGGTCGCTGAACCGACGCCTCCGCCGGCGTTTGGCGGCGCGGCGATCAACGTGGGCCGCCGGGGCGACGTAGGATACACGATCGCGTCCAGTCGCTGCGCGGCGAATATCCCCTCGACAGCCGCCCGGACAAGCGGCAGACCGAAGTCGTGAACGGACTTGTAGCGATAATCGTCCATTGTGCCGCTGGCCGCCTCGGTCTTGAATAGCGCCCATCGGGAGGCGTTCGGCCGGGCGCCGTCAGTCCTTGCGATGGTGAAGCGTTCCGCGCGTTCGATCATCTCGTCAAGGTTCTTCGGATATTTCGGACCCAGCGTGGCGAGATACTGTGCGATCTGCACCGGAAACTCCGGCCAGCGAACGGCATCGTAAAACTCCGTGCGCACCTCAAGAAGCCATTTCGGACAGCGCACGTCAACGACCGTTGCGCCTGCCCGGCGCATCGCGTCGATTGCGGTTCCCACCACCCAATCCACGTCCGGATCCGCCCCCATGAAATCGCGCGCAATGCCGATTCGGGCCCCCTTCAGGGCATTCGGATTTAGGCCCGTGGTATAGTCCTTCGCGAATTTCCCTTCACTGGTGCGCGTAGCAGGGTCACCGGGATCGGCACCGGTCATCACTCCCAAAGCAGCCGCAACATCGTAGACGTGGCGTCCGAATGGTCCTCCGGTATCGAATGAAAGCGCAAGCGGAATAATTCCGCTGCGGCTCAGCAGCCCGATCGTCGGCCGCAGTCCGACAACGCCGTTCGTCGTCGCGGGGCCACGAATGGAACCACCCGTGTCCGTTCCAAGTCCGATGGGTGCATAATCCGCGGCAATTGAAACACCTGTCCCGCCGGAAGATCCAGACGGTGTTCTCGCCAAGTCATAGGGGTTCCTAGACTGTCCGCCCAGAGAACTGTAAGCTCCGGCTGCCGCAAATTCGGACATGTTGACCTTGGCGAAGATAATGGCGCCCGCCTCCCGCAGCTTCTTGACCACGAATGCGTCTGCCGGTGGAATCGATCCTTCGAGCAACACGGAACCGCCGGTGGTCGGCATATCGAATGTGTTGTAGTTGTCCTTGAGGACGACGGGAATGCCGTGAAGCGGCGAGCGCGGCCCTTTGGCCTTGCGCTCCGCATCGAGCGCCCGCGCAATCTCAAGCGCCTTCGGATTTATCGTGAGCACCGCGTTCAAATGCGGGCCTTGATGATCATACGCTTTGATGCGCGCGAGACAGAGTTGAACCAGCTTCTCCGAAGTCAGGGTGCCCGCATCAAACGCCCTGTTCAGATCTGCAATCGTGGCGGAGTCGAAGTCGATCTTCTTCGCCGCCGAAACCAGCGTCGCGTAGAACGTAGCTAATAACAATAGTTTTACGATCCGATTTCTCAAATTGGGCTCCATTCTTTGCAAATAGCTTCCGAGTTTAAACGAGTCTCAACGAGCGTTCTCCGCGATCGAGAGGATCACAACCTTCCATTCGCTGACGGACAAAATTCGCCTGGAAATCCGTCTACGCGATACACTGCCGAACTTGCCGTTTCCAGTCGGTCGCCTGTTCATAAGCGTGTGCCAACTCGAATTGGCTCGTTCTCCGCCCCATACCTGCCACTCCGGCCCAAGCAGGCCCTGAACTGAGGCAACGCAGCGTAGATTATACCGCAGGCGATATTACTGCCAGCCTGCGCACAAGGATTCGGCTTGGTTTGAAGTTCGGCCGTCAGGTTTCTCCTGGTAAACGCCGTTCACGGAAGGCTCGGGCGGCGGAGCCGGGTAAGGGGTCACATCAGGCGGCGGGCCATCCATTGCTGACCACGAGAATCGCTCCCATGCACGTCGTGATCCCTGCAGTTACGGAGACCCAACCGACCGGGGCTTGTTAGAATGGCGCTCGTGTGCCGCTTCGCGTTATCGTTATGCTGACTGAACCTATGCCCATAGACGATCTTCTGACCAAGCCCGACATACCCGAAGCCAGTTCGCCCTGGGGAAAGGGCACTTCAAACTCGGAGGAGCAGTTCTTCCTTGAAGGCCCTCACGGACGGGGTTTTGAGCTTGGCCGAGCTTTTCGCATCTTCCGAGAACTGATCCACGGCTTTCGTTCCCTCCACTTTGTAGGCCCGTGCATTACTGTCTTCGGGTCAGCGCGCTTCCCGGCGGAACATCCCTACTACGCGCTCACCCGTGAATTGGGGGAAAGAATTGCCTTAGCCAAATTCACGGTCATGACCGGCGGCGGACCTGGTCTGATGGAAGCCGCCAACCGCGGGGCCAAAGATGGCAAGGGCGTTTCCGTCGGATGCAATATTGTCCTGCCTCAAGAGCAAAAACCGAATCCCTACCTCGACAAATGGGTGGAATTTCGCTACTTCTTTGTGCGCAAGGTGATGCTCGTAAAGTACTCTTACGGATTTGTGGCGGCTCCCGGAGGTTTTGGCACTCTCGATGAGTTGTTCGAGGTAGCAACCTTGATCCAGACCGGGAAGATCAAGAACTTTCCCGTCGTGCTGCTCGGCATCGATTACTGGTCGCCTCTGCTTCGCTTTCTCCGCGAATCACTCTTGATGAATGCGGCCATCAGCCCGCGTGATCTTGACCAAATGCTTGTGACCGATTCACCTTCGGAAGCAGTCTCTTTCATCCAGAAATGCGCGACAGGGTCCTTCGGGTTGCGATACGTTCGCGGACGGCCGCGCAAGTTCCTGTTAGAGCGGGGCATCTAGCTTCTCCCAAGCGCTGTTCGCATTGACTGAATCGCGGCTGAGCCCGCTTCGACGCGTCCTGAACTGGCCGATAACACCAGACAATTCGGTGCGGCCCGATTGACATACGAAGAACGTCGTATTATGATCTTCGTATGAGCGAAAACCCGCCGCGCCCGACCGACGCCGAACTGGAAATTCTTACCGTTCTCTGGAGCCGAGGTCCAACGACGGTGCGCGACGTGCATGAGACGATCGCCCGACGCCATCCCACACAGTACACCACCGTGCTGAAGCAGATGCAGGTGATGACCGAAAAAGGCCTACTCCGCCGCGACGAAAAAGAGCGCGCCCACGTCTACCACGCGGCGCGGCTGCGTGAGTGGACCCAGCGGCAGCTTGCCGGCGATATGCTCCGCCGCGCCTTCGACGGATGCACCAGCACGCTCATGATGGGCGCGCTCTCGTCGCGCAAGCCATCGAAGAAAGATCTGGCCGAATTGCGCGCGCTACTTGACGAATATGAAAGGAAATCGCGATGACGTGGCTCGAACCGCGGCTCCAGGTCTGGATCGGAAACGGGGTTGCCAAGGCCATTGCCTGGACGCTGCTTCACTCCTTATGGGAGGGCGCGGCGATCGCCGTGATGCTCGCCCTGGTGCTCGTTGTGGCGCGATCGGTGCGCGTTCGCTATGCCGCATCCTGTTTCGCCATGCTCGCTTTGCTGGTCGCTTTTGGAGCGACTTTCCTGGCGCTCCTGCTGCGGACCGGTGGCGCTTCTTCGCCGGAGCTTTTCGTGCCCGCGTGGCTCACACCAATGTGGTTCCCGTCAGAATGGCTGGCGCCTCTTTGGGTTTCAGGCGTGTTGCTGTTCGAATTGCGAGCGCTTGCCTGTTGGATGGCCGCCAACCGCCTCCGCCGAATCGGCGTCTGCCACGCCGCTGCAGCGTGGGCCGAAAAGCTGGACGATCTGCGAGCGCGATTACGCGTCACCCGGACGGTCACTCTGCTCGAATCCTGTCTCGTCCGCGCGCCGCTGGCGATCGGTCATCTGAAGCCGGCGATCGTCGTGCCGATCGGCCTGCTGACCGGATTGCCGTCTGATCAGATTGAGGCCATTTTGCTGCACGAGCTTGCCCACATTCGCCGCGCCGACTATTTACTTAACCTGCTCCAGACTGTAATGGAAGGTTTGCTCTTTTATCATCCTGCCGCCTGGTGGATTTCAGGGGTGATCCGTGCGGAGCGTGAGCATTGTTGCGACGACATGGTCATCGCTACCGGCGCCGGCGCCCACGAATACGCTCTGGCGCTCGCGGCTGTTGCGAGCAACGAGTGGATCACCATGGAAAGCGCGACAGCAGCCACCGGAGGCAATCTGGTGCGGCGTGTTCGTCGTCTGCTCCATCCTGCGCGCCGTCCTGGCAGAATTGCCGATCCTCTGGCCTTCGCGGGAGTTTTGGTTACGGCATGCGCGGCGTTCGCGGCGTGGCCTGCGCCAGTGCATCCCGAAATCGCGCTGGCGATTCCTGCTCCCGTTGCTCCGACGGTCCTGTCAATTCGCCCATCCGCGCACGTCCGACGATCCCGGAAGAAGCGGGCGGCGCCATCGTTTCCAGTGGTCCAAACCTCACTGGCCGATGCTGTTCTTTCCCCGTTTGCCCACAAACCGTTCCTGTCGGCAGATCCCTTCGAGAAGTGGCTCGATGAAGCGAGTTACATCATTTCGCCGGAAGAGCGCGCCTCTTTTGAAAAGCTCCGCACAGACCGCGAGCGGAATGAATTTATCAAGCAATTCTGGTTGTGGCGGCCCGAGTATCTTAAGATCGAGCACTATCGCCGAATCGCATTCGCCAATGAACGATTTGGAACCGGCGTGGTCCCTGGTTGGAAAACGGATCGAGGGCGGATTTACATCATGTATGGTCCCCCGGATGAAATCGAAACTCACCCCTGGCGCGGCCCGACTCAGCCGGCCTCCGAGCATTGGCTTTATCGAAACGCGCTTCACCCCGGCTTTGCTTTTCGCCGGTCCGTCGATAACGTGGTCATCGAGTTCATCGATCGCTCCGCAAAGGGCGATTACCGCATTTTGTCCGAGCCCGACCGTTTCATCTCTCTGAATAATTCGGATTATCACTGGCGGCCGCGTAACGCTCCCACCACGAACCGCGCATTTTTCTCGCCTGGGTCAGGTTCCCTGGCGGTGGTGGAAATCACGTCGGATAGCAGGATGCTGCTCACGATTCCGTTGGAGTTCCCGGCGCGGCAGCACACCATCGCCGCCACCACCGTTTCCGCCGATGGCAAAACCAGCTATGAAAAACTCGAAACGGAGGTCCCCTGCCGCGACGCCGCAGACGATGCGGGCTGCCGCGGGTTTTATCACGCGACCGCTTCGGCCGAGCTTCCCCCGGGCTCTTATGTTTTCAGCGCGGTAGTCGAGGACGCGGATAAATCCCTGCAAAAAACCTACGTTGTGAACTTCTCCGTGGGCGATGACGGAGGGTCACTACTCCCATGAAGAATGCAATCTTGAGCGCGTGTTTGTTTTTTCCCATCTGCGCCACCCTCGGGCAAAACCTTACCTTTGAAGTCGCCTCAGTGCGGCCTTCCCCGCCGCCGGGTCCACACCCGTTCTACGGACCTCCGCGCGGCGGTCCGGGCACTAACGATCCCGAGCGAATCACCTGGAGCAACGCGGCGCTCCGAGCAATCATCATGGGCGCTTACGATGTCCAGACCTTTCAGCTCATCGCTCCGGACTGGCTCTCCAGCGCGCGCTACGACATCGCGGCCAAGGTCCCGGCCGGAGCCACCAGCGAACAAGTGAGCGTGATGTGGCAAAACCTGTTGAAGGATCGCTTTGGCCTGGTGCTGCACCACGAATCGAAGGAACTGCCCGTTGAAGTGATGACCATTGCCAAGGGCGGCGCCAAGCTAAAAGAGACCGCCGATCCGACCATAGAACCATTCACCCCAGACGGCTCGCGAAAATTCGATAAGAACGGTGCGCCAGAAATGAACGGCTCGGGTGCGATTGTAATGATCAGCCTGAACGGAAACCAGCCGACGGCGCGCATGGTGGCAAGAGGCCTTTCGCTCCCGGAGATCGCGGCGAAGCTCGGACAAAATCTGCATCGCACGGTCATCGACAGGACCGGACTCAGCGGCAAATACGATTTCACCCTGCAATTCACGCCCGACCTGTCAGGCTTCCCCGTTCCGCCGGGACTCCCGTCCGCACCCGCCGACGCTGCAAGCGAGCCGGCTGCGAACGTGGCCGCCGCGGTCGAAAAGCAGCTTGGATTAAAGCTCACCTCAGCCAGGGAAAGACTGGACGTAATCGTCGTCGATCACGCCGGGAAAATGCCGACAGAAAACTGAACCTCATCGGTTCAAACGTAAGCGTCTGGCCAACCCATGTTGAAGAAAAATCGGATGCCGCTCAAGATGAGCTATGAAGCAGAAACGGACCGCGCCGCAGATCCGGAGCCTGCTCGAAGAGTACCGGCGCAGCGGACTAAGTCGCCGTGAGTTCGCG
>DATJNW010000048.1:0-9437 GCA_035507655.1 Bryobacteraceae bacterium | reverse complement strand
GCCGGCGGGCAGATGGCGCATTTTGGTGCGCGGATTACGCCCGTCGATTTCCGCGTCGAGCACGCGATTGAACGCCATGGCCACCGACCGCGCGGCGATCATGCAGACGACGATCCAGCCGAGGCGCCACAGTAATCCTTCGCGCGAAAAATGATCGTCGCGCCAGGCCAATAAAGCCCCCGTCAACGCGAACGGCAGCGCGAAGACGGAGTGCTCGAACTTGATCATTTCGAGCGTCAGGCGGACGCGAGTAAAAAAGGTCGCCAAACCACCATCTTACCTGGATCCGTAGCGCAGGCCATCGTGGCTTGTGGCCCGCGATGCTTCGCAGCGTGGGCTCGCAGCGACAAAAAACGATCGCCTGCGCCACCCTTGCGCTCGATGCGAACCGGGAATAGAATCCTGGGGGCATGTCTCCCCGTCGAGTCCTGCTCGGTTTGCTCGTCGTCGCGATCGCGGCTGCGCAGCGGCGCGCGCCCGACGTGCCGTATGTGCCGACCACGCCGGAAGCGGTCGACGCGATGTTGAAGCTCGCCGAGGTGAAGAAAACTGACATCGTCTACGATCTGGGCTGCGGCGATGGGCGGATCGTGGTCGCGGCCGCGAAGACCTATGGGGCGCGCGGCGTTGGCATCGACATCGATCCGGAGCGCATCGCGGAGGCCAACGAAAACGCGAAACGCGCCGGCGTCGAAAATCTGGTGCGCTTCGAAGAGAACGATCTCTTTCAGACGGATATTCGCGAAGCGAGCGTCGTCACCCTGTTTCTGCTGTCGAGCGTGAATCAGCGCCTGGCCCCGAAACTGCGCCGCGAATTGAAGCCGGGGGCGCGCATCGTTTCGAACACCTTCACCATGGGCGGCTGGCAGGCGGATAAAGAATTCACCGTCGGCGGAACGGCTGGACCGCTCGAATTCAGCAAGCACCTGTACCTGTGGATTGTGCCGCGGCGGAAGTAATTTGTCGCCACAGCGCGGCCACGTGCTCGTGTTCGGTGGTTGCGGAGCCGATGGACACGCGGACCATCCAGCGGCCATCGAGAATCGCGGGCGTGAGGTACGCTTCGCCGGATTTGTTCATGCGATCAGCCCAGGCGAGCGTGTGCTGGTCAAGCGCTTCGCCTTCGAGTCCCGCGGGCTCGTGGCGGATACAAACCGTTTGCAGCGGCACCGGCGCGAGCACTCGCCAGTCGGGCGTGGCGCGAACCTGATCGGCGAACCATTGGGCGTTGGATAGGTCCCGGCGCAGGCGATCTTGCAGCGCTTTCACGCCTTGTTCGCGAATCATGAACCATAATTTCAGCGCGCGAAAACGGCGGCCGAGCGGCAATCCCCAATCGCGGAGATTTTTCACCTGCGCGTCAGCCGCGGAGCGCAGATAACTGGGGTTGGTAGACATGACGCGAATCAAATGCTCAGGGTCGCGCACGTAATAAAGCGACGAATCGAAGGCCACGCCGAGCCATTTATGTGGATTCAGCACCAGCGAATCGGCGCCCTCGATACCCTGCCACATCCAGCGGCATTCGGGAAGAATCATCGCCGAACCGGCCATGGCGGCGTCGACGTGCATCCATATTTTATGTTCGGCCGCGACTTTTGCGATCGCTTCAATGGGATCGAGCGCGGTGGTTGCGGTGGTTCCGGTGGTCGCGACCACAGCGCAGGGAACGAACCCGGCGTTGATGTCGCGGCGAATCGCTCCCGCGAGCGCATCGGCTCGCATCGCGTAGTCTGGGTCATGCTCGATCAGATGAACATTGTTGCGTCCGAACCCGGCGAGCAGCGCAGCTTTATCCACCGAGCTGTGGCTGTGCGCGGAGACGTAGACGATCAGCGGCTGCGGTTCCGATTGGAAACCTCCGCGGCTCAGGCTGTAATCGGTGGAGCGTTCGCGGGCGCACAGCAGCGAGAGCAGAGTACAGGTGGACGCGGTGTCGTGAATTACGCCGCTCCACGCGTCGGAAAGGCCGGTCATCTGGCGCATCCAGTCGGTGACCACTTCTTCCACTTCCGTAAGCGCGGGGCTCGATTGCCACGACAAACCCAGCACACCGAGTCCGGTGCTGGCGAAATCGCCGAGCACGCTGGCGAGCAAACCGTTGGACGGAAAATAGCCGAAAAATTTCGGCGACTGCCAGTGCGACAGGCCAGGAACGATGATCGAGTCAAGATCGCGCAGGATGGCGTCGAACAGCTCTGGATCGAGCGGCGGCGCGGCGGGAAGCAGCGACTTTATTTCGCCGGGTACGCTGCGCGACATCACCGGAAATTCGGCGATGCGCGCGCGATAATCCGCGATCCAGTCGATCAGCTGGTGTCCGGCTTTGCGAAATTCTTCGGGGGTCATTCTTTTTATATTGGCAGGGCGCGAAACGGAGTGTCGTACGGCGGGCTGGGTCGCGAGGGGCGACCGGGTATGATGGCGCGATTCGGAACTGGACTGGCTATAATTGGATCGGGATGGAATACGTCGAATCGAGGAACGGCGGGTATTATGTCGCGGGCACGCGAGTGTCGCTCGATTCGGTGATCTACGCATTTCTGCGCGGCGAATCGGCGGACGAGATCGCCGACGCCTATCGCGCGATCACGCTGGAGCAGGCTTACGGATCGATTGCATGGTATCTTGCCCATCGTGAAACGGTCGATGAGTACCTGAGGGAGGGGAAAATTGAGTTCGAACGGATGCGTCAAGAAGCGCGCCGCAGGGACCCTGCCTTTTACGCGAAACTTGAGGCGGCAAGAGACGCTTTGGCAAATCGGCACCGTTGACAATCAAATCGGTATCCAACGAACGCGATTCTCCAGTTCACCCGCGTCCGAGGCGAGGCAGATCAGCAACAAATCTTCGATCGCGCGACGCAGGCTCAGGTCCTGCCGCACGATGATCAGTCCAGGGCTGGAACGCGATTTTGTGAACTCCGCGAAGTGAGCCGTCATCGTGCGGGAGTCATGTGAAACCAGGACGCGGCTGGTCCCGGCCGCGAGAGCCAATATCTCGGGATCGGTAAGCCCGACCGTTCCGCCGTCTCTCGCGTTCAGAAAATCAATCGTCGGCTCCGCACGGCGCAATCCAGCGACGATCTTGTGGTTCAGGTCGGCATCCGCGAGCAGTTTCGGCGTCGTCATGTTCATCCATACGCTAGCGTCTCCGCGCCTCCAGGGCAATCGAAATTTTCGGCGTTTGTTTTCGCACAGTTAGGCTCATGAAAACCTGGAGATAGGGAAAAAAAATGCTGTGATCGCTAACTCACTGCCTTTAAAAGGCGCACCGCGCTTATTTCCACAGGACCGTCACAGAAACATTCTTCGCTCAAAATGTTTCTGTTGACTGCGGTCTATTCCGGCCGCACCCGCAACACCTGCTTCGCCTGGACCTTGTCGAACTGCATCGGGAACGTCGTCGCGCCGTAATACGCGCTCCATTGGTCGCGATAATGCCAGGACAGCGGCTGGCCCGATTGCCCGATGGTGATGTTCAGCGTCGAATCGGCGAGATTCGCCAGATCGACGGTCATGCGCATCGACGGCCCCAGGCGGTGCGTGGTCTGCTTGATGGTCGTCGACGACCCGCTCATCGGCACCGGACCGATACTGAAATATTTCCCCACCAGCGGCACCTGGCTGAACACCGGATGCAGGATGCGCAGCTCATTCCATTGCCCGTAATCCCAGCGCGAAATCTTCGAGCCTTGCACGTCCATCCCCGCGGCAACGCCTTTTTGGAGGCAATCGAGCAATAGCTCGTCATAATCCTTGAACCATCCCGCCGGCCGCTCGCGCAGCAATTTTTCGATCACCGCCGGCGCCATGAACGGACGGTAGACGTCATCGATTCCAGGCGCGACGCGCTCGAGCACGCGCTTTTGCAGTTCGTTGTAAGCGAGCTCGACGATCATCGGCGCGGCGTGGCCTTTTTCCATTTGCCCGGACCATCCGCGCAGCAGGCCCACGCTGGAAACCACGGCATCGCGCGCGCCGTTTTTCCTGGCATCGAACGCGGCAACGATCTGTCTGGCCAGAAAATCGGAAAAGGCGGAATAGACATCTTTCTGAATTTTGATCATGTCGCGCGCGGACCATTTTTCGCGTTTGGCCAGCGCCCAGCGAATCTCACTCGACCGGTAATACGCGGCGAAATCGCCGTTGTAGGGGTATTTATAATCGAGCGGAAACGGATTCTGATTCGCGGTGACGATTTCACCCGATGGCGGATTGAACGACTGCGGCAAATCGTCAAAAGGAATAAATCCCTGCCATTCGCACTCGCCCGCGGCGCCATCCGCGGGAACGTCGCCGAGGCAATTCGCGGGACGAATCGGCACGCGCCCGGTGGCGTGATAACCGATGTTGCCGTCCGTGTCGGCGTAGACGAAATTCTGGCCGGGACCGGGAAAACGCCCGATCGCTTTTTTGAATTCGTCCCAGTTGCTCGCGCGATCGATATCGAGAAAGGGAAATTCGAAGCCGTCCGGCTCGGCCGCCACCCAGCGCAGCGCGTATTCGTGATTCTGGTCGTTCAAAAAAACCGGACCATGGCGCGTCACCCACTGATCCAGCTCCACCGGTCTTGCGCCCTTCACCGCGATCATGTTTCGCTCCAGCCGCGCCTGCTCGACCTGTCCGCGAAACACGTAGCGGCCATTCTGCGGGTCGATCTGCTCGCGGTACAGATCCTGCACGTCGGCTTGCAGATTGGTGACGCCCCAGGCGATGCGGCGGTTGTGGCCGATGATCACCGCGGGAACGCCGGGCAGCGCGACGCCGCTCACGTCCACATCCGGCGCCTTCAGGTGCACCATGTACCAGGTGGAGGGAATCGAAAAATCGAGATGCGGATCGTTGGCGAGAATCGGTTTGCCGGTGGTCGTGTGCGCGCCGGAAACGGCCCACGCATTCGACCCCGGCTGAACTTCGCCGCCGGTGCGCAGCGGAAACAGAAAATCAACCTTGTCGCGATCGCCTCTTTCAAGCATGTGCATCTTGGCGATCTCATTCCGCCAGCTGGTGGTCAGCGTGCGATACATGTACAGGCCGACCAGCACCGAATCGCGCACGCTCCACGGCCGCGGATCGTAGTTCAATAGAGAAAATTCGACCGGCAGTCGGCCGCGATGCGTTCGCAGATAAAAATTCACGCCGCGCGCATACGCGGCCAGCACCGCGCGATCGCCGTCCGGCATCGTTTTCACCGCATCTTCGGCGATCCGTTCCACGCGCAGCCGCCGCGCCTCTTCATCCGATTCGAGCGCCGGTCTGCCAACCACTTCCGCCAGTTCGCCCGCGGCCAGCCGGCGCATCGCGTCCATCTGCCACATGCGATCCTGCGCACTGGCGAAGCCTTGCAGAAAAATCGCGTCCTGCCAGTTGGCGGCCTGGATATGCGGCACGCCGATCGCGTCGCGCGTGATGGTCGCCGGCGCGGAAACGGGAGCCGTGAGCTGGCCCGACGTTTCCGGCAGCGGACGCACCGCGTACCAATAGACGGCGCCGGCAAGCGCTATCAGCAAAACCGCTATGCTCAGATTGATTGCTCGCTCGAGCGGGGTCGAGAACAACACGAACCTCGATTGTAGCGAACGAGGACAGAAGCCAGAAGTCAGGAGTCAGAATAAAAGCGTGCGGCGGTATTCTGACTTCTGACTCCAGTCTTCTTTTTACCCATGTCCCTGCGCCTGATATTGCTTGCCGCCATCATCGCCGTGAACGGCTTCTTCGCCGCCGCTGAAGTCGCGCTGGTTTCGGTTCGCCGTTCGCGATTGAACCAGCTCGCCGAATCGGGCAGCACGGCCGCGCGAGCCGCGCTGGGACTGCTCGCCAATCCGGGACGCCTGCTCAGTGCGACGCAGGTAGGCGTGACCCTGGCTAGCCTGGGACTCGGATGGGCCGGCGAAGATACGGTGTACCAACTCCTGCTCAAGGCCTTTCATCCCCTGATCACCGCGCACACCGAGCCGTGGTGGCGCGCCGGCGCGTTCGCGTGCGCCTTTCTGATCATCAGCTTTTTCCACGTGGTGGTGGGCGAAGTGGTGCCGAAAAACATCGCCATCGAAAAGGCCGACCGGGTCGCGCTGTTGATGGCTCCGGCGCTGCTGTTTTTTCTGCGCATTTCGGCGCCGTTTGTCTACGTAATCGAACGGACGGCCGGCGCGCTGACTCGCGCGTTGGGTCTGCGCGGCGGGCATCTGGCCGGCGGACATTCCCCGGAAGAGCTGAAATTCATCATCGAATCCAGCCGCATGGAAGGGCATCTCGAAGCCTTCGAAGAAGACGCGATCCAGCGCATTCTCGAATTGAAAGACGTCAACACCCGCGAGATCATGACGCCGCGCATCGATATTGTTTCCGTTTCGCTCGAAGCAACTCTCGATGAGCTGCTGCGCCTTTTTGTCGAGCACAAATATTCGCGCCTGCCCGTTTATCAGGGAAAGCCCGAAAGCATCGTCGGGGTGGTTCATTATAAGGACCTGGTGGCCGCCTGGCAGGAACGCAAGCTGGCCGGCGACCGTCGCCAGCCCGCGCGGCCGTTCCGTCTGCGCCGCTACCTTCACGATCCGCTGGTGGTGCCCGAAACCAAGCCGTTGAATCAACTGATCGATGAATTTCGAAAGCGCCACACTCATCTGGCGATGGTGGTGGACGAGTTCGGCACCATCACCGGCCTGGTGACGTTTGAAGATGTTCTCGAACAGATTTTCGGCGAGATTGGGGACGAGCACGATGTGCATCGCCCGCCGCCCTCGACCAGCGCGGCGGTGATTGAGGTCGAAGGCAGCACCAATATTCGCGATCTGGCCGCGCAGTACAACATCGAACTGCCAGGCGACGCGGGATTCGAGACGCTCGCCGGATTTTTGCTGTTCCGGCTCGGCTATATTCCGGCGCCGGGCGAATCGGTGACGTACGGGAATCGAACGTTTATCGTGCAGGAGATGGATCGCAACCGCATAGTGCGCGTGAAAATCGTGAAGCTGCGTCCGCCGGATACGATGCCGGCGTGAGGGCCGGCGAGACCCGGCAGCCGTGTAGGCTTACGCTGCGGATTACCCTGCCTTGCGAGAAGCCAACAGCGCGGCCACTCCCGCGATTCCCGCGGCTGCGATCGCGACCGATTTGCGATGCAGATCCATCCACGCCTGCACACTGTTGTTTCTCGCCTGGCCGCTGAAAATTCCGTGCGCGGCGTATTCGCCCTTCACCGGCTCGAATAAATTGTCGGGACGGTCCGGAGAAACCGGCTGCGAGGTTTGCTGCGCGTCGTAGGCGTGTTCGGCAAGATACTGGTCGGCGGCGCGGGGTGCGAGTTCCTGGCCGTAAATCGCTTTCACCGTCGGCCAACCGACATACACCTCGCGGCGGTCGTGATGCGCGGCCCAGTAAATAGCGCGCGCGGCCACTTCCGGCTGGAAGATCGGGGGCACCGGCATGGGATGCCGCGGCAGACGCGTGCGGCACCAGCTGAATTGCGGCGTGTTCATCCCCGGCAGATGCACTACCGTGATCCGTACCCGGCTTTGATCGTGAATCAGCTCGCTGCGCAGCGAATCGGTGAATCCCACGATCGCGTGCTTGGCCCCGCAATACGGCGCCTGTAGTGGAATCGAGCGATACGCCAGCGCCGAGCCCACCTGCACGATGCTGCCGGAATTGCGCGGCTTCATGCGCTTCAACGCCGACATGCTTCCGTAAACGCAGCCCAGATAGGTGACCTCGGTGGCGCGCTTAAACTCTTCGGGTGTGATCTCGCTGAACGGCGCGAACACGGTGGTCATCGCGTCATTCACCCAGACGTCGATGGGACCGAACTCGCGTTGCACCTGCGCGGCGGCGCGCTCCACCTGTTCGGGATCGGCGACGTCGGCCGGAAGCGCCAGCGCGCGCCCGCCGTAACGTTCCACCTCGTGCCGCGTATCTTCCAGGCGCTCGCGCCCGCGCGCCAGCAGGCCGATGTGCGCGCCCCGCCGCGCGAATTCCCCGACGACGGCTCGTCCCACGCCGGCCGACGCTCCGGTGACCACCACCACTTCCGGCTGTTTTTCAGGCATTCTTCACCCCCCTGCGGTTGGAGCAGCACGCGCCAGCGGCGTTTCAGCCCGCTTCGTCCCGGAAAATTTAAAGCGCTCATTTAGCCGAAATTCGAGTACGGAAACCGTCATCTCACCAGTTGAAGGACGGATTATTATGAGCGAAATCGCAATGGGTTTTCATGAAGCGAATCGATCGGAAGCGGAATTGTTTCATCGCGTCTCCTGGGCCGCCATCTTCAGCGGCGTACTGGTGGCGCTGGCCACCGAGCTGGTATTCCTGAGCTTCGGCATGTTCATCGGATTCCTGATGACCGGCAGCGCGCACGCCTGGAGCGAAGCCTGGTATTTCTTTGGGATTTTCTGTTCGCTGCTGGTCGGCTCCTGGGTGGCGGCGCGGCTGGCGGGAAATCCCAATCGCGGAAACGGTATGCTGCACGGTTTCGTGGTTTGGGGCGTGACCATGTTCACCACCGCGGTGATCGCCGCGGCCGTGCTGTGGGACGTGGTCCGCCTGGCCAGTTCATTTGTGCAAACGGCCCTTGTCAACGTGCCCCCCGGAACGCCGCTGCACGGGAACGTCTCCCAATTGGCGAACTCGGCGGCGGGCGACATCTCCACCACTTCTCTGGTGATCTTCGGTGGACTCCTCGCGGCCGTCGCGGGATCGCTGATCGGAGGGGCGTGGGCCGCTCCCAGGGAAACGAATTTCGTCGCGGAGCACCGGCCCAATCTGCCGGAGCAGCCGCATCATGCTTAAGTGCCCAGCCGGGGTGAAAATCGATCACCGCTCGTAAGCGCGACGGCGCGGCAAGGACACTCCAGCGCGGAGTATCATGAAAGTTAGTCTCCCGCCGCAGCGGCGTCTGATCTCCACGCATGAGTATCTCCGAACCGTTTATCCGCCGCCCGGTTGCTACCACCCTGCTGACCGTCATGGTCGGACTTGTGGGTGGAATCGCCTATAATTTTCTACCCGTCGCGCCCTTGCCGCAGGTGGATTTTCCGGCGATTTCGGTGGGCGCGGGACTGCCCGGCGCGAGTCCCGAAACGATGGCGTCGTCGGTCGCCACGCCGCTCGAGCGCCAGTTCGGACGAATCGCCGGATTGAACGAGATGACCTCGTCGAGCGCGCTCGGCTCCACCGGTATCACCCTGCAATTCGATTTGAGCCGCGACATCAATGCCGCCGCGCGCGACGTGCAGGCCGGCATCAACGCCGCGCGCGGCCAATTGCCGGCCAATCTTCCGACCAATCCCACCTGGCGTTTTCAGAATCCGGCCGATCCGCCGATTCTCCAGCTCGGTCTCACTTCCGACACGCTGACGAGGGCGCAGATGTACGACGCCGCCTCCACCATCATGCAGCAGAAGATTTCGCAGATCCACGGCGTGGGACAGGTGTTCGTCG
>DATJNW010000047.1:0-26013 GCA_035507655.1 Bryobacteraceae bacterium | reverse complement strand
CAGCGAGGCCATCGTGAACGTGGGCATGGGCGAAGACCTGACCATCCGGGAGTTGGCCGAAACGGTCGGTTCGATTGTCAGCTACAGCGGCCGTCTGGTGTTCGATCAATCGAAACCCGACGGCACGCCGCGCAAGCTGCTCGATGTGACGCGGCTGCGCGAGCTGGGCTGGACGCCGCGAATACCGCTTGCTGAAGGAATCCGTTCAACCTATGATTGGTTTCGGCAGCACGAAACCACCGCCGTATCGTCGGGCGGCTAGATTCTTGGGGTCTTGTGGCGCACGCACTCCTGCGTGCCGCATCGACACTCGTGTCGATGCCTGCCGGCGCGCGCACAAGCGTCGAGAGGAGTCTCGACGCGGCACGCAGGAGTGCGTGCGCCACGTTCAGTGGGTCATCGCGTAAATCAGGTAATTGATGCCATACCGATAGGCGAGCGTGGTCATCGCCTCGGGATAAATCGGCGAATCGGCGTATTCCCACGCGTCGCCGACGTCGGTGTTGAAGTTCACCGCCACCACCATGCGATTGCGGTCGTCATACATCGCGCGCCAGGCCGGCTCGCTGCCCGGCGGCTGCATCACCACGATCGACCCGTTGGGACCGCGGCGCAGGTGGCGCGTGCCGGGAATAAAAGTTCGGTCTTTTTGGCGGATGTCGTATAAAACGTGCATCACCGAATCTGTTTCGGCGATGTCGGTGATCTCGTGCCCAGGCAGCACGCGCTGCATGGTCTGCTCGAAAATCCGCCATTGTTCGTCGCCCCAGAAGTCATCAACCACCAGGAATCCGCCGCGCTCCAGATACTCGCGCAGGCGCGAGGTTTCGGCGTCGCTTAATCCCCACCAGCCGGTTTGCGTGGCGTAGATCCACGGATAATCGAACAGCCGGTCGTCGGTGAGGCGGAAATGCAGCGGCTCGCCGGTATCGATCCGGGTCAGGCGCTGGACGCCCAACGAAAAATGATCGTCGGCGTCGGGCCAATCGACCACCCACCAGCCGTCGCCGGTCCCACGCCGCGAGGCGTAGCCGAAGCCGCGATGAAACTCGGGCAGATCGGTGTATTCGACGCGGATGAAATTGAATTCGGCCTTCTTGGGAAAGGTAGGCCGGGGAGCTTCGTCCTCCTGGAAGCGGAAGCGCTGGCCGAAAAGGACGACCGCGAGGAAGATGACAAGTGCCGCTTGCCGGCGCACGAATAACATCATATCCCGCTCAGCCGGCGGCGGATTTTTTAATTAGCCTCTTCCTTTGCAGACCGCGACATGAAGTGGCGTAAGCCGCCAGGCTTGCGCTCGGCGCGCACGTCGATTCATCTGCCGCGGACAGCACAAGCCTGGCGGCTTATGCCACGCTGAGGCGTACTATTCTTCACGCCCGCGCCAATCATCGGCACCCGGCGCAGCCGCGCGCCCGTCGCATCGAAGATCGCGTTGCCGATCGCCGCTGCCGTCGGACGGCTGGATGGCTCGCCCGCGCCACCGGGCGGAAGCTCGGGATGATTTAAAAACACCAGCTCGACGTTTTCGGGAACGTCGACGGCGCGCGCCACGCGATAGGTGTTCCACTGTGAAACCGGCAGCACACAAGAGCGCATCGGACGTCCGCCGACCAGCACCATGCAGGCGCCGAATTGGGCCAGGCCGCAGCCGAATCGGATTATTCAGTTCGAGCTGGTCGCGAAGGACGTAAAGGAGGGGACAGTCGGGATCAGTATCGATGTGATGCGTCGCGCCGTTCACGTTTAATGAAAATTCTTGCATTTCTGCGTTCAATTTAGCGCCGTGGCAGCGCCAACGCAACCGCCGGTTTCGCGTAGACTGCGGTTGTATGTTCGCGGATACCGCGCTCGCGCGGCGCATTGAACATGGCGAAGCCCGGAACGCGGCCGGATGCGGTATTTCGATTCAGGTCGCGGGCGGACTCGCGGCGTTTTCCGGGGCCGGATCGCCGCTCACGCACGCGATCGGGCTCGGTTTGAACGGCCCCGTTTACGCCGCCGACTTCGAAGTGATGGAGAATTTCTACGGCTCGCGGGGCGCGGCGGTGAACCTCGATTTTTGCCCGCACGCTGACCCTTCGATGCTCGATCTGCTGGCCAAGCGCGGATATCAGATGGTCGAATGCAATAACGTGCTCGCGGGTCCCGTTGCGGGTAGCCCGCAGAGTTGTGTTCGCATCGCGCGCGCGGACGAAGAGCAGATCTGGAGCCGCGTGATGCTCGAAGGTTTTTTTGATCGTGCGGAATTCAGCGCGGTCGAGCTCGATACCGGCGCGCGGTTGTTTCATCTGGAAGGCGCAACCGCATGGCTCGGCTTTGTGGGCGACCGGGCTGCCGCGGCTGGAGCCGTGAATACGCGCGACGGGCTCGCGCTGTTGTTCGCCGACAGCACGATCCGCAAATTTCGCGGAGGCGGTCTGCACCTGGCGCTGATTCGCGCGCGGCTGGCGCACGCGGCAAGGCTCGGCTGCGATCTGGCGACCGCGTCCACCGCGCCGGGCAGCATCTCACAGCGCAATTATGAGCGCGCCGGACTTCGCGTCGTCTATACCAAACTCAATATGCAGAAGGATTGAAGCGGCCATTTTCCCGTCTGGCAAAGAAACGCAACGGCAGGAAGGTTGAAGAAGGCAGAGCCGCTTTGGTTTTTGCAAACCGGACAAGTGGCGTAAGCCGCCAGGCTTGCGCTCGGCGTGGGGCGAACACAAGCCTGGCGGCTTATGCCACGGCCGAAAACAGTAAAGCCGGACTAAACGGCGCGCTCGCGCTTCAACATGCGAAAATCGTTACGAAAATGGCCACTCCCAAACCAGCGAAACCAAAAACCGCGGCTGAGCGCCAGGCTCGCGTGAAGAAAATTCTAGCGGCGCTCGACAAATTGTATCCCAACGCGACCTGCGCCTTGCATCATTCCAACGCGTGGGAACTGCTGGTCGCCACCATTCTCTCCGCGCAATGCACCGACAAGCGCGTCAACGAAGTGACGCCGGGCCTGTTCCAAAAATATCCGACCATTCACGACTTCGCCAATGCCAGTCAAGCCGAACTGGCGCAGGATATTCGCTCCACCGGTTTTTTTAACAACAAGGCGAAATCGCTCATCGGCGCAGCGAAAAAAATCCTCGCCGATTTTCATGGCGAAGTGCCGCGCAACATCGACGATTTGCTGACCGTCCCCGGCGCGGCGCGAAAAACGGCGAACGTGGTGCTCGGAACCGCGTTCGGAATCGCCAGCGGCATCGTGGTCGATACGCACGTGCAGCGCATCGCGCAGCGCCTGGATCTGACTAAGGAATCGGACCCCAAAAAAATTGAGCAGGATCTGATGAAAATCATTCCCAAAGGAAAATGGATTTTATTTTCGCATCAGATCATTCTGCACGGCCGAGCCCTATGCATCGCGCGCAATCCGCGCTGCGCCGAATGCGCGCTGGATCCGTTGTGCTACGCCCGAGATAAGACTCCGCATTGAACGCTATGTGGGCGGCGACGCCCGCATGTTCCTGGTGCCGGCCAGGCGGGCTGGTAGAGTTTGTGTGAAGACCATAACTGTGGGGGCTTTCCTCCAAAACATTTCCCGACGTGCTATAAGCAGACATGCGAAAACTGATTCTTTCGCTCCTGTTTCCGGCGCTGCTGTTGGCGGCGAGCCGTCCACGAATCCGCGCGGTGACGGTTTTTATCGATGTCGACCGCGACCACTACGCCGCGCAAATCGCCGACGCGCAAAAATTTCTGGCGACCGCCAAGGACGCCTTCAATCGCGCCGGATTCGAGGGCGCCAACGGCCGCATCACCACGCAGCCGTTTCCCGTCTGGGCGAAGGGAATGAGCCGCGAAGACGTGATCGCGCTGGCGCGCAAGCTGCGCGAAGCCGCGACGCAAGGGCATTCGGCGCTGAATATCGGTCCGGCGATGGTCCGCGATGATGACGATCCCGCCAACGCCGCGCTGCTCGCCGACATCATGTCGAAGGTCAGCGTCAACGCCAGCCTGATCATCGCCGGCGACGACGGCATTCACTGGCGAGCCATGCACCAGGCCGCGCAGCTCATCAAAACTCTTTCCGAGCGCAGCCCGCACGGCGACGCCAATTTCAGTTTCGCGGCCATCGCCATGATGAAACCGTATGGGCCGTATTATCCCGGTTCATATCATTTGGGGAAAGGCCACGCGTTCGCGGTCGCGATGGAGGCAGCGAACGTGGTCGCCGATATTTTTGCCAAGGATCACAATGCGCCCGACGCAGAACGCGACTTATCGCAGGCGTTCGCGCAATACACGAAAGATGCGGAAGCCGTCGCGACCGGTCTCGCCAGGAAAACCGGCTGGACTTACGAAGGCATCGATGCGACCCCTGCGCCGAGCGCGCAAAATTCCATCGCGGCGGCGATCGAATCCTTCACCGGCGCGCCGTTCGGGTCCAGTGGCACCATGACTGCATCGGGCATCATCACTCGCGCGGTGCAATCGACGGCGGTGAAACGCACCGGTTATTCCGGCCTGATGATTCCGGTGATGGAGGATAAAATTCTCGCTGGGCGCTGGGCGGAAGGAACGTTCAATCTCGATTCGATCCTGGCATATTCGGCCGTGTGCGCCGGCGGCGTGGATACCGTTCCTTTGCCCGGCGACGTCAGCGTGAATCAGATCGAGCGCATTCTTTCCGACGTCGCTTGGCTGGCGTGGAAATGGAACAAGCCGCTGGGCGCGCGGCTGATGGTCGCGCCGGGGAAACGCGCGGGCGACAACACCGAATTTTCCGGCGCAGCGATTGTCAACACCGCCGTTCAGCCGCTGCCCGGAACCGCGCGCGGAAGGTAACCTGAAGGTTGGCTCAACTTCGCCGCATTCTCCTGTACATTGCCATTACGGTCATCGTGATCTACGGCGCGGATTATCTGGCTGCACGGACCAATCCGCTGGGAGCGGTCGAGGTGCAGCCGTTTTACGCGATTCATCTTAAAGACAAAAAAGTGGAATTTGATTTTAACGTCCCGCCGGAGAGCGATTCCTGCGTGCAATCCTTCGCGCCGCACCTGGGCTATCCGCCGTGCTGGTATCTGAAGCGCCATGCGAGCAAGCGCATCGACGAATAGCTAAAAAATGGGATCATGACGGCCAAGGTGAGCGTGGTGATCGAGCACGATGCATACGGTTTTTAGAGCCAGGGAAACTCGCTCGACGAGATTCTCGCGAATATCCTCTCTCGAATGCTGAGCGGGGATTTCTCTCCGGCGCTTCCGAGTCCCAAAAATCGGCAGATCCGCCGCTTTCCTGCGGTCGCGGTTCATTTAATACCCGGGATGACGCGACGGAATTGAACCGCGAGGTGCTTGAAATCTGCGTTGACCGCGAAAGTTGGGAGAACCCCCGCCATGACTGGCGGGGCTGTAACGCGCGCTATAGCCCTGCCATGGCGGGGGCGCGCTGCGAATCAACGCAAGTTTCGGGCAGTACCCAGCGGTCGTTTTAGGAAGCCCGATGAAGTAAAATTGCTGAATGGCTTCTATCGCCGAAAAATCTCTTCTCTCGCCGCCCGATATCGGCGAGCGCCGTCCTCGGTTCCGCAGCCAGCGCACGTTGCGCTTCACCGAAAGCGTCATCCGCGAAATGACGCGCCTGGCCGCGCAGCATAACGCCGTCAATCTCGCGCAGGGATTTCCCGATTTCGGATCTCCCGAAATTTTGCGCCAGGCCGCCTGCGACGCCATCAACGCGGACATCAATCAATATGCGATCACCTGGGGATCGAAGAACCTGCGCAACGCGATCGCGGCGAAATACAAAAAAACCTACGCGCTCGATCTCGATCCGGAGCGCGAAATCACGGTCTGCTGCGGCGCCACCGAAGGCATGATGGCGACGCTGATGGCCGTCACCAATCCCGGCGACGAGGTGGTCATCTTCGAGCCGTATTACGAAAATTACGGACCGGACACGCTGCTGGCCGGCGCCGATCGCAAGTTCGTCAAGATGCATGCGCCCGACTGGCGCTTCGATCGCGAAGAATTGCGCCGCGCGTTTTCGCCGCGCACCAAGGCGATCATCCTGTGCTCGCCCAATAATCCGACGGGCCGCGTGTTTGATCGATCGGAACTCGAATATATCGCCGAATTGTGCCAGGAATTCGACGCGCTGGCGATCACCGATGAAATTTACGAGCACATTTTATATGACGGGACCGAACACGTCCCGATCATGACCATTCCCGGCATGCGCAATCGTACCGTGCTGATCAACAGCATGAGCAAGACCTACGCGGTCACCGGCTGGCGCATCGGCTGGGTGCTGGCCGCGCCGGATCTGGCCGATTCCATCCGCAAAATTCATGATTTTCTGACGGTCGGTTCGGCAGCTCCGCTCCAGGAAGCAAGCGCGGTCGCCTTAGGACTTCCGGACCAGTACTATACGAACCTAGCAAGGGATTACCGCGAACGGCGCGATACCATGCTTAAGGTGCTTGAGGAAACCGGATTCCGTAGTTTCACGCCGCGCGGCGCGTACTATATCTTATGCGACATATCCGGTTTCGGCTATGCCGACGATATGGCGTTTTGCCGCCATCTGGTGGAAGACGTCGGCATCGCCGCGGTACCCGGGTCCAGCTTTTTTGAGAACCCGCGCGACGGCTCGCAATTGGTCCGCTTTTGTTTCTGTAAGAAATATGAGACTCTAAAGATGGCACAAGAGCGGTTAAGAAAAATTTAGAAATCGGCGACAACGTGATGCGCAAGCATCCTAGTAGATCATGTTCGCCGGGCAGATGGAGGTTTTATGCCGATGTTTCTTCTCCCGGAAAACGTCGCCCGACAAGATGGGTTCGGCGCCGATTGTGCGCTGGAATCCGATCGGGGTAAGCCGTTACAGCTTACCCTGGGCATTACGAGGACCATGGAACAGGAGAGCCTGGAGATTTCGGTGTGGGGCTCTTCCGATAAGAGAGACTGGAAGCTTCTCCAGGTCTTTCCCCAGAAGTTCTACTGCGGTACTTATTCCCTAGTACTAGAACTAACTGACCATCCTGAGGTCCGGTACCTTCGCGCGAGTTGGAAAATGAATCGCTGGGGCTCGGGTGATTCGGTCCCGCTGTTCGGATTTTATCTGACGGCGCAAGAAGCGCGGCTACAAGCGGTCGGCGCCGCCTGACGCTAATCGCGGAAGCAACGCGCGCAAAAATTGGACGAGCGTATCGCGGATGCGCTCGCCGACCTCCAAAACTTCCCGGTGCTCCAGCTTGCGCGGTAGAATTCCCGCCGCCATATTGGTCACGCAGGAAATCGTCAGAACTTTCATTCGCAAATGATTTGCGGCGATCGTTTCGGGAACGGTGGACATCCCCACCAGGTCGGCGCCGATGATCCGCAGAAAACGAATCTCCGCCGGAGTCTCGTAACTCGGGCCGGGCACGCCTGCGTAGACGCCTTCCTTCAATTCGATGCCAAGCTCGCGGCCAACGGTTTTGGCGATTCGCCGGTATTCGAGGGAATACGCTTCGCTCATATCGGGAAATCGCGGGCCGAGCGAATCGTCGTTTGCGCCGGTCAGCGGATTCGCTCCGAGCAGATTGATGTGATCGGAAACCAGCACCAGATCCCCGGGCCGATAACTTAAATTGATGCCGCCGGCCGCGTTGGTTAGAACGACGCTGCGAACACCGCGCCGAGCCAGCTCGCGGATGCCGAAGACGACCTGCGCCGCAGTGTAGCCTTCATAAAGATGCGCGCGTCCGGCGAGAACCACGACCGGCGTTTTTTCAATTCGTCCGGTGACGAGTTTTCCCGCGTGGCCGATCGCGGTTGAGGCGGGCCATCCGGGAATCGCGGTGTAGGGTGTCTCTGCGCGGTCTTCCAGCGTTTCCGCGAACGCGCCGAGTCCACTGCCGAGAACGACGCCGATCATTTCCTGTTTTCCTGGCTGCTGAACCCCGTCCTTACCGGCAGGCGCTTCTCGATCACAAAAGCATTCCCGCGATGCACGCGGACATGAAATTCGCCATCGTCCCCGCCGCGACCGCTTTCATTCCCAACCGCGCCAGGTCCGATTTGCGCGACGGCGCAAGCGCTCCGATTCCGCCGACTTGAATCGCCACCGAACTCAAATTGGCGAATCCGCACAGCGCGTAAGTCGCAATCACGAAGGATCGCGGATCGAGCGTGGCTTTGATTTTTCCCAGATCGACGTAGGCCACGAATTCGTTCAGGATCAGCCGCTCGCCCAGCAGATTGCCGATCGTCGCGCAATCGTGATACTTCACCCCGAGCAGCCACGCCACCGGCGCGAAAATCCGTCCGAGAATCGCCTGCATCGACACCGGAATCCACTTGAGATGATCGTGGCCGGCGCTGAGGATGCCGTTCACCAGCGCGATTAATCCGAGGAACGCGATCAGCATCGCGCCAATATTCAGGGCCAGATGCAAACCATCAGAGGCGCCGCGCGCGGCCGCATCGATGAGGTTCACTCCCGGTTTTTCCACTTCAACTTTGACGCCGCCCGCCGTCACCGGTTTATCGACTTCGGGCATCAACATTTTGGCGAGCATCAACGTCGCCGGCGCCGTCATGATCACGGCGGTCAGCAAGTGCCGGATTTCGACGCCGGCGATGAGCACATACGCCGCCATCACCGCGCCGGAAACGTGGGCCATGCCGCTGACCATCACGGTAAAGAGTTCGCTTTCGGTCATGCCGGCGAGAAACGGGCGGATGGTCAGCGGAGCTTCCGTCTGACCCATAAAAATGCTGGCCGCGACGTTGAGCGATTCGGCTCCGCTGGTGCCCATGATGCGCTGCATGATCACGGCCATCGCTTTCACGACAACCTGCATCACGCCGAGATAATAAAGCACCGCGAACAAGGACGCAATGAAAATTACGATTGGCAGAACCTGAAATGCGAAGACCACGCCGAACTGATCGTTTTTCGCGCCGAGTTTATCGCCGAACACGAACGCGCTGCCCGCCGTGGCGTAATCGAGCAGATGATTCACGCCGTTGCTGGCGACGATGAATCCGCTTTCGACGGGCGTTTTCAGCACCAGAAACGCGAAGCCGAATTGCAGCGCCAGTCCCCACACGATCACGCGGGGATTGATGCGGCGGCGATTTTTGGAAAATAGAAAAGCGACGGCAAGAATGGCCGCCAGTCCGAGAAGACCGGTGTACTTCCCCATGAAGCAAGTGAGTTTAGCAGATTGCAGTAGCGTAAGCCGCCAGGCTTGCTCTGTTTGTGGCTCGCGTCCGGTCCCCGAAATCAGTGATGCGGATTTGTGGGGCGGGCCCTCGGCCTGCGGCGGGCGCGCCGCCCGCCCTCTTCTTAAACCGACCAAGCTTAGAGCCCGCCGCAGGCTGCGGGCCTGCCCCACAGCCTATGCCGTGACTTTTTACTAACTTCCCGAGGCGCGTTCGACGTGGCCGCCGAATTGAAAACGCATCGCCGAAAGAATTTTATCGGCGAAATCGGCTTCGCCGCGCGAGGTGAAGCGCTGGAATAATGCCGAGCTGAGCACCGGAACCGGCGTGCCTTCATCGATAGCCGCGTTGATGGTCCAGCGGCCTTCGCCCGAATCGGAAACGCGGCCGGAAAAATTGTCGAGATGCGGGCTTTCGAGCAGCGCGAGCGCGGTCAGATCCAGCAGCCACGAGGCGATCACGCTGCCGCGGCGCCACACTTCGGCGACGTCGGCCAGGTTGAAGTCGAACTGATAATGTTCGGGCTCGCGCAGCGGCGTGGTTTCGGCGTCGATTTCGCGATCCGTCCGGCCGACGTTGGCGTGTTTCAGAATGTTCAAACCTTCGGCGTAGGCGGCCATCACTCCATATTCAATTCCGTTGTGGACCATCTTCACGAAGTGCCCGGCTCCGGAGGGTCCGCAGTGCAGATAACCGTCTTCGGCGGTGCCGCCGGCTTTTTCGCGGCCCGGCGTGCGGTCGATCGTGCCGCGTCCCGGCGCGAGCGTTTTGAAAATCGGATCGAGATGCTCGACTACCGCGCGCGGTCCGCCGATCATCTGGCAATAGCCGCGCTCCAGTCCCCACACGCCGCCGCTGGTGCCCACATCGACGTACTCGATTCCGCGCGGGGCTAATTCCTTGGCGCGGCGAATGTCGTCGATGTAATAAGAATTTCCGCCATCGATAATGATGTCGCCTTGGTCCATGTGCGAAGCGAGGTCGTTCAGCGTGGCGTCCACCACGGCGGCGGGAACCATCAGCCACACCGCGCGCGGCCGGCTCAATTTTTTAAGAAAATCTTCGAGCGAGGATGCGCCGCTGGCGCCTTCTTTGGCTACCTGCGCGACACTCGCTGAGCTGCGATCGTAGACGACACAAGAATGGCCGCCGCGGATGAGTCGCCGCACCATGTTCGAGCCCATCCGGCCGAGGCCGATCATTCCCAGTTGCATTCCAGATTGCTCCTTTGCACCACCCACGATAGCGCAACACGATAGCGCACGACGCGATTGGAAAGCGGAAAAAATTTAACCCTACCATCACTGGCGGGGCTTGAATTCGATGAATTCGGAAAGCCGGCAGTCAAGCCGGGGTTTGTTCCGGGCGAAGGTTACTCGTCACCGGGCTCAGGTGGCCGTTCGACTTCCTCCACTTCCTGTTCATCGCGCGCCGGACCGCCCCCAATCGCAGTGAGTCCGAGCATGGGATAATCGGCGTCGCCGATTTCAAAACCTTCCACCTCGCCGGCCTCGTCCAGCGCGTCGCGGGAATCCACCCAGGTTCCGCTCACCGGCTCGGCCAGGCTGTCCGCAGCGGCTGTGACGTTTCCGGTCGCGCCGCCGCCGCCAGGAACCGGAGCCGTGGATTCCCACGCCGTTGGTTTGGCCGGCCCGCTCGTCGCCGGTTCTCTCGCTATCGCCGCGCCTGATGCCGCCGTCATTCGGACCACACATCATTTCCACTTCTCCTACGTACACAGACTCCGCGTGGAAACCATTGTTTCCGCGACAGAAAAGCATTGAAACCTTGACCGTTCGCGTCCGCTCTAACTGTTGTTCCGAAATTCTCTTAATAGGAGCACTTATGGCCAATGAATCTCGATCGATTACGCGCCGCAACCAGGGCGAAGGCTCGATGTTTCGTCCCTTTTCTACCGGAGCAATGCTGCGGCCCTTCGCGCTGCTGCGCGAAATGACGGACTGGATGGATCAGACCTTTGAAGGCGATCTGCCGATTACACACGGCGAGCGCATGTGGGCTCCCGCGGTGGAAATCTGTGAGCGCGGCAATAACGTTATCGTGTCGGCTGATCTGCCCGGCATCGAACCGAAGGACGTAAAAATCGAAATCGACAACAATACTTTGGTGATTCAGGGTGAGCGCAAACATGAAGAACGCCGGCAGGACGAAGGTTTCCGCCGCACCGAGCGTTTCTACGGGACTTTCTTCCGCGCCATCCCGCTGCCGGAAACCGCCAAGCTCGACGACGCCAAAGCCGAATTTCGCAATGGCGTACTGGAAATCACGGTTCCGGTGAGCCAGGAACAATCGCAACGCAAGCAGATTCCCATTCAAGGCGCGTCGCAGAGCACGCAGCGTCAGGTGGGGCAGGGACAAACGTCGCAGGAGCGAAGCTCCCAGGAAAGAAGCTCGCAGGAGTCGCAGCGCCAGCCCGAAACCACGGGTTCGCGCCGTTAATCTGACCACCGCGAATCTGACAGAATGTGGGCAGGCCGGCTGCCCACTTCGATGACCTGGTTCCGTTCGGAAGGCTACGCGCTCACGCGGTTGGTGTTCGCGCGCTCGCTGGGTGTCGTCTACCTGATCGCGTTTCTGAACGCCGTGAACCAGTTCCGGCCGCTGCTGGGCGATCGCGGATTGCTGCCGGTGCGCCTGTTCGTGCGCAATGCGACCTTCCGCGAGGCGCCCAGCCTGTTTATTTTTTTCCCGCATGATCGCGCCTTCGCAATCGGAGCCTGGGTGGGAGTCGCTTTATCGTGCGTGGTGGTCAGCGGGATCGCCGACGCGTTCGGAACCTGGATGGTCGCGCTGGTCTGGGCGTTGATGTGGGCGCTGTATTTGTCCTTTGTCAACGTCGGGCAGACGTTTTACGGCTTCGGCTGGGAATCGATTCTGCTCGAAGCCGGTTTTTACGCGATTTTCCTGGGCGGCCGCTATACCAACCCGCCGGTGATCCTGATTTTTCTGGAACGCTGGCTGCTGTTTCGCGTGATGTTCGGCGCGGGATTGATCAAAATGCGGGGCGACCCGTGCTGGCGCCATCTCACCTGCCTCAACTATTTTTACGAGACGCAGCCGATGCCGAACCCGCTGAGCTGGTTTTTCAACTGGGGTCCGCAGTGGACCAAAAGCGGCGGCGTGCTGTTCAATCATTTTTCCGAATTGATTGTCCCCTTCGGTTATTTTTTTCCGCAGCCCGTGGCGATGATCGCGGGACTGATCACCATCGCGTTTCAACTCACCATTTTTGCCAGCGGCAATCTTTCCTGGCTGAATTTTTTGACCATGGTGCTGGCGATCCCGACCCTGGACGATCGTTTTTTCGAAAAGCTGGGGCTGCACGCGCCGCCGGCGAATCCGCCGGCGCTGGCCTATCGCGGCGTGGTTTACGCGCTGGCTGCGCTGGTCGCGTATTTGAGCATTCAGCCGATCCGCAATATGATTTCTCCCAACCAGGTGATGAACACGGTGTACAATCGCCTGCACCTGGTGGGAACTTACGGCGCGTTCGGATCGATCACGCGTCCGCGCTATGAAGTGATCGTGGAAGGCACCGATGAGAACGTGATTTTGCCTTCGACCAAATGGCGCGAGTACGAATTTAAAGCCAAACCCGGCGCCACCGGGCGCATGCCGCCGCAAATCGCTCCGTATCATCTGCGGCTCGATTGGCTGATGTGGTTCGCCGCGCTTTCCAATTACGATCAGCATCCGTGGTTTGTGAATTTCATGGCGAAATTGCTCGAAAACGATCGTCCGGTGCTGGGCTTGCTGCGCACCAATCCCTTTCCCGATGCGCCGCCGAAATTCGTGCGCGCGGAATTGTTCGAATATCACTTCACCACGCCGCGCGAGCGTTCGCAAACCGGCCAGTGGTGGAAACGCCAGTTTGTCGACCATTATTTCCCGCCGGTCTCGCTGAGCGATCCGCGATTCCGTGGGTTGCTCGAACGGCAGGGATGGTTGGAGCCATAGGTGCTATAAGCCGCCTTGCGATGTTCGCGGCTCGACCGTGGGCCGCCACGAACGCAAGTCTGGCGGTTTACGCCACTTGAGAAATCAAAAGATGCACGCCTGCGTCGTCGGTTCCGGGCCCAACGGTTTAACCGCCGCGATCGTGCTGGCGCAAGCCGGTCTGCGTACCAGCGTATTCGAAGCCGAATCGTCGATCGGTGGCGGCACGCGTACGCTGGAGTTGACCCTTCCCGGTTTTCGCCATGACCTCTGCTCCGCCGTTCATCCGATGGCCCGCATCTCGCCCGCGTTCGCGTCGTTTCCTTTGCACGAGCACGGGCTCGAATGGATCGATCCGCCGGTTCCCTTGGCGCATCCTTTGGACGACGGAACCGCGGGACTTCTTTTCTGCGATCTGCATGAAGCCAGCGCCGAATTCGGCCTCGATGGAACACGCTACGCGCGGGCCGTCGCGCCGCTGGTGCGGCAATGGCCGAAACTGGCGCGAGCCATTTTGCGCCCGATCCACGTTCCCGCCAATCCCTGGCTGATGGCGCGTTTCGGCATGCTGGCGGCGTGGCCCGCGACGGTTTCGGCGCGCTATTTTTTTCGCCGCGCGCGCGGACGCGCCGTGTTTGCGGGAATCGCCGCGCATTCGGTGATGCCGCTGGAAGCGGTCGGGTCCGGAGCGTTCGCCTGGGTTCTGGCGATCGCCGCGCACGCGGCCGGCTGGCCCATCCCGCGTGGCGGCGCGCAGTCGATCGCCGACGCGCTGGCGTCCTATTTCGAATCGCTCGGCGGCGAGATCGTCCGTAACACGCCAATTACCTCGCTCGATCAATTGGGCGACGCTTCGCCAATTCTGCTCGACGTGACGCCGCGACAATTTCTCCAAATCGCGGGCGACCGGGTGCGCGGCCCCTATCGCCGCAAAATGGAGCGGTATCGCTATGGCCCGGGCGTTTTCAAAATGGATTTTGCCCTGCGCGCGCCGATTCCGTGGACCGCGGTCGCCTGCCGCAACGCGGGAACGGTGCATCTCGGAGGAACGCTTGAGGAAATCGCCGCGGCCGAACGCGAGGTGGCCCTCGGCCGTGCGCCGTCCAAACCGTTCGTGCTTCTTTCTCAACCCAGCCTGTTCGATCCTACGCGCGCGCCCGCCGGCCAGCACACCGCGTGGGCCTATTGCCATGTGCCCAACGGCAGCACGGCCGATATGAGCGATCGCATCGAAGGGCAAATCGAGCGGTTCGCGCCCGGTTTTCGCGCCATCGTCCTAAAAAAAAGCGCTCTTTCGCCGCGCGAACTGGAGCAGCACAACGCCAACCTGATCGGCGGCGACATCCTCGGCGGCGCGCACACGGTGAAGCAGATCCTGCTGCGCCCGTCGCGCGATTTTTACCGCACGCCCCTTAAAAATGTGTTCCTTTGCTCGGCTTCGACGCCGCCCGGAGGAGGGGTCCACGGCATGTGCGGATACAACGCGGCGCGTCTTGCGCTAAAAAAGTAGTTGGGGCGCGCTACAATAAGTGCGAAAATAGCTCGAAATGTATCGCGCCTTGCTTCTACTCTGCGTTGCCGCGCTGGCCGCCGCGCAGCCGGACATTTCCGGGAACGTTAGCCAGATCCTTCAGAAGCCGGTGATCGCCGTCCCCGATTTTCGCGGCTCCGGCGACGCCCAGAAAATCATGAAGGCGTTCAACGACGATCTGGCCGACGATCTGCTCAATTCGGGAGCGCTCAAAATCGCGCCCAAGACCTTTTATCCGCTGAACACGCCGCAGCGGCCCGAGGATTTTCACCGCGCTGACTGGTTTTCGCCGCCGGTCAGCGCCAATTATGTCGCCTTTGGCTACGCCGCGGCGAAAGACGGCGGACTGGTCCTGTTCGGCTGGCTCAACACCACCGCCGACGCGGCGAACTCCAATCTGTTCGGCAAGCTTTATTTCGGAACGCTCGATGCAGCGGGCGCGAAGAAAACCGCCAGCGAATTCGCCGCCGATATTTTGCAGCAGTTCGGCGTGAAGAGCCTGGCCGGCACCAAGATTTATTTCGTTTCCGACCGCACGCGAAGCAAGGAAATCTGGCGCATGAACTACGACGGCTCCAATCAGGAACGCGTCACCGATCTCAACACCATCACCCTCATGCCCGCCGTGTCGCCCGACGCCACCATGCTCGCGTACATGTCGCTGACCAAGCATCGCGGCGCCGTTTCCACCTATGAAATTTATGTGGCTTCAACGGAAACGGGAAGAAAACTGCCGTTTGAAGGTCTCGGCGCGCCCACCACCGGATGGCCGGAATTCCTGCCCGACGGCCAGCACCTGATGTTTGCGTCCAGCCTGAGCGGATATACCCAGATTTATTCCTCCAATATCGACGGCTCCGAGCGGCGCCAGATCACCAATACCAAAGCGATCGATCTGTCGCCTCGGGTCAATCCCAAAAGTGGCCGCGATGTTTTATTCATTTCCGACCGCAGCGGCAAACAGCAGCTTTGGCACATGAATATCGACGGCGGCGATCTGCAAATGCTGAGCAACGGCGTCGGCGAAGTGGCCAATCCGGCGTGGAGTCCCGACGGCCGTATGATCGCCTTCGCCTGGACGCAAGGGTTCGAGCTGGGCGGTTTCAATATTTTCGTGATGGATGTGGCCGAGCAGCGGCCGATTCAGCTCACCAAGGATACGGGCGTGAATGAGCATCCCTGGTGGGCCCCGGACGGGCTGCACATCGTGTTCAGCTCGCGGCGCGGCGATTCGACGCAGATTTATTCCATGCTCGCCGACGGCAGCGACGTGCACCAGCTCACCACCAGCGGGAATAATTATGAGCCGGTGTGGGCGAATCCGCTGCCGCAGTGAACGAGGAAGCGCTCCGCATGCCCCGGCGGTGTTGAAGGCGACCGTATAAAACCAAAGGCCGCTCACCGGAATGAACGGCCTTGAATTTTCCAGGCGGCTCGCCCGGGTAACTGTTGCTTCCGGCAGCACCAGCCGCCAGCTCAACCATACGCCTTGTGGTGAGCTAGCGTCAAAACTCTCGCTAACTGATGATCCCCTTACGCACCGCGTATAAAATCAGCTCCGGCACCGAATGCAGATTCAGCTTCTGCAAAATGTGCGTGCGATGCGTCTCCACCGTGTATAAACTCAAATTCAGCAGATTGGCGACTTCCTTGTTGCTCTTGCCCTCGGCCACCAGTTGCAGCACCTCGCGCTCGCGATTGGTCAGCAGTTCATAGCTGTCTTCGGCGCCCATTTCCGCCAGTTGATGAACGTAATCCTCCTTCAAAATCCGCCGCACCGCGGGACTGAAGAACGATTTTCCCTCCATGATCGCGTGAATCGCGCTGATTAAATCCGCTTCCGCCGAATCCTTCAGCAAGTACGCCCGCGCGCCGGCCTTAAGAGACCGGATCACGTAGCTCTCGTCGCTGTGCATGCTCAAAATTGCGATCGCCGTCTGCGGGTTGCGCGAGGCGATCTGCCGCGCCGCTTCCACTCCGTTCAGGTGCGGCATGGCGACATCCATCACCACCACATCCGGCTTTTCGATCGCGGCCATCTCCACCGCTTCGCGCCCGTCGGCGGCCTCGCCTACCACCTGAAAGTTCGGCTGGCGCTCCAGCAACAGCTTCAGGCCGTTGCGCATCACGGTGTGATCGTCAGCCAATAAGATTCGAATCGACATGTTCTAACTCGCAATCGGCAGCTCTACGGCCACCCTGGTTCCCAATTCCGGGCTCGATTCGATATCGAACGCGCCGCCCAGATGTGTCACGCGTTCTTCCATCCCGACCAGTCCCAACCCGCGCACTCGCCGCGCATCGAAGCCGTGCCCGTCATCCTCCACCGAAAGCACAATTCTGGACGGTTCCTGCTTCACCACTACCTTCACCGCGCGCGCATGGGAGTGGCGGGCACAGTTGTGCAGCGCCTCCTGCACCACCCGATAGATGCAGGTTCGCAATTCGTCTGGCAATTCGGTCGCCGTTTCTTCCGCGGACACGTGAACCCGCAATCCGGTGCGTTTCGATACCTCGCGCGCCTGCCATTCGAGCGCCGGAACCAGCCCGAAATCATCCAGCATCGACGGCCGCAGCAGCAGGGTCATGTTGCGGATCACCTGCACGCTCGCCTCGGCTAATTTTTTGATGGATTCCACATGACGCCGCACCTCCGCCGAATCGAGCGGCACGCTGGCCGCGGCGTTTCCGGCTTCCATCAGCAGCGCCGAAAGCGATTGGCCGACCTCATCGTGCAATTCGCGCGAAATGGCCCGGCGCTCTTCTTCCTGCGCCGAAACCAGCCTCGCGGAAAGCTCCTTCAATTCCAGTTGCGCGCGCTGGCCTTCTTCGTAGCGCTTATTCAGCTCGCCTTCGAGATCCAGCGTTCGCCGGATGGTGAACGCCGCCAGCAGCAAGCCCGACCCGGCGGTCAAACCCAGCATCCAGATCAGCCGCGCCCGCATCTTGTCGAATGTCGCGCTCAATTTCGCATCGTCCGAAGTCAGTTCCCGGTTGCTGATTTCGTCGAGCCGGTCCACCATGGTCAGCATCGCCGTGCGGCGTCTCACCAGTTCTGCGGAAAAATACGCTCCGTTGGTCTTTTGTTTTTCGTTCGCGCCCAGCTCGGTAATAAAATCGAGTAATTTCCAATACACCCGCACTTCTTGTTGGAGGTCGCGGAAGGCCGCCGCTTCGGCCGGGTCTAAGGTGGCGGCGCAATCGGCTAAGGCCCGGTCAGTGTTTTGCCGGATCTCGCTCCAGCTTTCCACCTGAGCTTCCGCCACTGCCGGATCGCTGGCAAGCAGGTAATCCCGCATGACAATGGCTGACCGATAGATCCCCGAACGGACCTGGTCTAAAGCGCGGCTGCGGCGGAAATAAACGTCGCGCACCTGGGCATCGTTCGAACGCACGTTTTGCAGCACCACCATGGCGTCGACGCCGGCGGCAACCATCAGCAGCATCAGGCCTCCGAAGCCCGCAAAAAGCATTCGGCGGCCGCCGGTAAATGGCCGGTTTCTCACGACGTTCCTAGTTTAGCGAACATGCCTCCGGGCGAAATACCGTCCGAACGGGATTGTTGATAAGCAGTGAAATCGTGCTTACTCTTATTAGATCGTACAAAGCAGTTTCTGACGATTTCCGTAAAAGGATTTAGGAATTCAAGCAAGGAGAGGACCAGACACTATATGAAAGCCACTTTGGCTTGTTTAGGTTTTGCTGTGTTACTTTCGACGGCTGCTTGCCACAAAGCGAAGCCCGTCGCCGCCAGCCACCCACCGGATACGACTCCGGTAGCACCAGCCCCAAGTTCGACGCCGTCGGCGCCGAGGTCCTCCGGCCCGATGGCGCCGCCGAGCCAGAACAACGATGAAGGTTCTCGTACCTCACAGATGACTCCGCAGGAGCGAGCGACACTCAACGAAAGCCTGGCTCGGTTAGAAGACGCCCTGTTCGATTACGACAAGTCGACCATCCGTCCCGATGCGTCGACTGCGTTAAAAGACGACGTGACCGTGATTCGCGACATTCTGGCCAATTATCCCAGCCAGAAATTGCTGATCGAAGGTCATTGTGACGAGCGGGGCTCGGAGGAGTACAACATGGCGCTCGGTGACCGGCGCGCCAAAGCGGCTCAGGATTTCCTGCTGTCCATGGGAATCCCGCAGACGCAGTTGACCATCATCAGCTACGGCAAGGATCGTCCGGTATGCACCGATAAAGACGAAACCTGCTGGCAGAAAAACCGCCGCGCACACGTGACTGCGGCGCCGTAAACAGTTCTCACGACCTGGTAGCGCACCCTCCAGAAGGCACGCGGAGCAACGGCTTCTCTCTCGGGATGACCGTTGCACGCGTGCCGTTTTTGTCTTTGCCGCTTAAGGAGCAGGGCATCGCCTGTTAGCATAACCGAAGGATGTCCTTCCTTTGTAATGTCTGCGGCGCCGAATGCAATCCTGCGGAAAAACTGGCGCGCGAACAGGCAAGCTGCACGAACTGCAAATCTTCGGTCCGCCTGCGCGCCTTGATCGCGCTGCTCTCCCAGGAAATTTTCGGCACGCTGCTCGCTCTGCCCGAATTTCCCGCGATCAAGGGCATCCGCGGCATCGGCATGAGCGATACGCCGCAGGTGGCCGAACGGCTCGCCGAAAAATTCGATTACACCAACACGTTCTATCACCAGTCGCCGCGCTTCGACCTGACTCATCCCGACCCGCGCGATTTCGGCCGCTACGATTTCATTCTTTCAAGCGAAGTGATGGAACATGTCCCTCCGCCGGTCGAGCCGGCCTTCGCCAATCTTCACGCGCTGCTCAAGCCGAACGGCCTGCTGTTGCTGACCACCCCTTATAACATCGGCGGCCAAACCGAGGAGCATTTTCCGCAGCTTCATGAGTTTACCCTCACCAGGCTCGGCGGAAAAACGGTGCTGGTGAATCGCCGCCGCGACGGATCCATCGAAACTTTCGAAAATTTAATTTTTCACGGCGGCCACGGCTCGACGCTCGAAATGAGAGCCTTCACCGAATCGAGCCTGCGCGCCGTGCTCCGTGACGCCGGCTTTGACGAGGTTCATTTCGAAGCGGAAAACCGGCCCGAATACGGAATCGATCACGCCGAAAGCTGGTCGCTTCCGATCGCCGCGCGCACGGGAACATTTCAGCCGCCCGCGGCCGAGCTGGCGCTCGAATATCGCGAAGCCTGCCGCCTGGCCGCACGCAAAATCCGCGATCTCGAAGCGATTACCGCCGAATACGAGCGTCATATCGCGCACCATAAGCTAGCCCACGAACAATGGGTCAGCGAAACCACGCAGCGCGTCGCCTGGATTCGTAAAGTCGAAGCCGATTGGCAGGAGCGGACGAAATGGGCGCTCGAATCGGAGCAGGCGCGCAAACAGGCCGTCGAAGATTTCTATCGCGTCGAGGCGTCGGAAAAAGAAGCCTGGGGTGCGGTGGAAACGCTCTCAAGAAAGTTGAAAGACGCGCAGGCCGAACTGGCTCGCTTGAATTCGGCCGCGTGGGTGCGCTTGGGACGACGCCTGCGCATGTTCGATTAAATCCGGCTCGTCTGATACAGTCAAATCGATATGTCGACCGCGGCCGCGCTCCAAACTTCCCGCCAAACTTCGAACGTCCGCTGGGCGGTGATCGTTCTGCTCAGCCTGGGAATGATTCTCGCCTACGCCTCGCGCTCGAATCTCGCGGTCGCGCTCGCCGCGCCCCAGTTCATTCGAGCGTTCCATCTTTCCGACACCGAACGCGGCCTGCTGAATTCCGCGTTTTTCTGGGCCTACGCGCTGCTTCAGATTCCCGCCGGATGGCTGGTGGACCGTTACGGCGTCAAGCTTCCCTACGCGATCAGTTTCGTGTTCTGGTGCATCGCCTCCGCGGGCACCGCGTTTGCGCACTCCCTGTCGCAGCTGTTCGCGCTGCGCGTCGCGCTCGGAACCGGCGAATCGGTGGTCGCGCCGGCCAGCTATCGATATATAAGGATGAATTTCGACGAAAAGCAGCGCGGCCTCGCCGTCGGATTATATATGACCGGCACGAAAATCGGTCCCGCGATCGGCGCGCCGCTGGCCGTTGGGCTGATCGGATTATACGATTGGCGGCTGATGTTCATTCTGATCGGACTCGGCGGATTGATCTGGCTGATCCCGTGGATGCTGATGGTGAAAGAGCCGTCGGCGCAGCAAAAAGCCGTGGTGAAGGCGCAATCGCCGGCCGTTCCCTTTGGCCGCATCATGGCCAGCCCGGTGGTGTGGGGCACGGTGGCTGCGTCTTTCGCCTACATGTATTTCGTCTATTTCTGCATGACCTGGATGCCCGCTTATTTCGTCGAGCAGCGTCATCTGTCGCTTTCGAAAATGGGTCTGTACACATTTTTCAGCTTCGGCGGAATGGCGATGGTTGCCGCGCTGGGCGGTTGGGCGGCCGATCTGCTGATCGCTCGCGGAGGCAACGCCGTCGCCGTTCGAAAATGGTTCACCATCGCCGGTTTCGCCATCGCCTGCACGGAGCTGATCGGCGCCCGGGCGTCGTCGGTGAACGTCTCTTTGATCTTCGCCATCGTCTCGCTTTCCGGCCTGGGCCTGGCGACCGCGAATTACTGGGCGATCACGCAGACGCTGATTCCGGCCTCGGCCATCGGCCGCATCAGCGGAGTGCAAAATTGCGCGTGCAGCCTGGCTGGAATCGCCGCGCCGATCCTCACCGGCTGGCTGAAACAACAGACCGGAAGTTATGAAGCTCCCATGCAGGCGATCTGGTTCGTGCTGCTGATCGGGTTGGTTTCTTACATTTTCCTGGTGCGCGAAAAATACGCACCGCGCGAGGCGATTTTATGATTTCACGACGGCAATGGATTCTCGGCGCCGCATCGGCGGCCGTGGCGCATTCGGCTCCGCGGCGTCCGCCGGGCACGCTCATCGAAACTCACGTTCATCTTTTCGCGGACGATCCCGCGCGCTTTCCTTACAGCCCGCTCTCCTACAAGCCGAAGCCGAATCGCGTCGAAGATTACGTAAAGTTCGCCATGGAGGTGAAGCTCAATCACGCGCTGGCCGTTCATCCCGAGCCTTATCAGGACGACCATCGCTCTCTCGAATACGCCTTCACCAAAGAGCCGTTCAAGGGATTCTTCAAAGGCACCTGCCTGTTCGATCCCACCGATCCGGCCACGCCCAATCGCATTCGGGAATTGGTCCGGCGAAATCCCGGCCGCATCGTCGCGCTGCGAATCCACGAGATGCACGCCGCCGGAACGCCTTCGACCACCAGCGGCGCAATTCGCGACCGCGACCTGAAGAATCCGCAAGTCCGCAAAACGCTCCAGACCATGCATGAGTTGGGCTTGGCCTTACAAGTCCAGTGCATTCCGTATTATGCTCCACAAATTGCCGAAATTGGCCGGGAATTTCGCGAAATGCCGATTATTTTGGATCATCTGGCGCGGCCAGGGCAGGGAACTCCCGCGGAATATCAGCAGGTTTTAAGACTGGCCGATCTGCATCATGTGTTCATGAAATTTTCCCGCACCGGCGTGGAAACGGCCTCGAAACAACCGTTTCCGCACGCGGACGCGAAGCCGCTGGTCCAGCGGGTCTATTCCGCTTACGGCGCCGATCATATTATCTGGGGCGAACTCGGCAATAATGCGACCGAATTTGCTCAAGCCGTGCAATTATTCGACACGATGTTTGACTCGGCACCCGAATCCGATCGCGCGAAAATGCGCGGCCTGACCGCGAAAACCCTATTTGCGTTCGCCTGATCGCCTACGCCGACGCCTGCTGTGGCCGCTTCACTTCGATCCGCGCCATTTCTTCGAGATATTTCACGATCGCCGAATGGTCCAGATCCCCGCTGCCCGAATTCATCAGCGCCATGATCATCTGCTGCACGCTGCTGGTCAACGGCAGCGGCACTTTCATCGCTTCCGCCGCCAGTAGCGCATTGCGCAGATCCTTCTGATGAAGCCGGATGCGAAAACCCGCTTTGAAATTGCGATTGATCACCATCGGCGCTTTCGCGTTCAGCACCGTGCTGCCGGCCAGTCCGCCTTTAATCGCGTTAAAAACCACCTCGGGATCGAGCCCCGCGCGAGTCGCCAGCACCAGCGCTTCGCCCATCGCGGCGATATTGCACGCGACAATAATCTGATTCGCCAGCTTGGTCACATTGCCGGCGCCCACCGCACCGGTCAGCGTGGCGCTCGCGCCCATGGTTTTCAGCACCGGAAGCATCCGCTCGAAAACGGCTTCGTCGCCGCCCACCATGATCGCCAGCGTTCCGTCGACCGCCTTCGGCTCGCCGCCACTCACCGGCGCGTCCAGAAAATCGACGCCTTTCGCGCGGCACGCCGTTCCCACTTCCTGCGCCACCAGAGGACTGATCGAGCTCATATCCACCAACGTCGTGCCCTGGCGCGCGCCTTCGAGAACTCCCGCCGGTCCGAGAATCGCCTGCCGCACTTCCGGACCATCCGGCAGCATGGTGATCACGATCTCCGATCGCGCCGCCACATCCCGCGAAGACTCTCCGCGTGCCGCGCCCGCCGCAACTGCGCGATCCAGCAACTCCGGAACGATATCGTAGGCAATCACCTGATGGCCGGCCTTCAATAAATTCCGGGCCATGGGATAGCCCATAATTCCCATCCCGATGAAACCAATATTCGACATGAATTCTCCTTCGTTGGCTAGTATGCCAAATGCTAGAGTTGAAGAAGATGCGCCGCGCGCTGCCTTTTCTGATCCTGGCTCTGCCGATGTGGGCCGCCAGCTTTTCCGGCTCCGCCGCGCTCGATTTCACGCGCCACGCGGTCGCCTTCGGACCGCGGCCACCCGGCTCGGAAGCGAATCACAAACTGGAAGCGTATATCGTCGCGCAGCTTCGGCTCGATGGCTGCGAAGCCACCGAAGATCCGTTCACCGCGCAGACGCCTAAGGGCGCGATCGCGATGAAAAATGTGATCTGCAAATTTCCCGGCAAGTCCGGGCGAGCCATCGTCATCACCGGACATTTCGATACGAAATTGTTTCCCGGCCGCCATTTCGTGGGCGCCGATGACGGCGGATCGTCTACCGGCCTGCTGCTCGAGCTGGGCCGCGTGCTGGCGCACCAGCCGCGGATCGACGACGTTTATCTAGTTTTTTTCGACGGCGAAGAAGCCATCCGCGAGCAGTGGGAAGGCGAAGACAATCTGTACGGCAGCCGTCATCTGGCCGAGCGCTGGCGCAAGGACGGAACGCTGGCGCGCGTCATCGCGCTGATCAACGTCGATATGATCGGCGACAAAAATCTGGTGATCAAGCAGGACACCAATTCCGACACGCGTCTTCGCAAACTGATCTGGTCCACTGCGTCCCAACTCGGCTACGCCGCCTATTTCGTCGACGACACCATTTCCGAGGAAGACGATCACATGCCGTTCGTCAAGCTCGGCGTCCCCGCCGTGGATGTGATCGACGTCGATTATCCGCCGTGGCACACCGACAACGACACCATGGATAAGCTGAGCGCGCAGAGCCTGGAAATTGTCGGCACGGTGATGGTCGAAGTGATTCACCGGCTGGAGCAATAACCCGCGTGCGATTCCGCCCGGAGCGCGCCGCGGCGTTGGCCTTTGCGCTCGCGCGACTGGCATTTTGCTGGTACCGCGCGCTCCGGCAATCGATCACCATTGATGAAGCCTACACCTACACCCGTTTTCTGAGCGGGTCATGGAACGATATTTACGCCCAATATGACGCGAATAATCACGTCCTTTATTCGATACTCGCCAAATTTTCGATCGAGCATCTCGGCCTCTCCGAACTGAGCCTGCGTCTTCCCAGCCTGATCGCCGGTTTTTTTCTGACGCTCGGAATTTTTGAGCTGCTGCGCCTTTGCACTCGCTCGGTCGCGGTGCGCTGGCTGGCGCTGGTCGCGCTGAGCCTTCATCCGCTGCTGCTCGATTTTTCGATCGCCGCGCGCGGCTATGGAATGGCGCTGGCGTTCCTCGTCTGGGCGATGTTCTTCGCCATGCGCCGTGGCTATTTCGCCAGCGGCGCCATGACCGGTTTTGCTCTTTCCGCCAATCTGACCGCGGCATTTCCCGTTGCCGGCCTTTTTGCCGCGATGCTCCTGCTCGATCCGGTTTCGTTAAAGGACCGCCTGCGCAATTTCGCGGTGATGCTCGCGCCGGCTGAAACCATTTTCCTGGCGATCTGTTTTGGCGCATTGCGGACGGCCGAGGGCCGCGATTTTTACGTGGGCTTCCCGAACCTCGGCAAATCGATCGACCAGTTAATTGAAGTTTCGTTCCTGGCCACCCGGCGCAGCGGCCTCATCGGCAGCGAGCGCCTGCGCCATTTCTTTGAATTTCCCGTTCTCCCGCTGATCTTGGTATTTATCGTCGCCGCCGCCGTCTTCTCTTTAAAGGATCGGAAAGATCGCCTGCGCCTATTTTCCATTGTGATGCTGGTTCTCACCGCTTGCGCGGTTCTCGGCGCGCATTTTTTCTTGAACGTCCTTTACCCCGTCGATCGCACCGGCCTCTATCTGCTTCTTTTATTCGGCATTGCGTGGGCGAGCGCAACGGAACTGGTTCCAAAGCTGCGCTCCGCGAATCTTGTGCTGGCGCTGATCGTTTCCCTCCAGTTCGCCACGCAGCTTCACACGAATTATTTCACGTTATGGCAGGACGGTTCGAGGATCAAGGATACGGTCGCGATCCTAAGGAAATTGAGCGCGGGCCGTCCCGCCGGCTCGGTAAAAATCAGCACCTCCTGGTATCACCAGTCGGCGGTCGAATTTTACCGCGAGCGCTGGCACATCGCCGAATGGGCGCCGGTCGTACGAAACGAGCCGACAAAATTCACCGGCTACGATTTTTATGTTTTAAAAGACGAAGACCCGCAAGCGATCCGAGAATCCGGAATGCGAATCCTGTTCCGCGACCCGCGAACGGACCTGACGGTCGGAATGAACTGGCCCGCCGGGATGCGGCCGTGATCAGAGATTCGAAAAAATGACGGAAACGGCGAGTTCACCCGGTGCGGGGATTTTCAGCGGGATCGTTTCGCCTTCAATGTAAGTAATCGATTTGCGGTCAGGAGTCGACACCTTCACCGTTTTGCGCCGGGGATCGGCCACCCAAAATTCCAGGCAGCTATTTTCCAGGCACATGGCTTCGCGCTCCGCGACTTCCGTGGCGCTGTTGGAGGGGGACAGTACCTCGATGACCAGCTCTGGCGCGCCACGGAAATAATCGTCGAGGTCAATTGCGTCGTAGCGCTCCTGTGAGACATAGGCGACGTCCGCGCGCCAGAGCTCATGCTCGGGGAGTGGTCGAAAGGCA
>DATJNW010000046.1:0-54284 GCA_035507655.1 Bryobacteraceae bacterium | reverse complement strand
TTCTACAACCTGCACCTCGATGCTTGCCTATTTCTCCAACCGGAACGGCTCCCCGACGGTCAGAGAACGTTTCGAATGCTCAAAGGAGAGCCGCTGCCAACGAGTTTCGGGCAGGACCTTTACCATCGCATTTTCGAAAAGGAGTCGACGCTTACGCCAGCCGGTAAAGAAACAGAATTACAATCAGGAAACTGACCACGTACCCGACATAGGCGTTCAGCCTTCCGTGATGCATGCCGGCGAGCAGTTTCGCGAACCAGTTGACGGCACCGCCGATCGGATTGAAGAAATAGCGCTCCACCAAATGAGTTTCGTCACGGCGTCGCCGAATCGCGGTGCGGAAATGCACGGCGACCGTTTCGCGAGTATCCTCCACGATGTTCGGCCGGAAAATCGCTTGAAACACAACCCGTACCGGGTTCGAAAACCCGGTTGCGGTATATGTCATTTCGGGCAACAACCGCGGAATACCACCCGCCCAGATCTCGGTCCGCGCGACCGACCTCTGGCGAGTCAAGCGCGTGACGGCGAACCATACGATCAGCAGCAGCAGAGCCAGCGCGGCGATACTGTACGCCGTTGACATCGCGAACACCACAGGGTTTTGCTCGGAGCCTCGGAGCAAAATCACCAGGCCGCGTCCGGGAATTACGCCCGATCCGGTCTGCGCGCCCAGATTGTGGAAGTCGTGCAGGAACGCAGGCGGAAGCTGCTGGTTTGAATCCGTTGTCGTGAAGAACGGCGGCACCAGTGCAGCAGTAGCGCTTGCACCGGCAAGCGGCTCAACGGCCCGGTTCAGCGTCGGAATCACGTAAGTCGGAAGAATCCCCAGAAGCAGGCAGGCAGCGGCGAGCAGCCCCAGTGAAAATCGCGACGGTCTATTCTCGACATTCGGCTTCCCGTTTCCGCGCCGGATTCCCAGAAATGTCATCGCGTACGTTTTCACAAAGCAGGTGACTGCCAATGCTGCCGTCAACGCGAGAATTGCTCCGCAAAGGGCGAATACGATTTTCACCAGAGGCGACGGGAGCACCGCGCTCCGTAAAAAGGTTTGCAGCGTGAGCCACTCGCTCACAAATCCGTTGAACGGCGGAACCGCCGAAATCGCGAGGCACCCGATCAGAAAGACCACCGAGAGCACCGGCAGGAATCGGATCAGCCCTCCCAGCCGGTCCATGTCGCGCGCGCCGGTCGCGTCTTCTATGTAGCCCGCACCTTGAAATAGCAGTGCCTTGTAAACGGAATGATTCACCAGGTGATAAAGCGACGCGGTCAACGCGATTGCGGCCGGCACCGCGTTCCCGCTACTGCGAAAAACCAGGAACGCTCCGAAACCCGCCACAATGATGCCCGCGTTTTCGATAGAGCTGTGCGCGAGCATCGTTTTCAGGTCGTTCTCGGTCGTCGCGTAGAGGATGCCGACCAGAGCCGTGATGCTTCCCACAATCAGCGCGAGGATTCCCATGCCGATTCCCGTCGCCGGGAGAAGATCTCCACTCAGCCGCAGGATTCCGTAAATTCCGAGATTCAAGGTGATGCCGGCGAAAACAGGTGTGAAGGCGCGTGGTGACGCGGTATAGGAGCGAGGAAGCCAGTAGTTGACGGGCACCAAACCGGCCTTCACGCCGAAGCCGAAGAATCCGAGCAGAAATACTCCCCACGCTGCTGAAACGGGCAAAGTACCGGCCGCCGACCGAAGCGCCGGAAAAGAGAATCCCGACGCGGCGGCAGCAAGGATCAGAAATGCCAGCACGATCGCAAGGAATCCGGCTTCGCTCATGGCGAGCATGACGTATCCTGCCGTCGAGTCTGCGTCCTGATGGTAGTTCACCAGGAGAAAACACAGAATCGACATGCATTCCCAACTGAGCAGGAACGTGAGTGCGTCGCCGGCGACAAGAATCAGCGTCACCGTGAGCATCAGCGCGAAGTGCAGGACGGGATAGCGGCGCCCAGGGAGAATACCGGCGGCGAACCAGCAGCACGAAAGATACACAAGGCCAGTCGCACAGAGAAAAATAGCCGAAAGCGCGTCCAGGTGCAGCGATAGCGATCCGAATCCATTCAGCGTCCACAGGTCGACATGAAAATCCTGCCCGGTCGCGAGCCGCGCGGCTGCGGCGATAATCATCGACATCGAGCAAAGCGATCCGAACCACCGCATGACAAATCGCGAAGTGGGCGCAAGTGCGGAAACTAAAATCGCCAGAATGCAGGCTGCAAAGAACAGCAACAACGCAGTTCCGGCCATTTCAGAGCACCTCCGCTGCGTGCATGCGGCCGGTCACGACGAGCAGCCCGTGAAGGATCGCGAGCGGCGGCGGCGGATCGCCGGGAATTTCCAGATCCACGGGAAGAACCGAGCCGACGCCGCCGGCAGACATGAACGTCCGCCCAAAAACGCCGCCGCTGATGGCGCAGGTGCCCGCCGCGAGCACGCGCTTGGGGTCGGGCATGGCGTCGTACGTCTTGAGCAGCGGTCCGCGCATGTTCTCGCTGACAGGGCCGACCACCACCAGAACATCTGCGCTGCGGGGCGTCGCCGTGAGAAAGAATCCCAGCCGGTGCATGTTGTAAAGCGGATTGTTCAGTTGCTTCACCTCGTGCAGACATGCTCCGCAATCGCCGGCATCGACGATCATGAGGTGCAACGATCGCGCGAACGCGCCGGGCAACCGCGAATCGCTAACGGATCTGCTCCATTCGAAGCCGAGATCCCACCGGAGCGGATTCGCACCAAAACGGCAGCGCTGGCACCACACGCACGTTCTCAAATCGACTTCTACGCGATTCCCCACAGCCGTAATCGCGCCGACGGGACAGATTGAAGCCGCCTCGGCCGCCTGCTGTGCCGAAGCGAACTCGGTCGGCAACGGCCGGCCGGGAGAAATCCCCGCCGCAGTGTCGGGCGCGTCAGGATAGCGGGTCGATTGAATGCCGCGACGCAATCCGTGCCAAGGCCAGAAGCTCATCGGTCACACTCCGCGGCGGACAATCCGAAAGTTGCCAGGATGATCGGGAAATCCTGAAATGCAAAATCCTCGACGGCGACGTGCAGGCCGAGCCAGTTTCGAAATGACGGAGATAGGATTCGATAGCGCTCGATTCTGCCTTGATGATCCAGCCGCACCCAGTGCAGCGCAGCGCCAATCGGAGCTTCCACCGCGCCCATCGCAGTGCCGGCTGTTGTTTCCAAGCCCGCACAGACCGGTCCCGACTCCAGACGCTCGGAGGCTTGGTGAATCAGCCGGGCCGATTGGCGCGCCTCCGCGAAAAGAACTCGCAGGCGCGCGTACCCGTCTCCCTCTATTTCCGACGGCACGTCGAATTCGTATTGTCCATACCCGCAATACGGCAAAGAGCGCCGCAGGTCGCGGCGAAGCCCGGACGCGCGCCCGACGGGTCCGACCAGGTTCAGATCACGGGAACTCTCCGGGCTCACGATCCCGACGTCTTCGAGGCGATCCAGGAAACTGCTGCTAAAGCGCAGCCGTTCTTCAAGCCGCGCCAACTGCGTTGAAGCGGCGTCGACCGCAGCCAGCAGTACTTTCACGGCCCCGTTCTCAAAATCGCGCCGCAACCCGCCTGGAGTGTTCAGGCCGAACAGATAGCGATGTCCCGTGAACTCGCACGAAGCACGCAGGAGCTGTTCTTCGATGATCGCCGCGTGCGCCTCGGAAACGCTTAATCCGGTCGATTGACAGATGGCGTCGATGACGCCCGCGTGATGCCGCAGCCGCTCCAGCTCCGCCAGCAGCACGCGCAGATGCGCCGCCCGGCTGGGAACGCCGACTCCGCAGATTTCCTCAACGGCAAGGCAATAACCCAACGAATGAGCGAACGCGGACTTCGCGGAAAATCGTTCCGACAACAAAAGAACGCCGTCCACGCTCTTGCCTTCGGCGATTTTTTCCACCCCGCGATAGTTGTAAAAGAGCCGGGGCACGGCGCGAATCACATCTTCGCCGACCGTTTCAAGCAGAAAATGAATCGATTCCCCGGCACCTCCTTCATACACCGGACCGACCGGCATCGCGAAAGCTCCTGGGTCCCGGACGACCAGCGTCGGACGCCAGTCGCGCTGTGGGCGCTTCTCGAAATGCATCGCGGCCGCATCGAATCCCTTGCGCATGGGAGCGATCCCTTCCTGCCACACCTGATCGTGCAGAATGAAATCGCCCAGCCGGGGATGCTCTTCGAAGTACAGCCCGAACAGATCTTCGGCTTCGCGCTCATACCAGTCAGCGGCGTGAACGCGAGAGCTGATACTCGGTACATTGCGCGTCGTAAGCGGCAGTCGCAAAAGAAAATTAGCCCAGCCGCAATTAGGTAGCAGGAAGACGTAATAGAGCTCCCATTGCTCGCTCTCCTCCACAATCAAGCCGGCGAAGGGACACTCCAATTCCCAAAAAACAAATTCACAAATGGATGGCAGGATCTCCGGTTGCTCGATGAGGTATAAGTCTTCCGCGGATCGCGAAACGGCCGATCCAAACTTTCGTTCCAGCGCTTCTGCGAACATCGAAACGGGAGGACGCAGGATCGTCATCTACCGGCCTCCCAACTGACTTGCTGCGAGTTGCAGCAGGCTGTGAACCGGCGGCGGAATGAAAATTCCGAGAACGACCACCGGCGCAGCCGCCCCAATGACCGCCAGCCGGCAACTTAGCGGCAATGATTTCACGGCCGGCTCCTCGGTCGCCTTCCCGAAGACCATTCGGTTCACTTGCAGCATGATTGCCACAAACGCGATGACGATCAACGCGGCGAGAATCGACACGACGACTGGCCTTCCCGCTCGCAGGCCGGCGCCGAGAATCGAGAACTCGCTGAGGAAGATCGGAAACGGCGGCGCTCCCGCGATGGCCAGCGAACACAGAAGCAATGCCGATCCTGCGAACGGCGAAATCCGGAACAACCCGCGCACCGACAGAATTTCGCGGGTGCTCATCATCAACAGGATGAGTCCGGCGACGTAGAAGCAGAGCGATTTCGTGATCGCGTGGTTCAGGAGTTGCGAAACCGCCCCGAAATCCGAGCCTTGCGTTGCCAGTCCCGCCGCAGTCAAGATGATTCCCATGTGCTCGACCGTCGAATACGCGAACATTCGTTTGTAATCCCGCACCTGTACTAACAGGAACGCCGCGATCGCGACGGAAATCAACCCGAGAATCACCATCCAGTTGCCGAGCCTCGCCATCGGCGACGCGATCACGACGGAAAGGAACCGCAGGATCACATAAAGTGGCACAGTCGTTTTGATGCCGGAGAGAACCGCGCAGACCGGCGTGGGAGCCTGGCTGTGCGCGTCCGGCAGCCAGGTATGCATCGGCGCCAGACCCGATTTCGCGCCGAATCCCACGAATACAAGGAGGAACGACAGTTTTATAAGATTGGGGTCCATGGAGCCAGCCGACGCGCGCAAGCCTTCCCACGTCTCCCAGCCACCGCCACTTGCCGAGCGATAGGCCCAGAACAGTGCGAAAAATCCAAAGAGCGCGATCGGCGCACCCATGATCGTCAGAACCGCGAATTTCCAGGCCGCTTCAAGAGCAGTCGCCGTGCTGTCGAAACCGACCAGCAGAACACTGAAAAGCGTCACCAACTCGACGCCGACCCACACCAGGTTCGGTTCCGCAAGCGCAGGAACGGCGAGCAACGCGAACGCCAGCAGGTTGTAATTCGCGTAAAACCACCACAAGCGCTTCTCGTCGTGCCCGTGATGCATATAGCCGCCGGCGAATACGCCGGCAAGGGCTAATACGAATCCCACTAACACCAGCACCAGCGCGCTCAAGCCATCCGCCTCGAACCATCCCGCGATCGCGACAACTCTCCCGTTCGCGATCACTTGCGCGGCGACGTACAGCGCGAGAATAAACGTCGACCATATTGAGACCAGCGTGATACCCCAGGCAGCCGGTCTCGCGATCCAGCACAGCAGCGCGGCCAAAACCGGTATGCACACGATCGCCACTAGCGCCATAACGGAGTCTCCTCCTTCAGTTTGCTGAGCGAAGCGGCTTCGGTTGTGCCGAGCGTCTTGTGAATGGTTCGCGTGAGCAGTCCAACGACGACCACGATCAGCACTACGTCCACCGCGACCGCCAGTTCCGCGATAATCGGCAGCTCCGGTGCGATCGCGATGCCCGCGAAGAAAGCGCCGTTTTCCATCGCCAGGATTCCGATGAGTTGCGGAATCGCCTCACGGCGCGCCATCAACGAATACGCCCCGATCAGCACGCCGGCGAGACCAATCGGAAGATTCACTCTGATTACCGTGTCGTTTGTCGCGGCAGCGATCGGCGCGACAAGAAACTCCGAGAGAATCGTCAGCAACAGCGCCAATAGTAATGAAGCGGGGATATTCACCGCTTGCGCAATTTCGCGCCGCTCGTAATAATCACCGGGAAGAAGTCGCCGCAAAACCCAGGGAATCGCAATCACCTTTGTCACGATCGTGATCGCAGCAAGCGTCCAGAGGTGAACGGAGTTCCGGTTGAATCCCAGGACTCCCGACGACACCGCGAGAAGAAACGATTGGACGACAAAAAATCGCAGAACTCCCTGGACCTGGCGCGTCGCCACCATCCCGAAAGCCGAGATGAGAATCAGCCCCGCGCACAGCGTATTTAGCGCCTCGGATATGGAGTTCGACACCATCAGCCTCCCGGAAAAATACTCGTGACCATAGCCGCGACTGAGATAATAAACGCCGCGCCGAGAAACTCGCTGATGCGGAACAGGCGCAGCTTGGCGAGTGAAGTTTCGATCGCGACCAGCAACATCGCGAATAAAAGGACCTTGAAAAGAATTGCCGGCACGGCCACGACGACGGCAGCAATGCCTGTGCCGTGCGCCAATCCCCAGGGCGCAACCAGCACGTTTAGAAAAATACAAGCCAGCACCAGAAACTTCATCTGTCCGCCCCATTTCATTAGTGCTGCTCCACGCCCCGAATATTCCAGCCCTTTCGACTCATCAATCATCGCGAGCTCAAAATGGCCGGATGGATTGTCCACGGGAATGCGCCCGCCTTCAGCCAGGATCAGCATCAGAAACGCGATCAATAGCAAAATGTGCGCCGGCGAGAAAAACGCTCCGATGTTAATCACCCATCTCTGCTGCACGATATAAGGAATCGTCGATTGCGCGACGAAGGATACGGTGAAGAACACGATCATGAACACCGGTTCCGCAAGGAACCCGACCATTCGTGTCCGGCTGGCTCCCATCGGACCGTACGGATTCGCGGCGTCGACGGCGGCGAGCGCCGCGAAAAATCCGGCGATGCCGAGGAAAAATCCGCCGGCCAGCATATCGCCCATAAATGCGAAAGCCAGCGGGTAATCGGTCAGCACTGGAATCAAGATCGTGACGAAGATCGGCGTCACAAAAACCAGGTAAGGCGTAACCCGGAAGATCCATGTCGCCTGCTCCGAAACGAACTCATCCTTGTGAAACAGTTTGAAAATGTCGCGGTAAGGTTGAAGGATGCTCGGCCCGCGCTTGCTCTGAATGATCTCCTTCAGGCGGGCAAGCACGCCGGCATACAGCGGCGCGAACGCCAGCACAAACAGGATTTGCAGCAGATTGTACAAAGCCGTCTGGATCATGAGGCGATCCTGGAGCTTAGACTAGTGCTAGAGTTTCGCTGAACGACCTCTCCCATGGCTGGTCCTTGACGGACCGCACCTCCATTCGGATTTGGGAGGAGTCATCAGCCGGTTTCGGCAGTTTCCCCTGACTACAGGGCGGCAAACTCCATTGCCACATTCATTCAACCACACGGGGATAAGCGAGGCAAGCGTCCCAAAGCGGATCCGCGCGACGAAAAAATTGAATCCGGGTCCGCTCGCATTCAAGAATGGTTACAGGATGGCAGGAATCGCGGTCGGCATCGACTTTGGCACAACGAACAGCTCCATCGCGCAGTACATCGGCGACTCAACAGCCGTCGAGCTTCTTCGCGTGCCGTTCTTCGGCGCGGAAACTTTTCCGGTCTTCGGGTCAAGAGCAGGGATTCGCTTGCTGCCTCGGTCCGCGCTGAAAACTCGCCCGATCTTCGGATCGAAGAAGATCGCATTCGGATCGGCCCCCACGGGTACGCGCTGGATCACGGCAAGGGTTTTAAGATCGAAGATTGTAATTGAGCCCGGGTCGGTGGCGCTGATGAAGCCGCGGCCCAGGTCTCTGACGATTGCGATTCCGTGAACGTCTTCTCCAGGAATTTTGCCGACAATCGCGCCGGTGTCCAGATCCAGAACGACCACTTCATGATCATGGCTGACGTAAAGCCGACGGCCATCGCTGTCCGCCGTTAGGTAATCCCAGCCATAGTCCCCTGGCACGTGAATCTTTTTGATCAAATGCCGCGAGGCTCCCTGTACGCAGATCGCGCCGAGGAGAACGAAAAGCAGCATCGCGCCAGACCTATTGTGTTTCATGTTCATCGATTCTCGCATTTCAACGCAGGCCGCCGTGGCGTAGCACCGATGCCAGGCTGCATTTGATCTCGGGCGGAAGCCGCAGCGCTTCGATCTTCCGGATTGTTTCCTCAAAATGGATACTCAAACGTCCGCAAAGAGATCGGGCTGTCTGCTCGAGACGTGTCCCAGACTCCGTAACACGCCGTGGGTCGGCCGACCTTAGGCTGCCCAACGCTTCCGGGATTCACCACTCGTTTGCTTCCGAACTCGCGCTGGAACGGCAAGTGCGTGTGTCCGACGAGCAGAACATCTCCGGTTACGGCGTTGAGTTCACCGGCCCAGCGATCGGACTCAGGCGGGCAGTAAGCAAAGAGCGGATCAGACGGAACCGCGTGGCAAAGCGAAACTTTGACGCTTTCGAGATTCCGGTCGATTTTCAGAGGAAGCTCGCGCAGAAATTTCTTCTGCTGATCGGAAAGAACCGCCATCGTGTACTCTTGCATCGCTTTCGCCATCTCCCGAAACGGCGCTGAGCAGCGCGGATCTTCACCGAAGCCGACCGCATGATCGTGATTCCCACGGATCACAACGGTCGCGTTTGCCATAACGTAGTCGATAACCTCCGACGGATTCGGCCCATAGTTGACCAGATCGCCGAGCACCCAAAGTTCATCAAAGCGCTCCGGAAGCGCGGAAATCGCTTCTATATTGCCGTGAATATCGGAGATGATGCCGATCCTCATCAGGTGTGCTACCGTTCATTCTGTCGACCGCAGTGCACCATGCTACCGTACCCGATACTTTGATTTCCGCAAGAGGGCTCTGGTTACGTCTCTCAGGTTCACCGTTCGCTTCGCCTAGGCTGATTTTAGCCCTCGAGTCGCTATGCGCTTCGTGCATCGCGTTCATAAAAGAAAACATTGGACGATCCGGCGCGTAGGCAGTATCCTGTTCTCAGGTCGGCTGGTGCCCGTCGCTGTTCTCGTCTGGCAGAAATCAGAATCCCGTTGGTCAAAGGAAAGCTGGTCCGTAATTCACGCTGAGGAATTGCGCCAAAGAACATGGAAATATCGAGTTCAGAATTCGGGCAACTCAGAACCGACACCACGTTTGAGGTCCACTACACGATCGGCGAACTCGCTGCGAAATGGCGGCTTGGGCGCGAGACTGTCCGTCTGCTCGTCAAAGACGAACCCGGAGTCGTCAAAATTCGGCTCGGCCGGCGGAAGGCCTTAACGCGGTACAGCATTCCCGAATCCATTGCTCGTCGCGTTCACACGAAGCTTTTTCATCCGGCGGCGTGACGCGGGCGGCGCTAGCTCTCGTGAAGTCGTCCAGTGCAGTGATCTAGGCAGTGTGCCCGCGATTTTTTCCCGCGACTACAACCAGTTTGGGCCGTGGCGCTGACGAGAGTTTCTCTCGGAGAATGTTGGTCAGGCGCTCCTGCCTCTCCGGCACCCACCTCGCGTAGTGCTTGAGGACTATTTCTTCCGTATCACCAATGAGGTCGGCGACATCGCAAGGGGAAACGCCACGCTGAAGCAGCAAACGCACGAATGTATGCCTAAAAATGTGCGGAGTCGGTGTCCCGCACTCAAACCTGCCCGCCAAATCGAAGACCCGGTTGATTCTCCGGCGCCATAGATCGGTGGCGGTCTCGAGCCGCTCCGAAAGTCCACAAGCGAAAAGTTTCGGACCGACCTGGCGCTCGCGGTCCAGCAATCGCTCATAGAGCCAGGTGTCGATCCACGTGAACAACGGTCCTTTCGTCTTGTGCATGCGAAGGAAAATGTTTGCGCCGCCCTCCGGGTGCGGGGTTGCCCGACTCATGTCGAAAGTCGCGGCATCACTAATTCGCAGGCCAGTCCACGACAGGAGCATTACGATCGTTTTGACGTCTTCGCCGCTCCACGAACCCGTACCGTGATGGTTCTTCCATCGAACCGCCGCGTCCGATTTCGTTCGTGCAAGTTGCTGACTCTCTGTTGCCGCACGTGCCAGAACTGCCACAATTCCCGTTGCGCATTGCCCACCATTGCCCACCGCCGCGGTTGGGTATACAACGGACAAGCACGCGCTTGAAGAGCGGGCCATCCAGTGATTATGGACGACATTCGCACGGAAGTCGATGACGTCCTGGTAGTGAAATGCGAAAATATACCCGCTTTGCCATCAGGTCCTCGGGACGAAGAAGACGCCGTTGCCTCGGGCGGCATTCTCCAGCAGAACCTGGCGATTGTCGTCTCCGACGCGATCGAATCCGAGCTTGGTGCGGCCGGCGAGGCCGCTCAGCTTCTCCACGGGCGGGTAAAGACCGAGATATTCCTGCCCCTTGAACTCGCTGTCGTCGCTGGATACGAGAGGAAGCACCCAGACCTGCCGCGGCTTGATGCCGTCAAAATAGCCCAGCTCCCAGGGCATCCACACGGAGTTTGAGGAATTTGCGGAGTGGGCGTAGACGAGCGAGGAACACGCTCTCATGCGCTCCCGCAGCACGGCGGCCGTCTTCACCGTAACCTTGCCGCGATCCAGGTTAGGGTCGTCGATCCAATCGACATAGACGCGGAGGTTCAATGCTTCGATCATCCTTTTCACGCCGTAGATTGCCTCCGCGTCGTCAAAGGAATGAGACAAAAATATGTCATAGCTCAGGGCTGCATCGAAGGCCCGCGCCTGCTCCGCCAGTACTCCCCGCGCGCTCTTCTGCAGCGGCACGGCGGCGCGTCCCAGGGCGCGCGCATCGTCCAACCTGATATACGCCATCGCGTTTCTCCCTGTCCTTTAAGCTCCGCCCTCACGAAATCCACGTGATGAAATTTTCATAGCCGTTGCCCGACACCCAGTCGTATAGCCGCAGCCAGTGCGAAAACGGCAGATGCTTCCCGCGGTTCTCGTACGGCTGCTGTTTGATGGCGAAGGCTTCCATGTCGCTGTAGTAAACCCAGTGGCCGTTGCTCCATTCCGTGGGTGTGGCACGCATGCCGTCGGCGCTGATCTCCGCACCGAGATTGGCGAAAGGGTCAGGCCCATAGGGCTTGGTCTGGCTGTCTTTCCCCTTGATGCCGTTGATATGAATCCCGATAACCTTATTGCCGCGCTCGATGCTCTTCATGATTTCGTAGCGCACCCAGCGCCGGGCCCAGGTCTGCGAGCCGACAAGGACGACGGTGACGCTCGTGCCTTCGAGTTCGCCGTTGATCAGCCTCTTCAGCGCTAAGGGGCTGGTTTTCTTGGCCTCTTCCCAGATGGAGTGGTCGTAGTAGCCCGCCCCCTCCACTCCCCCCCTCGACCCGGCCGCCGGCACCGGCGGATTCCTGGTGGAGGCGCCGATTTCCCGGAGCGGAGACGCCAAAGCGTTTCCGGGGTCGATCTCCGGATATTCGACGCCATGCAGAAGCAGGTTTGAGCTTGGCCGCCGGCACCCTTCCGAAAAGGTGCTGGTGGAGATCGCGCGAGTGCGCCGCGATGGCACACAGCGCGGGGTGATCGACACGATGCAAACCTGCGCCGAGCTTTACGATCGCATCGATTATCACACTTATGAGCAACGCCTGGACGTGCTCTTCGCGCAGAAGAAGCCGTCCCGATGAGGAGATTTCAACTATGGTGACCACCGAAGTACAAGCGCCGCCGGTCGAGATGCTGATCGGCGGCGAATTCGTCGTTTCGAAGACGACTCAGTGGCGTGATGTCGTCAATCCGGCCACGCAGGAAGTGCTGGCGCGGGTTCCGATGGCGACGAAAGATGCGGTCGACGCGGCGGTTGCCGCGGCGAAAGAGGCGTTCGTCACATGGCGTAAAACGTCGATCGGTCAGCGCGCCCGTGTTTTCTTCCGTTATCAGCAACTGATTCGCGAGCAGCAGAAGTCGCTCGCCGAAACTCTGAGCGCCGAGCAGGGCAAGACACTCGCCGATGCCGAAGGCGACGTATTTCGCGGTCTTGAAGTTGTCGAGCACGCTTCGGGAATCGCGAACCTGCAACTGGGAGAATTGGCGCACAGCTGCTTATCGAGCCGCCGCGTGACGCGCACCTTGGAGTGGATCATTTCGCAGCGCAGCCGGCCGGAAGCCTTGCGCTGCGACAACGGCCCGGAGTTCACTTCGCGCCATTTCCTGGCATGGTGTGAAGAACGAAAAATCCGGCTGATTCACATTCAGCCCGGCCGGCCGATGCAGAACGGCCGCGTGGAAAGTTTCAATGGACGGTTTCGCGATGAGTGTCTCAACGCGAACTGGTTCCCGACCTTAGCCGACGCCAAGCAAAAGGTGGAGCGATGGAGAGCCGAATACAACCTGGAACGCCCGCACAGCAGTTTGGGCTATCTGACTCCGATCGAGTTTGCGGACCGGGCCCCTTCGCCGCCTCGATGATTTCTTACTGCCGGTGCTCGGGCGGTCAAGGCTCTGCGATGAACTCGCTGCGCTCGGCCTTGACCGCCCTCCGCGCCGGCAGAACCTGGCCTGATATGGCGGCGAAGGGGCAGGCTGAAGTGTTATGTTGAATGACCCAAAACCCAAAAGTTGAACCAATCGAAACTGGAGGTATCGTAGGCGGTTGAGGTCCTCGAAAACGACCGACGAGGAGGGCAACCATGCCGAAGAAGGGACACAGTGAGGAGCAGATCATCGCGGCACTCAAGCAGTACGAGGGCGGCGAAAAGACGGCGGATATCTGCCGGAAACTCGGGATCAGCCAGGCGACGTTTTACATGTGGAAGAAGCAATACGCGGGGCTGGGCGTGCAGGAGCTCCGTGAATTGCGGCAGTTGCGGGAGGAAAACAACCGGTTGAAGCGGCTGGTGGCGGATTTGAGCCTGGACCGGCAGATCCTGCAGGAGATCGTCTCAAAAAAGCTGTGAAGCCGCGCCAGCGATGCCGGTTGGCGCGGTGGGTGCAGGAGGCATATCAACTCGGCGTGCGCCGCTCGGCGCGAGTGGTCGGAGTGGCTTGGACCACACTGTGCTACAAGAGCCGGAAGAAGCCACAGGAGGCGCTTCGCCGGCGGTTGCGTGAAATCGCGGCGACCCACGTGCGCTACGGCTATCGTCGGCTGACGGTGCTGTTGCGCCGCGAAGGGTGGAAGGTCAACGCCAAACGCATCTACCGCCTCTATGACGACGAGAATCTGAAAGTCCGCAGCGTGGAGCGCAAGAAAATCGCGCGGCGACAACGCGTCCCGCAGGGCCTGGCGTGCGGTCCCAACCAATGCTGGTCGGCGGATTTCGTGAGCGACAAGCTTTCCGACGGCCGCTCGATCCGCATTCTCACGGTGATCGATCAGTTTACCCGCGAGTGCGTCTGGCTGGAGGCGGATCGCTCGATGAACGGGCCCAAAGTGGTTGCCGCGCTCACCCGCGCGATGGGCGAGCGAAGCGCGCCGCGCAGTCTGACTGTCGATAACGGAAGTGAGTTCGCCGGGCGTGCGATGGAAGCCTGGGCGATCGCGACCGGCGTGCAGCTTTGTTTCATCCGGCCGGGCCGGCCCGTCGAGAACGGCTTCATCGAAAGCTTCAACGGCCGGCTGCGCGATGAATGTTTGAACGTCGAGTGGTTCCCATCACTCGCACAGGCTCGCCAGAAGCTTGCCGAGTGGCGTGACCGACCGCACAGTGCATTGGACGATCGAACGCCGGCCGCGTTCGCCAGCTTGCACCAGGGTAACCCACAGAAGCGCTTCGCCCTTTCTGACTCGCATACGGCAAACGGCGGGCCGCCTCAAGGGTTCGCTCCGCCGGCTATCGCCGCCCTTGACCCGGCCCGCCGTTTGCCGGAAGATATCTTAGATCAGGGCGAAGCGCTCTTTCGCATCGCCCGAAGCCAGAGTCCTCTACTGAGTCTCTGGAGTGATTTTCGGGCCCGTAAAACGGGCTCGGGAGGCCCTTGACAGCCGAAAATCCTACTTTCGTTTGGTACGACTTTCGGTAGCGGGTCAAGAACCGAGTTTCTCAGCTTACGAGTGGCAGAAAGATCGGGGGCAGGTCACCTCCTGGTCCAGGGAAGAAGATCCAAGGAACGAATGCTCGACCTTCGATTCTGATCTTGCATCAGAGGCTCGCGGAATAACATTGGACGTATTCGCCATTTCGCCCTAGGATGTTCTTGAAGCGAATAGAGGAGTGCGGGCGAATGGTTGAACCACAACTTGCGTTCGAGAAGCACTATCGCATTAGCGACCTTGCGCGAATGTGGTCATTGGGCCGCGAAACAGTACGACGGCTGGTGAAAGATGAGCCGGGTGTAGTCAAGATCAGCATGGGCCGCAAGAAATCGCACACGCTATATTCCGTACCAGAATCAGCGGCGCACAGAATCCATACACGGTTGCTGAACAAGGTATAACGCGGCCGCGCCCATGTCCCCACGGAAATCGCCAGCGCACAATCGCTGAATCGTACCGTCGAACCTTGTCTTATCTCGAACGGTTCCTGAAGAATCGCACTGGTCGCTCCTATTGATCCGGGAAAGAGACACAGCAAGCGGGCCTTAAAGCGCCTTGGTCCGCTGAAGCAGCAGCAGCATGGACCTCGTGAGGCTGGTGCAAAATCGCGCGTTAGGCGACAATGAGCTATAGAGGGCGTGCCGTGACGATCGTTTTAAACCCAGAGCAGGAGCGAGCGATTCAGGAAGCGATCGCCGCCGGCGTTATCCATTCCGTCGACGAGTTCATCGATACCGCGATCGACGCGCTTCCCCAGGGTGAGCACGAGAAAGAGCCGCGCTCCGACGCGGTCCGGCGCATGCAGGACTTCGGGGATAAGTACCACCTCAGCCTTGGCGAGCCGGTCACGCGAAAGCTCATCCACGAAGGGCATCGTCTTTAATGGCATTCGTGCTTGATGCGTCGGTCGCCGTGTCGTGGTGCTTTCCTGGCGATCCCACCGAGGACAGGCCTTACGGTCGGCGCGTCCTGGCAGCGCTGGCAACGGAAGATGCGATTGTCCCGGAGCTATGGGGATATGAAATCGCGAACAGCGTTTTCATTTCATTCAGCAGGAGAAAACGCATTTCAACCGCACAGATTGACGAATATCTGCGGCTCTTGAAAGCACTCCCGATTAGCGTCGAGACCCGCGATCTTTGGTCGAACGTCGATTTGCAATCACGGGCGCGACAGTGGAATTTGACAGTTTACGATGCTGCATATCTCGACTTGGCCTTGCGGCGAGATTTGCGTCTTGCGACCGCCGATGAGGAACTCAAAAGGGTAGCCGTGGCGGAAGGCGTCAAAATCCTGACTTGACCTTTGAGTCACCTGGTCGAGGACGAATATGAACGCGCCGCCCATCCCGTCCACCGCACCTAGCCAAGCGGGCTCAGCTCAACTCCCCACCATCAAGCTGGCGCCTTTGGGTTTGGGGGTATCCGCGAACGCCTCTCTCAGGATCTTCGTAAGTCGTGCTTGTCGCTCCGGTATCCAAGCAGCATAATGCTTTCTTACCATTTGTTCAGAATTGCCCAATAGTTCCGCCACATCTCGCACCGTTACGCCCGGTCGCTGAAGCAGGACTCGCGCGAAGGTGTGGCGAAACCGGTGTGGGGTCGGCTTCACTTTCCACTTGCCACAAAGATCCCAGAGCTTTTTCAGCTTCCGACGCCAGACGTCCGTGATAACGTTCATGTCCTTGGTCGTGTGTTCGCCGAAAATGTGAGGCCCATATTGCTTCGCACGTTCACGGATTCGGCTCTGCAGCCACGGCGGAACCCAGGTATAAACGTGCGTGCCTGCCTTTGTTGTGCGGACAAGGATTTCGCCGGAAGCCTGAAGCCGGTCGATGTGGAAGGTTGAAACGTCGGAAATCCGAAGGCCTGTATAAACGGACACTGATATAAAGTCGGCTAAATCTTCGCCCGACCATTTGTGGTTGTACCGAGCGTACTCGCCTTCAATTCGTTTGTGATGGACGATTCGAGACCATGTAACTTTTTGTTTGCCATAATCGTTGGCGCAGGTCTCATACATGCGTTTCAATTCGTCATCCGTGTATGGCAGCTTCTGTTCACTGCGTTTGTCTGTGGCATCTCGGCCGCGTTGGTTCTTGACAAGCCTTGCCGGATTCCGCGTGATCCATTCGTTCGCGAGGCAGAACTCGAAAAACGCCTTGATCGTACTCAGATTTTTTGCGGCGCTCTGGTGGCTGACCTTCCAGGATTCGCGAAACTCGCGCACATCGATGGGCTTCCATTGCTCGACCATGAGGTAGCCGCGCTCGGTCGAAAAGTCCTTGAGCTTGGCGAGCAGCAGGCGGTATTTTTTCTGAGTGTTGATCGCGGCGCGTTTCTCAACGTCCGATATGAACATCGCGACCGACCGCTCGATCGTGATTTGCGCAAACTGGTCCGGGGTTGGGATAGTTTGTTGGGGAGCCACGCCATCCCAAACCCCTGCCCGCTCCCATTCAGTCGCGACGGCTTTCGCGCCGTCCCAATCGGACTTGCCCGTGTACTTGCGACGAAAACGGCCAGAGAGGGTTCCGGATGCGAAAATCTGGCAAGCGCATTTGCGCCAACCCTTTTTCCGCTCCTCAAATTCGCCGGAGCGGGAGTCCTCGGGGCGCTCGGCTTCGCACTCTTTCCGGTGGCGTCGATAGAGGGTTAGCGGCATGGCCCATCATAGCACCGTTGCCCGCTATTGCCCGCTGGTCGGCTCGTTAGTCCCGTAAGTTACTGATTTAAATGTGGCGGAGAGAGAGGGATTCGAACCCTCGATAGAGTTTCCCCTATACACGCTTTCCAAGCGTGCGCCTTCAACCACTCGGCCATCTCTCCGGAGGGTTGCTTCACCAGTCTAACGCAATCGCTCGAAATTCAAGGAAACCTTTTCCGGTCGGCGCCGTATTACAGGCCATGCGACTGCGGCACTTGCTTCGGCGCCTGTTCCGAGCGCCCGCCTTCACCGCCGTCACCATCGCGACTCTGACTATCGGCATCGGCGCGAATAGCGCCATCTTCAGCGTGATCAACGGCATTTTGCTCAAGCCGTTGCCCTATCCGCATGCGGAGCAGCTCATCGCCGTCGAGCACGCCGCGCCCGGCATCGATTTTTCGCACCCCGGCGTCGCGCCGTTCCAGTATTTCACCTATAAGGAACAGAGCCGCACGTTTGCGCACTTCGGTATCTGGCACAGCGACTCAGCCAGCGTCACGGGACTCGCCGAGCCGGAGCAGGTGGATACCGTGGACGTCACCTTTGATGTTCTGCCCGCGTTTGGCGTGGCGGCGCTCGCCGGGCGATGGTTTTCGGAAAAAGACGATTCGCCCGGTTCGCCCCGCACCGTGGTGCTGATGTATCCGTACTGGCAGGCGCGATTCGGTGGAGACCGGCGGATGATCGGACGCAGAATCGTGATTGATGGCGTGGCGCGGGAAATTATCGGCGTGATGCCGGAAAAGTTCCGCTTCCTCGATCGCAAACCCGCGCTGCTTCTGCCGATGCGCTTCGACCGGGCGAAAATTTATTTGGGAAATTTCGGCAATGACGGAATCGCGCGGCTGAAACCCGGTGTCACCCTGGAGCAGGCGACCGCCGACATCGCGCGGCTGATTCCGGTTTCTCTGCACATCTTTCCGGCATTTCCCGGAACCAGCGTGCAGATGTTCGAACAGGCCCGGCTCACGCCGGCGCTTCAGCCCCTTAAAGATTTCCTGGTGGGCGATATCGGAAAAAATCTGTGGATTCTGATGGCGACCATCGGGATGGTGCTGCTGATCGCCTGCGCCAACGTTGCCAATCTGCTGCTGGTGCGCGCCGAAGGGCGGCGCCAGGAATTGGCGATTCGCGCGGCGCTGGGCGCGGGGCGGTCGCGAATCGCGCGGGAATTGCTGGCCGAAAGCGTCGTGCTCGGGTTGATCGGCGGCGTGGCCGGGCTCGGCTTCGCTTACGGCGCGGTGCGGATTCTATTGGCGATCGCGCCGGCGCACCTGCCGCGATTGAATGAAATTTCGATCGATGCGCCGGTGTTGATCTTCACGCTCGCGGTATCGCTGGTTGCGGGAGTGATTTTTGGCGCGATTCCGGCGATTCAGTGCGCGGCTCCGGGAATGGAGCTGCGCGCGGGCGGACGATCGATGAGCCAGAGCCGCGAACGGCATCGCGCGCGCAGCATTCTGGTGGTGGTGCAGATCGCCCTGGCGATGCTGCTGCTGGTCGGGTCGGGATTGATGATCCGCACCTTCCAGGCGCTGCACAACGTGCAGCCGGGATTCACGAATCCGCAGGAAGTGGAGACGCTGCGCATTGCCATTCCCGAATCGCAGGTGCGCGATCCGGAGGCAGTGGTGCGAATGGAGCGGGCGATCGTCGAAAAGATGCAATCGATTCCCGGTGTTTCCGCGGCCGGGGCCAGCAGCGCTCTGCCGATGAACGCCGAACATTGGATCGATCCGGTGGAACGCGAAGATCATTTCTCCGCGGGCAGCATGGCGCCGATGCGCCGGCTGAAATTCGTCTCACCGGGAATGTTCCCGGCGATGGGCATTAGGCTCGCCGCCGGACGCGAATTCACCTGGGAAGACACGCTCGAAAAGCGGCCGGTGGCGATGATTTCGGAAAATCTGGCGCGCGAGTGGTGGGGCGATCCCAGGGCGGCGCTCGGCAAACGCATTCGCAGAATGAGCACCGAATCCTGGCGGGAGATTGTCGGCGTGGTGGGCGACGAGCGGGAGGACGGCGTCGACAAACCAGCGCCCGCCATCGCGTACTGGCCCATTTTGATGGACAATTTCGCCGGCGCCAAAATTTTCACCGAGCGATCGCTCGATTACGTCATTCGCAGCAGGCGCACCGGCACGCACGATTTTCTTGGAGAGATTCAACGCGCGGTCTGGAGCGTCGACCCGAACCTTCCGCTGGCGCAGGTGCAGACGCTCGAAACCATCTACGAAAAATCGCTGGCGCGAACCTCTTTCACGCTGGTGCTGCTGGCGATTGCCGGAGCCATGGCGATGCTGATCGGCCTGGTGGGAATTTACGGCGTCCTTTCTTATTCGATCGCGCAACGGACGCGGGAAATCGGGATTCGCATGGCGCTCGGCGCACGCGCCGGCGAGGTGACGCGCATGTTCGTGCGGCACGGTTTGACACTGGCGGCGATTGGAATCGTCTGCGGACTGGCCGCCGCGGCGGCTCTGGCGCGAGGCATGTCTTCCCTGCTGTTCGACGTGGCTCCGATCGATGTGGCGACGTACGCGGCGGTTTCGCTGCTGCTATTGGCCGCGGCGCTCGCGGCGAGCGTGATTCCCGCCGTGCGGGCCGCCCGCATCGATCCGGCCGAAGCCCTGCGGGCGGAATAAAGTAGTGGGGTTTATGCACGCCGTAGGCTAATCTTAAAGACGTGCGTTTGAACTTGATAGAGGAACACTATGTCATCCGATGAAGCGTTTGAGATGTTGGAAAAATGGAGCACCGCGCGGACGGCTTTGGAGTGCATTTCACGGGCTTCGTCAGACTCCCAGTCGAAAAAAGTGCTTGGCTGGATCAGATCCGTGACGCCCGTCGGGGTTATATTTTCGCCGCTGGGGGGCGGTAAGGAGGAAGCGTTCAACTTGGCGGGAGCTACGTTTGGCGGGTCAACGCCTAGCGCAACTCCAGATAATCCATCTGCCGCATTTTTAGAAATCTGGCTTTCGGATGGAGGGCAAGCCATTTTGACCGAAGAAACATCGGCTGATAGTTGATTGGTGCCTGACCCACGACGAAGTCGTTGCAATTCCCTCCGTAGGGGACTCTTGTTTTTCATTTTTTCCTTTCGTGTATCTGCTGTGATACATTCACGCCGATGTCTAACCGACAAGGGCTCATTGTTTGGGGTTTGATATTGGCGGTTGTGGCCGCTGGAGTTTATCCGCCCTGGGCGCAGCGCGGCTACCCGGCCGGATACCATCTCATTTTTGCGCCGCCGCTGAATCGTGGCGCGATCCATGTGGACCAGTCGCGGTTGATGATTGAGTGGATCATCTGCGTCGCAGTTGCAGTCGGACTGTACCGCGCATGGCCAGTGCGCGTGTTCTCACAAGCCAAGACCGCCGATGGCAGACGGCCGTGGTATCGCCCCGGCCATATCTTTCACGTCGAGGGGCACATTTACATCATTACGCGCCTTGCGAGGGGGATTGATCAAGACAAGTCAACCGATGGTTTCTACGTGCGGGAATTGGCATTCGCTCCAGACTCGTTTGAATTTTTCGCGGCAAACAACGATCCGCAGTTTACCGATTCGTAAATCGTTCGCTCGGCTACTGGGAGCCGCAATGGATGGATCGCGCTTCATGATCCAGCGTGCGGGCTTATTGTTGCGTCAGCCCTAGTCATCAAAACGTGGTCTTTGCGATTAGTTTACCGGGCTTGCCTGGAAACTGGAGCGAATATAATTCCTCGGCGTTCCTGATGCTTGTGCCGTTCCTACGAATGTGCAGATATTCGTTCCACCCGCCGTTACGGGCGCGAAAGACTAACGCATACTCCCGGTCTTTCTTGTCGCTCTCGGGTAACTGCACGCGAAAGTTTGGGAAATCAACCAAATCGTACGGGCGTAAGTCACCAAAATTATGTTGCGGTATGCTCATGTCGAACACGCCCCTAACCTCCTGAATGCTCGCCGACAAGCCGTACAGGGTATAAGGCCCGCTATTGAAGATAGTGACTGGAAAGCCAGCCAAGCCGTCATTCGGATTTGTCGTCGCGACTGCTATGGGATACGAGCGTCCGCCTGTCACTTGGTCAATACTCTCCTTAGACAACTTCGTCAGCCCTTGCATCCGCCTCATCGTGGCATCGAAAGCCTGCTGGTTCTTTTCTATTGACGTAGTGATTCCGTCAGCGATGGATTTAAAGGCAAGCTCTTCTTCCTTTCGGACGGCAGATTGTTCTTTGTCGTGTTGGTCTCGCTCGTTATTTATAGAGCGGATTTCTACAAAGAATAGCCCACACGCGATTACTACCCAACCTATCCTTTCGATTTTAGTAAAATGCTCTGGCCGAACAGCCATGATGATCGCTCCAACGGCGAGAATGGCCATTCCGACGCTCGGAGGCAACGGAGGAAATATTAATCCGTAACAAATCGTTCCCGAGAACAAAATTTGAAGAATCGCCGCCGTCCATGTATAGGGTACGTCCCTCAACGCTATGGCCTTAAACTTTGCGTAGATGTTGGTCATTTGGCAACGGCGCCTGCTCAACGCGGCCACAGGGTAGCAAACAACCCCCTACAAAGGCAACAATCGCAGCGGCTTCAAAGTGCGTATGCACGTTGAGCCGACCGTTTTCATAACCAACAGAGAGCCGATCGAACCTATAAAGACGCTCCGTGAAATTATGGCGGGCGTTATCAAAACGCTTGAATCGTTCAATCCTGAATTCTAGGAGCGGTCGGGCCCTCCGTCTTCCAGCATTGTTCTGGACACGCGCGGCCTCGAGCGACCCTTTAATCGCTCTCTTTTCCTTCGTCTCCACACTAAAACCCCGCTACCCCGAATAAACGGCCGCGCGCTGCGATAGAATCTCTGTCATGATTCACTCCAGCCGCGTGATGCTGTTTGCGGTTGCGGTCGCGGCCTTCGGCGCGAGCAACCAACCCAATTCCCAACCCGATCCCTATCGCACCATCGAAAATTATTTCAAGCTGCCCGCAGGCCGCACCTGGGGCGCGGTCGGCGGAGTCGACGTCGATTCGCACGATCACATCTGGGCGGCCGAGCGCTGCGGCGGCAACAACTGCGCCGGCTCCCAACTCGATCCGATTCTCGAATTCGATCAATCCGGCAACCTGATCAAAAGCTTCGGCGGAGGCATGTTCATTTTTCCGCACGGCCTGTTCGTGGATAAAGACGACAACATCTGGGTTTGCGACGGGCAGGGCAAAAACGGCATCGGCCACCAGGTGATCAAGTTTTCGCCCGATGGAAAAGTTCTCATGCGGCTCGGCAAAGCGGGTACGCCCGGCATCGGACCCGACGAATTCAACATGCCTTCGGCGGTGATCGTCGCGCCGAACGGCGATATTTTCGTCGCCGACGGCCACGGCGGAAAATCCAACGCGCGCATCGTGAAGTTCACGCCCGAGGGCAAATTCATCAAGACCTGGGGCAAGCCCGGCAGCGATCCCGGCGATTTCAATATGCCGCACGGCCTCGCTTTCGACAGCAAGGGCCGGCTGTTCGTGTGCGATCGCGCCAATAATCGCCTCCAGATTTTCAATCAGGACGGAAAGTTGCTCGGCATCTGGAAACAGTTCAGCCGTCCCGCCGGAATTTTCATCGATAAGCACGACAATATTTATGTCGCCGATTCGGATTCCTCGCCGGAATCGAATCCCGGCTGGAAACGCGGTCTGCGCATCGGCCGGGTGAGGGATGGCGCGGTGGTCGCGTTCATTCCGGATCCCGGCCCCGGCGGCAAAGGCACCACCGCCGCCGAAAGCGTCGCGGTCGATTCGCACGGCGCGATTTACGGCGCCGAGGTGGGCTACAAGGATCTGAAGAAATACGTGAAGAAGTGACCGCCATGAAACGACGAGCATTTCTGAAATCCGCCGCCGTCGCCGCCGCGGGATCTGCCGCATCCGCGCCCGCGCGCGCCGCCGCGCCGCCGGCGATGAAAGTCACGCGCGTGCGAGTCTACGCGCCGCCGAATCCGAATCCGCTGTTCAATCAATCCGACCTGGTGGTCACCGTCGAAACCGACGCCGGCATCACCGGCATCGGCGAAGGCGGATCGAGGCAGCTTCTGGAACAATCCGCCGGACGCCTGATCGGCCAGAATCCGCACTACATCGAGCGTCTGTGGCAGGACATGAATCGCGCCTTTTTCTACCCCGCCGGACGGGAGCGCACCGACGCCATCGGCGCGCTCGACCTGGCGATGTGGGACATCAAAGGCAAGACGGTCAACCTGCCGGTTCACGCCCTGCTCGGCGGCATGGTTCGCAATTATTGCGAATGCTACAACACCGCGGGCATTATTCCGGGCATCGAGCGCGGCATGGGCGTCAAGGAGCGCGCGCAGTTGACCATCGAAGCCGGCTACCGCGCGTACCGCATGGATTCGGCCTCGCTTCCGCCCGGCCAGCACACCTATAATTCGCACGAGCGCGTGAACCAGGTATACGAGGATTGCAAGGAAGCTCGGGAAGGCGTCGGTAAGAACGGCGACTTCTGCATCGATTTTCACCAGCGCTTCGATCTTGCGGACGCGATCCACTGCTGCGATCTGATCAAGGATCTGGCGCCATACTTCGTCGAAGACCCGGTGCGCACCGAAGCCTTTCAGGAAGATCTGCCGATTCTGCGCGCCAAGGTGGATACGCCGCTGGCGGCCGGCGAGGAGTGGGGCAATCGCTGGGATTTTAACAAGCTGGTGGAAAGCCACAGCCTCGATTACGTCCGCGCCACGCTGCCCAACGTCGGCGGCATTACGGAGATGATGAAGATCGCCGCGATCTGCGAAACGCATTTCGTGGGAATTGTTCCGCACTTCACCGGACCCATTGCGACAGCCGCGCTGGTGAACTGCCTGGGCACGTTTTCCGGACCGCTGCTGATGGAATACAATTTCCAGGGCCGTACGCTGCCGCATTTGCCGGTCTGTCTCGATTTCAAAAACGGGAAGCTGTATCCGAATGACCGTCCGGGCCTGGGTGTCGAGTTGGACATGAATCACTTGACGCTGGTAACCGAGATCACGCAACCGGTGACGGCTCGCGCGCAGACGTATTTCCGTCCTGACGGCTCGATCACGAATTGGTGATTCAGACGCCGTTTACGGCTTGCTGATTTTCTTCAGCGCCTCCCGCACCACCGGATCGCGCTGCATCTCGATCTGATCTCCCGCCGCGACGCTCACTCCCAGCGTCACGATCTCCTGCTTCAGCCGGCTCTGGAGCCATTCGCTATGCGCCAGCCAATCGGTCACGCTGGGCTGAATGCGGCGTTCGGAAAGAAAAGTTTTGAGATCGTCCAGCATTTCCGGAGTCACTTCGAAATTTTCACTCACCGTGTGCGTGCGAACATATTCGCCGGCGTAAACCGTCAGCGATCCGCTGGCGTCCAGCACCAGCATTAAGCGATCCCGTTCCGGCGGCAGCACCACCTGGTCCGGCTGAATCCCGCCTCCGCCCTGCACCAGCCGTCCGGAATCGGTGCGATAAAAACCGTTCAGCGCTTGGGTGCTCGCATCGAGCGTTCCGCCGTGCAGCGGATGCTGGATCGATCGTCCGCTGGGCGTGTAGTAAAACGCGACGGTCAGCGCCAGCCCGGTGCCGTTCATCAGCGGATAAACGCTCTGCACCAGGCCTTTTCCATAACTAGGCTCGCCTAAAACCACGGCACGGTCGTGATCCTGAAGCGCGCCGGTGACAATCTCCGAAGCGCTCGCGCTCTTGCCGTTGATCAGCACGGCCATCGGAAAGGGGTACGGCGCCGCGTCCTTTGGCACGCGGACTTCTTCGGTTTTCTTGCTGCGGCCGCGTACCGAAAAAAGAAGCTGGCCGGGCTTTAGAAACAGCGACGCGGTTTCCACCGCTGCCTCGACCGAGCCGCCGGGATTATTGCGCAGATCGAGAACCAGCCCCTTCAATTTCGCCCCGCCTAATTTCTCGATCGTCTCCTTCACCAGCTTTCCGGTGTTCTCATCGAAGCTGGTGACGCGCAGATAGCCGATATCGGGGGCGAGGATAAACGACCGGTCCACGCTGGGCTGTTCCATCAGCGCCGGCGTCAGGGTCATTTCGAGCAGCTTCGCATTGCCCGGCCGCCGCACCAGCACCGCGGCCGGATGCTGCCGCGCCTGGCCGAGCAATTGCACCAGCTGCTCAAATTCGAGCTGCGACAGAACGTACCCGTCGATGGCCAGAATCTCATCGCCCGGCGAAAGCCCCGCTTTGGCCGACGGCGTTCCCGCCATCGCCTGCAACACGATCACGCGGCCCGGCAGGACGCTGACGATGCTGCCGAATCCTTTCTGCTCGCTTTTTTCCATCTGCTTCATCTGCGCGAACTGATCGGGATCGAAAAAAATCGAGTGCGGGTCGAGCGTGCGCAGCATGCCCGGAATGGCGCCCTGATAAAACGCGATTTTCGGGTCCACCGGATCGGCCGCGTGTTCGCTCGCGGTGACGAAAACTTCGATCAGCTTTTTAACGTCGGCGGCGCTCGAATCGGTCGCGTTATCGGCGGCAAAGCAGTTCGAAAAAGAGAGGATCAACAGCGCGAGAATGAGCATGAGCAACTACCGGCTGTACCTGGTGGACTGTTTTTCGCGATGCCGTTCAAGCGCCAGCTCAATCAAACGGTCGATCAGCTTCGGATAAGCGAGTCCGCTCGCTTCCCACATTTTCGGATACATGCTGATGGATGTAAACCCGGGGATGGTATTAATTTCGTTGATGAAAAATTTGCCGCTGGCTTCTTCCATCAGAAAATCGACGCGCGCCATGCCTTCGCAATCGACGGCCTGGTAGCATTCTACAGCCAGCCGCCGCACTTCCGCGGTCTGTTCCGGCAAAAGGACCGCCGGCACGACTGTCTCCGCTTTATCGAGCAGATATTTGTCTTCGTAATCGTAAAAATCGCGGGACGGGAGAATTTCGCAGGGCAGCGCGGCCACGGGATCGTCATTTCCGAGCACGGAACACTCAAATTCGCGGCCTTTTATACCTTTTTCGACGATGATTTTTCGATCAAATTGCGCCGCTAAATCCAGCGCCGCAATCAATTCTTCGCAACTCTTCGCCTTGGAAATTCCGACCGACGATCCCAAATTCGCCGGCTTTACGAAAACGGGAAACGGCAATTTCCCGCAAACCTCCCGCGCTTGAAATTTCCCGCGCCGCAAAAGGAGGTAATCCGCAATGGGCAGCCCGCGCTCCCGCATCAGGCGCTTCATGATTTCTTTATCCATCGACACCGACGACGCCAGCACGCCCGCTCCGACGTACGGCAGATCCGCCAATTCGAGCAGACCCTGGACGGTCCCATCTTCGCCGAAGGTCCCGTGCAGCACTGGAAAAACCACGTCGATTCCCTCATTTCGCCCCGGCTCCGGCGTAATCGCGCGCGGCTCCCAGCGGCCTTCCTTAGTGATAAAAATCCGCTCGATCGCGTAGCGTTCGGGATCCATCGCCGCCATGATCGATTCGGCCGAGCGCAGCGAAATTTCATGCTCCCCGGTGCGCCCTCCGAACAAAACCGCGACGCGCAACTTCATAAAATTCTCTTTCCCATGGCGGACATAATCAGTTCGACGGCCAGCAGCGCCGTCCGGTTCACTTCATCGATCACTGGATTTACTTCCACCATCTCCATCGAAAGCATCTGGTTGGAATCGTTCACAATTTCCATGGCCAGGTGCGCTTCGCGATAGGTGATTCCGCCGCGCACCGGCGTGCCGACGCCCGGCGCTTCCTGCGGATCGACCGCGTCCATATCGAAGGAAAGATGAAACCCGGCGGTGCCGCGCGTCGCGTGAACGATGGCTTCCTGCATCACGCTGCGCAGCCCGCGCTCGTCGATATCGCGCATGGTAAAGGCATGAACTCCCGCGCCGCGAACGTTCTGGCGCTCGATTTCATCCACGCTGCGCAGGCCGACGATCGAAACGGCCTCCGGATCGACTTTCGGCGCGAAGCCGCATAAATTCGTCAGCTCCGGCGCGCCCAATCCGACAATTGCCGCCAGCGGCATGCCGTGGACATTCCCGCTGGGACTCGATTCGGGCGTGTTCATATCGGCGTGCGCGTCGATCCAGATCAGCCCGATTTTTTCGCCGCGCGCGCGGAAATGCGACGCCACTCCCGTCAGTGTCCCAATCGCCACCGAATGATCCCCGCCGAGCACCAGCGGCACGCGCCCTTCATCGACGGTCTGACGAACCATATCCGCCAGCCGCGCGCAGGTGTGCGCGATCTGCGCGAGATATCGGGCATTGGCCTGGCCGACGGGAAGTTTTTCCGGCTGCTCCACCGCGAGATTGCCCAGATCTTCGATTTCGTATCCGAGCGATGCAAGCTTCTCGTTGAGTCCCGCGAGGCGCATCGCCGACGGTCCCATATCGACCCCGCGGCGCCCCGCACCAAGGTCCATGGGCGCGCCGATAATGGCGATGTGAGATTGTCGCATGCGGAATGAACTGCGGATGAACTCTAATTATCGTAAACGCGAGCCAGCCGCGCCACTTCGATCGATCGACGGGATCGCGTGCCTCGGCAAAAACAAACCAGACCTCGGGCACGGCAATCCTCGCGTAATCAGTCAATTTCTGCCGGCATCCGGAGCCATTCTTCGTAGGTCAGAATGCGGGGGATCGTCGCCATTCGCGATCCTTTGTTAATACTTCACCTCGATTTCCCTGTGGTCATCCGGGTTCGCGCGCAGCCGAATCTCAATCCGCGGTTGGGGAATGAGATCGGGAAACCGCTCGCCCCATTCGATCAGGACGACTGCGTCGCGATCGAAGATTTCGTCCAGGCCGAGCGTCGAAACCTGCTCGGCGCGATCCAATCGATAGAGATCGATGTGATAAACGCGGGGCGAATATTCGTGGATCAGCGTGAAGGTCGGGCTGGAAACATCTTCGGGCGACGCCGCGCCCAATCCCGCGACGATTCCCTTGGCGAGCGTGGTCTTGCCTGCGCCTAAATTGCCGATCAGCAGAACTACGGCGCGGCGCGGCAGCTCGGCGGCGATTTTGCGGCCGACGTTGATGGTCTCTTCGGCCGAGCACGTTCTAAATACATTCACGAAACGCCCTCGGCAAATAGTGCAGCAGATCGGTGGCGAGCACGCATTTATCGGTCAGATCTTCGGCCGCGAGCTGGCCGCAGCGGCCATGCAGGAAAACGGCGGCGCGGACGGCGCGTTCGATGTCGCCCGAAAATTGCGCGACCATCCCGGCGGTCATTCCCGTCAGAATATCGCCCGATCCGCCTTTGGCCATCGACGGCGAGCCCGTCGGATTGATCCACACGCGGCCGTCGGGATACGCGATCAGCGTGCGATGCCCCTTCAACACCACGCAGCAGTTCCGTTCTTTCGCGAACGCGCGCGCGGTCGATAATCGGTCCGTGAATTTCGCGCCGACAAGGCGCTGCATCTCGCCGGGATGCGGCGTCAGAATCGTTTCGACTCCGCGGCCTTTAAAATTCGTTCCGGCGATGGAATTCAGGCCGTCGGCGTCGATCACCATCGGCACGGTCACCTCGCGCAGCAGACGTTCGAGCAGCGGCCGATTCATTCCCAATCCCGGTCCCACGCCGACCGTCGTGATTTTTTCGAGCGAAAAATTTTCGAGCGAGTCCGACATCAGCTCCGGCGCGAGGCGCGAGGAATCCGAGCACGCCACTGTCGTCAGGCCCGCGCCGACGCGTGCCGCGGCTAATCCGGCCATTGCCGCAGCGCCCATTTTTCCCGGCGCTCCACCGACGATCAGCACGTGCCCGAAATTTCCCTTGTGCGACGCTGGTTTGCGCGGAGCGGCGAACGCGGCGAAATCGCGCGATTCGGAAACTTCGAGGTCGGACTGAATCGCGTCCGGCGCGATGCCGATTTCGGCGACGATCAAATGCCCCACGGCTTCCGCCGCGCCTTCGGCTAAAAAATGCTCGATTTTCGGAGCGGCGAAGGTGACGGTCACATCGGCGTAGACGAATTCGCCGCCGCCGCCGAGGCCGCTCGGAATATCGACGGCGACCACCTTTGCGCTCGGACGCAGCGAATTGATTTTGCGAATCCATTCGAGCGCCGCGCCCTTGGCGGGACCGCTGAGGCCCGTGCCTAAAATGGCATCGACGATGATCGCCGGCGAGAAACGAACCTCCTGCGGTTTCTCGATCTCGATTTCCTGCAAATCGGCGACGCGGCCGCGCAGCAGGCGCGCCACCACCCGGCCGTCGCCGCCGTTGTTGCCCTTTCCACAGACCACCAGCACGCGCTGGCGCGCAAGCGGGGAAAATTCGCGCTCGATCGCTTCGCTGACGCGGCGACCGGCGTTTTCCATCAGAACTTCGCCGGGCGTGCCGCGCGCGATGGTGATGCGGTCGGCCTCGCGCATCTGTTCGGCGGTGAGAACCTTCATGTGATTATCTTACGGAGTGCGCGGCCCGGCGAGCAGCGTTGTCACCGTTTCCCACACTTCGCGCGCAACGGTTTCCGCATCGCGCGAGCCGTCGATCAGGCGCACGCGGCGCGGTTCGTCCGAGGCGAGCTGATGATAGGCGTCGCGAACTTTTTTGTGAAACGCAATGGGCTGTTCGTCCAGGCGCGTTTCGACGCCTTGCGTCTCCCGGTTGCGCGCGTGGGCGCGCTTCAGTCCGGTTTCGGTGTCGACGTCGATCAGCAGCGTCAGGTCGGGCACCAGACCGCGGCAGGCGATGCGATCGACTTCATAGACCACTTCGGCGCCCAGGCCGCGCGCGATGCCCTGATAGACCAGCGTCGAATCGGTGAAACGATCGGAGAGAACGATCTGACCTTCGGCGAGCGCAGGCAGAATCCATTGATCGACATTTTGCGCGCGGCAGGCGAACATGAGCAGCAGCTCCGTGGTGGGGCGCATTTCGGCGTTTTGCGAATCGAGGAGCACGCGGCGGATGTGCGTTCCGATGGGCGTACCACCCGGCTCGGAGGTTTCAAAGACACGACGGCCCGCGGCGCGCAGGCGCTCAGCGAGCAGGCGAAGCTGCGTCGATTTGCCGCTGCCTTCAGGTCCTTCGAAGGTAATGAATTTTCCGCGCATGATCATCCAGTGGCATAGGCCGTCAGGTTGTGAATCGTGCCTCCCAAAAGCGCAGTCCTGACGGCTCAGGCCGCTCAGTCATAAACGAAATGCAGAACTTTTTTCAAATCTTCCCAGGCTTCGCGCTTGGCGTTCTGATTGTACGGACGCAACAAATAGGATGGGTGATAGGTCACGATCAGCGGGATCTCGCGCCATTTGTGCCAATGGCCACGCAGGCGCGTCACGCCGTCCTTGGTATTGAGCAGCGCTTTCGCCGCGGTCGAGCCGAGCGCGCAGATCGCCTTGGGACGAATCGCCATCAACTGGCGGAAAAGAAATTCGCCGCAAATTTCCATCTCGTCCGGCTGCGGCGTGCGATTTTCGGGGGGCCGGCATTTGACCACATTGCAGATATAAACATCGGCGCGGCGAATGGGGATGCCTTCTTTCGAGGCGGTGTTCTCGATCATCTGCGTGAGCAGCTGGCCGGCGCGGCCGACGAAAGGCAGGCCCTGCGCGTCTTCGTCCGCGCCCGGCCCTTCGCCGACGAAAACCAGCCGCGCCTGCTCGTTTCCCGATCCGAAAACGATTTTCGTTCGCTGCTCCGATAACCGGCAGCGGCGGCAATCGCCGAGGTCTTCGATGATTTTGAGGAGGGTATCGCCGGAGGGCGCGATGGAAGGAATGGCGGTATCCTGCACGGCGTTTTGTACAACCGGGCGTTCACCCCCGCCATTACTGGCGGGGCTTTCTCGCGGCTCGCGACGGAAAATGTCCTTCACGCCGAGATCGCGGTAAAACGTGAGCCGATCGCGCAGTTGGTCCCGATTCATCGCGACGTATGCAGCGCCAGCCGCAGCCGGGTCATCTGATCGAGAATGGCGCGCGCGATTTCGCGTTTGGGCGCGCGGCGCACGGGAATCGTCTCGCCCGTTCGCAGCACCAACACGACTTCGTTTTCGTCCGACTCGAAACCCGAGCCCTCCTGCGAAACCAGATTGGCCACCACCATATCGCAATTCTTAGTTTCGAGCTTGCGCCGCGCTTCTTCGATCAGGTGATCGGTTTCCGCGGCGAAGCCGACCAGCAGACGGTCCGCCTTCTTCGTTCCGATTTCGGCGAGAATATCCGGCGTGGGATCGAGCTCCAGCGACAGGCGCGCGGCGGTTTTCTTTTCTTTGGTGCGCGGCGCATTGGAGCGATGATAATCGGCGACCGCGGCGGCTTTGATGATCATGGTCGCTTCTTCCAGGTGATCCATCACCGCTTTGCGCATTTCGATGGCGGTCTGCACGTGAATGGTCTGGACACCGCGCGGCTCGGCCAGGTGCACGGGACCGGAAACCAGAATCACGCGAGCGCCGCGCGCCGCGGCTTCTTGGGCCAGCGCGTAGCCCATTTTCCCGCTCGAACGGTTGGTGATGTAGCGAACGGCGTCGATCGGTTCCTGCGTGGGACCGGCGGTGATCAGCAGCGTTTCGCCTTCGAAATCGTGGCGCGTTTCGACGTTTCCCGCGGCGACAAACTCGGCGATCTGTTGCGGCTCGGCGAGCCGGCCCGGGCCGACCATGCCGCACGCCAGCACGCCTTCGTCCGGCTCGACGATCTGATGCCCGCGCTCGCGCAGCACGCGTAGATTCTCCTGGGTCGCCGGATGGTTCCACATATTCGAGTTCATCGCCGGCGCCAGCACCACGCGGCCGGTGAAGGCCAGGTAGGTGGTCGACAGAAAATCGTCGGCAATGCCGTGCGCGAATTTCCCAAGAATATCGGCGGTCGCCGGGGCGACCACCAGAATGTCGTTCTCCTCGGCGACGCGGATGTGCTCGATCGCGTTTGAAAGATTGTCTTCGCTCGAAAAAAGTCCGGTGATCACCTGGCGGCCGGTGAGCGCCGCGAAGGTCAGCGGGCGGACGAACTCCGCGGCGGCGGAGGTCAAGATCACCTGCACGGAAAATCCGCGCTCCATCAGCGCGCGCGCCAGTTCGGCCGATTTATATGCGGCGATTCCGCCGCCCACGCCTAACGCGACGTTCATTCTTCGGCCGGCGGCTCTTCGTGCTCGCGCGCGAAGGCCGGATCGTCGTATTGCACCAGTCCGCGGCGCACTTCTTCCATGGCGGCGACGGTCGGCTTCTTGGACGTGGTCGGCAGGAAGCTGCGGGCGCCGTTCTGAAGCTGCCGCGCGCGTTTGGCGGCGACGATGATGAAACGATAGGCGCTCGCTTCCGGGTCGTCCGGAATGATGCTCGCGGCGGTTTGTCGGAAATTGGATTCAGGCATTTCGAAACGTCTCCAGGATTGGTTGGATCTCTCTCTCCATCCGGTCGCGCCGGCTCCGCGTGGCTTTCACGATGGCCGCCAGCGTTGCCACCGACGACTCCACTTCGCGGTTCACCAGCACGTAATCGTACAAAGAATAATTACGTATCTCTTCGGCGGCGTCGCGCAACCGGCGGGCGATCACCGCGTCGGAATCCTGCGATCGAGTGCGCAACCGCTCTTCCAGAACCTGCCGGCTGGGAGCCAATATAAATATAGTTATGGCGTCCGGAATCTTCTCCTTCAATTGTCGCGCACCCTGGACGTCGATGTCGAGCACCAGATCGACGCCTTCCGCCGCGGCGCGGTCCAATTCGCTGACGTGAGTACCATAGTAGTTCCCAAAAACGTCGGCGTATTCGAGAAATTCGCCTTTTCCGATGCGCTCCTCGAACTCCTGGCGCGAGATGAAAAAATATTCCTGGCCGTTGCGCTCCTGCCCGCGCGGGGTGCGGGTGGTATAAGAAACCGAAAAGCGCAGGCACGGGACGCGACGGAGCAGCTCCCGCGTGAGGGTCGATTTGCCGGAGCCGGAGGGCGCGGAAATGATGAAAACCGTGGTCATTGTTTCAGCAGTGGCTGGGGTCTATTCCAAATTCAGCGACTGCTCCCGAACCTTCTCAATCGCCGCCTTCGCGGCCAGCGCCAGCTCCGTAATTTTCAACCCCGCTTCCCCGATGCCGTTGGTTTTCGAAAGAATCGTATTGCTTTCGCGATTCATCTCCTGAAGCAAAAAATCGAGCTTTTTCCCGATCTCCCCGCCGGAATCGAGCAGCGCGGCCAGCTGCGCGGAATGAATTTTCAACCGCGCCAGTTCCTCGCCGATATCGCTGCGATCGGCCAGAATCGCGGCCTCCTGCGCCAGGCGCTGGGGATCGACCTGGGCGCCTTTTAAAAGCTCTTTTAATCGTTCCGACAGCCGATTCTGAAACGCGGCCGTCGCGCCTTCGCGAATTTTTTCCATCTCGGCTGCCGCGGCGGCCACGTTGGAATTGTGCGCGCGCATTTCGGCGGCGATCTCCGCGCCTTCCCGCGCGCGAAAGGCGTTCAACTCGGCGAGCGCCTGCTGAAGCGCCTCGCGCAGCGCCGGTTCCGCATCCGGCGGAGCTTCTTCCTCGCCCGATTCCATAAACATACCCGGCAAGCGCAGCGCGGCGTTCAGATCCGGCTTCGAATCGAGCCCGTGCTGCTTGGCCGCCTCGCGAAACGCCCGCAAATATTCTTCGAGCAGCGCGTGATTCAGCACCGCCGCGCTGCCATTCGACGCGGCCTGCGGCAGCGAAACGCGAACCTCCACGTGGCCGCGCAGCACCCGTTCTTTCACCGCCGCGCGAATCACGCCTTCAAACGGATCGACGGCGGAAGGAGCGTGGATGTGAACGTCGAGTCCGCGATGGTTCAGGCTTTTCAAGCTGACCACCAGCTCGCCTTCGCCCAGCGGGCGGCGAACCCGCGCGAATCCGGTCATGGATCGAATCATGAATTAACCAGAAATTGTAGCTCGTGCAGATGCTGGTACAGGCCGCCGAGCTCCATCAGCTGCTGGTGCGATCCGGATTCGACGATGCGGCCGCGATCGAGCACCACGATTTTATCCGCGCGGCGAACGGTGGAAAGACGATGCGCGATCACGATGACGGTGCGCCGCTCCATTAAAACCTGGAGCGCTTTTTGCACCAGCATCTCCGATTCGGTGTCGAGGTGCGAGGTCGCTTCGTCGAGGATCAGGATCGGCGCGTTTTTGAGCAGCGCGCGCGCGATGGCCAGGCGCTGGCGCTGTCCGCCGCTCAGCTTCATTCCGCGCTCGCCGATCATCGTTTCGTAGCCTTCCGGCATTCGCGCAATAAACTCTTCGGCGAGCGCCGCGCGGGCGGCTTCGCGAATCTGTTCCTCGGTGGCGCCGGCCAGGCCGTAGCCGATATTGTTCGCCACCGTGTCGTTGAATAAAAACGTATCCTGCGCCACCAGCGAAATCTTTTCGCGCAGCGAGGCCAGGCGCAGATCCCGCACATCGCGGCCATCGATGCGCAGCGCGCCTTTTTGGACGTCGTAAAAACGCGGAACCAGATTGGCCAGCGTCGTTTTCCCCGCGCCGCTGGGACCAACTAAGGCGACAATTTCGCCCGCCTTCACTTCAAATGAAATCGATTCGAGCGCGAATCCATCCGCGGCATTGGCGGGAGCATTGGGATAGCGGAATCCGACGTTTTCGAAGACGATCGATTTCTCAAAGCGCGACAATTTCGCCGTGCCGTCCTTGATCTGGCGCTCGCGGGCGAGATACTCGAAGACTTTTTGCGATGCGCCCAGCGCCTGCTGAAAAATATTGTGGATCCCGGCCAGGCGTTTCACCGGTTCATAGAGCATCAGCAGCGCGGTGACGAAGCTGGTGAAGTCACCCGTGGTCATGTGGCCGGTTTTGATCTGCTCCCGCGCGTAGCTGAGCAGGCCGACGATGGTGATGGCGCCGAAAAATTCGATCAGCGGCGAAGCGACGGCCTGCTGCGCGACGTAATGCAGATTGCTGCGGCGCAGACGCTGCGCGCGATCGCGAAAACGGTTCGATTCGATCTCTTCGGCGCCGAACGTTTTCACCACCTGATTGCCGCTGAGCGTTTCCTGCAAGACCTGATTCAATTCGGCCGCATCGTCCTGCGCGCGGCGCGTGGTGCGGCGGATTTTGCGGCCCAGGCGAAGGGTGGGCACCAGCACGAACGGCAGCACGGTCAGGCTGACCAGGCCGAGACGCCAGTCGGTATCGAGCACCACGCACAACAGCGCCACGGTGCTGAAGCTCTGGCGCAGAAAATCGGCGAGAATGTGCGAGGTCGCGACCTGAATTTTTTCGAGGTCGTTCATGATCGACGACATCACCCGGGCGGTGGAATTGTCTTCGAAGAAATGCGCGTCCTGGTGCAGCACGCGCTCGAAGACGGTCTGCCGCAGATCGGTAACCGCGGAAAATCCCACGTAATTGATCAGGTAATTGCCGAAATAATCGCACAATCCCTTGATGAAAAAAACCAGCAGAATCGCCGCGGCCACCAGCGACCACACATTGTGCAGCGGAATCGGCACGATGCTCGACAGCGGTATCGAACGATGAAACACCGGAATCACCACCGGCGCATCGGCCGATTGCGGATTCAGCACGCGATCGAAGATGGGGCCGATCAGCAAAGCGGTCAAGCCTTGCGACGCGCCGACGATCATCATCAGCACCACCGACGCCATCAGATGCGCGGCATAAGGACGCGAATAGCGCAGCAGGCGGGACAATTCCCTCATGCGCGCACCTTCAGCGACTCGATGGCGGCGAGCACCTCATCGACGGAAATGCCGCCGATGCCCGCGCGCGAGGTTAAAACCTGGGCTTCGGTTCGCCACGGCGCCCAGGTCGCCGGATGGGACGCGCCGAACAGCACCACCACCGGCACGCCGAACGCGGCGGCGACGTGCGCCGGTCCGCTGTCGTTCCCGAGGAATAACTGCGCGCCGGAAATCAGGCTTTTGACGCGCTCGAGCGGAGCATTCCGTAGAACCTCAAACCTGGCGAACGGGCGAATGTCGTCATCCGGGCCGGCGAGGAAAATGCAGCGCGCCCGTTTGGCGATTTCGAGGAATCGCGCGGAGGGCCACGTTTTATCCTCGGCTGACGCGAACGGATGAATCACGAAATACGGACCGGCGATTTCCGCGGGCGCGGCAAACAGCCTGGCGCGGGGGATCTCCGCGCGCGGCACGCCCAGCCAGAACATTGCGGACGCCAAATGTTCCGCGGTGTGGACGGGCCGTTCGTCGCCTAAAATCTGCTGCGCGCGCGGGATTTTGTGGGAATAAATAAAGCTGTAGCGGTGATGCGCGAATCCGCAGCGGAGTTTGGCGCGCGTGGCCGCGGTCAGGATCATGCTGCGCGTTCCGCCGTGAAAATTCAGCGCGAGATCGGCGGCGCAGGCCGATTCGCGTATTTCATCGACGTCCGGGTTGTCTTCGAAAACGGGCGCAAATCGCGGTTCGACGATCACGCTGATCCGCAGATCCGGGCGATACGCTTTGAGTAACGCCAGGGAGGGCGTGGTCAATACGCAATCGCCGAGGGATCGCAGCCGGATCACCGCGATCCTTGCGCCCGACGGCAGCCCATCGAGAAGAGCGCTCATATTTTCGCCGGTGAAGCGTGCGCGGGGCTGCTCGGGCGGCCTTGGAGACCGCCGCAGGCCGTGGGCCCGCCCCACCCGAAGTCGCTCAACCACATATCGCCACTCTTATTCTTCGATCCGCGCTTCATCGACGAGCATCACCGGAATGTCGTCGCGAATCGGATAGACGCGTTTGCACTGCACGCACTTCAGGCCGTTTTCATCCTGCTTCAGTTCGAGCGGCGCCTTGCACAGCGGGCAGACGAGGATCTCCAGCAGGTCCTTGCTGATGGCCATAAATCGAAGTGTATCACTCGCCGAACGTGTTACGCCGCAGGCAGCAATTCCACCTTGATCCATCCAGCGTGCCGCTGATCGAAGGTCTGATAGGCGTCAAGCACCGATTCGAGCGGCTCGATCTTGGTCAGGATGCTGGTGGGCCGAGCGGCGTGGACATTTCATGGTCAGTTTCGAGTGCGCGCATTAGAAAAGATCTGAAGTGGCGTACGCCGCCAGGCTTGCGCCCGGCGCGTGCCGATTCATCGGACGCGGACAGCACATATGCTACCTATGCGAGTTTGACTATATTTCCGAAAATCGCCACGGCGAGCGCGGCAAATCCCAGAAAACTGCCGAACGGAAGCTCGTAGGTCGACGCGTCTTTGCCCTTGACCAAGATATAACCGAGGCCCACCACCGATCCCAGCAGCGATCCCGCGATCAGCGTCAGCAGCGCCGGCTCCAAACCCAGAAAGGCGCCGATCATGGCGATCATTTTCACGTCGCCCAATCCCAGTCCTTCGCGATGCCGGACTTTTTCATACAGCCAGCCGACAAACCAGATGATCCCGCTGGCGAATCCCGCTCCCAGTGCTGCTTCCGCCAGGGACAGCCAGCGCACATTGAGCGAAGCCGGCAGGAGCAAGATCGCCCAGCGAATTTGCAGCGGAACGAAGGGCGCAAAGGCGAGGCCGATCACGGTGCCGCCGATGGTGAACTCATCCGGCAGAATCCGTTCCTCAAAATCGGACGCGATCAGGGCAATCAGAATCGCTGAAAACACCGCATATTTCGCCGCGGCGAGCGTCGGTCCCAGCGCCGCAAACCAGAGCGCGAAGGCGGCTGCCGTCGCCAGTTCCACCAGCGGATAGCGCAGCGGAATGCGCGCGCGGCAATGGCGGCAGCGCGCGCCGAGCAGTGCGTAACTCAGCAACGGAATATTGTCGTACCAGGCGATCATTTTTTCGCAATTCGGACAAAACGACCGCGGCCGCACCACCGACAGATCGCGCGGCATGCGATACACGCAGACGTTCAGAAAGCTGCCGATCAACAGCCCGAACAAAAACGCGATGCCCGCTTCGATCATGAGCGGAGGACTCCCTGATAAACGCTCTTCGTTCCTTCGACCATCTGATCGACAGAAAATTTCCTTTTCACCAGTTCTCTTCCTGCGCGCCCCATTCGGGCCGCCTCTTCGGGATGGTCGAGCAGACGCCGCAGCGCCGCGGCAATCCCGGACGCATCGACCACCAACCCGGTGCGTTCCTGCTCGACGACCTCGGGCAAACCACCGGCCGGAGTCGCGATCACGGGAACACCGAAGGCCATGGCCGCCAGCGCACCGGAACCCAGCCCCTCCGATTCGCTCGCGTAAATCAAGGCGCGCGCCGAAGACAGATCCTGCCACAGATTCGCGCTAAATCGGACCGGCACACCCGCCGTCTTCGCCGCCGCGCGAACGAGGTCCTCACATTTTCCGGGAATCGCGATGACGCCGCCACGCGCTGAACTCGGTTCGTCAGGAATCGGCACTCCATCGTAAACCACCGAAATGATTTTCTCCGGCACTCGCGCATCCATCAACTTTCGCGCAACGAATTCGGAAACGGCAATATAAGCGTCCGGCCGGCGATATTTCCATCGCGAAAAAATCGATGTGCCGATCGGAAACGCCACGCGGCGCGATACCACCAGCCGCGGGAAATTCCGGAGAATCGCCCAGGTATGCGCACGCGCGTCGTGTGCGTGAACGATCTCCGCCGAAGGAATATAGAGGGCCGGTGGAGCAACCTCGATCCCCCGCTCGCGCGCAACGCGAAATAGCGGAGACGATTCGCGACAAATCAGCCGTGCATCTTTCAACCGTTCGAGCAGATAAACCACCTGCCATTGTCCGCCGCCCATCTCGCGTCCGAGATCGATGTGCAGGCTCCGCATTTATGCGTCCAGTGGCATAAGCCACCAGGCTTGTGTGAATCGCCCGCCCGAGTGCGGACTTTTCCGGGTTTGTGGGACAGGCCCCGGACTGGGAGCCTGCCCCAAACGCCAGCAATGGTGACCGATTACACGAATCATGGGACGGGGGACCAGCGGCTTACGCAATCATCTTCCCGGGCTCATGAACCGCGCCTTGGCGTATTTCACGTAGTTATACAGCGCCGCCATATTTGCGATGGTCAATCCTTCCATGCCGTCCAGGAATCCGAGCTTCAGAACATAAGTATTGAAAAATGTCCACGGCGGCTCGAAGAGCAGACGGCCCCACGTCACTTTTTCGCCGGTCGCCAAAAGCTGCTCCGCGGCCAGCGTGGTGTAGCGATCCATCGTCTTCAAGTGCTCGGATAACGATTCGCAGGTGAAGTGCAGCAGGTTCGAGTGCAATTCGCCGGTGCGCCCATTCACCCGGACCGTCTCGTGAACGAAATCGCCCTCCCATTGCGCTTTGCGACGGTCGTACAGCCGCACCTTCAGATCCGGATACCAGCCCGAATGACGGATCCAGCGGCCCAGATACTGCGCCATGCGCGGCATGGTGTACGCGTCGAACTCCGGACCATTTTTCTTGAGCTGCCAAATCTCTCCTTCGAGCGCTTCACTTAACGATTCGTCGGCATCGAGCGAAAGAATCCAATCGTTCGCCGCCTGTTCGGCCGCGAAATTCTTCTGCTTCGTGTATCCCGCCCAGGGGCTTTCCACCACGCGCGCCCCGAGCTTTTCCGCCAGTTCCAGCGTGCGGTCGCTCGATCCGCTGTCGACCACCACGATCTCGTCGGCGCAGCGCAGGCTCTCGATGGCGCGGGGGACGTTGCGCTCCTCGTTATAGGTGATGATCGTCGCGGAAATTTTCACAGGCCGGTGGTCCGGATCGGCGCCAGAGTGAAAGACAGAATAAAAATGAGCAACGCCGCCAATCCCAGCCAGCGGCGCTTCGGACTCAGCCGCACCGGATCGACAATCGCCGGATGCCGCATTCCCAGAATGAACAGCAGCAGCGCCCAGAACAGCCACATGTAACCCATTTTGTAATCGCTGGTGAACAACTGCACCGCGCCCAAAATGCCCAGCGCCGCGACGAAAATTCGCGAAGTAAGCTTGGTTCGCTCGCCGAAAAACGCGTACATGATGTGGCCGCCGTCGAGCTGGCCGATGGGCAGAAGATTCAGGGCTGTCGCCAATAATCCGACCCAGGCGGCGCGCGCCACCGGATGCAGATAAATGTCGCTGGCGGGAACTCCCGGAAACGCGATCCATTCGAACAGGCGCAGAAACAGGGGCGTGCCGAAAATCACGTCTCCGCGCACGGCAATGCCCGGTTCCACCTTCGATAAACTCACGCCGATGATCAGCGGCAGAATCAGCGCTAAAAATCCCGCGATGGGCCCGCCGATGCCGATGTCGAAGAGAATGCGTTTGGCGAGAATCGCCGAACGGATGCGGATGAACGCCCCGAACGTTCCGATCAGCGTGGGCGCCGGCAGGAAAAACGGCAGCGTCACATCGACGTGATAGTAGCGCGCCGCCAGATAATGTCCCATCTCGTGCGCCAGCAGAATCACCAGCAGCGTCATCGAAAACGGCAGACCATCCAGAATCGACGCGGGATCGTGCAGCAGGCGCTGGTAGCCCGAAAAATCGACGGTGAACACGCGGTTCTGCGCGAAGCTGTGCGCCAGCTCCGAGCCTACGACGGTGGTGGTCACCAGGGTCAACAGGAGCAGCAGCGCGTGCAGCCAGTAGCGATGCCGCGGCGGCGCGTGCTCCGCATGCAGCGTCTCAAAAAAACCCGGCGTTACGGCTGTCGGCGGGTAGCCGTTGGTGGACACAAAACTTCTTGCCTATTGCAGAGTCTGCAATTCCTTGCCGGGCTTGAACCGCACCGCTTTTCCCGGCGGAATGGCGACCTCGGCTCCGGTGCGCGGATTACGGCCGATGCCCGTCTTGCGCGGCCGTACGTTGAAGATGCCGAAGCCGCGCAGCTCGATACGCTCGCCGCGTCCTAAAGCCCGCTTCATGCTTTCGAAGACGGTTTCGACGGCCATCTCCGCCTTGGTTTTGGTGATGCCGGTCCGGTTGACCACTTCGTTTATAATATCGAGCTTGATCAAATCCGCCTCCTAGAGCACAGCGAAACTCCATGATAGGATTAGGGTTAGCGTCTTGTCAAGCGCGCCCTTTCAATCCGTCGATTTTCGCCGTGTCTGCGGCCTTTTCGCGACCGGTGTCGCGGTGCTCACTACACGCGCCGCCGACGGCGCTCCGCATGGCATTACGATCAATTCTTTTTCTTCTATTTCGCTCGATCCGCCGCTGGTGATGGTGGCCATCGATCGCGATTGCACCTTTCTCGAACCCTTCGAAAGCAGCGGTTTTTTCGCGGTGAATATTCTGCGCGAGCAGCAGCTCGATCTTTCGATTCGTTTCGCGGCCCTGCCGGAGGGCCGCTTCACCGGAATCGCCTGGACGCCGGCCGGAACCGGGTCGCCGGTGATCGATGGTGTTCTCGGCATGGTCGATTGCACGACGGTGGAAGTGATCGATGCCGGCGATCACCGCGTTTTGATCGGCCGCGCGCTCGACGTCCGCATGGGTGAGGGCCGGCCGCTGATTTTTTTCAAGGGCCAATACACGCGTCTCGAGCCCGACTATTAGCAGCGTGCTGAAAAAGGGGACAGACTACTCTGTCCCCGCCTGTAGGTTATTCATGCCGCGTGAGGCCATGGCCGTGGACAGAGCGGTCTGTCCCCTTTTTCAGCACCCACGGGAAATGAAACCGTTTTACGCCGATCGTTTGTATCATACCGGCACTCCAGGTTCATCTATTTCAGAGACTGGTCCTCATGCGGCGTTCGATTCTTTTTCTGCTGGGCGTTTCTTTCCTTTTCGCGCAATCGAATTCCGCGCCCCTCACCGGCACGCATTTTCCCGAGCTTTCCGATTTTCCGGCGCTCGCCGAGCTGGGCTACAACTTCGCGGTGGTCACGGTCGACCCGTCGCAGCCTTCCACCTGGCAGGCCGCGCTCGACGCCGCTCAGTCGGCCGGACTTAAGCTGGTCATCGGAGCTTATCCGCCCCCTTATACCGAATCGAACGGAAGCTGGAGCATCAGCAGCGAAGGACAGCAGTTCCTGAGTTATCTCGAATCGCGCTCGAGTCTGGTGATGGCGGTCTACGTTTTCAACGAGCCTTATTACACCGATCCCATCGCCGGCGGCGATTATCCCTGCGGCCGTTATTCCGCATCCGATCTGAGCGCCCTCCGCAGTGCGATTCAAGCCTACTGGCCCGGCGCGAAGATCTACCAGGACATCGGCTCGCCCGCGGCCTGGGCGCCCGGCGGGTCCTATGCGTCGCAGACCTCCTGCGTCGGCAGCAAGTACGCCGACCAGACCAATATCGCCGATTACGTGGGCATCTGGGATTACCCGTTTACCAGCTCGGGCGACCAGGCTTCCCTGGACATCAGCGATCTGACCATGGAAGCAAATTTCGTCCGCAATTCGATGCAGCCGGCCGTGCCGGTCAGCCTGAACCAATCCTTCTCGTGCGCCGCCTGCGTCAGCGGCGGATACGTTTTTCCCACCGCGGAGCAACTTTATCAATGGAACTGCGCCACGCGAAAACTTCCGCTGGCCGCTGTTTCCTGGTACCCCTGGCGCATCTTCAGCGGCTACTCGCAGGCCATCGCCACTTCGCCCAACCTGTGGCCGCTCACCACTTCCGCCTCCTGCAACTCCGGCATGGGATCGGCGGTCGTCGGACTTTCTTCGGCCAGCGGACAGCCCTTCGTCGCGCCCGATTCTTTTGTGTCCCTCTACGGCTCGAATCTGGCCGCCGTCGAGCAGTCCGCGCAGGTCGATCCGCTGCCGCTTTCGCTGAGCGGCGTCAGCTTGCAGGTCACCGACGCTTCCGGCAGTCCTTTTAATGCGCCGTTATCCTACGTTTCGCCGCAGCTCATCAATTTCGTGATGCCATCGACAGTGGCGATGGGACAAGCCGCGGTTTCGGTCAACAACGGATTGGGCACCACGCTGCTCGGGACGGCGATCGTGCAGAACGTCGCGCCGGCGCTGTTCAGCGCCGATGGGACCGGCACGGGAGTCGCCGCGGCGGTCGCGCTGGGCGTCACGGGAAATCAGCCGACCATCACTCCGGTTTTCAACTGCGCCGGCAGCACCTGCACGGCCACGGCGATCAGCCTCTCGAGCGCCACGAATGTTTATCTGATTCTGTACGGCACCGGCATTCGACACTATCAGCACTCGATCGCCTGTTCGATTAAGGGAACCAGCCAGCCGGTTCAGTTCGCAGGCCCGCAGACCACCTATCAGGGACTGGATCAAGTCAACGTCGGACCGCTCAGCGGGTTGAGCGGAGCCGGCCTGGTCAACGTTTTCCTGATGGTGGACGGCTATGCCAGCAACACGCTGAGCGTGCGCTTCGAGTAATCGGGAGCGCCTGCGTTGATTTGTGTCGGCCCCGCGCGTCTTCAATGCCGAGCCACACCAATTTTGCTGTTTCGCAGCGGCATAAGCCGCAAGGCTCGTGCTGTTCGCGGCCGATGAATCCACAGGCGTCGAGCGCAAGCCTGACGGCTTACGCCACTCGGCGCGGTCTACAGAAAGCCCAAAAATGCCTGGTGGACACGTCAACACGAAGACTGGTCTATCGTAAAATTTGCTTCTTTCCGAATTCGATTATGAACTCCCGCCGGAGCTGATCGCGCAGGAGCCGCTCGCCGATCGCGCCGGGTCGCGCATGCTGGTGCTCGATCGTACATCGGGAGCGTGGCAGGATCGCGCATTCCGCGATCTTCCGTCCTATCTTGCGCCCGGCGATTGCCTGATTCTCAACGATTCGCGCGTTTTCCCGTCGCGGCTTTACGGCCGGCGCGAACACGGCACCGGACGCGTGGAAGTTTTTCTCGCCAAACAAATGTCGAGCGACGGCCTCACCTGGCAAGCTCTGGTTCGCCCGGGACGCAAGATGCGGACCGGCGAAAAAATCTTCATCTCCGATGACCTGAGCGTCGAAATTCTCGGCCGCGGACCTTTCGGCGAGCGCACCGTTCGCCTATGTCCGCAAGGCAAACTGTTCGACATTCTGGACCGCGTGGGCCACGTCGCGCTGCCGCCCTATATCCGCCGTGCGGACCGGCGCGAGGACCGCGATCGTTATCAAACGGTGTTTGCGCGTGAGCGCGGATCGGTGGCCGCGCCCACCGCGGGCCTGCACTTCACCCCGGAAATTCTCGAAGCCTGCCGCGCGGCCGGCGCGACCATCGCGGCGGTGACGCTGCACGTCGGCTTGGGAACTTTTCAGCCGCTGCATGGCGAAGTGATCGAAGCGGCGCATCTGCACTCGGAATCGTTCGTCGTCCCGGAGGAAACGGTTCGCGCGATGGACGCCGCGCGGCGGGTGGTCGCGGTGGGAACCACCAGCGTCCGCGCCATCGAGAGCGCGTCATTGCGAACCGCCGGCGAAACCGATCTGTTCATTTATCCCGGTTTTCAATTCCGCCGCACCGGCGCGCTGCTGACCAATTTTCATCTCCCGCGATCGACCTTGCTGGTGCTGGTGTGCGCCTTCGCCGGGCGCGACCTGGCGCTGGCGGCTTATCGCCACGCGGTGGAGCAGCGCTATCGCTTTTTTTCTTATGGGGACTGCATGCTGATCCTGTGACGCTGGCCCGCCATTGGCAGTGCGCTACGCTTCGGGAATGCCGCGTAGCGTTCCTTCGCCTCGCGTCCTGTGGGGTGTCCAATTGGCCTTATGCTAACCTGATAAATACTGAGACGTCTCAATAGTGAGAATCTAATATGCCAAGAACGGATTCCCTCCAGGGATCACTGGACCTGCTGGTTTTGAAGATCCTGTCGCGCAGACCCGGCCTGCATGGCTACGCCATCATGTCCACGATCAAAGAGCGCTCCGGCGACGCATTGCGGGCAGATGAAGGATCGCTTTATCCGGCCCTGCATCGGATGGAGGAAGCGGGCTGGCTCAAGGCCGAGTGGATGAAGAAAGACAAGGGACGCCGACTGCGGATCTATCGGCTGACCGCAGCGGGCAAAGAGCAGCTTTCCGCTGAGGAATCCCGTTGGCAAACAGTGACTTCGGCGGTCAACCACGTTCTAAGGACGGTGTGATATGTCGCTGTGGACGCGCATCATTAATGTATTTCGAAGCGACCGGATGAATCGCGAAATCGAGGAGGAGTTCGAGGCGCATATCGAAGAGGCCATTGAAGCCGGGCGGAATCCGGACGAAGCGCGGCGAGCCTTCGGCTCCCTGTTGCGCGAGCGCGAAAGGAGCCGCGATTTCCGGGTCATTCCCTGGCTCGATTCGCTGCGCGCCGATCTTGTTTTTGGCTGGCGGCAACTGATCAAGCGGAAAACCACCAGCAGTGCGGCGATTCTTTCGCTGGCGCTCGCGATCGGCGCCTCGACGGGGGCATTTCGCCTGATCGACGCACTGCTGCTGCGGCCGCTGCCGATCGCGCATCCCGAGCGGCTTTTCGCCGTTCCGCGCCAGGGGACCAACTTCGACGGGCGGGTGCTCCGCCTCAACTCCTGGGCGTATCCGTGTTTCCTGCGGATGCGCGCGGCCGTAAAGGGCGAGGCCGAGTTGATCGCCATTTCCGACGCGGAGCGCACCGATATCACGTTCCGCTCGGATTCCGAGATGGAGAAAGCCGCGGTGCAGTATGTTTCAGGCGGGATGTTCGGCGCCTTCGGGCTGCGGCCGGCGGTGGGGCGGCTTTTTTCTGAGAATGACGATCGCGAGCCGGGAGCTCATCCGGTTGCGGTTCTATCCGGGGATTATTGGATGCGCCGATTCGGGCGCGATCCGAAGGTGGTGGGAAAAAACGTTCGAATCGGGGAGCAGCTTTTCCAGATCGTCGGGGTGGTGGATGGGCCGTTCACAGGAACCGAGCCCGGCAGCGTCGCCGACATCTTCCTGCCCACAATGATGCATCCGGGTGCGGCGCGCGACGACTGGACCTGGCATCGCACCTTCGCACTGATTCCTCCGGGCGCGGCGATGGAGAGCATCCGGGCGAAGCTGGATGCGACGTCGCGCGCCTTCGAGCGCGAGCGCGCCAGAGGATTCGGCGGAATGTCGGCGGCGACGATCGAAAGAATCCTGGCGCAGACGGTCGAGCTGGAGCCCGCGGCGGCGGGAGCCTCGGGATTGCAGGAGAACTATCGAAAAGCGCTGCTTGCGCTGGGAATCCTGGTCGGCGTGGTGCTGCTGATCGCGTGCGCGAACGTGGCGAATCTGATGACGGCGCAGGCGGCGGCGCGCGGGAGGGAAATGGCGCTGCGCGTTTCGATTGGCGCGGGTCGCGGCAGGCTGGTGCAACTCGTGTTGGCCGAAAGCGCGTTGATCGCGATGCTCGCCGCGGCCATCGGAGCGTGGTTTGCGTGGTGGTCGGCGCCGTTTATCGTCAGCGTGATCAACCCGCCGGACCATCCCGCGCGACTGGCGCTGCCGGCTGACGCGCGAGTGCTGGGGTTCGGCATCGCCTTGACGGCGCTGGTCACGCTGCTGTTTGGTTTGGCGCCGGCGATGCACGCCTCTCAAGTGGTCCCGTCGAGCGCGATCAAGGGAGCAGCGGAGCCGCGCTTCAAAGGGCGCCTGATGCACGCCTTGATCGCGGTACAGGTCGCCTTTTGCTTTCTGGTGATGTTCGCCGCAGGCTTGTTCGCTTCGACATTTCAGCATCTTTCGCATCGTCCGCTGGGTTTTTCGCCGGACCGATTGCTGGCGATCGACGTGGTCGCGCACTCGCCGCAGCGGGGCGAGTATTGGAGCCAAGTGCTCGACCACCTGCGCGAATTGGGCGGCGTCGAAGCGGCGGCCATGAGCGGATGGGCGCCGCTTTCGGGTGCAAGTTCGTGGAACAATTTCGTGTCGGTCAATGGAGCGCCTCCCGGGCCGGTGCTCGCCTACCTGCTCGCGATCTCGCCCGGATGGTTCGACACGATGAGGATGCCGATCGTCGCCGGGCGCGATTTTCGCGTGGGCGAAATGAGGCCGGGCGGAGCGATCGTCAATGAAACCTTCGTCCGCGAATTTCTAGGGGGTGCGAATCCGCTGGGACAGACGATCACGGTGCTGGGAATGCGCGGTCCGGTGGTGGGAGTGGTGCGCGATGTCCCTTACAGGAATCTTCGCGAACCGATCCTGCCGTTAATGTACGTGCCGATCTACATGGCAGGCGATGGCGGCGCGGCGCTTCCGATGCGATCGGCCACGTTCATGGTGCGGACCACCGGCCGGAATCCGCTGGCCCTGGCATCGCTGCTGCGCAATGAAATCCCGCGCACGCGGCCCGAGTTTCGCGTGAGCAATCTCCGGACCGAGCGTGACCTGGTGGACGCGCAAACCGTCCGCGAGCGGCTGCTCGCCATGCTCGCGCTGTTCTTTGCCGGAGTGGCGCTGCTGCTGGCCGGAATCGGGCTGTACGGCGTGCTGGATTATTCGGTGTTGCAGCGCCGCCGGGAGATTGGGATTCGGATTGCGGTCGGCGCGCGGACCGGCGACATTGTGCGATGCGTGAGTGTCGAAGGGCTGGCGATGGTGTTGCTCGGCGCAATCGCCGGTCTGGGGATCGGGATGGCTTCGGTGCGATGGGTCGAATCGCTGTTGTACCAAGTTCGGCTCACCGACTTCGCCGTGCTTACCTTACCGTTCCTCACGATTTTCGCGGCGGCGCTTGTGGCTTCACTGCCGGCCGTGATCCGCGCCGTGCGAATCGATCCGGTCAAAATGCTGCGATCAGAATAGAGCATGATCATCCACTCGAAAGAGCCGGACGAAATCCAACTCATTCTTCTCGGCGCTTCCGATAGAAGAAATCAGGCAAAAACGAGATGCGGAGCAGCGCAGAATGTCAGGACGCCGAATGGAATCAACGGGGCGCGATTTTAGGCATTTTTTGGCATTGAGGAAACTATTTCCCGCTGCGGCCGTATATACCTGAGAAGGTCGCGTGACCACTTTTTTCAAGGACGTCCGCTTCGCCCTGCGCATGCTGCTGCATACGCCGGGATTCGCAGCCGCCGCGGTCGTTTGCCTGGCGCTGGGCATCGGTGCGACCAGCGCGATTTTCAGCGTGGTTCACGCGGTCCTGCTGAAGCCGCTCGCCTATCGTCAGCCGGATCGCCTGTATCGCCTTTACACCGAATTCCCGACGTTTCCCAACGGCGGCCTGAGGCGATTCTGGACCTCGCCTCCGGAATATGACGAGCTGTCGCGGGAACTGCAATCCTGGGAGTCGCTCCAGGCCTGGCTCACCTCCGGCGCGAACCTGGCGGGCGCGACCGATCCGATCCGCGTCACCAGTTGCTCGGTCACGGGCGGGATGTTTCCGATGCTGGGCGTGGCGCCCATGCTCGGCCGGTCCATCACCCCGCAGGACGACGTTCCCGGCGCGCCGCTGGTCATCGTAATCGGCTACGATCTGTGGCAGCGAACCTTCGCCGGCGACCGCGGCGTGATCGGGCGGACGCTCCAGGTGTACGGACGCAACGCCAGCATCGTCGGAGTAATGCCGCCGGGTTTCGCCTTCCCGCCCGGCGAATTGGATCCGCCGGAGGTGTGGTCGCCGCTGCAGCTCGGTCCGCCCGATCCGCACAGCCGCGGGAGCCATTTTCTTATGCTCCTCGGCCGGCTGAGACCCGGGGTTTCCGTGTCGCAGGCGAGACAGGAGCTCGACCGGCACGTGCGGGAGTCGCGGGCGCGGCTCGGAAACAATCATCCGTTCGACCCGCGGTTTCATACCATCGTCACCTATGCGCTGCAGGATGAAGTGGTCCGATCCATCCGTCCGGCGCTGTGGATGCTGCTGGGCGCGGTCGGATTTGTGCTGCTGATCGCCTGTGTGAATGTCGCGAATCTGCTGCTCGCGCGCGCCGAAGCGAGGCAGCGCGAAATCGCGATCCGCAAGGCGCTGGGCGCCGGCGTGGCGCAGCTCCTGCGTCAGTTCATCGTGGAGGGACTGCTCCTGTCGGCCGGCGGCGGCCTTGCCGGTCTGGCGCTGGCCTACGCGGGTTTGAAGATCATGGTCGCGGCCGGAAGAGCCAGCATTCCGCGCGCGGCCGAAGTCAGCATCGATCCCACGGTGCTCTCGGTCACGCTGGCGGTGGCCCTTTTCACCGCGGTTGTGTTCGGACTCGCTCCGCTGGCGCAGATCGCCGCGGGCACGCTGCACGACGCGTTGAAGGCCGCCGGTGGACGCACCGCCGGATCGGTCATCTCCAACCGCTTTCGTTCGCTGCTGGTGGCGGGTGAACTGGCGCTCGCGCTGATCCTGCTGATCGGGACCGGTCTGATGGTCCGCGCCTTCTGGAAGCTGAGCGAGGTCAATCCAGGCTTCCGCGCGGACGGTCTGCTCACGCTGCGTGTGAATCTCCCGCAGGCGACCTATCCCAAACCGGAGCAGGTGGATCAGTTCTGGCGCGCGATCCAGCAGAAAGTCAATTCGCTGCCGGGCGTGGTATCGGCCAGCGTGACCAGCGGTCTTCCGCCGGAGCGTCCGATCAACGCCAACGACACCTACATCGAAGGATTCACCGCGGTTCCCAACGGGCCCGGACACAACATCGATTACTGGCAGATCGTCGGGGACCGTTATTTCGAAACCATGGGGATTCACGTGATCGAGGGCCGCGCGCTCGACTCGCGCGACGGCCCCGGCGCCCCGCTCACCGCCGTCATTAACCAAACGATGGCTCGCGTCTACTACGGGAACCAGAGCCCCATCGGCCGGCGAATCAATCCCGGCGGAGGGCCGAATCGCCCGGAGACCTACCGGACCATCGTCGGCGTCGTCGCCGATGTGAAGAACGCGGCTCTTGATAAGCCTGCCGGCACCGAAGCGTTTTTCCCCGGCCTGCAAGGAAATTTTTCATCGCGCACGATTTACATCCTGGTCCGAACCGCCCGCGATCCGAAGTCCCTGGCCGGTTCCGTTCGGGCGGCGGTGCGCGAAGTGGATCCGTCGCTGCCGGTGACTCAGGTGCGAACCATGGATGAGGTTCTGGCGTCCGCCAAATCGCGGCCGCAATTCCTGACCACGCTCCTGGGATTGTTTTCGACGACCGCGTTGCTGCTCGCGGCGGTCGGCCTGTATGGCGTGATCTCCTATTCCGTCACCCGCCGGACCACGGAGTTCGGAATCCGCATGGCGATGGGAGCCGGCGCGGGACACGTGCTGGGACTGGTGCTGGGCCAGGGATTGCGCCTCGCGCTGTTCGGTGTCGCGGCGGGGGCGATCGGCGCTCTGGCGCTCACCCGCCTGATCCGTGGCCTTCTGTTTGGAATCAGCTCCTTCGATCCGATCACCTTCGTGGCGATGGCCGGCACCCTGGTCGCGGTGACCTTGCTTGCCTGCGTAGTCCCGGCGAGACGAGCCATCAAGGTAGATCCGCTGGTCGCGTTGAGATATGAGTAAGACGTCTCGCCCCCGTTGAGGTCTGTCCCCTTTTCAGCACCCTGCTAGAGCGGTCCGCGCGGCTTTGCGACGCAATCGAGCTACGGCTCTACGACCGGAGGAAATGCGTTAGGGTACTGATCCGCGTTCAAACTCGCGATTAGAATATTCACGTAGGTACCCGTGAGGAGTTGATCCGCGTCCTGAGTCCGAGGAGTGAAGTCGGGACACGATCGGAACCTAATAATTTCGGGGGTTGTCCGACTTGTCCGGAGTCTTTTTGGGGCCCATGGCCCGAGTCATTTTGGGATGCCAAATTTGGGCTTGCCATTCTCCTTATAAATAACTCCGCCCTTGATCACGACTTGCACATGCCCCAAGTCAGTCAGGTCGTCAAAAATCGGGTTGTCGGGCACAACAATGATGTCTGCGATTTTGCCAGGTTCAATGGTGCCGAGGTCTCTTGTCTTGCTCATGATGCGCGCGTTCACCCGGGTGGCGTCCGCAATCACTTGCAAAGGAGGGACTCCCTCGTCGGCGATTGCTTTCATCTCCCGCCACAGGGCGTCGGTATGAAAATTCAGCGGCGTGCCGTTGTCGGTCCCCATGCCCATGACCGCACCCGACTTGATCCATTGCTTGGTGAGCGCATCACGGTAACCGATTTGCCGGGCAATGCTGGTGAAATAGTCCAGGGAGGGCCAATTTTTCAATGATTCCTGAACGCCTTCCCACATGTCCGGCGGGAACAGGCCCTTGAGTTCCGGATCCTGAAGGCTCTCGGGGAAATCGAGTGTATCGGGGTAAATCCAACTTCGATGGGCCACCGTAGGCACGACCGGACGGCCGGACGCCGCAATCGCCTTCACCAGATCGGGCGAGTACGTCGGCACTCCCCCGGAGCCAACATGCTGGAGCACATCCACTCCGGATTCGAAAGCATTCCGCACGTCTTTTTCGTCGTAAACATGGGCATGCACTTTGAGTCCATGCGCATGGGCGGCGTTAACGATCGCAAAATAGTCTTCCCGAGTCAAGCCGGCGTGGGCTTTGATCACGTCGACACCCTGCTGCGCGAGCCGCTCGACTTCCTGTGCGGCCTGGTCCGGGCTGGTAACCATCATCGAAGCATCGTCCGGAAAACCACTGTACCGGATGCGCGTAAACATGGGACCGCTCACTTGCATTCGTGAGCCGGGAATCTCTCCGTTGTTAATGCGATTACGGACGCTGATGCTTTCTTTGGCAGGACCGCCGAGGTCGACCGCCGAGGTGACGCCGGACATCAGAAGTTGGTACGCGGAAATAGCCATCACCTTCTCGAGGGGATATTCGGCTTGGCGAGGCTTGAGCCATTCAAACCATCCCCCTTCATCTCCGTACCCGACGAGGATGAGGTGAACGTGGGTATCGATCAGGCCCGGCAGCATGGTTTGCCCGCTGGTGTCGATCAAGGTGGCGCCCGGCGGAATCCTCACTGCTGCTGCTGGGCCAACCTGCACGATTCTCTCACCCTGAATCACAATCGCCGCGTTGTGCAAGGGAGGCACATCCAACCCGCTGATCAGCATGCCGCCCACGAGAGCGGTTGCTTTCCCTTCCTGAGCATAAGCGGGCGTACAAAGCAGCACACCACCGAGTATCAGCCAGCGAAATCGAGAAAACGTCATCGCGAATTTCCGATCCGGACCTCCAGCCGGTAATGATACCTCTCTGCTCCAGGCGGTCGTCGAGAACCTGCGCCGCAGCCGCTTCCCGAAGGACCCGGCGCGGCCGATCACCACGCTGAAGACCGCCTGGAACAATGTGCCACAATAGGCTCCCTCACGGTGGGGCAGATTAAAACGCGCAATGCGCTGGCCGCCATCAGAAATCGCCTGCGCATGTTCTGCTCCTTAGCGGTTGTAAATGAACTGGTGTCCGTAATTCATGCCCGGATAGAACCAGTCCCGCACCGCTGCCGGACTATTCGCCGCTCGCTCTTCAAAGGTCACGACGGTGTGTCCCCTCGGAGTTGCACGATACGCCGGAATCGTCATTTCGGTAGCCAGCACGTGATTCTGCCTACGATTAAAAATCTGAATGATGTTACGGTTCGACTGCGAATTGGCGAGCTGAAAAACGTAAGTGCCGGGTCCCAGCACCCTGCCGGGAACTTCCACCGGCTGCGTGAACGTAATCGTGGTTCGCTGATTCCATAGATCTGCTTTCGCCTGAGGAATCATCGGTAACGTCACCAGACCAGCCGCCAAAACGCCTAACATCAGCGGTCGTATAAACATAAAAAACCTCCCTGAGAGTGGCCGCTGCGCCGCTCTCGTTTGCGGCGGATTTCTTTCAACCCGCCACTTATTCGATGCCCGGAAGCCGCGCGGGTTCCGGATCGCGTCAGCCGTGATCGTGGTTATAAATATTCACGAAATCACGAGCCGTCTTATTGCCGGGCTGCCGCCGCATTGCGCCTGTGAGAAATCTGGAGCAGCACCAAACTCAAGCTTCCCGTGCTGACCAAAACCATCGGCGCCTTCAGCGGGCGGATCTGCAAGCCTCCGTCATCCGTGTTTGAAATTCTCTCCGGCTACAAAATCCCCGAACAACGTTGACCCGCGCTACGGCTGGCGTTTGTGCAGATAATCGACCGCAAACTGCGTCAACTTGGGGCTGTGCATGCCCAGTTCGGTAGCTTCTTTTTGCGCCCGGTCGAGGTCCCAATGATCCACGGCCACTCGCTTGATGAACCACATCGTGGCCGCGCGACCTCCGCCCGCACAATGGATGAACGCCGGCTCCGTACCCTTGCGGGTGATGGCTTCCAGAAACTTATCCACCGCCGCGGGATCGGGAGCGTTGGCGTTGAACGGAATGCTGTAGTAGCGCAGCCCCGCGGCTCTCGCTGCCGCGCCCTCCGCTTCGACGTTTGCACCGGGCTCGCTTGGCTCTCTTAAATTGATCACCGCTGCGAAACCCATTTTCTTAATCTTCGGCAGCGTATCCGGCTTGATCGCGCCGGCGCAGGCGACAGTGGTCTCCAGCCGATGGAAATTCACGATGCCGTCGACGTTCTCTTGGCTGACCTGCTGCGCCTGCGCCGGCACGAGCGCCACGCACCAAGCCGCCAGCATCCATAAATGTGCTCTCACGTGACCCTCCTCAGACGATCATCATAACGCGACCCTCCTCCGGCATTGTGGGGCAGGCCCCTGGCCCGCGCCGGGCGCGGCGCCCGCCTCTTGCTCTCGCCCCCCTACGCCGCGCGAGCGATTGCACCCCGGCTCACCGCGCTCAACAGATTTCTTCTTAGAATCGCCGACGCCGCGATCACGCCGCCGAACAGCGCTCCCGCCACGCCCAGCGACGCCGCGTCCGCGCCGGTCAGATAAAGGTTCCCCAGCGGAGTCCGCGCCTGCGCCAGACGCGACCGGAACCGCGCCGGCGTCGCGCTTAACCCGTAAATCTCGCCAAGCGGGTGATTGGCGAAGTGGCGCGTCGTCAGCGGCGTCGAAAGCTCCGCGTAATCGATCCGCCCGCGCACCGCCGGCGCCAGCCGCTCCAGTTCCTCGCGCAGGCGCTCCGCCAGAACGGCCTTGAACCGGTCGTATTCGTCTCCGCGTTTTTTCCAGCGCGTCGCCGACCATCGCTCAAACCAGCGATAGGGCGCCGGCGCGACCACTTCAATCGTCGATTTTCCCGGAAACCGCGCGGCAAACGCCGGATCCTTCGCCGACGGGAACGAAATAAACAGAAACGGAAACGGCGCCCCCGGATCGTCCGCATAGCGCACCAGGTTGGCGTCATGATCCGCGCTCGGCGCAACCCATAAATTCGCGGCGCCCGTGTCCGGCGGCGCGCCGTCGTGTTTGATCCCCACATACAGGCACAAATGGCTCATCGACGGCCCGATTTGGTCGAGTTCGGCAACCTGACTCGCCACCGGCGGAAGCAGCCGCGTGAAAGTATTGCGCGCGCCC
>DATJNW010000045.1:0-36021 GCA_035507655.1 Bryobacteraceae bacterium | reverse complement strand
TGCACGGCTACGTCGCGCTCCGCGGATTCCGTGGTCATGTCAAGGGGGTCTGCGACCCGGTGGATGCGGATCGAGTGGGCCAATCCGCTGCTCGAGGCCGCTTCCTTGAGCTGCGCCTCCAGAATTTGGCGAGTTAGGCTGAGATCTGTGTTCATCATTCTGAACGTCCTTTAAATTCCCAATTGACCGGTTTGGTCTCTCCGCATCTTGCAACTCGGCGTCCAATCGCTTCGTCTGCTGGTAAATGTCGAAAAAGCGTCGAAGATTCTTCGTGTGGCCGACGGACATATTAAAAGGACGGCTCGCGCCGTGGTGTCGTACTGGCCAGTATCTTCGCGTGTTGGAGCGCGACACCACATTCTGCCAACGGAAAAGGCGAATCGGATCTCTAGCTTAGTGAGCCCCAATACAGTCTGGCAAGGAGAAAAATCAACATGGCTTTCGACAAACCTGTACGGCGGATTGCGATCGTCGGCACCGGCGTCATCGGCGCGAGTTGGGCGGCGGAATACCTGGCGCACGGCTTTGAGGTGATCGCCACCGATCCGGCCCCGAACGCGGAACAGAATCTTCGCAAGTACGTCGATTCGGCGTGGCCCGCGCTCACCGCCAAGGGGCTTGCCGGAAACGCCTCACGCGCGAAACTCCGCTTTACGCTCGATATGAAAGAGGCGCTTTCCGCAGCCGACCTGGTTCAGGAAAACGGTCCCGAACGCCCCGACTTCAAGATCAAACTGTTCGCCGATATGGACGCGGCGACTCCCGCCGACTCGATCATTGCGTCGAGCTCGTCGGGCATCACCATGAGCGTCATGCAGTCGGCCTGCAAGCACCCCGAGCGATGCGTGATCGGCCATCCCTTCAATCCTCCGCACATGGTTCCGCTGGTCGAAGTCGTGGGCGGCGCCAAAACTTCGCCGGACGCGGTGCGGCGAGCCATCGAATTCTACGCCTCGATCGGAAAGAAGCCGATCCACCTGCGTAAAGAGGTGGTCGGACACGTCGCCAACCGCCTTCAGGCCGCGATTTATCGCGAAGTCGTCAATCTCATTCACCTGGGCGTTGTCGACACCGCCGATGCGGACACCGCCGTGTGCTGGGGACCCGGGCTGCGCTGGGGCGTGATGGGACCCAGTTTGTTGTTCCACCTGGGTGGCGGCCAAGGCGGAATTCAGCACTTTATGGAGCACCTCTCGGGTCCCGTGGCGAGCTGGTGGAAAGACCTCGGCAGCTTCACGGATTGGCCGGAGGGAAGCAAGCAAGTCATTGTCGATGGCGTCTTGAAGGAAGCCGCCGGCCGCACGGTGGACGAATTAGCAGAGACGCGGGATGACGTGCTGCTGGGGTTGGTCAAGCTTCGGATGCAACACGACCAGGTTGCAACCGCAGTGAAGTAGAGAGGCATGTAGGGGACGCGAGATGGGCGACAGCACTCCACATATCGTCATCGTCGGCGGGGGTTTTGGCGGTTTGGCCGCCGCCAAAGCCTTGAAAAACACGCCGGCGCATCTTACGCTGATCGATCGAACCAATCACCACTTATTCCAGCCTCTGCTGTATCAAGTCGCGACCTCCGTGCTGTCTCCCGGTCAAATCGGATCGCCGATCCGCGGCATTCTTGGGAAAAATCGGAACACCACCGTGATCCTGGGCGAAGTTACCGGAATCGATAAGGACCGTAACCGCGTTTTCGTCGATTCCGCCGACCGGACCGGAGTCCCGCTTTTTTATGATTACCTGGTTCTGGCGACGGGAGTCACTCATAGTTACTTTGGACACGATGAGTTCGCGAAATTCGCGCCCGGACTGAAAAGCCTTGCCGACGCGGTTTCGATCCGCAATAAAATCCTCCAGGCCTTCGAGCAGGCCGAAGCCGAAGAAGATCCAACCCGCCATCGTAATCTGCTGACGTTTGTTTTGGTCGGCGCCGGTCCTACAGGAGTGGAAATGGCCGGCGCGATCGCCGTCCTGATCCGAAACAGTCTGAAGTCCGAGTTCCGGCGAATCGATCCCTCCTCGGCGAGGATCGTCCTCCTGGACATGGCGCCGCGGGTTCTCGGACCTTTTTCGGAAACACTCTCTGCGGCCGCCCGGAAGCGACTGGAAGACCTGGGCGTGGAGGTGCGTCTCGGCCGTGCGGTCGACAAAATCGACTCCGACGGTGTGATCGTCGGCGGCGAGCGCATCTGTAGCAAGACAGTGATCTGGACCGCCGGAGTCGCTCCGTCGCCGGCCGGAAAATGGCTGGAAGCCGCCACTGACCGGGCGGGCCGCGTGCGCGTGAACGGCGACCTCTCCGTGCCGGATCATCCGGAAGTCTTCGTCGTCGGCGATACCGCTTCGCTCGATCAGGACGGCAAGCCGCTGCCCGGTGTCGCGCAAGTCGCGATGCAGCAGGGGCGGTACGTGGGCAAGCTGCTCGACCGGCGCATCGCGGGCCAACCGGCTCCCGCGCCGTTCCGCTATTTCGACAAAGGCAACATGGCGGTCGTCGGAAAGGGCTTCGCCGTTTTACAGAGCGGCAAGGTCCAGCTCAGCGGATTTCTCGCGTGGCTTGCCTGGGCCGAAGTGCATCTTCAGTTTCTGGGGCAGTCCAGCCTTCGCCTGAGTGTCTTCGTGCAATGGGCCTGGACTTATCTCACCGGACAGCGGGGATCGAGACTCATTGTGAATCATCATGGCAGCGAACCATTGACGCCGGTTGTTGAGGATGCTGTGCCGGCACTAACAACATCAAGTCAGTAAGAATCCAAGGAGAAGAGAATGACAACCACCCTAACCCAACCCACGCCAGCCCATGCCGCGCCAACACAACCTGCGAAGGCTCTCCCGAAGCCGAACAGCGACTTCTACGACCTCGCCGAAACCTTGACGGCCGAGGAACTCGCGCTGGTGAAACAGGTGCGCGCATTCATGGAGGCCAAGGTCGCGCCGATCATTAACAAGTACTGGTCCGACGATGCGTTCCCGTTCGAGTTGCTCCCCGCATTCAAAGAGCTCAACATGGGCGGACTCGGCCTGAACGGCTATGGATGCCGGGGCGGAAGTCAGAAAATGTTTGGCTTCGTCATGATGGAGCTGGCGCGGATTGACCCGTCGTTCTCTACGTTTTTTGGCGTGCACGACGGCCTGGCAATGGGCTCCATCTACATGGACGGATCGGAAGAGCAGAAACAGAAATGGCTGCCGCAGATGGCGCGCCTCGAAAAAATCGGCTGCTTCGGCCTGACCGAACCGCTGGTGGGCTCGGGAGCAGGCGGCGGCCTGACGACCACCGCGAAGCGAGACGGCGACACCTGGGTCATCAACGGCGAAAAGAGATGGATCGGCAACGCTCCATGGTGCGACATTTCGATCATCTGGGCGCGCGATGTGGCGGATAACCAGGTGAAGGGTTTCATCGTCGAGAACAAGACCACCCCCGGCTTCAGCGTCGAGAAGATCGAGCATAAGATCGCCCTCAAGGTTGTTCAGAATGGCCACATCACTTTAAAGGACTGCCGCGTGCCGGAAGCGAATCGCCTTCAGGCCGGCAACTCATTCCGCGATACTGCTCGGGTGCTGCGCATGACTCGCTTCATGGTCGGCTGGATGGCCACGGGTTGCCAGATGGGCGCTTACGAAAATGCGCTCAAGTACTCTCAGGAGCGGCTGCAATTCGGAAAACCGATCGGCTCGTTCCAGCTCATTCAGGATCTTCTCGCCAAGATGCTCGCCAACATCACTGCTTGCCAGTGCATGCTGCTTCGCCTGGCGGAGCTGGACGACGAAGGCAAGCTGACGGATCAACACGCGGCGCTTTCAAAGGCATTCTGCACCGCCAGAACCCGCGAAACGGTGGCGTGGGCGCGCGAGTTGTTTGGCGGAAACGGAATCGTCGCCGACTACAACGTCGGCCGTTTCTTTGCGGACTCCGAGGCGTTGTATTCCTATGAAGGCACCTACCAGATGCAAAACCTGATCGTCGGCAAGGCGATCACCGGATTCAGCGCCTTCGTGTAAGGAAACCAGTCTCTCCAACGCGAACACGAGTTACAAGGAAAATTTATGAGTTCACCAGCCATTACCGGGTTATCGCTCGAAACCGTTCTTTATGAAAAAAAGGACGCCATCGCTTATATCACTCTGAATCGTCCGAAGGTGATGAACGCGCTGAATCAGACTGTCTTCGCGGACCTGAAGGTAGCCTTCGAAGACGCGCGTCACGACAGCACAATCCGCGGCGCGATTTTGACCGGCGCCGGGGACAAGGCGTTCGCCGCCGGCGCCGATATCGCCGAAATGGCGGGCTATTCCGGGGTCGAGGCGGAAGAGGCGACGCGGCGCGCCCAGGAGGTGACCGAGATCATCGAGAATCTCGGTAAGCCGGTCATCGCCGCGGTGAACGGATTCGCGCTCGGCGGAGGGTGCGAACTGTCCATGGCTTGTACCATTCGGCTGGCGGTCGAAGGCGCGAAGTTTGGCCAGCCCGAAGTCAAGATTGGAGTCATGCCCGGCGCCGGAGGAACGCAGCGTCTTCCACGATTGGTCGGTAAGGGCCGGGCACTGCAACTCATTCTCACCGGCGAGATCATCAGTGCTCAGGAGGCCTATCGGATCGGCCTGGTGAATGAGATTGTTCCGGACGCCAATCTGATCGCGCGGGCGGAAGCCATTCTGAACAGGATCATTTCCAACGCCCCCCTCGGCGTCAAGTTCTCCCTCGAGGCTGTCAACAAAGGACTGGACGCGGGCGTCGCCGAAGGCTTGCTCATCGAAGCTTCGCTGTTCGGGATCTGCGGCGGGTCGGAAGACAAAAAAGAAGGCACGTCCGCGTTTCTCGAAAAGCGCGCGGCGAATTTCAAGGGACGTTGAGGAGTCACTATGAATTCAGACAGAATTTTTGCGGGTTTGAAAGTCGTCGATATGGCGAGCTTCCTGGCCGGCCCTGGCGCCGCCACCGTTCTCGCGGACTTCGGCGCCGACGTGATCAAAGTCGAGCCGCCCGGCATCGGCGATCCACACCGCTTCACCTACAAACTTCCGCCGATGCCGAGCGCGCGGGAAAACTACGGCTGGCATCTCTCCAATCGCAACAAGCGCGGCATGGCGATCGATTTGAAGTCGCCTCGGTCGCGCGAAATTCTGGAACGCCTGGTCAAATGGGCCGACGTTTTCGTCGTCAACTTCCCGCACCCGGTGCGCATGCGCCTGAAACTGACTTACGAAGATCTTCTGCCGTGGAATCCGCGGCTGATTTACGCCGACCTCACCGGATATGGGGACGAAGGTCCCGACGCCGACCTTCCCGGATTCGACATCACCGCCTATTGGGCGCGCAGCGGGCTGCTCGCGCTGACGCGCGATGCCGGCGCTCCGCCCACGTTACCGGTTCCCGCCAGCGGAGACCACGCCACCGCCATCGGACTCTACTCGGCCATCGTGACCGGCTTGTACCGGCGGGAGCGCACCGGCGAGGGCTGCTCCGTCACCACTTCGCTGATCGCGGAGGGAATCTGGGCCTGCGGGATGTCGGTTCAGGCCGCTCTGTGCGACGCGAAATTTTACCCGCTGCACGATCGCAAGAATCCGCCGAACGCGCTGATCAACGTCTATCCCACCGCCGACGATCGCTGGTTCCTGATTGTGGTTCAGAACAAGGATTGGCCCGCGCTGGCGGCGGCCATCGGCCACGCGGAACTGGCCCAAGATCCGCGGTTCCTGGCGGACGCCGATCGAGCCAAAAATTCCGCGCCGTTGGCGGAAATTCTCGACGGCATCTTTACGTCGCAGCCTCTGGCGCACTGGCATGAGGCGCTGGAAGCCGACCGCATTACTTATGGAATTGTCCGGAATCCGGCGGAAGTAGTCGCGGATCCGCAGGCGCTGGTCAATGAAATCATTGTGCCCATCGAAGGCGGCGGCGAAAACTTGAAGCGCGTCGTCAGCAGTCCGATCAAGGTCCACGGAGTTCCCAAGGCGACGGCGTACCGCGCGCCGGAACTGGGCGAGCACAACGAACAGGTGCTCAAGGAACTCGGCTTCAGCGACGGCGAAATTGACGGCCTCCGCTCGAGCGGAGCCATTCCACAACAGGAAAAGGAACTCGTGGGAGGTGTGAAATGAGCGACGTGATGACGAAGACTCCATCGAAGCCAGCGAAAACGGCTTCGAAAAAGACGGTGGCGCGCCTGTTCTTTCTTGACCTAGGCGGCGGCCGGGTAATGTCTTGCAATCCGGATGGCTCGGACTTGAAGACCCTTCTCACCGAAGGCCGGAAACTTCCCGACGGCATCGTCGTCGATGTGGAGGCCGGTCATCTTTACTGGACCAACATGGGCAATCCCAGCGCGAATGACGGCTCGATCATGCGCGCGGATCTCGACGGGCGAAATCTCACGACCATCGTTCCCCCGGGCGGAACGCATACGCCCAAGCAGATCCAGCTCGATAAGAAGAACGGCAACCTGTACTGGTCGGATCGCGAAGGCACGCGAATCATGCGCGCGAATCTCGATGGCTCGCATCTGGAGACGCTCATCGAAACCGGGCATAACGAATCAGACCGGCGCGATCCGCGAAACTGGTGCGTCGGCATCGCCCTCGATGTCGAACGCGGGCAGCTTTACTGGACCCAAAAAGGTCCGGACAACGCCGGCGTGGGCCGCATCTTTCGCGCGGGCATCGAAATTCCGCAAGGCCAGACGCCGGCGAGTCGAAAAGATATCGAAGTTCTGTTCGCCAACCTTCCCGAGCCGATTGACCTGGATCTCGATCTCCAAAACCGGATGATGTATTGGACCGATCGCGGCGATCCGCCACGCGGCAACACCGTCAATCGCGCCGCCATGGATTCCGCGGGACCACGCAAAGATCCGGAAATCGTTTTCAACCACCTGATGGAGGGAATCGGCCTGGCGCTGGATCTGAAAAATGGCCGCATGTTTCTCACCGACCTCGCGGGGTCCCTGTACAGCGCGAATCTGGACGGATCGAATCCGAAGAATCTGCTGATCGCGGAAGGAAATCTAACCGGAATCGCCTACGCGGAGATCCCGGCCTAGCGCTCGATATGACGCGGGCTCAGCCGGCTGGCGCTCTCGAACGGGTGGCGGAAACCGTTTTGCCGACGCGTTGGGGAACCTTTCGAACGCTCGGATTCGAGCGCCAGACGGAAACCGCGATCGTGCTGATGCTGGGCGATCCGGCGCGGGGAACGCCGCTGGTTCGGATTCATTCGCAATGCTTCACCGGCGACGTGTTTCATTCGCTGCGCTGCGATTGCGGCGAGCAACTGGATCTGGCGATGCGAGCGATCGCGGAGGAAGGTTGCGGCATTTTGATTTACGAACAACAAGAGGGACGTGGCATCGGACTGATGGCGAAACTGCGGGCCTATGCTCTGCAAGATGACGGGCTGGACACGATTGCGGCCAACCACGCGCTCGGTTTTGCGGCGGACTGCCGCGATTTCCGATTGCCCGCGGCGATCTTGAAGGATCTCGGAATCCGACGCGTCCGGCTGCTCTCCAACAATCCGGAAAAAGCGCGAGCTTTGACCACGGCGGGCATTCTGGTTGTGGAACAGCTTCCCTGCGAAGCGTCGCCGAATCCTCATGCTCGCCGCTATCTGCAAGTCAAAAAAGAAAGGATGGGCCATACGCTCAGGCTGGTCTAAAGAATATGCTGACCGGATGCTTTGAAGAGGTCGAACTAACGGAGCGTGCCGTCTTCGCGACCATCGATGAAGCGATCGCCGAAATCAAGGCGGGACGAATGATCGTCGTGATTGACGACGAGGACCGCGAAAACGAAGGCGATCTCACGATTGCCGCGGAGATGGTCACTCCGGAAGTCATCAACTTCATGGCAACCCATGCGCGCGGACTCATCTGTCTGGCCATCACTCAAGAGAGAGCAGACGAACTCGAACTGCCTCTGATGGCTCCGCGCAATACCTCGCGGGGGTGCACGGCCTTTACCGTATCGATCGACGCCAAGGTGCGGGGCGTGACCACGGGAATTTCGGTTTACGACCGGGCGCAGACGATTCTTGCGGCCATCGACCCAAGTACAGTTCCCGAAGACCTGGGACGCCCCGGCCACATCTTCCCGTTGCGGGCGCGACGCGGCGGAGTGCTGGAGCGCCGAGGCCAGACCGAGGCCGCCGTGGACCTCGCTCGCCTGGCTGGACGAAGCCCCTCCGGCGTGATCTGCGAAATTCTGAATGAGGACGGCAGCATGGCGCGTTTGCCCGATCTCGTGTGCTTCTGCCGAAAGCACGGGCTGAAGATGATCTCCGTGGCGGAGCTGGCGCGGCATCGGTTCGATTCCGCGGCGGAAGATACCTGGCTCGCTTTGGAGAATTGCTTATGATGTATGTCCACTCGATGGGCCGGGCGGTCCAGTATTATCCGGAGCGGCCGGCACTGTCTTCAGGAGAAACAAAGCTCAGCTTTTCGGAGCTTCACGGTCGCGTGAAAGATCTGGCGGCAGGGCTCACGCAGGCCGGCTTTGCGCGCGGCGACCGTCTGGCGATTCTGCTTCCCAACGGACCGGAATACATCCAGCTCGTCTATGCGTGCAGTTGGCTGGGGGTGATTGCCGTTCCGATCAATATCCGGCTTTCGCCCGTTGAAATCGATCATGTTCTCAAGGATTCCAATCCGCACGGACTGGTGCGGCACTCCACATTGCCCGCGCCGCGGACTACGATTCCTTGGGAGATTGTGCTTGATCGCGATGGCTTTCCCGAGCACGACGGGTCGTGTCCCGCTCCGTGTTACGACCCGGACGCGATCTTAGCGTTGATCTATACCAGCGGAACCACCGGCCGGGCGAAGGGGGTGATGCTGACTCACTCGAACGTTCTCGCGGATGTTCACAGCGTGAATTACTGGATACGCTATCGGGAGGGCGGAGTTTACCTGCACGCGGCGCCTATTTTTCACATTGCCGACTTTCCTGCGATGTTCGCGGCGCCGGCGTTCGGCGCGTGCCAGACTACTCTTCCACGCTTCAGCCCGCAAACGTTTTGTGAGACCGTCGAGGCAGAACGGGTGAACTATACCGTTCTAGTGCCGACGATGATCAATCTGCTTGCGGAATTCGCGGAGAAGAACCGGTGTAACTTGAACAGCATTGAAGTGCTCGCTTACGGCGGATCGCCGATGGCGCCGGAGCTGATCCGCAGGACCCGCGCGCTGGTGCCGGACGCTCAGCTCGTGCAGGTGTATGGGCTCAGCGAAACAGGATTTCTGACGGGTCTCCAGGACCAGGAGCATCGTGAAGACCGGCTACGGTCGTGCGGACGGCCGTGTCCCGGCGTCGAGGTTCAGGTGGTGAACCTTTCAGGCGATCTGGTCCAGCGCGGCGAGCACGGAGAATTCGTGACTCGCGGCGCGAATGTGATGCGCGGATATTGGAACAACGAAGAAGAGACCGCGGCGGTCTTTCGAAATGGGTTCTTTCACACGGGAGACATCGGTTATCAGGATGAGAACGGATATTTCTATATCCTCGATCGCTTGAAAGACATGATCGTGACCGGCGGTGAAAACGTCTACTCCGCCGAGGTTGAGGCCGTGATTCTGGATCATCCGGCGGTGCGCGAGGCCGCGGTTTTCGGCATCCCGGACCCGCGCTGGGGAGAGCTGGTCGCCGCCACCGTGGTGTTGCAGCGCGAGGTGCAGCTCAATGCGGAGACCTTAATCGAATTTTGCCGGCAAAGTTTGGCGAATTACAAAGTTCCCCGCCATATCGAGTTTCAGGAAACCGAGCTTCCCAAGAGTTCTTCCGGAAAGGTGCTGAAGCGCCTTCTGCGCGAGCGCTTCTGGGCGGATGCGGAGCGCTCGGTTGGTCCTGTGACGGCCTAGCAACCAACAAGCCAACCACGATCGCGCTCCTGTTTATCGAGAGGAGTTGCGCGTGATTTTTCGGGTCTTTCTGTTGGTTGCGTTTTCTTTACCGTTTTGCCTGGGGCAAGAGCCTCCGGAGAGCAAGCGGATATTGGGTATCGTTCCAAATTACCGGACCGCGCCCAGCCTGTACAATTATCAACCGCTGACCACCGAGGAGAAATTCAAAATCGCAACGGAGGATGCGTTCGATCGCGGCACCGTCGCGCTGGCGGGTATCTTTGGAGCGGAAAATCAATTGACTAACACGAATCGCGCGTTTGGGCAGGGCGGCGCCGGATTCGGCCGGTACTTTGGTGCGGCCTACGGGGATCTGGTCATCGGCGATTTCATGACTGAAGGAGTTTTCCCGACGCTGCTGCGCCAGGATCCCCGCTACTTTCGCCGCGGTACGGGGAGCGGATGGTCCAGGCTCGGCTACGCGGTGGGGCAAATTTTCTGGACGCATCGCGATTCCGGCGGGACGCAGTTCAATTACTCGGAAATCGTGGGAAACTCGGCCGCCGTAGCGATTTCGAATGCTTATTACGTCGACGGCCGGAATGCGTCCAACAATGTTTCGAAACTCGGCATGCAGATCGGAGTCGATACGGCGGCTAACATCCTGAAGGAATTCTGGCCGGACCTGGAGCGAACGTTCAGGCGAAAATCTCGACAGTAGAGTCGAAAAATCGACACACTTGTGCCGTAAAGGGTTGCGGGCGGCCGGGGCTTCTGGACTTATCGCCAGGCGTTTGCCCGTTCAAAAAACGGGCCCGGCCGCCGATGGATTGAAGGGCTGTCTAGCGCGAGGACCTCGGTTTCCGCTGGATGGCGGGCCTCTATTTTCTCCGCTTTCGAACCACCCTCCTGCTGATTTCCTGCATGATCGCCTTGCGTACGACCACCGGAAGCTTATCGAATCGATTCGACCTAATCTCGCGTCGATGCCCTGCCATATAGGGGACACCGCGAGGCGTTAACGGCCGCCGCGAGTTCAGTACCACTTCAATGCAACCTAAGAGAACCAGTTCTGACCGGAGAATAAGACCACTGGCGCACGGAGGCGATCGCATCGAGAGTCCAAGTGATTGCCAGGATTCAACTACTCGCCGCGGCGATTGATGTGAACGATCGCTTCGACGGAGAGACCAGGGCGCAGGCGATCGAGGTCCCGTTGCGAGGGATCGAGCACAATCTTTACCGGCACCCGCTGCACGACCTTGGTGAAGTTTCCACTGGCGTTATCGGGGGGCAACAAGGCGAATTGGGAACCGCTGGCGGGCGAGAGATTGTCGACTTTGCCGTGAAACACCAGTCCGGGAAATGCGTCGACGCGGATTTCGGCGGGGTCGCCGGTGCGCATGTGGCGGAGCTGCGTCTCTTTGAAATTGGCCTGCACCCAATCGTCGCGCTGGACGAGCGAGATCACCTGCGTGCCGGGGCTGACGAGCTGGCCGGGACGCACCCGGCGTTCGCTCACGATTCCGTTTTCGGGCGCGAGAATGCGGGTGTAGCCGAGATTGGTTTGGGCGAGGGCAAGAGAAGCTCGCTTGAGATTGAGATCGGCGCGAAGCTGAAGTTCCTGGGAATCGAGGACGGCGCGCTGGCGCACTTGCGCCTGAAGCTCGGCTCGTTTGCTTTCGAGCGCGGCGCGCGCGCGGGCGAGGTCGGCTTTGCGGCTGGCGAGCTGCGCGGTTGCCGCGGCCAGGTCGGCCTGGCGGCCGGCAAGCTGGGCGAGCGATCGCTGCTGTTCGTCCACGACCTGCTCCAGTTTCTGACGCGTCGCGGATTCGGTGGCGAAGAGCGCCTCCTGGCGTTTGCGCTCGGAAGAGGCGCGCTCGGCATCGGCTTTGCCGCCGTCGATTCCGCTGCGCGCGTTGGCGATGGCCGATTGCGCGGCTTCGATGCCGGCCTGCGCGGCCGCGATCTCCGCTTCGGCGGCGTAAATGCCATCGTCCGCCTGAAGGACGCGGGCGTCCTGCAACTCTTTCTGGCGTTGATTATTGACGAGCGCGGCCTGGCCGGCGGCGACCCCGGCTTGAGCCTGCGCGACCTGCGCGAGAAAATCGTCGTCGCGCAACTGGACCAACAGGTCGCCCGTTTTTACCGCTTCAAAATCGGAAACGGCGACCACGGCGACGAGCCCCGCGACCTTGGTGCTGAGCGGAGTGAGATCGGCCTGAAGGTAGGCGTCGTCGGTTTCCTGCGACTCGCGTTCGCTGGCCCAGGTATTCCAGTTGCCGGCGGTGAGAACGATGATGCCGGCGGCCATCAGCAGAATGAGAGCCGGCGTGAGCCATCGCGTCAGGCGTTGCGCCCAGGCGGGGCGCGGTAAGGCGGTTTTTGGATCAGGCATGTTCTCGATACCTACTGTCCGGCGTCGGAGTTTTGCCGGAGCTGGTTCTGCATGGAAGAAATCAAGTCCTGGATGGCGCCGCCGAGATTCCGGGACATTTCGGCGACGATTCCGGGAACGGAGCGCTGCTCCACCAGGGCCGTTTTCGACGATGTATCGCGCCAGATGATATCGCCGGTCTTCAAGTTTCGCAATACCGCGGAGATGGTGACCTGGACGGAGACGGCGCTGCCGTCGTCCACCTCTTCCAAATGATCCAGGGATCCGGTCAGCAGAAATGCCGCTGACGAATGACCATCGAAAGGCGCGACAGAACGAAAAATCCTACGTGCGTCGAGATCCTGAATCATCGTGGTGGTGGCGACGCGGCGGGGATCTTCGGCCCAACGATGATAGTCGTAGAAGCTCAACTCCCGCGGGGCTTGCCGGTAGACGATCGGCCCTTCTCTCAAGAATGGAGGAGCGCTGAATGGACGGACTTCCACCGATTCGGCCAGGGGCGCCGCGGACCGGGCGGAGGGCGACGGAGGCGCGGGAGTCAGGACGTAGTAATTCGGATAACGGACCTTGGCGCATCCGGTGAGGACAGACCCGGCCAGAATGAGCAATGCGGCGGTCGATGTTGAAGTGCGCACCAAGTTTCGTGTCATTGGACCCATTACAGAAGAGCGGCGGCGGCGCCCGCTCGTTGGCGCCATTTTGCGAAACGGCCGCGGCCAACGGCAACGGTGAATTGCCGCTCTTTTCGTTTGAAGGTGCGATACCGGCGATTCCGCCGGAGAAATTCAAAGGAGATTAGGATGCTTCAGAAACTTTTGGCCTGTGCGACGGCGCTGGCCGCGTTTGCCGCTCTGGGCCCGGTCGCGTCAGCGCAGGAGACGACCACCCCGAAGTATGAGGTCGGCGTGAACTATTCCTGGCTGCACGTCAATTCCGCAAATTACGATTATCAGAGGACCGGGAACGGCGGGTCCGGATACTTCGAATACAACATCAACCGGATCGTGGGAGTGGTCGGCGACTTCGGCGGATACGCCAATACGAGAACCGGAATCAACGACCGGCTGATGACGTATATGTTCGGGCCGCGATTCAACTGGCGTACGGGGCGGTTGACGCCTTATGCCCAGTTCCTCTTCGGCGGGGCTTATGTGTGGAGCGGTCCGGGTTATACGACGACGCAGAACGCGTTCGCGACGGCGGCCGGCGGCGGATTGGATTATCGCTTTACCGATCATGTTTCTTTAAAACCGATCCAGGTGGAGTATGTGATGACGCAGATCAATGCCGCCAATGGATTCGGGAGCCACCAGAACGACGTGCGTTATTCGGCGGGCGTGTCGTTTCAGTTCGGCGAGAAGTAAGCCGAGCCCGGGGAAAGCTTTCTGAAGGGGACAGAGCGGTCTGTCCCCTTTTTTTCAGCACCTGTCTTAGGGTTCGATCAGGGGCGTCTGCGATGCCAGTTGCAACTCCATGATCAGGCCGAGGCGCCAATCAAGCTGGTAGAACAGTGCCGTTGACTTGCCGGACAAGACCTGACGAAATACGGGAAAGTACTTGAGGCGCAGATCCATGATCGAGTTTTCGACGGCGGCTCGGCCTTTGACGTAGCTCTCGGCCTGCTCGCTGGTCATGGTGGTGTAGTTAGCGGCGTAGTCTTTGAGGAGCGCGTATTTGTGATCGGTCAGCGTGACCAGTTCCGCGGTGTAGCGGTCGTAGATGGGCCAGAACTGTTCGGCTTCCGAGTCGCTCAGGTCCATGTTGGCGGCGACGATTTGCTTCTTGAGGGATCGCAGGTCCTTGCGGAACAGGTCGATATCGGGATCGGCAGGCTCCTGGGCGATTGCCTGGGCGGCGCGGGTTAAGAAGGTCATTCCCGCGAACGCGGTGGTGGCGATGAAATGGCGCTTGTTCATTGGCCTCTCTTTCAGGAATGAGGATCGCCGCAGGAGCAATTGCGTTGGCGGAGCGGTATGGGCGTCGAGTTGCTTGTTCAACGGGCCCGACTGAATTCAGGGATAGTCTATTAGGGATGAATCCGCATGCGCGCTCCCGCGGTTGCACCTGGCTGCTGCTGGTTTGCGGCTGGGCCGCGCAATGCGCGAAGATTCCGGACAAGCCGGTGATTTTGCCGATGGTTAAAGGGGACGACATTCGCTTTACTCATGTGTTCTATGGGAGCGGGCCGTCGCACAGCATTGCGCATCGCATCGTCCAGGATCGGCAGGGTTTCCTGTGGCTGGCCACGGCTGACCGGCTGCAAAGATACGACGGGTACGACGTGCGCGAGTTCGCGGCCGGCCGGAACGACCCGAACGTTTTCGCCCGGGCGCTATTCTCGGACCGGTCGGGCACGCTGTGGGCTGCACGCGATCGCGGTATTGGAGCGGACAGGGCGCCGTTCGGGTCGCTCGATCGGTATGATCCGGCAACCGGAGCCTTCGCGTCTTTGCCGCCTCGGGACCCGTGGTTCGAGGCGCCGGTCGGCGACATCAGCGAGGACCGCCAAGGCGTGTTATGGTTCTCCACCAGCGAGGGGTTGATCCGCATGGATTCCGCCACCCGCCGCACGGTCCGCTACAGGCACAGCCCGGACGATCCTGACAGTCTGAGCAGCAATTCGGTCCGCTCCACGCTGGAAACAAGAGATGGGAGCTTTTGGGTGGTCAGCAGCGCGGGTTTGGATTTGTTCGACCGCCGGACCGCGAAGGTCATCCAGCGTATTCCTCTGCCGGAAGATCTGTTTCCCGGAAACGCTCCGGAGGCCCGGGCGATCCGTCTTTGCGAGGATCACAACGGCGTCTTGTGGGCGGCCATTGCCTATGGGTACGGCCTTGCTCGAGTCGACCGAAAAGCCGGCAAATTCATCTTTTATGCATTGACCGAGGCGCCGGCGGATTACCCTTCGCGGTCTGGAGCCCGGACGATTCGGGAAGACCGGAATGGCGCGCTTTGGATTGGAACTGTTTTCAGTGGGCTTATGAAGCTGGAGCCGGATCGCACGAGATTCGTGCACTACCACAACAATCCCGCCGATCCGGAGAGCTTGAGTGGAGACGCGATTCTTGATCTGTTCGAGGGTCGCGAAGGCAACATGTGGGTGGGGACCAATGACGGGGGCGTGGATCGCTTTCCGACGCGCCCGCTTCCGTTCAAACGCTACCGGCACGAAGAAGGGAATCCGAACAGCCTGGATACCAGCTACACGACCACGGTCTTTGAGGACAGCCGCGGCATTCTATGGGTGGGGAGCCGGCATTCGCTCAGCGCGCTGGACCGGAAAACCGGTCGAATGACGTTCTATCGAAAGACCGGCGGACCCGGCGAGCTATCCGATCCCTGGGTATATTCTGTTGCCGAGGACCGGTCCGGGTATCTTTGGTTTGGTACGCTGAACGGCGGACTGAATCGCCTGGACCGCCGGACCGGAAAGTTCAAGGTCTACCGCCGGGATCCGGCCGATCCCCACAGCCTTATCGACAACCGGGTGTTCAAACTATTCGTAGACCATAGAGGTGTTCTATGGGCTGGAACGGAGAGGGGTCTGGACGCGTTCGACGCCACCAGCGGGAGTTTTGAGCCGTATCTGGAGGGGATGCGTGTCCGCGATATCACTGAGGATGCGCACGGAGTGTTGTGGATCGCGGCGAGGGCGACCGGCTTGGTCCGTCTGGACCCGGTCCCAAAGCAGTCCACCGTATATCGCTTGAGCAGCGACAAGGCTTGGGCGGTTACGTGCGATCACAGCGGGATTCTATGGGTCGCCACCGAGAACGGCCTGAACCGGTTCGATCCCGCGACTAAAAGCACCACGACTTTTTACGAAAGCGATGGGCTGCCCGATAACAGCGTCAGTCATATTCTTGAAGATGAGCGGGGCGATCTATGGGTGAGTACCCAGAATGGCCTCTCGCGATTCAATCCACGCGCGAAGACGTTCAAAAATTACTACGTCTCCGACGGCCTTTCCGGGAACGAGTTCTACGATTACAGCTCCAGCTTTAAGAGTCCGGCCGGCGAAATGTTCTTTAGCGCGAATGGCGGGTTGACGTCATTCTTCCCGCGCGACATCGTCGACAGTCCCACCGTCGCGCCGGTGGTGATCACCGATTTTAAGATTTTCGGCAAGGAGTCGCCTTTGAAGTCGACTCTTTCCCACGCGCAGAATATTCTGACCTTCGAATTTTCCACGCTGAGCTTCAGCAACCCGGAACGGAATCGCTACCGTTACCGGATGGAGCCGCTGGAGACGCAATGGAATGAGTCGCAAGGCGACCGGCGGTCCATCACCTATGCGCTCTCGCCGGGAAAGTACGTTTTTCGGGTGCAGGGCAGCAACAGCCGCGATGTGTGGAATGAACAAGGCGCGAGCGTAGGATTCGTCATCTTGCAGCCGTGGTGGAACTCGTGGACGTTCCGAATGGTGGCGACTGCCTTGATCCTGTTGTCGCTGGGATACGGCTATTCCCTTCACCTGGGGACCATCCGGCGGGAATTCGACCTACGCATGGAAGAACGGGTGAACGAACGCACTCGCATTGCGCGTGAGCTGCACGATACGCTGCTGCAAAGTTTTCACGGACTGCTGCTGCGTTTTCAGGCGGTGTACAATTTTCTGCCGTCGCGGCCGGAGGAAGCGGCGCGAACGCTCGGCGCGGCGCTCGATCACGGCGCGGAGGCGATCACGCAGGCTCGGGACGCGGTGCAGGAGTTGCGGTCCTCGCCCATGATCACCAATGATCTGGCGCCGGCGCTGACGGCTTTGGCCGCGGAACTGGCGGAGAATGACGACGCCGTATGCCGGGTGCAGGTGGAAGGCGCGCCGCGGGACCTTCATCCGATTCTTCGCGACGAGATCTACCGGATCGCCGGCGAGGCGCTGCGCAACGCCTTCCGCCACGCGGAGGCACGCGAGATCGAGGTGAAGATCCGCTACGATAAACGGCGGCTTCAGGTGGCGGTGCGCGATGACGGGAAGGGTCTCGATCCCGAGGTTCTGAATCGACAGGGCCGCGTGGGACACTGGGGCCTGGTGGGAATGCGCGAGCGGGCGCAAGTGATCGGCGGGCGCCTGGAGGTGTGGAGTGCACTCAACGGGGGAACGTCGGTGGAGCTGAGCATTCCCGCGGCCATCGCTTACTCATCGCCGAGAAAATCGAGAGCCGGCATATGAGAATCGCGCTTCTTACGATTTTGGTGGCCGGGTTGCTCGCGGCGGGCGATATCAAAGACGTGCAGGTGCCGATCCGTACGGGATCGCGGCTGCACTTGTCTCACTTGCCGTGGGGACTCACCCGTTTCGATGTAAAAAGGATCACACAAGACAGGAAAGGATTCATGTGGCTGGGCGCGGCGGATGACCTGCGCCGGTATGACGGTTATCGCTTCCTGCGCGTGCCGGGCAATTCGGAACGTCCGAACCCTGCCGGTTTTATTGTTTCCGAGTCGTTGATGAAAGATCGTTCGGGGGCGCTGTGGTTCGGCGTGGAGGATTATCTGGAACGGTACGATCCCGATACCGGGGACATGCGGCAATACCGGGCCGCCGCGGGGGATACATGCGCATCCGTAGGCCCAGCGCGGCAGATCAGCCAGGATACGGAAGGAATGATTTGGGTCGCCACCATAAAGGGGCTGAACCGGCTGGACCCGGCGACCTCGCGGGTCACGTGCTACCACCATCGGCAGGATGACGGTTCGACGATTGCGTCCAATGATGTGATCGCCACGCTGGAATCGAGGGATGGCACATTGTGGGTGGCCAGTGCGGGAGGCTTGGATGCTTTCGACCGCCATTCAGGGAAAGTGACGCGGCATATCTCACTCGAATCGCGATTTCAGCTCACTCCGTTTCCGGCAACTCTTTATGAGGATCATTCGGGGAGGATCTGGGCTGGGTTGTCTTCCGGCGCGGATGCGGCTTCCGTCGATCCAGGCACCGGCGGCGTGACCGTATATTCCTTTCGTGGGACTGGATTCGAGACCCGATCCTCCGGCGTGGTCAATTTTCTGGAGGACCACAGCGGCGCGCTGTGGCTCGCCACCAACCTTTCACCGCTTCGATCCGGACGACTGGGTCTGCTAAAGCTCGATCGCGATCGAAAGCGAGCGGACTGGTATGAGACGGATCCGGACGATCCCAACAATTTCAACGATCTGGTGGTGGGGCTGTTTCAGGATCGGGCCGGGAGCTTTTGGGCCAATACCAGGAGCGGCGACGTGTATCGTTTCGACCCCGGTCCGCCGGTGTTCCGATCGTATGGCCACCAGCCCGGCAATCCGAACAGCCTCATCGACAGCTCGGTGATATCGGCTTACGAAGACAGCCAGGGAATTCTGTGGATCGGAACGGAGCGGGGACTGAACCGCGTGGACCGGCGCACGGGACAGGTGAGCCACTATGAGAGCGCCGTTTTCAGCGCGGGCGTCCGCTCCATTGCGGAGGACCGCGCCGGGCATCTGTGGTTCGGCACCCGCAGCAACGGAGTGACGCGCTACGATCGCCGCAGCGGCGCGTTTCGCACATTTCGTCACGATCCAAACAATCCGAAGAGCTTGAGCAACGATTACGTCGGCAGTTTGTTGGTCGATCACAATGGAACCTTGTGGGCGGCGACGGATTACGGCATTAACCGCTACGATCCGAAGACACAGCAGTTTCAGAGTTACCATCCGGCCACGAAGACTTTGACGCGGTACCACGCCATTGCCGAAGAACCGGGCGGCGCGTTGTGGTTGGCCAGCTCCGAGTTCGGCCTGGACCGGTTCGATCCGCGGACCGGGAAGTTTACGGTTTATGAGAGCAAGCCTGGCGATGACCGCAGCCTGGCTCATGACCGCGTTTATTCCGTCTGTGTCGATCATATGGGCACGGTCTGGGCCGCCACTTATGCGGGGCTGGACCGGTTTAATGCCGCCACCGGCACCTTCACACGGTACGACTCCCGCAATGGGCTGCCTGCCAACACCGTCCTCGGTGTCCTCGAGGACGAGAGAGGCTATCTCTGGGTCACTACCCTCGACGGCCTCGCGCGCTTCGATCCGCGGACGCTCAGGTCCACGAATTTTTACAGCTCCGACGGTCTGCCGACGGATATGTTCAGTGTTCTGGTGGTGGCCTCAAAAAGCCGCAGCGGGGAAATGTTTTTTGGATCGTACAACGGGCTGGTGTCTTTCTTCCCGAGCGAAGTGGTGGACCGTCCGTCTGCGCCGACCGTGGTCCTCACTGATTTTTTGTTGTTTGGAGAACCGGTAGGCGTCGGAAAAGACCCGCTGAAACGGCCGATCTGGTCGACAAGTTCTCTGACGCTGCCGCAGCGCAGCATTTTTTCGCTGGAATTTGCCGCGTTAGGTAATTCCGATCCTGCCCGAACGCTATATCGATACAGGCTCGACGGCCTGGAGTCTAAATGGAACGAAACGGACAGCACCCGCCGAATCGCAACGTATACCACCCTGCCGGTGGGAAATTACACGTTTCGCGTTGAGGCTCGGACGAGCCGCGGGGACTGGACTGCGGACGGCGCCGCGCTGAGCATTCGGATCCTGCCTCCCTGGTATGCAACGTGGTGGTTCCGGTCGGCTTGCGCCGCGGCGTTCCTGGCCCTGCTTTGGGGTTTTTACGAACGGCGTGTTCATCAGCTTGCGCAGGAGTACAACGTGCGGCTGGAGGAGCGCGTGAACGAGCGCACTCGCATTGCGCGCGAATTGCACGATACGCTGCTGCAAAGCTTTCACGGGCTGATGCTGCGCTTTCAGGCCGCTTACAACTTTCTGCCGGCGCGCCCGGAGGAGGCCGCGCGAACGCTCGGCGGGGCGCTCGATCAGGGCGCGCAGGCCATTACGGAGGCTCGCGACGCGGTGCAGGAACTGCGCTCGTCGTCGGTGACCACCAACGATCTTGCGCCCGCGATCCGCGCGTTGTGCGAAGAACTGAAGGCGGGCGAAAGCAACCGGAATTCCGCAGCCGCGGAAATGGAAATGGAAGGCGAGCCGCGGGAACTTCATCCGATCCTGCGCGACGAAGTGTACCGGATCGCCGGGGAAGCGCTGCGCAACGCGTTCCGGCACGCCCAGGCTCAGCGGATCGATGTGGGCATCTCTTATGACGATCACGAGCTTCGCTTGCGTGTGCGGGATGATGGAAAGGGAATCGATCCCGCGGTACTCAATGATAAAGGACGCGCGGGACACTGGGGATTGGCCGGGATGCGCGAACGGGCGGAGTCCATCGGCGGGCGCCTGGAGATATGGAGCGCTCCCGGCGGCGGGACAGAAATCGATCTGCGGATTCCCGCGTCCATCGCCTACTCCACCGCGCCGGCGCGCCGCGGCAGGTGGTTTGCGGGAAAGATCTGGAACAAATGAGCGACGAACCGATTCGTATTCTGGCTGTCGATGACCATCCCTTGTTCCGGCAGGGGATCGCCGCCCTGATCGGCGGGCAGGCGGACATGAGCCTGGTGGCGGAGGCGTCGAACGGCCGCGACGCGATCCAGCAGTTCCGCGAGCATCGGCCCGATGTTACTTTGATGGATTTGCAGATGCCGGAGATGAACGGGCTGGACGCGACCATCGCGATCCGCGGCGAATTTCCCGACGCGCGGATCATTGTATTGACGACGTACACCGGCGATGTTCAGGTTCTGCGCGCCTTGAAAGCGGGCGCCCGCGGTTACCTCTTGAAAAATCTGCTGCACAAAGAGCTCCTGGAAACGATCCGCGGGGTGTACTCCGGCAAGAAGAGTCTTTCACCGGAGATTTCCTACCAGGTGGCCGAGCATGCGACGGATGACACGCTGACACCGGGGGAAGTCGATGTGCTTCGGCTGGTCGCGGCCGGAAACGCCAATAAAGAGATCGCGGCGCAGCTTTCGATCAGCGAAGAAACGGTCAAGGGCCGGGTGCGGAGCATCCTCTCCAAATTGGGCGCGAATGACCGTACGCATGCCGCCATGATCGGCGTGAAACGCGGAATTATCGAATTTTAATCTACTCGAAAGAGTGAAGGCCTTCCTCGTTTTGGGATTTCTTCCGTCGGGGATCCCCTCTAATGTGGAATAGGGGTTTATCTGCGACGGTTATTTTCGACGTTCGCAGCCGGTTCGGCGGGCGCCGGGCTGCTGCTGTTGCGGCTGGTTTCCGGCTTTATCTTCATCGGGGATGGCGCGATGGGCTTGTTTAGCGGACTCGCCTCGGCCATCGTGCTCCTGCACGCGCTGGAGATCGGTGTTGGAGTCCTTTTCCTGGCGGGCTTATGGACGCCGGTTGCCGGTGCGCTCGCAGCGTTAGTCGAATGCGGGCTGGTCCTTTCCCATCAGGGCGACCCGCTGGCTTACATCCTGCTGGGAACGATCGGCGCCGCGTTGGGGTTGCTCGGGCCAGGCGCGTGGTCGGTGGACGCGCGTTTGTTTGGATGGAAGCGCATCGACATCCGGGATCGACGGCGGTAGCGTTTTTTCATTTCCGACGAACCAACGACAGAGTGAACTGACAAAACTCATGAGCTCGTCCCCACCTTCCTTGAGAAGAGGCGAAAACGCCGGCCAGGATCCGCCCCGTAAGCGACCGGCCCGGGGATGCTCAATTGGATCTCCGTGCCAACTCCTTGCTCGCTCCAGATCTCCAATTGTGCGCCGATCCGCTTGGCGCGCTCGCGCATTCCCCTCAAACCCCAATGCCCGGAGCGACCCTCTTCGCTGAGCACGCCCCCGTCGATGCCGATCCCGTCATCCCGCACGCGGACGCGAAGCTGCCGCGCGGCATACCGGATCTCCACCTCGATCCGATGCGCGTGAGCATGGTTAAAGGCATTACGCAATGCTTCCCCTGCAATCCGGTAGACTTCATCTCGCAGGATCGGATGCAGTCCTCGTGGCGCGCCTTCCACGTCTACCGAAAATGCACTGGCGTTCCCCTTCGCGGCGCTTTGGTCCGCGGCGAGTTCGTTCCCCATGGCTTCAACGGCATCGGCCAAGTCATTGGTGGTGACGGCGGACGACCTCAGACCCTGGACCGCGTCGCGTGCCTGGGTGATGGCTTCGGCCGCTTCATCCAGTGCCGATTCCAGCACTCGCTGCGCATCCGCCGGACGCGCCGGCAGCAGATTGTGCGCGCCTTGAAAGCGCATCAACAGTCCATGGAAGCTCTGCAAAAGCGTGTCGTGCAGGTCGCGAGCCATGCGCAGGCGCTCATCCACACGTCCTTCCAGGTTGGCGTTGAATTCCCGTGCGATCTGATGGAGACGGTAGCGATACAGCGCAGCGAGCAAGGCGAGAAATGCGGCTACCAACGACAAGCGGAACCATGCGGTCTGATAGTATGCCGGGGCGATCGAGAAATCCAGAGTGTCGCCGGCCTCGTTCCAGACTCCGCTGTTATTGGAAGCCATTACGCGAAACGTGTAGTTACGCGGCGGAAGATTGCTATAGAATGCCTGGCGCCGGCTGCCGGCGTCCTGCCACTCGCGATCATAGCCTTCAAGCTTGTATTTGAGACGGGTTTTCTCGGGCGCAACGAGACTGAGAGCGGTATAGTCGATCTGGAGATCGCGGCTCAGCGCGGGCAGGCGCAGGCTCGAAGGCGCCGCGCCCCACAAGTTTTGCCAATAGACCTTGTGATTGGCGATGATTCGCTCGATGCGTACCGGCGGAGGAAGGGCGTTCAAAGCGAGCTGATGGGGATCGATCACGCTGACCCCATCGGGAGGGGCGAACCATATCTTCCCATCCGGCGACTTCGTTACCTTTCGACTGTAGCGGCCGGCGATGGCACGGCTTCTCACTCCGTCGAAGCTGTCGAAAACCGTGGTTTGGACGAGGCGCCTGGAACCGCTGCCCCACGCATCCAGCTCGGAACCCGCAACGCGAACCAGGCCGCAAGGTTGGTACAACCAGAAAGCATGGTCGTCGTCCTCGATCACCCAATGGACCGCATCGCAGGGCAGGCCGTTCCTGCTGGTGAGAGTGGTGACGCGGCCGTCCTTCACACGGCTTAGGCCGCCCTCGGTGGCTGCCCACAGCGCGCCGCCCGAACCAAGTTGAAGGTCGCTTACGTAGCCGTGGCCCAGCCCGTCTGTGGTGTTGTACGAAGCACGGAGCTGACCATCCTTGAAAAAAGCGATTCCACCGTCATAAGATCCGACCCATAGGCCGCCATGTAACTGATCGGGGAGCAAGGCAAACACCGGTCCGGTCATGGCCAACCGGTCCCAGGGAATACGCTGAACAGAACCGTCTGCCGTCGAGTAGAAAAGGGCGTCGTCTTCGCTGATCCACACGTTCCCGTCGCGATCGCCGGCGATTGCCAATATATTTCCGCCGGGGACACCGGAAATTCGTACAAACCGGCCACCGTCGAAATAGAAAACGCCTTCCCGGCTCCCGGCCCACAGCCGTCCCCGATTGTCCTGCCCGAGAGAATAAACGGCGCCTCTAAGTCCGCTGTTCGCGATCCTTGTTACTGCGCTGTTTTCCGTTGCCGGACCCTGCTCGCCGTAAACCGTCACATGCCCGGCCTGCCAGCGATTCAAGCCATCCGCGGTGGCGATCCAAATACTTCCATCCGGGGTCGATTCAAGCACGAAAACTACGGAATTTGAAAGACCCTGGTTTACCGAAATCGTCGGCACCGCAAAATCATGGAACTGATCGAGCCCGGTTTGCGTGCTGACCCAAACATCGCCTTCGCGGTCCTCAAAGATTCCCGTGACGAAATCGCTGGACAGGCCGTCGACCGCCGAGAATCGATCGACCCTGCCCTGATGCAGATGCAATAAGCCGTGAAGAGTGCCGATCCACAAACTGCCATCTCTGCCGCGAAGCAAGCAAGTGGGCTTGAACTGGCCGCCTATCCCCGGAAGTTCGTAGCCGTTAATTTTCCCGGCCACAAGCTGTTTCAGTCCCGCGACGGCGCTGCTAAGCGGACCCAACAACGGGCCGGACACAGAAGCCGCCATCACGAGTGCCCCGTTGTTACCTTCGATGAGCGCCGCTGCGACAGCCTGGGGATCCGGCATGGCGTATCGCTCCGGCGGCCCGGGCTTCCATCGCCAGAGGCCGGTTTGAGCCGAGGCCCACAGATTGCCTTTGTGATCCTCGTATATGGCCAGCACGGCAAAGCCGAATTTACCGGCCCCGTAGCACTGGGTCTGGACGCCTCGGACGGCGCATAGCCTGCCCGGTTCCTCAAGCCCAAACCAAATTGTTCCTTCGGCATCCTGAAGGAGCGAATGAACGCGGCTCCCGGTAGTTTCCGGATCGTTCGTAAGCCGGCCATTTTTCCAGCTGGCGAGCCCCTTCCTGGTACCAATCCAAAGAGCGCCATCGCGCGAAACGAAGAGGTCGTGAATGTAATTGCTGGGAAGCTGTTGATCGCCTGGCGGCTGCCAGGGGATGGCCTGGACACCATCGAAGCGGACCAACCCGAATTCGGTGCCCAGCCACAGATAACCATCAGGCGTCTGCGCCATGGATAAGATGGTGCCCCTGATAAACCCATCGCGGATCTTCCACGCCGTATGCGAGTACTGGCTGACGTCAAGCGCAGGGTCGAGGGCAAAAGCGCACTCGGCGCAAAGAAAGCAGACCCCAAATCCGATAGCGACGACTCGCGCGGATTGCATCACTAGCCCCTTTGCCGCCATGGATACACTGGGGGGCTGCCTAAAGATTGGGCCGATCGCCAACTGTGGCAGCCACGGTTGATTCAACCGGTTGGTGATATGATAACACCGCAGTCGGATTGCGGATACGCCCCGGATCGGCGGTTTGCACGCAAATTGTATATGTTGAAGGACTCCATGCGCAAGAAAATATCTTGCCGCGATGCATCGGGCTGGTGACCGTGACTGCGGCGCGGTCCTGGACGGCCGCGGTTTCACTATCGCGCCGAGGGAGCGGCGCGCTGGCGCTTGTTTCGCTGATGTCTTTCTTGCTGCCGGTAACGGTTCCCGCACAAACGTTCTATGGTTCTGTGGTCGGAACCGTGACCGATCCGGCTGGCCGCCTGGTCGCCAGTGCGCCAGTTTCCCTAACCAACACGGGTACTGCGGAGCGTCGCAAAACACAGACCGACGCTGATGGCAATTACCAGTTTTTGGATTTGATTCCCGGCCTGTACAAGGTGGACGTGGAGAAGCCGGGTTTTAAGCACTTGACGCGGGATCAAATCCAGGTGCGTGTGGACACGGCGATTCGCGCCGATGTGACTCTCGAACTCGGCGACGTGCAGCAGAGCGTCCAGGTGACGTCGCAAGCCCCGCTCCTCCAAACCGAGTCGGGGATCTTGAACCAGGTGGTCGAAGGCCGGCAGGTGCAGGACGTGCCGCTCAATGGGCGCAACGTGCTCGACCTGGTCGCATTGGCGCCGGGCGTCGTGCCGCTGGGATCGTCCCAGGGATCTCCCGTGAATAATAACGGCACCAGCATCAGCCCATCGGGGTTCAATAATTTTGCGATCGGGGGCGGGATCGCCGCTGAGAACGCGATTTTCATCGATGGGGTTCAAGACGATCTCTCGGGGAACAATACACCACTCGTGCCGGCCCAGGATGCCATTCAGGAATTAAGCGTCGCGACCAACAACGTCAGCGCCGAATTCGGGGGCTTTGGCGGGGGCGTCATCAACCTGACCACAAAAACCGGGACCAACTCCTTACACGGCAGCCTTTACGAATACGTTCGCAATAAGGCTTTAAACGCCAACGATTTCTTTAACAACCGTTCTGGAATCCCGGTTCCTCCCTTCACACAGAACCAGTACGGCGTTACCGCCGGCGGACCCGTGATCCGGAACAAAACGTTTTTCTTCGCTGCGTGGGAAGGCTTCGCGCTGCGCAAGGGCATACCCAGCACGTTTACCATGCCGACTGCCGCTTTCCGGTCGGGAAATTTCGCGGGGCAAAATATCATTTACGACCCGCTCTCCACCTGCGGACCGAGTACAAGCCCATCGTGCCCCGTCGTCACCCGAACGCCGTTCCCGAATAACATGATTCCGGCGAGCCAGTTCGACGCAACCACCCTGGTCATGCAGAAATACTGGCCCTTGCCTAACCGTCCGGGCCCGGTGAACAATGATGTGCTGAATTTTCCGACCGGCGGTAACTCGAACCAGGTGAGCGGCCGCATCGACCATATGCTCACTGACAAACAGCGGCTTTTCGCGCGATATACGTGGTGGAATTTGGGGAACAGCCCCGGCGATCCATTCCACAATCTGACCGGGAACAATAACTACAGTTTCACCACCAACCAGACGGTTTTGGGCTACACCTATGCGATTACGCCGACGCTGATCGCGGATCTCCGCGGAGCCTATTTGCGGGAGAGCTTTCCCAATTTTGCTCCGTCGGTTGGCGTCAATATGTCGGAGTTCGGACCGGCATGGGCGGCCATCGGGCCACAGATGGCCTTCCCGGTGTATCCGGCCGAAAGTATCACGGGCGGCTTCCGCGCACAGACAGGTAGCGGACAACTGAACCGGAATAACGATTACTTCTACACGGGAAGCCTGACGAAGATTGTGGGCCGCCACACCATTAAGGCCGGCGCGATGTTCAAGCGAGACCTGGCCGCGAATAAATTCGGCGCGGCAAACAGCTTCAATTTCGATGCAACGTTCACGTCCAGCGATGCCACGAATGCTTTGACCTCAGGGTTGGGATTCGCCGACTTCATTCTCGGCTACCCCACCAGCGGATCGCTCGGGACAGTTAGAGAGATTTACGTGTATCTGAACACTTACGGCGCATATGTTTGGGATACCTGGCAGATTCATCCGAAGGTCACTTTGAGTCTCGGCCTGCGCTGGGACCAGCCGGGGGCCGATGGTGAATTAAATCACAGCGACATGGTGCTCAATTTGACGGCGCCCGACCCGATCGGCGCCGCAGCCGGTCTGCCTAATCTGCTGGGGCAACCGGCGCTGGTAGCCTCGCCCGCCCATCCCAGCCCTTTGGAACAACCGCTGCACTGGAACGATTTCTCGCCTCGAGTCGGTTTTGCCTGGCGGGCGACCAGTGCCACAGTGGTTCGCGGCGGTTTCGGAATCGACTATCTGCCCTACCTCTACACGAGATATCCTGCCGTGCTGGCTGAGGTGAACTCGGCCACGACTACCATGGTGACTACGCTCGATGGCGGAGAGACTCCTTACGCCCCCATGAGCAATCCGTTCCCGAACGGCCTGGTCCAGCCTGCCGGGCACAACCCGGCTTTTCTCGAAACACTTGAAGGCGGTAATATTTTTGGACAAACGCCTCAGCCGGATAAATATGTCATGCAGTGGAATTTGACCGTTCAGCGGGATCTGGGGCACGACGCCATGCTGCAGATGACTTATGCCGCATCCGCGGGAAGACATCTCACCTGGACTGACAATGGAAGCGTGAACTTAGATCAGCTACCCGACCAGTATCTCTCGTTGGGGCCGGCTCTGTTAACGCAGGTAAAAAATCCCTTTTACGGCATCCTGCCGGCAAGCGTGGGAGTGCTCGGCCAGCCAATGGTGGCGCAAGGGTATCTCTTGAGACCCTATCCGCAGTTCCTCAACGTCCAAACGCTGAGTGAAAACGTCGCTGTCTCTTCCTACAACGCTTTGCAGGTAAGTTTTCAGAAACGCTTCAACGCGGGAGGCACAGTTGTGGCCAACTACACCTGGTCGAAGCTCCTGAGTGATACCGACGCTCAGACCGGTTCCGGCGAAAGCGATGTTACTCTTGGCGTGACTCAGGATTTCAATAACCGGCGCGCCGACTACTCGCTGGCGAGCGAAAACGTGCCGCAGCGCCTGGTCATCAACTACGTTTACGATCTGCCTTTCGGGAAGGGACAACGGTTTCTCTCCCAACTGAGCGGAGTGGCCAGCCGGCTGATCGGGGGATGGATGCTGAACGGAGTGATCACGTTCTCCGACGGGCTTCCGTTGAACATGACAGCGCTTGACAATACCCTCTCCTCGCAATTCGGCGCCGGTACGATACGGCCGAACGTGGCGCCGGCTTGCAATGCGGAGATTTCCGGCTCCGCGCAGTCGCGTCTGACGGAGTGGTTCAACACGGCCTGCTACAGTCAGCCCGGTGCCCTTTCATTCGGCGATGCCAGCCGGACTGACCCGAAGCTGCGTGACGAAGGCATTGCGAATTTCGATGTTGCCATTAACAAGAGCTTCGCGATTCGCGAAGCGTGGCGTTTGGAATTCCACACGGAGTTCTTCAACGTGGCGAATCGGGAACAGTTCGCCGCTCCGAACGTACAAGTGGGCAATCCAAATTTCGGAGTCGTGACTGCTACGTCGCCGTCGGCTAATCCCCGGCTCGTGCAGTTTGCGCTGCGCTTGAAATTCTGAAGCGGCAAATGGTTGAATTTCGTATTCTCTAAGGAGACCTACTCAATGGGACGCCATCAGTCCAATCCTTCCAGGCGGGAATTCTTGACAGCTCTGGCGGGGGCGGGCGGCGCGATGCTGGCCGGTTCGGATCGCCTGGGATCTGCCGAAGTTGATCCGCGCGTCGCGCAAATCGTATCGAGGACGATCGCGGTAGATATGCATAACCACGTGCAAATCCCCTATGTGATAATTCCATCGCATGCCAAGCCGGATCCGCACTTCGATTTGGCGGGCGAAATAAAACGCTCGGGGTTTTCGGCCATCGTTGAGACTTATCCCGTCGATGATCTTTGGACCACGGAACGCGACGAGCATTATAAGTACCATCTTCAGGCGCTCGCGTTTGAGGACCGGCTGCTGGCAAGGAATCACATGCGCCGGGCTCTTAATATGAAAGACCTGCGGACCGCGCACGACCAGGGTCAGCCCATCATCATCCAGGCCGAGGAAGGAGCGCAGTACATTGAGGGGCGACTGGAGCGCGTTGAAGAAGCTTACCAGCGGGGTGTACGAACTTTGCAGTTGGTTCACGAGCAGGACGATCTGGTTTCGCCGCTGGGCGATGTATATACAGCCACTCCGCATTTGGGAGGACTGACGGCTTTCGGCGCGCAGGTCATAAAGGAATGCAACCGGCTGGGGATGGTGGTGGACCTTACGCATGGAAGCTACGATATGGTGAAGGGCGCGTTGAAAGTGGCCACGCAGCCTGTGCTCTACTCACACACCGCCCTGGAGCCTGAACCAGGCCGGAATCTTTCGGCGGATATGCGGCGGCGTCTGTTTAGCAAAGAAGAGGCGCGCGCTGTGGCGGATGCGGGTGGCGTGATCGGTGTGTGGTGGCGTGCGGCCAACTCGACGAAGGAATATGTCGCGGCGATTCGGGATATGGTGGATGCCGCGGGCGTCGACCATGTCGGCATCGGAACCGATACTGATATCACGCTGCCCGACGGAAGCGGTCCGCTTCCCTATACCAACGGAATCTGGGAAGACCAGGACGGCGGATTTTTCTATGCAGTCGCCGGCGAGATGCTGAGACAGGGCTTTACACCCGATGAGATCGGCAAGATCGGCGGCGGCAATTTCTGCCGTGTTTTTGCCAAGGTCACAAAAGGTCGGGCTTGAGCGATGCGATTCCCGTTACTCCCGCTGCTGTTCGTTTCTGTGTTCGCCGCCATGGCGCAGGTGAGGAGAGGCCATCCCCCGCCTCCGAAGAACCTGCAACTCCTGCAGCCATCCGAAGTGCAGGCCCAAATGTCCGCGTACCGTATCGCCTTGGGCGTCCCGTGCGCGTATTGTCATATGCCGGGGGCCGATTACGCCTCCGATGATAATCCGAATAAACCCATCTCTCGCCGCATGATTACTCTGACCAGACAAATCAATACGGAGCTCGGCGGCAGTCAAGTGCGGGTAACGTGCTTCACCTGTCATCGCGGCGCGCAGATGCCGCTGCCGGGTCCCGCCCAGTAAGGCGGGAACGCGGCCGACAGGCAACAGGCAATCTGGATTGTAGGCAGATCGGCGCCTGAAACAGACGGAATCAACTCGCAGGTGTCGCGATTTGCGGCTTGGTGTCGAAATTCCGACGATACACGCGATGCGATCGAGTCGGTCCGCCTGAAAGCACGACGGCCAAGCGACTCAGCTTACTCGCTCGACGTTTGGCAGCCTATGCGGATGGAATGGAGAGATGTGTGCCTGTAATTCCGTAGCCGCCAGAATCAAACATCCAAGGAGACTCCATGAACTCATTGACCACGAGCGCGGGCGCACCGATCGCAGACAATCAGAACAGCCTCACAGCAGGCCCGCGGGGGCCGGTCTTGCTGGAAGACTACCAACTGATCGAGAAGCTTGCACACCAGAACCGCGAGCGAATTCCGGAGCGTACCGTCCACGCGAAGGGGTGGGGCGCATTTGGAACGCTTACGGTGACGGAGGACATCACAAAATACACCCGCGCGAAAATCTTCGCAGGGGTGGGAAAGAAGACCGATCTGTTGATTCGGTTTTCGACGGTGGCGGGCGAGTTGGGTGCGGCGGACGCCGAGCGGGATGTCCGCGGTTTTGCGATCAAGTTTTATACGGAGGAGGGCAACTGGGACTTAGTAGGCAACAACACGCCGGTCTTTTTCGTTCGCGATCCGCTGAAGTTCCCCGATTTCATTCACACCCAGAAGCGTCATCCCCAAACGAACCTCCGCAGTACAACGGCCATGTGGGACTTCTGGTCGCTGAGTCCGGAAAGCCTGCACCAGGTCACGATTCTGTTTTCCGATCGTGGGCTGCCGCTTAGCCCTCGGTTTATGAATGGCTACGGCAGTCACACCTACAGCTTCTGGAACGAACGAGGCGAGCGCTACTGGGTGAAGTTCCACTTCAAGACGCAGCAGGGGCATCGCTTCTTGACGAATGATGAAGCTGCGAAGGTCGTTGGCGTAAGCCGGGAGAGCTTCGGCGAGGATCTTCAGAGGGCGATTCAACGCGCCGAGTTTCCCCGCTGGACCATGCAGGTACAGATCATGCCGGAAGCCGACGCGGAGAGCACGCCGTATAATCCCTTCGATCTGACCAAAGTATGGCCGCACCTCCAATATCCGCCCATCGAAGTGGGGGTCATGGAACTCAACCGCAACCCGGGAAACTACTTCGCCGAGATCGAGATGGCCGCATTCAGCCCATCCAATAAGGTCCGGGGAATCGGCTTCAGCCCGGACAAAATGCTTCAGGCTCGTGTTTTCTCGTATGCTGATGCGCACCGATACCGGCTTGGAACACACTACGAAGCACTGCCGGTGAACGCGCCGCGATGCCCGGTTCATAATTACCACAAGGATGGAGCGATGCGGTTTTTCCGCAATGACAGCGGGAATCCGGACGCCTACTACGAACCAAACAGCTTCGCCGGGCCCAAGCAGGATCCCGCATTCGAGGAACCGCCGCTCAGGATTTGCGGCGACGCCGCACGCTATGACCATCGGGAAGGAAACGACGACTTTAGCCAGCCCGGTGCGCTTTTCCGGATTTTTGATTCGGCACAAAGACGGCGCCTTTTTTCGAACATCGCCGCTGCAATGAAAGGCGTGCCGGAGGAGATCGTCGAACGGCAACTCGCACTCTTCGACCAAGCGGACTCGGCGTACGGCGAGGGCGTGCGGACGGCTCTGGCCGAACAGGGAGCACTGGTCCAGGCAAGCCGCTGAATTAGACGGGTGATGCGGACTCGGGCAGGTGGAGGCAAGATTCATTGGTGATGGACGATTCTTCATCGCCGCAGAACACCGGTGAACAAGCCCAAGGCCGTAGTCGGCCTATCGCTAGCCCCAACTTTCCCGGGTCTGCAATGACCACGCGTTGAGCGGGTCACGAGTGATGGGAAAACAAGGGTTTGCCGGCCCACCAGCCGTCGGGCACTGGTTGTTGAGGGTCTCTCCGTTCAATCAGTGCAGAGGTTCAAAACGTTCGTGGAAGGTGAATCACTGAGGAGCTTGTTTAAAAAGCCCGCCTAATCTCGCCATCTTTGCTCGGAGGTTTGGATCTGCGACAAGCTTTTCGATGAAGGTGTGCATATCGCGGACGTGATGGTTCGTGTCCGGGCCAAGCAGGACCACCCCTGTTGAGTTCCGTTTTTCGCTTCCAGAAGAAAATCCGGGCAACCGACACTGTACGCTGAAGCGTGAAAACATCGTGCCAGACGCGAAAGTCCACTTCTCGCCGCTCTTGATCGTGCGTGTCTTATTGAGGTTCTGCGAATCCAACGACATTGTTGCTCCAGCCGGGCCGGATGCGCCTTCAAACAGGATACATTTCGCATGTTAGGCTCGTCTTTACCTTACGCGCGGAGACGACCAACAACACTCGAACGTGTTCAGCTACGTGACCGTTTTGGCGGCGACCGATTTGTTCATAATCGTCATCGAGAACTGGTCTCGCGCGTCTGTCCTGGAGATGCGGTTTGACTCTATAACGTTTGGGCGATAGAAGTCCTTGTACCGATTGTAATTACGGACAACCGAAAGAACCGAATCGAGCGTAGTGCCCGCAAGGAAAACTAAGGCACTTTCATCGGAACGAGAGGCCCGACCGGCGTCACAACGATTTCGCCGGAGCGAAGCTTGGCCATCTGCTCCGGGATTTCATCGCTTGAAAGGAATGTCGCTCCAGGCGCAAGACGTGCCTGATTGCGTGCGTCGACCATCTGGATATATTCCTCCCACCGCCGCAGCATTTCCGGCTTCAGATCGGCCCCCCAATATTGGCCCAGGCATAAGGCAGCGATTGCTCCATCCAAACACCGCGCGAATTTTTCAAGCTGCGTCACTTGTAGATTCCTTCTTTCATGAAACATCAGCGACATCGTCAAGGCATCCGACGGCCAAGCCAAAAGGAATTGACAAGAAAGCAGTTCACGATGGAATTCGGCCTCGGCTCGGAGGTTCGCCAAAAGCTCGTCATTTTGCTGGCAATGGAGCGATTCAATTTTCGGCAATCCCGTGCTGTCCAGGAATTTACAACCGGAGATCGTGGCGCACAATCAAGTCCTGCGGGAGAAAAACGATTGACCACAACAATGATCGTACTGGTTGCGGCCCAGCCGCGAGATCGGCGCTGGTTTAACGCAGGCCTGCTTCCAAAGTCGCCTAGGCGATCTTGTCTTGCTTCCGTACGACCACACGCCAAAATGGAAACTTCCGGACCGGACTCAGCCGCACAACAGAAGTTAACATCGATTACGGCGACAGCGCAAACGAACTTGCCATCGTCCGCTGGATCGCGCAGCCGCTGTGGCGAAGCCTTCAAAGTTCTATCGCAAGGAAACTGGATTTCCCATCCGGCTGTGAGGGCGTCAAGCTCGATAAAAAAAGACCGGTCGAGGGGGCACGTTGGAGGTTTGCTTTTTAAGGCTCGTCCGACGGCCCGCACGAGCTATGATTGATCGCAATGGAAAAACTTTGCATGGTAGTCGTTTGGGTTGCAGCAACTTGCGAAAATGCGTAGCATTGGGGACCCTAACTCGAATTCGTCTTCAACTCCGGTTCATCGCACACTGCGTGCCTTGGCGGATCGATCAAGAACGGAGATGCTCTCGCGATAGAGCTCGCAACTACGTTCGAACTTACGGCTCTTCATCGCGCGAGATTGCGCGATGTCGCGCGTCGCCAGCTGCCGGTCGAATCGCGAACTGCCGGAAAATGAGCATAAGCCGCTGGTTGAGCGTGTAATTCCGACTCGATCCGAAGCATCCGCTGTAATGCTTTGAAAATCTGCAGGCAGTTGCGAATCGAGCGCGAACGTGATCCGATGCTGCTCTTCCTCATCTCCTTGGGGACTATCGGTGCTATGGATGTTAAACCTCTTAATCAAGATCGATCTTTCGATGCAAATCTGCATTGGGTTTCGCGATGCAAACGTAGGGCAGGTGCGGGAGCGACCCACGAGAGAGCCTCGGCGAACGAGGCGGAACCGTGGCGGATAACAGCCACGGTTTTCGGGGTCGCTCCCGCACCTGCCCCGACGCGACGGCCGCCATTTTCAGCCGGAGCCACCGCGGTACGCCATTGTGATTATTCGGGACGTCGTGGACCGCTGGTGACTCCGCTTCATGACTGCGATGGTGACTAAAGCTGTTGAGGGCCAGTCACCAGAGTCACCGTTGTGGAAAACCCTCTCGACTGACAGATCCGGTTAATCGCCGATGGATTTTCGCTCATCCATGCGATCGTTCTCAGTGACCGGGCGCGCCGACCGCGATCGTGACCACGTGGTTCGGGAAGCGCGGTCACCGGGGTCACCGCAATGTTGTCTCAACGTGCGACATCGGGAGTTCAAAATTCATCGAAGTTGCGCAAACGGAGGAGTGGACGAACCGGTCCGTGACCCTCGCGAATCTGCTGCTACAACATGAATTCGAACAGCGAAGCCCTCCACGCGAAACGTCGAAATCTCACGAAAGTGTTCGATTTCGTACCTCGCCCTCTGGTTGAGGATTTCCACCGAGGCGCCACAATCTCGTGGTGCCGAGCACCGAATTCGCTGAGGTCGCTGCCTTGTTAGTGTGGAGAGCCGCCCTCAGGCAGCGGCTCCTTCGACGACGGTTCCGACCTTCGAGCGATCTAGCTTCGCGATCCCGGTGGCGCGGATCTCGTTGATGGACTTCTTCACGTCGGCCGACTTCTTGCCAGTGGCCTTCTGAACGTACTCGCGGCTGCGAATCTCACCTTCGATCTGAAGGTGCATTCCCTTGGTCAGGTTGGCGGCATACTCGCCGAGCCGGCCCCATGCGATGATCCGATGCCAGGTCGTTTCTGACTGCCGTTCGCCGGTTGCGCGATCCTTCCAACTCCGCTTGGTCGCGAGCGACAGCAGGGTGAAGGAAGCGTTGTTGCGAGTGGTCTTGACCTCTGCGTCTTTGCCAAGGAATCCGGTGAGTGAAACTCGATTTGCGTACATTGTCTGATCTCCTTTTTCTGCTCCCGAATGTCTCTCGGGGCACACCTCCCGAAGGGCGCGAGGCGCGCTGCTCCCAAGGCAAGGGCTGCATTTTCGGGAAGGGGACCCAAGCTCGCCTTGGGGAAGGAGTCCAGAAAAAGCAGAAGCCCACAGTCCGCCGGGCGCAGCTACCGCGCCGAAGCGGTGCCCGAGAGACTTAGGGGCAGATAGAGGGCGATCAGAATTATCTCGCAATGAGTTCATGAACGGATTCAGGGACGAAAGCTCGCGAGAAACGAGAGGCGAGATCGCGCTTTTCCACCCTTGGGCGACGAACGCCGCCGGGATTGAAGCAACGCCGACATACAGAAGAGGTCGGCCCAACGGAAGCTGCTTCGTCGAACACCGACCCCAATGCACCACCGGCATCAACTGCGAACCGAATAACATTGGACTCGCGACTCGAGAGAACGTATTCTACGCATGGAAAGATGTCCGCAGTCCGAATATGAAAAGCGACATAGCGAGCCCGGAACGTCTTCATGCCTTTAAATCTGAAGCCGCATTCGAGCCGACATTGACCAGCGAAGAAGCCGCCCGCCTACTGAACATTCACCCGAAAACTCTGCAGCGAATGGCGCGCAGGGGAGAGGTTCCGGCGCATCGCATCGGCGATCTCTGGCGGTTCCGCGCGTCGGAACTGGATGCGTGGTTTCGAAGCAAGCGTGGTAGACTCGAATCGCCACTCGTGCCGTGATTGACGAAAGGATTACGTTGATTACGCGCACAAGATATCAGTACGGAAGTTTGCAGCCGAAAATGCGAGCGAGCGGCGAGATGATGTGGGAATTCCGGTATTACGAAACCGACACGAAAGGCGGACGGCAGCGCCGCACCGCGACGGTCGGTTCGTTGGCCGATTATCCGACCGAATCCGCGGTTCGCAAGTCGCCTGACCTTCAA
>DATJNW010000044.1:0-168903 GCA_035507655.1 Bryobacteraceae bacterium | reverse complement strand
GAGCCGGAAGCCCATCACGTCTTCGTAAAATTTGACCCAGGTGTTCATCTGGCGCCAGCCGACGTTGCCCACCATGTGGTCGATGTACTTCAATCCCGCGGGACGCGAGACGCGGTCCGGCTCGTCCACGGCGCGAAACCCGGGCAGGAACGGCCCGCGATAGTTGCGGCGTTCGACGAAGGTGTGGACCGTGTCGCCATAGGCGGCGATGGAGGCGAGGCGAACTTCACCCGAATCGTCGCGCAGAGTGAATGGCTCGCGCACGCCGCGCGCGCCGCGCAAAGTGGTCTCGCCATACGACCGCGCCGCATCGTCGACGGTTAGCGCAATGTCGCGGACGCCGTCGCCATGCACACGGATATGATCCGCGATCGCGCCGTCGGATTGCAGCGGGGTGGTCAGCACGAACCGGATTTTTTCCTGCTCGAGAACGTAGCTCGCGCGGTCGCGGATGCCGGTTTCGGGCCCGCTGTAGGCGGTCAGTTTCATCCCGAACGCCGACCTGTAATAATGCGCTGCCTGACGCGCGTTGCCGACCCAGAATTCGATGTGATCGACGGCGTTGATCGGTAAAAAATCGACCGGCGGAGAATCGGTGGCCTTTTCGCGGGTTTCCGTTGCCTGCATGGCAGCCTCCTGCCGTCAATATAGCACCACTGTTGAGTGGTTGCTGCTGCCGTCAATAACCCCCGGCATGACTGCCGGGGCTTTTGAGATCGGTGATGGCGGGGTTTGCGTGGTCGGCTGGAATCCTCTTTTTCAGCACCCTGCTGGTCTCCCGTCCGAGTGATTCATGCGATAAGTCGTGTGGGGCAGGCTCCCAGCCTGCGGCGGGCTCTGAGCCCGCCTAGTCGGCTCAACAAGAGGCGGGCGGCGCGCCCACCGCAGGCCGTGGGCCTGCCCCACAAACCCGCCGGAATACGATCACTGATTTCAGGGACAGGAGACTAGAATCCGACCTTCACCATAAACTGCACCTCTCGCGCCGGCAACTGGTTGGTGATCCCGACCAGGGGCTGGCCGAACCCGGCGCCGGGCGCCGCTCCATTGCCGTAAGTGCCGCTGTAGCCGACAAAATTGGCGTGATTGAAGACGTTGAAGGCTTCCATGCGCAGGTCGACGTGGAGACGCTCATTCCAGAACACAAATGGACGCTCCAGGAACGGCTGGATATCGTAGATCGGACGGCCATGACCGATGTTGCGGCCAACCACCACGCCATCGATCACCGGCCGATCGGTGGTCGCCCCGGTATCGCCGCTGTTGGTGACGCCGGTGGTGTAGTTGAACGGCAGACCGGTCGCCAGCGTGGCGATTCCTCCGAAATTGATCTTCCACGGCAACGCGTAAATTCCGCTGAGCACGAAGCGCTGGCGCTGATCGAAAATGGCATTGCCGTTTTCCACTTTTCCGGTGAAATTCGCGTCGTTGGGATTCTGGCTGGTGGTATCCGGATCAACGTTGTCAATCGCGTGCGACCAAACGTAACTGGCGAGCACCGTCAGGCGCTGGCTGAAGCGATGGCTGAGGTTGACGTCGAGCGCATCGTAGTAGGCATAGCCATCGTTCGAATCGCTTTGAATCACCGAATACGGCGGCTGCGGATTGGTGGCCGTGCTCGGATTACAAACCATCCCGTTCTGCGCGTACCACCAGATCCAATAGGGACGCGTGCAATTCGCCGCCTGCGCCGAGCGCGTCTGGCCCGGCGCAGTCCTCACGAACGGCGAAGGCGGATCGACGTCCAAAGGACGATTGATGCGCAGCGTGTGCGTGCCGATATAATCGAGCCGCAAAACCCAGGACGACGCCAGACGGCGTTCGATGCCGAAGGTCCACTGTTCCGAATAAGGGTTCCACAAGCCGCTTTGATAACCGATTAAAGTCGACGTCGGAAAAAATTGATTGAGATAAGACGCGTCGCCGGGGCGAACGTAGAGGCTGCGCAGCGGCACCTGCGCTCCGGCGGGAAACGCCGGCAGCGGGACGGCGCTGACGCTGGTGGGGAAACCGATCTGTCCCGGCGCGGCGCTGTAATTGAAAACGCCGGTCGGTCCGGTGAGCGCGTAATTGGCTTCCGAATTATCCACAATCTGCGAATAATAAATGCCGAATCCGCCGCGAATTACCGTTTTCCCGTCGCCGTGAAAATTATAGGCGAAGCCGGCGCGCGGCGCGAAATCCTGCCGCGAATTGGTAAACGTCTGCTGCTCATAACGCAGGCCCAGGTTGACCGTCAGATCCGGCCGCACGCGGTAATCGTCCTCTATGAAGCCGGCCCACAGAACATCGTTCACCGTGTAATTCGCGTTGCCGTAGCTCTGCGTATAGGTCTGGACGTTCGCAAGATTATCCAGATACGCGGAGCTTTCGCAATACGCCGGCGCCTGCGTGCAGGATTTGTACACAAATTCGCCCAGATAAATCGGTCCGCCAAATTCCTTGCTGTCGCCGCCGGTGTGCGCGACGATCATATCCGCCCCCCACTTGATCTGGTGCTTGCCCCACGCCGCCGAAAGCGTGTCGTTCGCCTGATACTGGCGATTCATCAGCAGCGCCGATTGCGAGGTGCCGCTGGTGAACGTGCCTCCGCTCGAAATCGGCACGGAATATTCGGTGCTGTAAATTGCCGGAATAAATTGGGTGATCGGCGCGGCGAGCTGGAACTGCACGTGTACCGTGTTCAGCAGCGTGGGCGAAAGGATCGCCGTCTCGCCGATTTCATTTGAATACGTTCGCCGGTAAAACACGCGATCGACGTTCGGCAGGCTGTTTCCGCCGACGATTCCGTTGGGATTGGTGTCGTGAAAGCCGTCGATATCGCCGCGATAAAAAATGTTGTTGCGCGCGTTGATCTGGTGATCCAGGCGAACATACGCCAGCCAGCCGCGATAATGGCCGACGAAGCTGCCCGGCTCGAGCGGCGAAATGATCGGCGACGCGCGATCCTCGCGGCTGAATTCGCCGGCGACAAAGAAATGCGTCGTCTGGTTGATCGGCCCGCCCAGCGAAAGCGCGGATTGGCCCAGCGTATCGCTGGTGATGTCGTTGCCGCTGGTCGCGTTAGCGGAGCTGAAGCCCGCGAGCGCGGCTTCGGTCGCCGCCGGACGCCACAATTCCATCGCTTCGCCGTGAAACTGATTACCGCCCGATTTGGTGATGATGTTGACCGCGCTGCCGGTGCTTCCGCCGTATTCGGCCGAAAACGCGTTTTCCAGAATGGTCATTTCCTGCACCGCGGCGACGGGAATGTTGCTGAACGTGGTCTGCCGGCCCCAGCTATCGTTATCGGTGCTGCCGTCGACTTCGAACCACGCCTGCCGCCGTCCCGCTCCGTTGGTGGTGAACAGGTCTTCGTTCATGAACACGTCGCCCTGGTTGATGGCCTGGCGATTGGCGGCGTTGAGCAGCGGCAGATAGGTGATGCGCTCGTTGAGCAGCGGCATTTCCTCGGCCTGCTGCGCGGTGATGTATTCGCCCAGCTGCGGCGAATCGGCGCGAACCTCGCCGGCGACTCCGGTGACGGTCATTTGCGTCTGCGCCGCGCTGACGTTCATTTGGAGATTCAACTCCGCGGTGATTCCGCCGGTGAGCGTGAGGTTCTCGGAATGCGCCTCGGAGAAGCCGGATTTATTCGCGGTGATGGTGTAAGTTCCGGTGGTGGGCAGGCCGGCAATGGAAAAATCCCCGGATGGGTCGGTCTGCGCGGTGCGCTCCGGACCTCCCAGCGAATTTTTCACCACGATTTCGACGCCGCTCAACGCGGCGTGAGTCTGATCCGTCACGTGGCCGTGAATGGTCGCGGTATCGGGCGTTTGCGAGAAAGCGGTCGCGATGACCGCGAACGAAAAAACCCACTTCAGCATTTGATGTCAGGTTACGAAACGCGACGCGGCTACTACCAGAGATAGTTTTGATGTGCGGACCGGTGGGGCAGGCTCCCAGCCTGCCCTACAAGCCCCGGAAGCTTCGATTACCGGATCAGCCGTTCGAGAATTTCGTACACGCCGGCCCACACCGCCGGTTGCAGAATCGCCGCCGCGAACGCGATCCCGCCGAGCGCGCACACCACCGGCGTCCATCGATCCGGACGGCCGTCCGGCGCGGGGTGCAGCAGACGGTCGATGCGCGCGGCCAAATCGCCGTCGGTTAAGCAGGTGACCAGCGGCGCCGCCGGCGCGGCCGAGCCCAATCTCGCCACGCGAACCAGCGCCGAGGCGAGTGCAAGCGACCGCTCCGCATCGCCGTTCACCGCCCGGTCGTCGGCGGACCATTCGGCGAATTTTTTCCACGTCCGTTCGAGATTCGCGAATCCGCCGCGGAAAAATGGAAATAGGTCCGGAGCCAGCAGCATCAGAAGACGCTTCAGATTGTCATGCGAGGCCGCGTGCGCCTGTTCATGGCGCAAGGCCGCGGCCAGCTCTTCCGGCGAAAGCGCGCGTCGAACTTCAGGCGAAACAAGCACACGCGGGCGCAGCAGGCCGGCGAGCGCCACGGTGAATCCGCGCAGGTCCCGCGACCGCCAGATCGCCCGCGCGCCGCGCGCCAGCGAAATCGCCCACACGCTCGCGCACAGCAGGGCCAGCAGCAGACACAACGTGCTGGCTTGCTCGGCCGCCGCCTGGGGCTCGAACGACAAATAGCTCGGCACACACAACGCCGCCACCAGCAACAGCGCGATCGCTGCCGGCGCGAATCTCACCGTCAGCAGGAATCGGGCGGCGGCGCTTGCGCGCATCCGGCCGGCCATGCGGATCGCCAGCGGCGCCGCGATGGTAGCGGCCATCGCCGCGGCGTAATGAACGATGAAGAACGCGGCAAGCGAGAGACACGCCAATTTCGAACCGTAGCTCACTTTTTTTGCCGCTCCAGTTCCCGGCGCTTCTGCCGGATCTTGCGCTCCAGATCGTCGAGCAGCGACGCATCCCGCTCCCCCACGGCGTCGACCAGGCACGAAATCAGCAGTTCGCTCGAACGGCCGCGATCGGCCAGCAAACCCGCGACCAGCTTCTGTTCCCACTCCACGCGCGTCATCCGCGGCGAATAAACAAACGCGCGATCGGCCTTGCGCCGGTCGAGCAATCCTTTTTTATACAGCCGGTCGAGCGTGGTCATCACGGTGGTGTAGGCGAGCGGCCGTTGCAGCCGGTCCACCACCTCGCGCACGCTCGATTCGCCGCGCGCCCACACCAGCTCCATCACCGTATTTTCCAGGTGACCGAGCGGAGCCGGCTTTCGCGCGCGGAAAAATCGAATCACGCTTTTTGAGTATGACGCCCAATGCTGGTGTACGCAATGCGCGTCCAGGCGTCGGGCTTGAACGCGCCATGGCCGTATTTCGCGTCGAAATCCTTGGTCGGCGCGGCGGCGACGGCCTCGTCGGCCGATTTTCCTTCCTTGATCAGTTTCTGCAACCGCTCGGTCACTGTCGCGAGCATCTCCGCCGTGGCTCTCAAATCCTCTCTGGAGCCGATCGGCCCATGACCCGGAATCACCTTGGTCTTCGCGTCGCACAGCTTGACCATCGTCTGCGCCGCGTGCGCCATTCCGCCGACCCAACCGAGCGTCGAATAATCGATCACCGGATAAAATCCGTTGAACAGCATGTCGCCGGTGTGCAGGATATTCGGTCCCGGAAAAAACAGGTAGGTGTCGCCGTCGGTATGCGAGGTGGCGATGTGCTGGTATTCGATTTTTTCCTTGCCGAACGTCATCCGGCCGCCTTTTGAAAATTCCTGCGTCGGCAGACCCTCCGGCTTCAGCGGATCGAAGGTGCGATTCATCGATTCCATAGTGGTCCTGACGCTCAAACGTTTTTTGACGTTTTCGTGCGCCATGATTTTCACGCCCTGGCGTCCCAGTGTTTCGTTGCAGCCGACGTGGTCGGTGTGCCAATGCGTATCGAACAGCAGCTTCACCGGATGCGCGTCCACCTGTTCGCGAATGGCGCCAAGCATTTCGTCGGCGCGATTCGGCAGGCCGCCGTCGATCATCATAATGCCGTCATCGCCGAGGATCACGCCGACGTTGCCGCCGTCGCCCATCATCACCGCGATGCGGTCGCTCAGCTTGGTCGCTTTGATCGGAGGGTTCTGGCCGAACGCCTTAAACGAGATCGACAGTCCCACCGCGCCGCCGGCGAGCGCGGAGAAAAATTCACGACGATTCGATCGGAGAGCCATAAACGAAGCTTACCCGATAAGTGGCGTAAGCCGCCAGGCTTGCGTTAAGTGGCGTAAGCCGCCAGGCTTGCGTCGTTCGCGGCCCGGTATCCATCCGCCCACAGCACAAGCCTGGCGGCTTATGCCACCCGGATCCGCGCATCAGCACAAGCCTGGCGGCTTATGCCACCCGGATCCGCCCACAGCACAAGCCTGACGGCTTATGCTACATCGATCACCCGGCGGCCTTCGATGCGAAAATTTCCCGACAGCACTTCCGCGATCGCCTGCGGGTAAATCACGTGCTCCTGTTCGAGAATTCGCGCGGCCAGCGTCTGCGCGTCGTCGGAATCGAACACCGGCACCACCGCCTGGCGAACAATCGGCCCGGAATCGACGCCTTCATCGACAAAATGCACCGTGCAGCCGGAAAATTTGACGCCATGCTCGATCGCCTGATGCTGCGCGTCCAGCCCCGGAAAGGCCGGCAGCAGCGAAGGATGAATGTTCAGAATGCGCAGCGGAAACTGGCGGATAAAATGGCCGCTCAAAATGCGCATATAACCGGCCAAACAAATCAGGTCGACCGCGTTTTGGCGCAATTCTTCGATCAGAAGCCGGTCGTACACTTCGCGATCGAGCCCGCGCGAGGCGATGACGCGCGCGTTCAATCCGCGATCGGCCGCCGCGGCGATCCCCGGCGCTTCCGGACGATTCGAAAGGACCAACGCGATTTCCGCGTCCAGTTTTCCGGCGTTGATCGCGTCGGCGATGGCGCAAAAATTCGATCCGCGCCCGGAAAGAAGAATGCCCAATCTTTTCATTCAACGTGACGCTTCATTTATATTTCACGCCGAAGCCGCGAATCACTTCGCCGATGCGGTGCCACGGCTCGCGCAGCGATTCGAGAATCTTCGCGGCATGCGCCACGTTTCGCTTGGAAACCACAAAAATCATGCCGATGCCGAGATTGAAGGTGCGCCGCCAATCGTCTTCCGGAATGTCGCCGATGCGGCGCAGCAGCTCGAAAATCGGGGGAACGGGCCAGGAGCCGCGCTCGATGCGCACGCCCAGCCCTTTCGGCAGAATGCGCGGGGTGTTATCGGTAATTCCGCCGCCGGTGATGTGCGCCGCGCCTTTGAGAAATCCGTCAACGTGCAAGGCGCGCAGGGGTTTCAGATAGCTGCGATGAAGCTTGAGCAGCTCGTCCTCGATGCTGCCGCGCAGTTCGTCGAGAACCGTGCCCGGTTGAAGCCTGGCCACTTCGAACAACAGCTTGCGCGCCAGCGAATAACCGTTGGTGTGCAGACCCGTTGAAGGCAGGCCGATCAAGACGTCACCCGCGCGAATCGCGGAGCCGGTCAGCATCTTTTTCCGTTCCACCGCGCCGACGATGAAACCGGCCAGGTCGTATTCGCCGGGAGCGTAAAAGCCGGGCATCTCCGCGGTTTCGCCGCCGATCAGCGCGCAGCCGTTGTTGCGGCAGCCCCGCGCGATTCCGGCGATCACCTCCTCGGCGACCTTCGCGTTCAATTTCCCCACCGCGAAATAATCGAGAAAAAACAGCGGCGTTGCGCCCTGCACCGCGATATCGTTCACGCAGTGATTCACCAGATCCTCGCCGATGGTCGAATGTCTACCGGTGAGGAACGCGAGCTTCAACTTGGTTCCCACTCCGTCGGCCGAGGAAACCAGCACCGGATCTTTAAAGCCCTGCAAGCGAAATCCGCCGCCGAAGCTGCCGATGTCGGTCAAAACGGCGGGCGTGAAGGTCGCGCGCGCCAGACGCCGGATGGATTTGACGGCGCGGTCCGCTTCGTCGATGTTGACGCCGGCGTCGCGATAAGCGACCTGTTTTTTCTTCGCCATGAGCTCAGGAATTTCTATGATACGGCAAGCGGCGTAAGCTGGAAAACGGAGGCGCGAATGGCGTTCAAACTCACCGTAAAAGGTTTCGCCGAACAGGCCACGATTCCCCGCCGCTTCACCTGCGACGGCGAAGACATTTCGCCGGCCCTGACCTGGAGCGGCGAGCCCGCGCGCACCAGGAGTTTCGGGTTGATTTTAGACGATCCCGACGCGCCGTCCGGGACCTTCACGCATTGGCTGTTGTGGGACATTCCCGCGCAGATCCATTCGCTCGCCGAAGGCGATTCGATCGGCAGACCGGGCACCAACGATTTCGGCAAACGAGGCTACGGCGGCCCATGCCCGCCGCGCGGCAAGGCGCATCGTTATTTTTTCCGGCTATACGCGCTCGACGCGCCGCTGGATGTTCCCGCCGGAGCCAGGCGCGCGGCGCTTGAAGCATCGCTGAAGCCGCACGTGCTTGGTGCGGCGGAATACGCCGGCCGCTATCAGCGGGAAGGCTGAATCACTGCCCACCGCCGGTCCATTTTCCCCGGCTTAGAACTCATACCTGCCGGAGAACTGGAAGACGCGCGGGCTGCCGAAGGTGCTGGTGTACTGGCCGAAGTTATTCTGGTTCGCATAACTCAGGTTGGCGCTGCTGGCATCGAAGCGCGCCGTGTTGGTGATGTTGAAACCCTCCGCGCGGAACTGCAAACTGTGCGGCTGATCGTGGAACGTGAAAAGCCTGAAGCGTTTGGAGAGGCCTAAATCGATGCTGAAGGGACCCTGGCCGCGCAGTCCGTTGCGTTGACCGAGAAAGCCGGCGAGCGTGGGACTATATCCCGCATAGGCCTCCGCCGGATTCGCGAAAAGGTTCGGTCCGCCCGGCGCCAAGCTGCCCACCGCCGAAGGCGCATTCAAGGTGGTCTTCACCGGCGGGACATATCCGGTTTGCGTCGCCCAGCAGCTGCAATCCCAATCGGTGGGCCAGCCCACGCCGTTCTGCACGCTGAACGGGAAGCCGCTGGTCGCCGTGAATACGGTGCTGATCTGCCATCCGCCGAAAACGTTATTCACCACCGGATTGCTCGTGTTCAGGAACTTCTTCCCCTCCCCGAACGGAAGCTGAGCCACGGCGAGCGCACTGAATACCTGCGTCGCGTCGTAGTCGCAGACCGCCTTGTTCTGGCTCGGGGACCAGGCGTTGTAAATCGCCGCCTCCTCTCCTCCGCTGGCCTCGCTCTCGGGCGACGAGCTCAGGTCTTCGCACTTCGACCAGGTGTAGTTGAAGTCGAACTGATAACCCTTGCTGAAGGTCTTGCGAACGGTGACGTGCAAGCCGTTATAATTCCCGTTGCCGATCGAGCGGAACCCGAACAGTCCGGTGAATTGCGAGTTGAACATGGCGTTCGGCCCCAGTTTGCTGCAAACCGGATTGCAACTGATATCCACGTTATACAGCGCCGTGGTGAAGTCCGGAGCGGAGCCGGTCGGCCCGTATGCGACCTTATAGATGTTTTGTGTCGCCGTCAATCCTCCGCCCGCCGCGGCGGGCCACAGATCTTCCCAGAACGGAACCTTGGGAACCTGGCTGACGGGAACGTTATCGAGCGCCATCTGGCCCAGGATGTCGGCGGCCTGGAAATAAGTCTGCCCGGAAGCCGTATCGACCAGATTGGTCGGCTGGGCAAAATCCTCGCCGACCAGCGATCGCCGCGACTCACGGTTGACGTAGGACAGTTCCAGGAAAAACCCTCCTTCAAACTGCCGCCCGACGCTGAAACTCGAATTCATGGTATACGGCGCCTTCAGTTGATCGTCGAGCGTGCCGGTGTCGTTCAGCTCCGAGCCGAAGGGCGCGGTTTGCGGGAACCCTCCGGCAGGCGCCGCGGGAAAATCGCTCAGCGGCGGCAGATTGTAGAAGCCGGTGAAGCGTGGCACCGTCGCGGGATTGTCGCTCGGCGGCGTGACCACGGAGGTCGAGAAGCCCGCCGTGCTGCTGAAATTCTTGATCAGGCCTTGCCCGAAGGCATCATAGAACATGCCCCATCCCGCGCGGACCACCGTCTTATCGGGACCGCCGAATAGCTTCCTGGCCCAGCCGCTGGTGCTCTGCGGCGTGTACGCGATGGCCACGCGCGGCGCCGGGTCGGTGTGGTACGGATACAAGCCGCGGCCGGTGGTGGTAGACAGATCGAAGGTTACCGGACCGGCGAGCATCTGCGATTCTCCCGCCTTGGCCAGGCCCGCGCGCGCCGCCAGGAAGTCGGCCATCGGCTCCGCCGTATCGACGTTATACCCGTTTACTTCCTTGATCGCCGGGTTCAAGCCCACGCGCAGACCGACCGAAACGGTCAACCCCGGCTTCACTCTCCAGGAATCCTGAAGGTAGAAGTCGTAGTGCTGTTCGCCGAAATCGCGGTCGATGGTCTGGCCTTCCGGCAGGACGCCGCCTTTAAGGTTGTAATTCACGTCGAGGGTAAGCTGCGGCAGGGTGCCGAGCAGGTTGGCCATTTGCCGGATGTAGTTATTGTTGTGCTCCGCATCGGCGACCAGCAGCGGCGTGCCGTCGCCCTGGAGCCAGAACGCATTGTCAAACGCGGTGTCAAAGGACGTCGCATTGGTATCGTAGTGATTGCGGAGGAGGAGCACTTCGGCGCCGAAGCTGATGGTGTGCGATCCCTTGTTCCACACCATGTCTTCGTGAATGTCGTTCGCCGGAATGATCTGCGTCACTCCCGGCGTGGTCCCGTAAAGTTTGTCGATGCCGTCGAAGTAGGCATATCCGGAGGTCAGATCGCCGGTATTCTGCACACCGGTTCGGGTGAGGCCGTAGCGGAAGGTGCTCACCAGGCTGGGCGTGATGGTCGAAGTCAAGCCCGCCGCGAAACCCTTACTGTTGTTCAGATAAACATTGGTGGGCGCCTGCCCGGGAAACTCCGGAACGCCGGAAGAGGCGCCCGAATTGGGAACCACGTTCTGGTTCTGTAAATTGCCGCGCCAGAAGATCGAATTCCGGTCGTTGAGGATGTAATCGAAGCGCGAAACGTAGGTGTTGTAGCGCAGCGGCGTCGCCGCGTTAAACCGGAATCCGGAGGTATTCAAGCCGTCGCCGGCCGTCGAGGTGTTGGGCAGCGGGTATTGCTGAAGCAGGGCCAGAACCGCGGGGTCCTCGCCGATGCCGGCCGGATCGATCGCCTTCACCTGCGCGGGCCCCAGGGTCGAAATGGCCCCGCCGGTGGTGATATAGGTGAAAGTGCCTTGCCGGAAGCTCGCATTGGGAACGGTGCGCAGCGCGGTTCCGTCGCTCGCGTCGCGCCGCCCTTCGTAGTTCAGGAAATAAAACGCCTTGTTACTCTTGATCGGCCCGCCCACCGCCGCGCCGAACACGTTGCGGTCCAGCTTCGGAGTGGGGATGCCGGCCGTATTGTTAAAGAAATAGTTGGCGCTGGTATCGGTGTTGCGGAGATATTCATACGCGGCGCCGTGGACCGTATTGGTGCCGCCTCGGGTTACCATGGTCACTTGGGCGCCCGAGCTATGGCCGTATTCGGCGCCGGCGTTCGTGGTGATGGTCCGGAACTCCTGCACCGAATCAAGCGTCACGCCCAGTACGCTGGTAAACGAGGAGCGATTCTGCTGATCGTTCACGTCGACGCCATCGAGCGTGACGTTGCCCTGGTCCGATTTGCCGCCGTCGACCGCGCCGCTTCGTGGGTCGTTCAGCGCGCCGGGGGTGGTCTCGCCGAGATAAATCACGCCGGGCTGAATCGCCAGCAACCCCACCACGTTGCGCGATTCAAACGGCAACTGATTAATCACCTGTCCTCCGATGGCGTTGCCGATGGAGGCGTCCTGCGTATTCACCTGCGAGGTTTCCGCCGAAACCTCCACCGAGGTCGATACGCTGCCGACTTTCTCAAACGTCAGGTCGATCGCCGCCGGCGTATTCACCAGCAGCTGGACCTTCTCCAGCGTGACATCCGTGAAGCCCGGCGATCTGGCCGTGATATTGTAAGTTCCGGGCTGCACCTGCGAAATGATGTAGCGGCCCTGTGGATCGGATTTCTCGCGCCGCTGCGCGCCCGTGTCCACGTTGGTCAACACCACGTCGGCGCCCGGGACCACCGCGCCGCTCGGATCCTTGGTCACGCCGCTCACCGACGTCATCCCCTGCCCGTGGAGCGCGGCCCCCAGCGACAGACACAGGAAAAATGCGCCAAGGCAGTTTCGCACCGCCATGAACCCTGATTTGTTTTGATCGTCCATAAAATCTAAGCTCCTTGAGAAATACCGCTGACTATGCGCCGGTTGTTTCCGGCCAGCTTCTCGAACGTGGAGATGGACGCCGCTTGCCTGGGCGGCATCACTTCAGATACTTGTCAACAGACTTTACGCTGCGGCGAGGGCCCGATGGTGCGCTTCGCCCCGCGCAGTAGGTGCGGCTCCCCCGCGGAGCCGGGATGCAGGAAGGAAGGCCCGCGCCGGTCTTGGCGATGGATTCACGGAGGGTCGTACGGCGGACGGTGGAATCGATTCGACGCGCTGGCACGGCTTCCGCCGGCGCGCGGCCACAAACACTGCACCTGCTGTTAGAAACATGGTCAGCGTTTTCATGTCAGCATTCGATCGCTAATCCTCGGCCATTCACGACGGCAAGTTGCTGAAAAAGGCTTGAAGTGAATTTTCCAGCATCCTGCCAGTAGCCTATTCGTGACAGTATACGCCAGAAGTGGCGTGCGGTCCAATCAGGAATTTTTATCGGGTTGATTTCCGCAGCCATTCCATCTACCGCGTGTTGCGGTACACCCTGCCGCCCTTCATCACGAACACCACCCGCCGAACCGCCGTAATATCGTCCAGCATATTGCCGCCGGTGGCGACAATATCGGCTTCAAAACCCGGAGCCAGCGTCCCGATCTTATCGCCCAGCGCCAGCGATTCCGCGGCAACCGAGGTCGCGCTCAGCAACTCGTCCATCGGCTTGTCGTGGGCGTCGCGGACGCGATAAATAAACTCCTCGGCGTTGCGGCCGTGCGCGCCGGCCACCGCGTCGGTCCCGTACACCACCTTGATTTTGCGCGCCCGCGCGTGCGGCAGCGTCTCGCTGTTAATGGTAGCGATCGAATCCTCCAGATCCGTAAAATCGTGAATATTCGGAAAACTTTCTTTCCGGTCGATGTAGTTGTGGCACACCAGCAGATTCGGATCGAAAAACGTCCCGCGCTGCGCCATCAGGTCGAGCGTCGCGTCGGAGGCGAAATCGCCGTGCTCGATCTCGCTGCATCCGGCCAGCGTAGACGCCCGCGCGCCGTTATCGGAAATGGCGTGAACCAGCGTCCGCAGCCCGACCTTTTTCGCTTCATCACACACCGCCTGGATCTGTTCGTCGCTCATCGTCTGCGGACCATTCCGGGCGCTCCCGGTGGTGAACATCTTGATCAAGTCGGCGCCTTCGTTTTTGGTTTTTCGCACGAACTCGCGCAGCGCCTCGGGCGAAGCCGGATGCTCCCGTGTGCCTCCGGCCGTGCGGTTGGTGATCTGCCGGATGGAGGTGAGAATGCGCGGCCCGGGAAGCAAGCCTTTGTTGATGCGGTCGCGCAGCGGCGCGTCCAGCGGCGCGCCCACGCTTTGAATGGTCGTGAACCCTCCCTGTAGCGTGATCCAGGCGTTTTCCGCCGCGTAGAGTGCCGCGTCTTCGGGATTTTCCGGACCGCTAAAAAGCTGGTTGTGCGCATCAAAATGCCAGGTGATATGAACGTGGACGTCGATCCAGCCGGGCATCACCGTCATCGATTTCAAATCGTAGGTCGCCTTGCCCCGGGCCGGCCCGATCGCAACAATTTTCGATCCTTCAATGACGATCTGCTGATTCTTCCGGATGCCTCCTTTGCCGTCGAGGAGCGTTCCGGCATCAATCACGATCCGTTGCTGCGCCATGGCAAAGCCAGCGGCGAAAACAAGGCACGCGAGTCTGAAATACATCTTCATACCATAAGCCCGCCGGCCGCGATTCGCAAGATCTCACCGTTTCTCAACAGCACGCACGGCCCGGTAGTGCGTGAAATCTGCGTTGATTGCGAAGGATGGGGAGCCCCCGCCAGTGCGCGTTACAGCCCCGCCAGTCATGGCGGGGGTGCATCGCGAATCAACGCAGATCTCACACACTACCCACGGCCCCCACGGCGGCGTCATCCAGTGGTAAATTACGGAGAATGAAAATCACCGCGCTGCTGCTCCTGATCGCCACGCTGGCCCTGGCCCAGGACGACATGGTCAACGATCCCGAAGGACGCGACCAGGCCCGTTCCATGGTCATCACCAAATTCGGGATTGTCGCCACCAGCCAGACGCTCGCCTCGCAGGCCGGCGCGAAGGTGCTCGAAGAAGGTGGCAACGCGATCGACGCGGCGATTGCGGCCAACGCCACGCTCGGCGTAGTCGAGCCGGCCATGAACGGCATGGGCGGCGATCTGTTCGCGATCATCTACGAAGCGAAAACCGGCAAGCTGTATGGCCTCAATTCGAGCGGCTGGGCGCCCGCCGGCCTGACCGCGGAAATGGTTCGCGCCAAGGGCATCACCGATATGAACCGCGCGGGCGCGGATCGCGTGACGGTGCCCGGGGCGGTCGCCGGCTGGCAGGCGTTGCACGATAAATTCGGCACGAAAAGTTTCGAGCGTCTGCTGGCGCCGGCGATTTATTACGCCGAAAACGGCTACCCGGTAACTGAAATCATCCAGTGGAGCGCGTCGGAAAAAGCGCACGCCGCGACGCCCGGTTTCAAAGAAACTTACATGCCCGGCGGCCACGCGCCGAAAGTGGGCGAGGTGTTTCACAATCCCGCGCTCGCCGGATCGCTGCGGCTGGTGGCGGAACAGGGCCGCGACGGTTTTTATCACGGCCCGACGGCCGAAAAACTGGTCAAATTTTTAAACGAGCACGGCAATCCCATGTCGCTCGCCGATCTGGCCGATTTTCAGCCGGAGTGGGTCGAGCCGATTTCCACCACCTATCGCGGCTGGCGCGTTTATGAGATTCCGCCGAACACGCAAGGCATCGCCGCGCTCGAAATGCTGAACATCATGGAGCGCTATCCGCTCGCCGAATACGGCCACAACAGCGCCAAGGCGCTGCACGTGATGATCGAGGCGAAAAAATTAGCCTACGCCGATATGCTGCGCTACGTCGGCGATCCGCGGTCGTCGAAAATTCCGACGGAGATCCTCGATTCCAAGCAATTCGCCGAGGAGCGCGCCAAATTAATCGACGCGAATCACGCCAACTGCAACGCTCTGCCGGCCGAGCTGGCCGATCGCGCGCGCGGCGGCAACGATACCATCTATCTTTCGACGATCGATAAAGACGGCAACATTGTTTCGCTGATCCAGAGCAACTACAGCGCGTTCGGCACCGGGATGGTGGCGCCGGGAACGGGCTTTTCGCTGCAAAATCGCGGCGGATTATTTTCGTTGAAACCCGGTCAGCCCAACACGCTCGCGCCGCACAAGCGTCCGCTGCACACCATCATTCCCGCGTTCATGGAGCGCGGCGAAACGCGCATCGGCTTCGGCATCATGGGCGGATTCAACCAGGCGCAGGCGCACGCGCAGTATGTTTCGAACATCGTCGACTTCGGAATGAATATTCAGGCGGCGCTCGAAGCCGCGCGATTTACCAAGGGCAGCTTCGGCGGCTGCGATGTGCAGATGGAATCGCGCATTCCGGAAAAAGCTCGCGACGAATTGACCGCGCTGGGCCATCGCATCAAGGTGCGCGGCGCGTATTCGGGCACCATGGGCCGCGGCGAGGCGGTGGAACGAATCGAGACCGGAGTGAATTTCGGCGCGTCCGATCCGCGCGGCGACGGCGAAGCGATTCCGCAAGGTCCGCCGCTGCTTCTTCACGCACCCGCGTCGCAACGCTAGTCTCCCGTCTGTGGGGCAGGCCCCCGGCCTGCCGTGGGCGCGCCGCCCGCCGCGCTGGAGGTAGACGAGCCTGGTAAAATCCGAAACGCGTCCGTCCGCCAGGTGCTCCAATGTTATGTATGGCTGCCACCGTTTGGAAAGGATTCATCAGCTTCGGACTGGTCTCGTTTCCGGTCCGTCTATTTGCCGCCGCGCGTCCGCGGGGGATTCATTTTCACATGCTCCACAAGAAGGATCTTTCGCGCATCAAGGAAGTTCTCTATTGCGCGGAAGAGGACAAACCCGTTTCGCGCGAGGACATCGTCAAGGGAACCGAAGTCAACAAGGGTCAATATGTGGTGGTCACCGACCAGGAGCTGAAGGCCGTCGCGCCGCCGACCGCCTCCACCATGGATATTCTGCAATTCGTGCCGGCGAGCGCGGTCGATCCGCTGTATCTCGAAAGCTCCTATTATGTCGCTCCGGAAGAAGCCGTCGCGAAACCGTACGCGCTGCTGCTCGACGCCATGGCTGAGACCAAATATTTCGCGCTGGCGAAAATCACCATGCACGGCCGCGAGCACATCGCCGTCATGCGGCCCGCTTCCAGCGGCCTGGTGCTGCACACCCTGTATTTCGAGAATGAATTGCAGAAAACAAACGCGCCCGAATTCCCCAGGAAGCGCGCTTATTCGGCCAAGGAGATGGAGCTCGCCAAAACTCTGGTGAACCAGCTCGCCGGCAAGTTCGAGCCGGAAAAGTATCACGACGAATACGTGGCCAACGTCGAGCGTCTGCTCGAACAGAAGCAGCGCGGCGAAAAGATCACGGCGGTTCGCGCGCCGAAGAGAAGGCCGGTGGTGAATATCATGGAAGCGCTGCAAAAGAGCCTGGCGGAGTCGCGGACGCGTCCGGCGAAAGCGGCGAAAGCGAAAAAATCGCGCAAAGCAGCGTAAAACATTTGCGGGCTTTCTGTAGACCACCAGACCTGCTGTTTTCGCCGTGGCATAAGCCGCCAGGCTTGTGCTGTTCGCGGCCGATGTAGACCACCAGGCCCGTACCAATCCTGCTGTTTTCGTGGCATAAGCCGCCAGGCTTGTGCTGTTCGCGGCCGATGAATCGACAGTCGTCGAGCGCAAGCCTGGCGGCTTACGCCACTCCTCAGCGTGCGGGCCGGCCAGTGCCGCAGGCGATCGTTTCGAGTCGCCTGCGACCGGCCACAAAAATCCGGTTATCCTGAATGCCATGAAACCCGCACTGTTCCTCGCGCTGGCCGCGGTGTGCCTGGCGCAGGATCGTCCGCTGACTTCGTTGCCCTACACTCCGAGCCTCGATCCGGCCTTCATGGACCCCTCCGCCAACCCCTGCGTCGATTTTTACCGTTACGCCTGCGGCAACTGGATCAAGCAGAATCCCATTCCCCCCGATCAGGCCTCCTGGGACGTTTACGCCAAGCTCGGCACGGAAAATCAGCGCTACCTGTGGGGCGTTCTGGAGCAAGCCGCGAAGCCCGCGCCCAATCGTTCGCCAAACGAACAGAAGATCGGCGACTATTTCGGCGCCTGCATGGACGAGGGCGCCGTCGATCAAGCCGGCGCTTCGCCGCTGGCGCCGCAGCTCGAGGCGATCCAGGCGATGCGCAATCTTTCGGACCTGCCCGCCGTGCTCGGCCGTCTGCACCTGGCGGGGATCCACGGATTATTCAACTTCACCTCCAGTCAGGATTTCGCGGATTCCAGCCGCGTCATCGCCTTCGCCTACGCCGGCGGACTGGGCCTGCCCGATCGCGATTATTACCTCAAAACCGACCCCAAATCGCAGGAGACGCGCGCCCAATACCTGGATCACGTGGCGCGCACCTTCGCTCTGCTGGGCGATTCGCCCGGCGCCGCCAAAGCCGAAGCGCAAACCGTCATGGCCATTGAAACCGCGCTCGCGCAATCCGAGCTGACCCGCGTTCAACGGCGCGAACCGCACAATCTGTTTCACAAATTCAGCGCCGCGGAGCTCGCCAAACTGACGCCGTCGTTCGACTGGGCTTCTTATTGGGCCGCGCTCGGCCTGCCCGCGCAATCGGAGATCAACGTGACCGAGCCGAAATTTTTTGCAGTGGAGCAACATCTTTTCGCAACCCGCCCCCTCGCCGACTGGAAAACGTATCTGCGCTGGCACCTGGCGCGCGCCGAATCGCCGTATCTTTCCGGGAAATTTGTCGCCGCCGATTTCGATTTCTACAGCAAGTATCTGCGCGGCGTCACCGCGATGCCGCCGCGCTGGAAGCGCTGCGTCCGTTACGTCGACCGCGACCTGGGCGAGGCGCTGGGCCAGGTGTTCGTCGAGAAAACGTTCACGCCGGACGTGAAGGCTCGCGCGCTGGCCATGACCCAACGGATCGAAGACGCCATGGACCACGAAATCCGCGGGCTTACCTGGATGAGTCCGGAAACCAAGGCGCAGGCGCTGACCAAGCTGCACGGCGTCGCCAATAAAATCGGCTATCCCGACCGCTGGCGCGATTACCGCTCGCTTAAAATTGTCCGCGGCGATTTTTTCGGCAATCGCAACCGCGCGGCGATTTTCGAATCGCGCCGCGACCTGAACAAAATCGGCAAACCGGTGGACCGTTCCGAATGGATGATGACCCCGCCGACCGTCAACGCCTATTACGATCCGCAGATGAACGACATCAATTTTCCCGCCGGCGTTCTTCTGCCGCCGCTGTTCGATCCGAAAATGGACGACGCGCCCAATTACGGCAACACCGGCGCGACCATCGGCCACGAATTGACGCACGGCTTCGATGACGAAGGCCGCCAGTTCGACGCCCACGGCAATCTGCGCGACTGGTGGACCAAAGACGACGCCGCGCAGTTCAAGCAGCACGCCGATTGCGTGGTGAACCAGTATGCGCAATACACCGTGGTCGATGACATCAAGATCAACAGCAAGCTGACCGAAGGCGAGGATGTGGCCGACCTCGGCGGCACGCTGCTCGCCTACATCGCCTGGAAAAGCGCGACCGAGGGCGAGGATTTAAAGCCGATCGACGGCCTCACGCCGGAGCAGCGGTTCTTTGTCGGCATGGCGCAGTGGGCTTGCGGCGATGAGCGTCCGGAGAGCAAGCGCGTGCACGCCATGACCGATCCGCATTCGCCGCTGGAGGATCGCGTCAACGGCGTGGTTGCGAACCTGCCGCAGTTCCAGCACGCGTTTTCCTGCCGGATCGGCCAGCCGATGGTCCGCACCGACCCCTGCCGCGTGTGGTGATAGCCGGTGGCGCACGCACTCCTGCGTGCCGCATCGACACTCGTGTCGATGCCTCGGCGTGGGCGCCAGCGTCGAGATGAGTCTCGACGCGGCACGCCATTCGGGTTCGCTCGCGTGCCTTGTAAATCGTCGCAAGAAGAGTATCATCGAAAGAACGCAAAGGATTCGCTATGAGAAAACTCTCCATCGCGCTGGTATTGACTCTTTCGCTCGCCGCGCGCGAGCCTCTCGCCCAACGCATCGTGCACACGGACCCGTCGAAGTACCGCCCCTTGAAAGCGGTGCATGACGGCGCCGGAGGAATGGCCTTCTACGCGCTGTTCGATGAGCACACGCTCGAAACCAATCTCCAGTTTTTGCATCGCGGCGTGATTTATCCGCACAGCGGCATCGGCGCTCACTTCCACAATCAGTGCGAGGAGATGTTCGTCATTCTCGACGGCGAAGCTCAGTTCACCATCGACGGCCGCACCTCTTTAGTAAAGGGTCCGGCGGGCGCGGTGTGCAAAATGGGGCACTCCCACGCGATTTACAATCCCACCGACAAGCCCATTCAATGGATGAACATCAACGTCACCATGATGAAGGGCAGCTACGACGCGTTCAATCTGGGCGACCCGCGCGTGGGCGTTCCGCTCGATCCGATTCCGGTGTTCATGGTGATGCATCTGGACCGCTCCCTGCTCAAACCGGTGGAGCACATGGACGGCGGGCAAGGAACGGTCGAATATCGCCGCGCGCTCGATCCCAGCGTGTTCAGCACTCCCTGGTCGTACGTCGATCACGTGGTTCTGCCGCCCGGCGCGTCGATCGGCCCGCATCTGCATCATGAGCTCGCCGAATTTTATTACGTGATGGCCGGCCAGGGATCGGTGACGGTTCGCAATCGCGGAGAATCGGAAACCGCGTCGATCCAGACCGGCGATGCGATCCCGCTGCGGCTCGGCGAAATTCATTCCTTCGCGAACACGGGAACCGCGCCGCTGGAATTTCTGGTGGTCGGCATCTCGCGCGACACCAGCCACAAAATCGACGTGATCGACGTCCCCTAGTCTCCCGTCCCCGAAATCAGTGACCGTATTCCGGCGGGTTTTGTGGGGCAGGCCCGCGGCCTGCGGCGGGCGCGCCGCCCGCCTCTTGTTGAGCCGACCAGGCGGGCTTAGAGCCCGCCGCAGGCTGGGAGCCTGCCCCACTCGCCAACGACTTATTGCACGAATCAATGGGACGGGAGACTAGCAGGGGGCGCTAATATACTTGATCCAACCAGTTGCTCCGGTCCGTTGGTGGCGCACCCAAGCAAGATCAATGCCGACTACTCTGTCCCCGCCTGTTAAGTTATTCATGCCGCGTGCGACCACGGCCGTGGACATTTTTCAAACCGCCGGTCATTCAAGCAGCGCCAGCGCGCGATCGATCTCCTCTGCCGTGACGTAAAAATGTGGCGACATGCGAACCCATCCCGCGCGCGACGCCGCGCTCACGCGATGTTCCTTCAGCCGCGCCACCACCGCATCCGGATCAAGACCCGCTTTGCGAAAACTGACAATCCCCGCGCCCGTTTCCGCCGTCCTCGCCGACGCCGTTTCGTAGCCTTTTTGCCGCACCCCGCAGTCGATCCGATCGGCGAGCGACGCCACCGCCGGCGCGATTCGCTCGACTCCAATTTCGAGCAGCAGTTCGATCGCGGCGCGCGATCCGTAACACCCGATGGTATTCAGCGTCCCGCATTCGTAGCGGCCCGCGTCGGAGCGCAGCGTCATGTCGCGCCGGCCGTAATCGTCGAAGCCGGCGACGTTGGTCCAGCCGAACTCCACCGGCTCAATGCGATCCTGCAATTCGCGCGAAACGTACAGAATCGCGCAGCCCTCCGGACCCATCAGCCATTTGTGGCCATCCGCGGCCAGCGCGCCGATGTGCGCCGCGCGCACGTCCAGCGGAAACGCGCCCAGCCCCTGAATCGCGTCCACGAAAAAAATCGCGCCGCGCCGCCGGCAAATTTCGCCGATTGCCGGCAAATTCGCGCGAAATCCCGTCAAATATTGCACGAAACTGATCGCCACCAGACGCGCGCCCTTGGCCGCCTGGTCGATTTGATCGAGCGAATCGGTCACCGAAAGCCACTGAATTTCGACGCCCTTCGCCTCCAGGCGCTGCCACGAATATTGATTCGAAGGAAACTCCTCCCGAAACGCGACCACGCGATCCCCGCGCCGCCAGTCGAGCCCCAGCGCGATGGTGGAAATCCCCTCCGAGGTATTCTTCATCAGCGCGATCTCTTCCGGCGCGGCGTTGATCAACCGCGCCGCGGCCGCGCGCGTCGCCGCGTAGGTCTCGTTCCAGCGCTGGTAGTGGAAACCGCCGTATTCGAGTACCTCGCGGGTAATCGACGCGATCGCCTCCGCGGCCCGCGACGACAGCGGCGCAACCGCTGCATGATTCAGATAAATCAGGTTTTGCGCGGCCGGAAACAGATTGCGATAATCCCTTAAGTTTTTGAAACCCATCAGCTAGAGCATACGTTAAATGGGCATGCCAGCCGTCCGCCCGGTGGTGGTGATCGCGGCCGTGGTTTGCCTGACTGCCGCCGCGCAGGACCCGAAAAAAGACCCCGATCAGATCGGCTCGCGGGACGTCAGCAAGGGCCTGAACTGGTACTCCATCCAGCAGGAAGCGCAGCTCGGCAAGGCTCTGGCCGCGCAGGTGATGCGAACCGCCAAGGTGGTCGACGATCCCATCGTTTCCGAGTATGTGAATCGCGTGGGCCAGAACCTGGCGCGCAACTCCGATTCGAAATTTCCGCTGACCATCCACGTGCTTGAAGACGACAGCATCAACGCCATGTCGCTTCCGGGCGGATATTTCTTCGTCAACACCGGCCTGATCCTCACGGCCGATACGGAAGCCGAATTGGCCGGCGGCATGGCCCACGAAATCGCGCACATCGCCGCGCGCCATGCAACGCGCCAGGCCACGCGCGCGCAGGCGGCGCAGATGGCCACCATCCCGTTGATCTTCATCGGCGGATGGCCCGGCTTCGGAACCAGAGAAGCGGCGGGAGCGCTGGTCCCCCTGTCGATGATGCAGTTCGGGCGGGCGTTTGAAAGCGAAGCCGACATGCTGGGCCTCGAATATCTGTACAAAACCGGTTACGATCCCAACGGCATGGTGAATATTTTCGAAAAAATCGCCGCGCTGACGTCGCAGCCGGGCCGCGTTTCGAAACTGTTTCAAACCCATCCGGCCACCGGCGATCGCGTGGTCGCCGTGCAACGCGAGATTCAGACGCTGCTCCAAGCCCGGCCGCAGTACGTGGTGACCACTTCGGAATTTAATGAGGTGCAGGCGCGGCTGCGGATGATCGAGAACCGGCGCAAGGGCGACGCGCCGGACCCGCACCGGCCCACGCTTAAGCGCGCGGACCAAAAACTGGCCGAATTGCCGAAATTCCAGCCCCTCGACCGGCGTCCGTCTTTGTGAGAGGATATGAGAGAAAGGAGTCCGTCCACATGCGGTCTGGCTACATAACGTGGAAGCGTTTTCTAGGACTCGTGACCATCGGTTCCCTGCTGGCCTTGCCGGCGCTCGCCGACGACAAGGAAAAGAACCCGGATGACATCGGGAACCGCGATGTCGGCAAGGGTCTGAACTGGTACTCGCTCGACAAGGAAATCGCGCTCGGCAAGCAATTGGCGGAGCAGGTGGAGCGGCAGGCCAAAATCATCAACGATCCGGTGATTGCCGAGTACGTGAACCGCGTGGGCCAAAACCTGGTGCGCAATTCGGACGCGAAAGTTCCGTTCACCATCAAAGTGATCGACACCGATGAAGTGAACGCGTTCGCGCTGCCCGGCGGATTCTTCTACGTCAATTCCGGCCTGATCCTCAAAGCCGATACCGAAGCCGAGCTGGCCGGGGTGATGGCGCATGAAATCGCCCACGTCGCCGCGCGCCACGGCACCCGTCAGGCCACCCGCGCCGAGGTCGCCAATCTCGCCACCATCCCGCTGATCTTCATGGGCGGCTGGGCCGGATACGGCATCCGCCAGGCGGCCAGCGTGATGATCCCGGTCGGGTTCCTGCAATTCTCGAAAGCATTCGAGTCGGAAGCGGACATGCTCGGTCTGCAATACATGTACAAGACCGGCTACGATCCGGAGGCGTTCGTCGACTTCTTTGAAAAGATCGAAGCCCTCGAAAAGAAGAAGCCGGGCACCATGGCCAAGGTCTTTTCGACGCATCCGCCGACCGAAGATCGTATCGTGTCCGCGCAAAAAGAAATTCAGACCATGCTGAAGGAGCGGCCGGAGTACGTCGTCACCACCTCCGAGTTCAACGACGTGAAGGCCCGGTTAGCGATGCTGCATAGCCGCCGCAAGGTGGACAATCAGGATCCGAACAAGCCGCAGCTGCGCCGCGCGCCGGGTTCCGGCACCGACGGCGGGACCAGCGGCGCCGACGACGGCCGCCCGACGCTCCAACGCCGTCCCGATAGCGGCGGCGGTTCGCAGTAAGTTCTCCCTTGGTGCACAGAAAAGCCCGCGGAAGTGGAATCCGCGGGCTTTCTGATTGCAGTGGCATAAGCCGCCAGGCTTGTGATCGCGCCTCTGTCCGCACCGATGCGGTTTCTAGCAGGGTGCAGTGGCATAAGCCGCCAGGCTTGTGCGATTCGCGCCTCTGTCCGCACCGATGCGGTTTCTGGCAGCCGCCAGGCTTGTGTGATTCGCGCACCCTGCCAGACTAAACGCCCAACCGGTCCAGCACGAACGCGAAATGGAACGCCGTTTCCTTCAGATGCTCATAACGTCCGCTGGCGCCGAAATGGCCGCTGACCATCTCCGTCCGGAGCAGCAGCGCGTGATCGTCGGTTTTCATGGCGCGCAGCCGGGCCACCCATTTCGCCGGCTCCCAGTACGCCACCCGCGGATCGTTCAAGCCGGCCGTCACCAGCATCGGCGGATACGGTTTCGCCTCGACGTTCTCATAGGGCGCATACGATTTGATGTAATCGTAATACGGTTGTTCGTGGGGATCTCCCCATTCTTCGTATTCGCCGACGGTCAACGGCAGCGACGCGTCCAGCATGGTGTTCAAGGCGTCGACAAACGGCACCAGAGCGACCACCGCGCCAAACAGATCCGGACGCAGATTCACCACCGCGCCCATCAGCAGGCCGCCGGCGCTGCCGCCCATGATCGCCAGGTGTGCGGGCGAAGAATATTTTTCCGCAATCAAGTGCTCGGCGCAGGCGACGAAATCCGTGAAAGTATTTCTTTTCTGGAGCAGCCGCCCGTCTTCGTGCCACGGTTTTCCCAGATCGCCGCCGCCGCGGATGTGCGCGATGGCGTAAACAAAACCGCGGTCGAGCAAGCTCAGCCGGTCCGACGCAAAACCAGGATCGATGCTGATGCCGTAAGCGCCATAGCCGTACAGCAGCAGCGGCGCGCGCCCGTCGCGCCGCAAACCTTTCTTGTGGACCAGCGAAATCGGCACCTTCACGCCGTCCGGCGCGGCCGCATAGATCCGCTCCGATTCATATTGCGCCGGATCGTAGCCGCCCAGCACCTCCTGCTGTTTTTTTAACACCCGCGCGCGCGTTTCCATGTCGTAATCGAACACGGAATGCGGCGTGGTCAGCGAGGTGTAAACGAAGCGTAGCGTTCGCGTCTCGAATTGCGCGTTGCCGCCGGGCATGGCCGTGTACACCGGCTCGGGAAATTCAATGTAATGGGGCTGGCCCGCGAACGGCCGCACCTGGATGCGGGTGAGGCCGCGGTCGCGCTCCTCCACCACCAGGTAATCGCGAAACGCGTGCAGATTCTCGATGGTCACGGCCTCGCGCTTGGGGATCACTTCTTTCCAGTTCGCCTTGGACGCATCGCGCACCGGCGTTTCCACCACGCGAAACGTCTTGGCCTCGTCGTTGGTGCGGATGAAAAACGAATCGCCGTGATGGGTCAGGTCGTATTCGATCGCGTTGACGCGCGCCAGAACGGTTTGAAAATTTCCGCCGGGCTGATCCGCGCTGAGGTAGCGCACTTCCGAGGTGAGCGAGCTGGCGATATGGATCAGCAGGAACGCGCGGCTGGAAGTTTTCTGCAATTCCACCGTAAAGCGCTCATCATTTTCCTCATAAATCAGCGCATCCTGCGCCTGGCCGAGCGTGTGCCGGAAAATCCGGTACGGCCGGCGCGCGGCGTCCAGCACGCAATAAAAAAAGGTCGCGTTATCGTTGGCCCATTCGAGCGAATAATAGGTATTGGAAATTTCATCGGCGAGCATCTCGCCCGATGCCAGATTCTTCACGCGAATGGTGTATTCTTCGTCGCCATCGTAATCGTCGGAATAGGCCAGCAGGCGATGGTCCGGGCTCACCGAAAAATTCCCCAGCCGGAAATATTTTTTCCCTTCGGCCAGCGCGTTTTCATCCAGCAGAATTTCCTCCGCCGCCTCGAGTGAGCCGCGCTTGCGGCAATGAATCCCGTACTGTTTGCCTTCCTCGGTGCGCGAATAATAAAAATAATCGTCGCGCGGCACCGGGACGCTCAAGTCGGTCTGCTTGATCCGCCCCAGCATTTCGCCGTACAGCTTCGCTTCGAGACCGGCCGTGTGCGCCGTCATCGCCTGGGTGTAACGGTTCTCCTCTTCCAGGTATTTGCGCGCGTCGGGATCGGAGCGGTCGCGCAGCCAGAAATAGGGATCGACGCGCGTTTCGCCCCCGGCTTCGATGGCCTTGGGAACCATTTTCGCCACGGGCGGCGCGAGTTTGGAATCAGCGGCGGGATGAATCGTAGTCACTTCTTCAATTATGAACGCGACTTGCTAAAGAATGCCCAGGCGTCGCCGACGATCTGGCGCAGGTCGCTGCGCAGCGGCTTCCAGCCCAGCGCCGCGCGCAGTTTCGCGGAATCGGCCACCAGTTCCGCGGGATCGCCCGCGCGGCGCGGCGCGATCGCATAAGGAACTTTACGGCCGGTGGCTTGTTCCACCGCGCGCAGCACTTCCCGTACGGTGTGCCCACGCCCGGTGCCGACGTTGAAGGCGTCGCTCGCGCCGCCGCGCAACAGATGATCGAGCGCGGCGGCGTGCGCTTCGGCCAGATCCGCGACATGAATGTAATCGCGAATGCAGGTGCCGTCGGGCGTGGGGTAATCGTCGCCGAAAATCTGCATGGGCTGGCCGCTGTCGAGAGCCCGCAGCAACAGCGGGATCAGGTGCGTTTCCGGCTCATGCTGTTCGCCCAGGCCGGCTTCGGGAAGCGCGCCGCAGGCGTTGAAATAACGCAGCGAAACGCTGCGCAGGCCGCGAAATTCGTCGAGCTGCCGCAGCATCCGCTCGACGATCACCTTCGATTCCCCGTAGGGGCTCACCGGCGCGAACGGCGCGTCTTCCGGAATCGGATTTTTTTGGGGATTGCCGTAGACCGCCGCGGTGGAAGAAAAGACCAGCCGCCGCACGCCCGCGCGAGCCATCGCCGCCAGCAGCGAAAGCGTTCCGCCGACGTTATTGGAAAAATATAACTCCGGCTCGCGCGCCGATTCGCCGACCGCGATGAAGGCGGCAAAGTGCACCACCGCGTCGACGCCTTCAAGCAGCGGCGCCAGCGCCGAGGTTTCCTGCAAATGAACCACGCGCAGCAACTCCGGCGGAACATTGTGGCGATGCCCGCGGGAGAGGTCGTCCGCCACCAGCACGTCGAAGCCGCGCTGGCGCAGTAGGTAGCTTGTGACCGAGCCGATATATCCCGCGCCTCCGGTCACCAGGATTTTCGGCATTGTTTTTTTCGATTATAACCGATCGATTGCGGGCGCGAAGTTGGAGCGATTCAATACTGTTATACTTATGGGTTATTTATTATGGATATTGTAAGAATGATTGCCGACTTGCGTGCGGAACGCGAGGCGATTGAAGAAGCATTAGTCGTACTGGAAAGACTGGCGAAGACAAGAGGCAAGCGCCGGGGGCGTCCGCCCACCTGGATGACCGCCATTCGAGGCGCGATGAATCACACCGAGAGCGCGCAGCATCGCACCCGGGTGCTGAGTGCGGAAACTCGCAAGCGCATGGCCGAGGCGCAGAAAAAACGCTGGGCCGCGTACCGCAAAGAACAAGCCTCGGGATCCTAGCAGGGTGCTGGCGGACAACTCGGTCTGCGGCGACAGCCGCTCAAGCCGCTCAAGCCCCGCCAGTAATGGCGGGGGTCATTGAATCTCGCAGCCAGCTCCCCGCCGCGCCTGCTCCGCTATAGTGGGAGCATGTACCGGCATATTGTTTCGCAGCGCGAAGCGTCCTTCGCCATCGTCACGCTGAATCGGCCGGAGCGGCGCAACGCGCTGTCGCTCGAGTTGATGCGCGAGTTGATCGATTGCCTGGAAGCGATCGGCCAAAGCGCCGAAACGCGGGTGGTGATTCTGGCCGCGGCAGGGAAGGTTTTTTCCTCGGGCCACGACCTGAATGAGCTGGTGAACGGCACCATCGCCGATTATCGCCGGATTTTCGACGTGTGCACGCAGTTAATGACCCGGATTCAGTCGATCCCGCAGCCGGTGATCGCGCAGGTGCAAGGGATGGCGACGGCGGCGGGCTGCCAGCTTGTCGCCACCTGCGATCTGGCCGTCGCCAGCTCGGAGGCGGCGTTCGCCACGCCGGGAGTGAAAAACGGGCTGTTCTGTTCCACTCCGATGGTCGCGCTGACGCGCGCGGTGGGCCGCAAACGCGCGATGGAGATGTTGCTGACCGGTAAACCGATCGGCGCCGCCGCCGCGCAGGACGCGGGATTGATCAATCGCATCGCCGCGCCGGCCGAACTCGAATCGGAGACGCGCAAATTCGCCTGCGAGATCGCCGCGGCCAGTCCGCTGACCATTTCGATCGGCAAACAGGCGTTCTATGCGCAAATCGAGCTGGATCAGCCGCGCGCGTACGCCTATGCGAAAGAAGTGATGTCCATGAACGCCGCCGCTTACGACGCGCAGGAAGGAATTACCGCGTTTCTCGAAAAGCGTCCGGCGTGCTGGCAGGGCCGGTAAACCTGCGCTCCCTGGTGATGGCGCCGGGCTCTTCCTCTTTTTAAGATGAGTGGCGTAAGCCGCCAGGCTTGCGCTCCGCGCCCGGCAATTCACGGCCGCGGACAGCACAAGCCGGGCGGCTTATGCCACAGCTACAATTGGTAACGCGTGAAGGAATTTTCCCCATCGGAAGCGATCATTCTTCTGCTCGATTCGGATTCGATCAGCCGAGCGGTGCTGCGCGAAGCGCTGGAACACGCCAATTACCTGGTGGTCACGGCCGGCAACGTGGCCCGCGCGGTCGACCGGTTGCAGGACACGCAGGTCGATTTATTGATCACGCGTCCCTACATCAACAGCATGCCCGGCGCGTTCGCGGCGCAGTATCTACGCACCCGGCGCCCGGGATTGCCGGTGCTGATCGTGGCTGGATTTCCCGATGACGATCGGGTTCGCGATCCGCTCGATGTGGCGCAATATTTTACTTTCCCCAAGCCGTTCGGCCGCGACGATTTTGTGGCGAAGGTAAAAGAAGTGATCGCGAAAATCCGCGAGAAACAGGAATAAAAGTGGCATAAGCCGCCAGGCTTGTACTGTTCGGGCCCGTGGGTCGCCACGCGCCGAGCACAAGCCTGGCGGCTTATGCCACTTACTCCTCGCGCAGCGCGGAAATCGGATCTACCCGCATCGCCCGCCGCGCCGGAAACCAGCTGGCCGCCAGCGCGACCATCAGCAGCACCGCCGCCGCGGCCGCTAACGTCAGCGGGTCGCTGGGACCGATGCCGAAAATCAGCCGCGCCAAAACGCCGCGTACGGCCCAACATCCCGCCAGGCCCAGGCCCACCCCCGCGGCGGCCAGGCGCAGTGCGCGCGCGGTCACCATGGCGAAGATCGAACGCGGCTGCGCGCCGAGCGCCATGCGGATGGCGATGCCCGCGCGATCGCTGGTCACCAGGTACGATAAGACGCCGTATAGTCCGATCGCGGCCAGCGCCAGCGCCAGCGCGGCGAACCCGCCGAGCACCTGCATCTGGAACCGCTGCCGCGCCACGGACCGGCTGAGCACGTCGTCCATGGTTTCGAATTTGAGCGCGGCTTCCCGATCCGCGGCGCGAATCCGGCGGCGCACCGCGCCGATGATGCTGCGCGGGTCCTGGCTGGTGCGCAGCACGAAATTTTCGTCGAGCAGCTGCGACGGTTCTTCGGCCTGCGGGTGCGAGACGTAAGCGGTCGGCTGGACCGGTTTGGTGAGTCCGCCTTCGCGCACGTCGCCCACTACGCCGGCGATGGTCAGCCATTGTTCCTTGGGAGCAAAGCTGTCGAACCAGACGCGCCGCCCGATGGGATTTTCGTTGGGGAAGTAAACGCGCGCCATTTCGGCGCTGATCAGCGCCACCGGCTGCGAGTTCGCCGTATCGCCGTCGCTGAAATCGCGGCCGCGCAGAAGGGGAATGTGCATCGTCGCCAGATAACCGGGGCTGACGATGCGATAGACCGCGTCGGCCGTACCCGAGGCTTGGGGTCGGTTTTCGATGTTGAAATGCCCGTCCCGCATGAATCCGTCGAGCGGCAAATCCTTTACCAGGCCGGCCGATTCGACGCCGGGAATGGCGCGCAGCTGCGACAGCAGATCGAAAAACATCGGGCTAAGGCGGTCGAATCCGCTGTCGCGCGAGGGGGTGGTGAAGGAAACGTTTGCCACCAGAACATGATCCGCGTCGAAGCCCGGATTCACTGAGCGCAGCCGCCAGAAACTGTTGGCCAGCAGTCCCGCGCCGGCCACTAGCACGAGGGAAAGACAGACTTCGGAAATGACCAGCGCGGCCTGCACGCGATGCGCGCGGCGTCCCGCGGTTGCGGAGCGCGAGGCGGCTTTGAGCGCTTCATTCACGTTCATTCCGGAAGCGCGCCAGGAAGGCAGCACGCCGAACAGAATTCCGGCCGCCGCGGAAACGGCCAGCGCGAACGCGACGACGCCGCCATCGATGCGAATCTCGCCGGCGCGCGGCAGATCGGCGGGAAGCAGAATGCGCAGCAGATCCATCGACCAGAAGGCCAGCAGCAATCCCAGCGCTCCGCCGGCCGCGGCCAGCGTGAGGCTTTCTTCGAGCAGTTGCCGGAACAGCCGGAGACGTCCCGCGCCGAGCGCGACGCGCACCGAAATTTCGTGCGTTCGAGTGGTCAGCCGGACCATCAGCAGATTGGCGACGTTCACACAGACGATCAGCAACAGAAACCCGACCGCGCCAAACAGCATCAGCAGCGCCGGGCGCACTTCGCCGACCATCTGCCGGTCCAGCCGGATCACCGCCGCGTCCTGGGCCATGAACGGCGATGGGTATTGCTGTTTGAGGCGCCGTGAAATCGCGCCGATATCGGCCTGCGCCTGTTCGATGGTCACGCCGGGTCGCAATCGGCCGACCACGCGAAAATTGTGCGCCGTGCGGCTCGGAAAATCGAAGAACGCGCCGGCGGCGATCCACACTTCGCTGCCGTTCGGATAATCGAAACCGGGCGGCATCACGCCAATCACCGTGAACGGCTGGCCCATCAGCTTGATGGTGCGGCCGAGAATCCGCGGGTCGGCTCCATAGGCGCGGCGCCACAGGCCGTTGCCCAGGATGACGGTTCCAGCCGCGCGAAATTTCTGTTCCGCCGCATCGAAGGTGCGTCCCAGGACCGGATGCACGCCCATCACGTCGAAAAAATCTCCCGTGACTTCGGCGCCGTAGGTGCGCTGCGGATAATCGCTGCCGCCGCCGGCGTTCACCGGTCCCGCGCCGTAGGCGGCCATCTGGGTGAAGCTCCGGTTTTCGCGCTGCCAATCCTTAAGATTAGCTTGCGCGACTTGCATCGGATGGCCCGATTCGTTGACTTCGGCGACCCAGGCGAGACGATCGGGATCGGGAAAGGGCAGCGGGTCGAGCAGAACGGCTTTGACCACGCTGAAAAGCGCCGTTCCGGCGCCGACGCCCAGCGCGACGGTGAGGATCGAAACCATCGACAGCGCCGGCGCGCGGCGCAGCGAGCGAAACCACATCATGCCGGCTTTTCGATGCACGCAATCCGCCAATGGGAAGGGTCTATTATCAATGCGGTGGCGTGACGGGATGTTCGTTTCCGGGATGAGGTTTGCGGTCCGAAGACACTACGGCTTTGGAAGTTGCGGGCGGCCGGGGCTGCTGGACTTATCGCCAGGCGTTTAAATTTCCGGCCGCCGGTGGATCAAGAGGCTATCTAACGAGAGGATCTCAGTTTCCGCTGGCTGGCGGACTTCTATTTTCTCCGTTTTCGAAACACCTCTCTCTGATTCCCTGCACGACCACCTTGCGTACGGCCGCCGGGAGCTTGCCGAATCGATCCGACTTCATCCTCCGTCGATGCCATGCGTATAGCTGACACTGCAAGGCAAATCGCTCAACCGCGCACAACGCTTCGCTGTGCGCGGAAAAACGGCCTCCGGAGGTTCAGTACCACTCCAATACAACTTCAGAACCAGTTCTGGAGGGAGAATATCGCGCCAAGCGAAATTCCCGGCTCGATGAAAACGGGATGTGATTGCAGGGGCCGGGGATCAGGGCCCTGGCTCCGGTGGTTACTGGCTCAGAATTTCGGCCAGGGCGCGCATGCGCGAAGCGTCGGCGGGTTGGGCCGAAGCGGCGCTTTGGTTGAGCATCGAGGCCAGGCTTTCTAAATTGCGGCGCGAATCCATGGCGGAACGAATCGATTCGATTTGCGTTGCGGGCAGCGCTTCACTGCGCGCCAGCTGATCGAGATAGGCTCGGCCGACGACGAAATTTTTCGGCCAGGTGAAGTGCGGCTGATCCTGGACGTTCAGCTCGTCGAAATGGACCTGGTTCGCCGCGTCGATTTCGTTCTGCGTCAGAAATTTGCTGGGCGTCAGGCGGAACACGTCGACGCCGCGCGCGATTTCCGAGCCGTAGATGTAGCCGTTATACCAGTAAACCGACCAGAATCCGCCGAGAATCCGCTTTTCGGCGTCCAGCGGGCCGCGATCGAAATAGGCGATTTCGTAAGGATGGGTGGGATCGGTGAAGTCGAATACCGAAACGCCGCCCTGATACCAGGCCTGTACTTCGATATCGCGGCCGGGAATGGGAATCAGCGATCCGTTGTGCGCGACGCAATTTTCGGTTTCGGATTGCGGCGCGGGCATCTTGTAATAGGACGCCAGGGTTAGCTTATCGTGGTTCAGAGTAAAGATCGCGTCGGCGCCCCAGTTCATCGGATCGGTGGCGCGGCAGCGCGGCTGAACTCCGCCGCCCCATTCGTCGGTGAAGACCACTTTGGTGCCGTCATTATTGAACGTCGCCGAGTGCCAGAAGGCGTAATTGGGATCGCTTACGGCGTCGATCCGCACGGGATGGACGGGGTCGGAAATGTTGAGCAAAATTCCGTTTCCCGAACACGCGCCGGCGGCCAGACCGACGGCGGAATAAACGGTAATGTCGTGGCATTTATCGGTGCTGGAGGTGGTTTGCGTGCCTTCGCCGTGATTGCCGCCGTTCCATAGTCCGTTGAGCGCGCCGGTTTTGGAATCGGCGAAAATGCGCGGGCTGTTGACGATTTTGGCCTGTTCGGGATGAGCCAGCGGCACCTGAATAATGTCGATGCGGAACAGCGCGGTGTTGGGATTTTCCGAAGGATCGCCGCCGGAACAGCCGGTGAGCTCCTCACCCTGGCGCACCGGGCCGGTGCCGGAAATGTAAATGTACACGTTATCGTGATCCTTGGGATCGATCACCAGGGTGTGGGTATGCGATCCGCGGCAGCTCTGCACGGCGGCCACCTGTTTCGGATTGGACGGGTCGCTGATGTCGAAAATGCGCACGCCGCGAAAACGATCGGGACTTGGCGGCGGAGGCGTCCTCGGCGGGCGCGGCTGGCCGGCGGCGACGGGCGGCGGAGGCGGAGGGGGCTTGTATCCGGCCGGCAGGGGAATGCCTTGGGCGCCGCAATCGATGCGGCCGTTCATCGCCTCGGCCGACATAAATAAAAGATGCCCGTAGACGGAAACGTCGCCCTGGCCGCCGGGGCAGACCAGCGAAGTTTTTAGCACCGTTTTGGAGGGATTGTCGATGTCGTAAAAATTGATGCCGTTATAGTTGCCGACGAACAGATGATTGCCGCTGAAGGCCAGATCGGAGTTGGCCGAGCCGTATTGCACCGTCCGCGGCGGACCGTTCTGCGCGCCGGGAGCCTGCGGAGGGGGAAATGGTTCGGTGGCTCCGCCGGTGCCGGGCGCGAATCCCGGCGGCTTGGGCAGCGATACCAGTTTTTCGAGGCCGAACGAAGCTTCGCCGGCATCGAAAATTCCGGCCTTCAATCCGACGCGCGGATCGCCGGGCTGGCGCGCGTTCACCGGCGCGGAATTCCCGCCAGCCTGCGCCGAACAGAACATGGGAACGAACAAACCAAGTGCAGCGGCGAGGGTGAGTCTCATTTTTTCTCCTTCGAGTTTTCGTTTAACAGGCCCTTCATTATGTTTATTTCCGCGGTCTGCGTGTTGGTGACATCGGTGGCAAAATCAAACAGCAGCGGGTCCTGCCCGGCGCCGGGCGAGTCGAACAGATCGTCCACCATGATCAAGGCTCCGGTGTGGTGTTGAATCATTCCGGTCAGAAAAAGATAATCGAACCGGGCGCCGTGCGAGGCGGCCAGCGCTTTCATCTGCTTCGGCGTAAGCATTCCGGGCATGGGAGCCATCGCGTCCATATCCATCATTCCGGACATGCTCATGCCGTTCATGTGCGACATGTCGTGTTTCATAGGAACCGCTTTGCCGCGGTCGCGCAGCCACTGCTGCATGTACTGGATCTCGTCGGTTTGCGAGATGCTGATGCGCTGGCCCAGCTTGAGGAGCGCTTTATTGTGCGTCCGCGCGGGCATCATCGCGACCATCTCCACCGCCTGCGAATGGTGATGGATCATACCCTGCATGAACTTCACGTCGGCATCGGAGGGCGCGCGCGGCGTGATGTGGAGGCTGGCGGGCGTGAGAATTTTGCTGTTTTGGCCCGGAGCGCCCGGCTGGACGATGACCTGCGCGGGCAACTGGGCGAGACAGACCAGGCCCAAGGTAAGAAAGCTGAAACGGAGAGCCATGCGTCAATATACGCTTGCGGTTTTTGTGTTGTCAACCACGGCCGCTTTAGGATTGACCGGCGGTTTCTTTGAAGAATTGCGGTGCGGGCGCCGGTTTGCGATGGGCGCGGATTCCGACGCTCCGTAGGCCCGCTAAAATTCAGCACCGTGCGGGGTTTTCGGGATTGATCGTGGTGCGGGAAGAAGCACAAGCCTGGCGGCTTATGCCACTGCATCATTTACGGTGGACGCGGGTTTCACGTTCGGCGGACGATTGCATCGACGCCGCGCGACGCCAGTTCCGCGGCGATGTCGCCGGCTAGAAAGTCACGCGCGGAGTGGTTATCGCGCAGGACTGCGTCCAGATGCGCCAGCGTCAGGCCGCGGGTGAACAGGTGCGCCTGCGGTTCCGAACAAAGCTCGGCCACCGGCAGCATTTCTTGCTGAATGGGCGCGAGCACGGGAGGTCCGGCCATGGTGCGGAAATTTTCGTGAAGCTCGGCGAAATGATCCATGAAGTGCAGATGGTCGGCGCGGCGCAGGATCACCATCAGCTTGGGCGCCCGGGTTTTTTCGAAGCTTTCCTGCATGCCCTCGAGCGGAAGACAGGCATCGTTTTCCGCCACCAGATAGAGCGTGGGAGCGTCCCATTGATAGGTCAGCCGCAAGGGCAGAATTCCCGGTTTCGGATTGGACCCTCCGCCGGCGGCGTGAGCCACTACCGCGCGAATACGACGATCGGCGCCGGCCGACTGGAGCGCGGTCCATCCGCCGAAACTGTGGCCGACGATGCCAATCCGCGAGGCGTCGACGGGAAATTCCTGGACCATGAAATCGAGCAGAAATTGAATGTCCGGCAGGCGGCTGGCGATGAGGGCATCCATTCGCGCGGCTCGTTCGGCATCGGATTCGACCTCTTTTCGAGCCAGTTCCGGGGCGACGATTTCGGAATGATCCATCGCCGCGACCCGATAGCCGTGGCTGGCCAGATGAGTGGTGAGAAAGGTGGCGGCGCGGCGATGCTGCAAACTCGCGTGGGAATAAAGGATGAGCGGATGCGGTCCGGCGTTGGCGGGTTGCCAGAGGTCGACGGGAAAGGTGCGGTTCCGCGCCGCATCGTGCGCGTGCAGAGTGCGGGTTTCCACGGCAAACGGACCGGGATCGAACACGGCATTGGTCATGCTTCCATTTTTCCTGAGATTTTCCCGTCCCGCGCGGCACCTATAAGTTGATGGCCCTTTCGGAACGCGCGCGGATGATCCTGCAAACCGTGGCGCAGATGGAAAAGCAGTTCGGCAAAGGCGCGGTGTTGCAGCTTGGCTCGCGCGAGGCGCTGCCGGTAAGCGTGATTTCCAGCGGCTCGATCTCGGTGGACGCGGCGCTGGGCGTGGGCGGATTCCCGCGCGGGCGCGTGATCGAAATTTTCGGACCGGAATCGTCGGGCAAAACGACGCTGGCGCTGCATGCCATCGCCGAATCGCAAAAAGCGGGCGGAATCGCCGCATTTGTGGACGCGGAACACGCGCTCGATCCGACCTACGCGAGAAGGCTCGGCGTCGATATCGATAACCTGCTGGTGTCGCAGCCGGATTGCGGCGAACAGGCTTTGGAAATCACCAGCGCTCTGGTTTCCTCGGGCGCGGTTGACGTGCTGGTGGTCGATTCGGTGGCCGCGCTGGTTCCCAAGGCGGAACTGGAGGGCGAAATGGGCGACAGCTTCATGGGCTTACATGCCCGGCTGATGTCGCAGGCCATGCGCAAGCTGACCGGCGCGCTGGCGCGGGCCAACGCCTGTCTGATTTTCATCAACCAGGTTCGCGAAAAGATCGGCGTGATGTTCGGCAATCCGGAAACCACCACCGGCGGGCGCGCGCTGAAATTTTATTCCTCGATTCGCATGGAGGTGCGGCGCACCGCGACGCTCAAAGACGGCGAACAGGCCACCGGCAATCGCACCAAAATAAAAGTGGTCAAGAACAAAGTCGCGTCGCCATTTCGCGAAGCCGAGGTGGATATTCTGTATGGCGAAGGGATCTCACGCGAAGGCGATCTGCTCGATTTGGGCGCGGAGCAGGGGGTGGTGGAAAAAAGCGGCGCGTGGTTCAGCTTCGGCGGCGAACGAATGGGGCAGGGGCGCGACAATGCTCGCGTTTTCCTGAAAGAACACCCGCAGATTGCGGCGAAAATCGACACGGCGCTGCGCGAAAAGATCGGGTTGATGAAAACGGAGCCGCCGCTCACGGCGCGGGTCAAGTCGCAGGGGGCGTGAGAAAAAGCCGGGATTCAGAATCCGGCGGCCGCCGGGTTTATGCTGAATCCTGAATCCGGCGCGCGCTACAATGGCACGTGCCTCTGTTCGGGAAAAAAGAAACCGCGAGCATCACCTATATCTCCCACTCCGGCGTGGTCAGCCGCGCCGACGTCCCCATCGGCGATTCGGTGATGGAAGGCGCCATTAAAAATAACATCGACGGCATCGTCGCCGAGTGCGGCGGCAACTGCCAATGCGGCACCTGCCATGTCTACGTCGAGCCGCAATTTCTCGGCCGGCTCAAGCCGATCCAGGAAGACGAAAACGAGATGCTCAACACCACCGCCTGCCCGCGACAGCCGAACAGCCGTCTGGGCTGCCAGATCGAAGTGACCAAGGCGCTCGACGGACTGGTGGTGCACACTCCGCTGACGCAGGTGTAAAACCAGGTATGAGCGTCGTCATCGTCGGCGCCGGCCAGGCAGGGTTTCAGACCGCTCTGTCGCTGCGCAGCGCTGGTTACGCCGAGCCGGTCACCATCGTCGGCGATGAACCGCACCTGCCTTATCAGCGGCCGCCGTTATCGAAAGGATTTCTGCTTGGCAAGCAGGCGATCGAGAGCGCGGTGCTGCGGCCGGAATCGTTCTACGCGGCGCAGCGCATTGAAGTGCTGGCTGGCGATCGCGCGGTTGCGATCGATCGCGTCAGCCGACGCGTGATCCTTTCTTCCGGCGCGCACTGCGATTACCAAAAGCTGGTGTTGGCCACCGGCGCCAGCGTTCGCCGGCTGCCGCACCAGGGCATCGTTTATCTGCGCACGCGCGAGGACGCGATTGAGTTGAAGCAGCGGATCGAGAATGCCGGAACCATCGCGGTGGTCGGCGGCGGATTCATCGGACTGGAAGTCGCCGCGGCGGCGCGAGCTCTGGACCGGGAGGTCAGAGTTTACGAAATGCAAAATCGTCTGATGCCGCGCTCCGTTTCGCCGGTGGTCTCCGAGTTTTTTCGGGAAGTTCACGCAAGCCACGGCGTTGAAATTTGTTTGAGCGCGCCGGCGCTCGCGCCGCAAGCGGATCTGATCGTTGCCGGAATCGGCGTCGTGCCGAATGTCGAATTGGCGCGCGAGGCCGGTCTGCCGGTAGGGAACGGAATCGTGGTGGACGAGCATTTGCGAACCGCGGACGAAAACATTTTCGCCGTCGGAGATTGCGCGGAACACCCCAATCCGTTCGCCGGCGCGCGCACGCGTCTCGAATCGGTGCAGAACGCGGTCGATCAGGCGAAAGTCGCGGCAGCGAACATCGCCGGGCGCAGCGAAGCGTATCGCGCCGTGCCGTGGTTCTGGACCGATCAATTTGACGTCAAACTGCAAATGGCGGGACTTTCCGGGGGCGCCGATGATGAAGCGGTGCGCGGCGATCCGCAGGCGCGAAAATTTTCCGTTTTTTATTTCCGGAATGGCCGGCTGATCGCGGTGGATTCGATCAATCGCGCGGGTGAACATCTGATCGCGAGAAAATTGCTCGCGGCCGGGGCGAGGCTGGCGCCGGAGCAGGCGGCCGATGAGAGCTTCGATTTGAAAGCTCTCACCGCGCAAGAATGAGGGCATGAAGGTGGTGGCATGAAAGTTCTGATCGCCGGAGCGGGATTGATCGGCGGAGCCATCGCGTGGCGGCTGGCGCAGGCGGGCGCGCGCGTCACGCTGGCCGATGCGGGCGCGTTCGGCGGAAAAACCAGCTCGGCCGGAGCGGGAATGCTGACGCCCGGCGGCGAGTTCGATAAACCGTCGGTGTGGCTCGACCTCGGCGTCGAGGGGATACGGCTGTACCCGCCGTTCGTCGAGGAGCTGCGCGCGGAAAGCGGCGTGCCCATCGATTTCGTCGAATGCGGCTGCATGCATTTCGCCGGCGCCGAACCGGCGCGGGTGCGCGCTGCGTTTCAATCGAGCCACGGCATTCGCGTGGAGCTTCGTTCGAACGGCCTTTTTTATCCCGGCGATGGATTCGTCGACCCGGGCGATCTGCTGCGCGCCCTGCGCCGCGTGTGCGAGCGCCGGGGCGTGGCGATCGAAGAAAACCGGCGGATCGAAAGAATCGAATCGGCGGACCACGACGCCGTGGTGATCGCCGCCGGAGCGTGGTCCTCGCAAATTGGCGTCACGCATCGCGGCGTGAACCTGGAACTGCCGCCGGTGAAACCGGTGAAGGGCCACCTGATCGGGTTCGATCTGGCGCCGGGCACGCTGGGTCCGATGCTGCGCCGCGGGCACAGCTACGTGTTGCAAAGGTCCAACGGGTTCACGGTGGCGGGGTCGAACGAGCAGGACGCGGGCTTCGATTCGAGCGTCGATCCGGCGATCTGCGCGGAAATTCACCGGCACGCATCGGAACTGTTTCCGGCGCTCCAGGGGCTGCATCCGGCGAAATGCTGGACGGGTTTGCGGCCCTATTGCCCGGAGCCGCACATCGGGCGCGTTGCGGGCAGCAACGTCTGGCTGGCGTACGGCCATTTTCGCAACGGAATTTTACTGGCTCCGCTGACGGCCGCGCGGGTTTCCGCGGAGCTGTTGGGCTGACGGCCCGCGCCCGTGCCAGACAGGATTAGTCGAGCGGTAACGCGATCCCTGCGTCGGTTGAAAGCCGCAGACGCTGCGCGAAGCGCGAAAACGTGTCGGGCGCCGGCCCGCTCAGCTCCGGATACCCCAGCACCGCGGCGTGGCCGCGCCGGTGGCTACGCATGCCGAAGACGTAGAAGGTTTCCTCCGTATCGCCCGCGCTCAGGTCGCGCGGTGTGGCCCGCAACTGCCGGTTCATCGGTGACAAGTGGCCCTCTGAATCGATTTGAGCGGCCCGCACGTGCGCCGGCCGCGGTTCGATACGCCGCTGATTCGAAACCCAAAACGTGCTGACGCCGATCAATCCGATCACCACAAACGCTAATCCGCGGTCTCCGGCCATAGGGGTCCTCTAGCAGGGGTGCTGAAAAAGGGGACAGACCGCTCTGTCCACGCGGGGACAGAATAGTCCATCCCCTTTTTCAGCACAGTGCTCACACCATTAGAGACAGCGGCCGCGAAGATCGTTTCGCCCGGAAACGTTTCTTTGCGCAGACCGCCAAAAGGATGGCAAATTTTATTTTCAACAACACGATCACGTGTGAGAACCGGCCGCAGCCGCTATGCTAGATTCAAGTGTGATATCGTCGGGAAGTTTTCATGCCGGAGAACAACAAACAGATTCTGCTGATTGAAGACGCCGAGCCAGACGTTTTTCTGGTCCGCGAAGCTTTGCGTCAGGCTGGAATCGCCTGCCAGCTTAAAGTCCTCGATGATGGCGAAAAAGCCGTCGACTTCATTGATGGGTTGGACGAAAATTCCGCCACGCCGTGCCCCAACGTCGTTCTGCTCGATTTAAATCTGCCCAAACGAAGCGGCGATCAGATTCTCGAACATATGCGGCAGAGCGAGCGGTGCCGCGATGTCCCGGTGGTGATCGTCACCTCATCGGATTCGCCGAAGGACCGGGAGCAGACGTCGCGTCTCGGCGCAACATTTTATTTTCGCAAGCCGTCGCGCCTCGATGAATTCATGAAGCTCGGCCCGCTGGTTGGCGAAATCCTGCAAAAAGGCGCCGGCGCGTAGCTGCCGGCGGGACTTTCCTTCAAGCCGCGTTGTGACCCGCCAGGCCGCTTGGTCCCGCGCGCTGCCGCACCACCCGCGGCGGAAGCGTGAAGCAGAATCTCGAACCCTGGCCTAGCGTCGATTCCACCCAGATCCGGCCGCCATACCGCTCGACGATCCGCTGGCAGATCGCCAGACCGATCCCGGTCCCCGGATAGGTGTGGCCGTGCAGCCGCTTGAAAATTCCAAAAACCTGCTGCGAATACTCCGGCCGTATGCCGATGCCGTTATCTTCCACCGAAAACAGCCAGTCGGCTTCGCGCTGCTCGGCGCGCACCCGCACGCGCGGCGGCTGCGCGCTGCGATACTTGATCGCGTTGCTCACCAGGTTCTGAAAAAGCTGCACCAGCCGGATCTCGTCCGCTTCGATTACCGGCAAGTCATCGCAGATCACCTCCGCGCCGTTTTCCTCGATCGCCGCTTTCAGGTTCAGCAGCACCTTTTCGAGCACCGCGGCGCAATCCACCGGCGCCGCCGGGGCGCCTTCCGGGCCGGCCGCCGATCCGGCCTGCGAATACGCCAGCAGGTCTTTGAGCAGCATCTCCATGCGATGCGCGCCATTGATCACGAAGCGGATATAGCGGTCCGCTTCGGTGTCCAGTTTGCCCGAGTATTGCCGCTCCAGCATTTCGCTGTACAGCGCGATCATGCGCAGCGGCTCCTGCAAATCGTGGCTGGCGGCGTAGGCGAACTGATTCAGGTCTTCATTCGACTGCGCCAGCGCCTGGTTCGATTGCAGCAGCTCCCGCGTGCGCGCCGCGACGCGCTGCTCCAGGTTCGCGTTCAGCTCCTGGATTTCCTGATCGCGCCGCGCCCGCTCGGTCATGTCGCGAATCGCCGAGGTCACCAGCACGCCCTCCTCGGTTTGCAGCGGGCTGACCGTCATTTCCGCGGGAAATTCGCGGCCATCGCGGCGGCGCGCGGTCACCTGCTGATGCGCTTTCGCATACCACCCCGGAACCAGCATGTCGATGCCCCGCCCGATCAATTCCTCGCGGCGATAGCCGAACATCGCTTCCACCTGCGAGTTCACCAGGTTGATTTCGCCGCGCTCGGAGCTGATAATCATGGCGTCCGGCGCGGCTTCGAGCAGCGACCGGAATTTCTGCTCGGTCTTGCGCAGCGCTTCCGTCTGCCGCCGCAGCAAGGCATGATTGCGGCTCAAATCCACGAACACGGATACTTTGGACCGCAGGATTTCCGGGACAATCGGCTTGAATAAAAAATCCACCGCGCCCATATCGTAGCCGCGAAACAGATGTTCGTCGCTCTTATACGCGGTCAGAAAAAGAATCGGAGTATGGCGCGAGCGGCGCCGCGCGCGGATCATTTCCGCCGTCTGGAAGCCGTCCATTTCCGGCATTTTCACGTCCAGCAGAATCGCCGCGAAATCCTCGTCGAGCAGATGGCGCAACGCCTCCATCCCCGATTGCGCCAGCACCAGCTCCTGACCCAGACCTTCCAGCGCCGCTTCCAGGGAGACCAGATTTTCCGCCGAATCGTCCACAAGAAGAATCTTGACCCGGTCCTGCAAGGAAGGGTCGACAGCCACGATACTGCCTGGCGCCGTCGTCATCGTCCACCGCTCGCGCGATGCAAACAAAAATGCTGGTTAGTAATCGGAGTATAGCCCACGCGTTCCACTCCGTCAATTGTACAAGCGGACAGATTGCTGCTGTTCACGACACAATTCCTATTGATTCGACGCGGTGATCTGCGCGATTTCGTGGTCCCGCGTGATCCACACGCGCAGCACCGAAAAAAGCTGCTCCAGATCCACCGGCTTGGTGATGTAATCGACCGCGCCCGCTTCCATGCACTTGCCGCGGTCTCCTTTCATCGCCTTGGCGGTCAACGCCACAATGGGAAGCGAGCGCAGTCGCGGCTGTTGCCGGATCGCCTTCATGGTCTGGTAGCCGTCCATTTCCGGCATCATGATATCCATCAGCACCAGATCCACCTTGGCGCCGCTCTCCAGCAGTTCGATTCCGGCGCGGCCGTTTTCCGCGTGCAGAACGTTCAGATGGTGATCTTCGAGCAGGCTGGTCAGAGCGAAAATATTGCGAACGTCGTCGTCCACCACCAATACGGTTTTGCCGGCCAGCGCCGGATCGTTTTCGCGCAGCCGCTCCAGCACCTTCTGCTGCTCCGGCCGCAACTGCCCTTCCTCGCGATGCAACAGCAGGACCGATTCGTCGAGCAGACGTTCGTAGGAATTCACCGGCTTCACCACGCTGTGACGCGTCAGCCGCACCAGATCCATCTCTTCATCCTTGGTCAAAGGGCGCATCGACAACAGAATTGCCGGCGGAACGTTCCCTTCGGAAAGAACCGGCGTCTGAATCTCCTCCACCAACGCCAGCGCCGGAAAATCGGTCAGATCCAGTTGAATCGCCAGTCCATCCGGAGAATGCCGCGCGGCGATGGCCAGCGCTTCCCCGCCCGTGGCCGCTTCAAAGATCTCGAGATCGGGCGCGGCCAGCATCTGCGCCATGGCGGCCCGTTCCTGCGCGCCGGCGCAAACCAGCAGCAGTTTCTTCCGGCGCTGCTCGGTTGAATGTTCGATCCGCGTGAAGGTGGCGCCCAGCCAGGTGTTGGCCGCCGATTTTTCCAGATAGGTCATCGCTCCCAGCGCCAGCCCGCGCCGCCGGTTTTCATCGCCCGAAATGATGTGCACCGGAATGTGCCGCGTCGCCGGATCGTGTTTCAGCCGGTCGAGAATGGTCCAGCCGGCCATGTCCGGCAGCGAAATATCCAGCGTGATCGCGCCCGGCTTGAATTCGCGAGCGAGCGAAATGGCGCTCGATCCGCGCAGCGCCACCAGAGCTTTCAGGCCGCGCTCATGCGCCAGATCCAGGAGAATGCGCGCGAAGGTCACGTCATCCTCGATAATCAGCAGCGCCGGATCGCCCGGCGCCACCACGTTGCGGTCGTCATCGACCACCACATCCTCCGCCAGTTCGTCGTCTTCGAGCGGCGTCGAGGGAAGAATCAGGTCGACCTGGTCCGCGGCGCCGTCGACGCCCTGCGCCTCCGCCGGTTCGAGCAGCATCGGCGTCGTCTTCAGCGCTTCGCTGCGGGGCGGCTGCGGCTGGCTGACGTACATTTGCGGCAGGTACAGGGTGAAAGCGCTGCCCACGCCGGGCATGCTTTGCAGACGAATTTCGCCGCCCAGCAGGCGCGCCAGCTCGCGGCTGATCGAAAGCCCCAGCCCGGTGCCGCCGTACTTGCGGCTGGTGGTGCCGTCAGCCTGCTGGAAGGCTTCGAAGATAATTTTTTGTTTGTCCGGCTGAATGCCGATTCCGGTATCGGTCACCGAAAACGCGATCACGCTCTTGGCGCGCGCGAGCATCGAATGATTGGGCGACCATCCGCCGGCCGCGCGGTCGATATTCAGCCGCACCGATCCATGTTCGGTGAACTTCAGCGCGTTGGACAGAAGATTTTTCAGCACCTGCTGAAGCCGCTTCGCGTCGGTGTGCATCACCTCGCCGGAGAGATCGCCGCCCAGCTCGATGCGGAACTCCAGGCCCTTGGCATCGGCCACGTGGCGGAAGGTCCTGGCGCAGTAATCCTGTAACTCCAGGAAGCGGACGCCGCCGACTTCCACGTCCATTTTGCCCGATTCGATCTTGCTCAAATCGAGAATGTCGCTGATCAGCGCAAGCAGGTCGGAGCCCGAAGTATGGATGGTCTCGGCGAACTTCACCTGTTTGGGAGTCAGATTCTTTTCCGAATTTTCCGACAGCATGCGCGCCAGGATCAGCAAATTATTCAGCGGCGTGCGCAGCTCATGACTCATATTGGCCAGAAATTCGCTTTTATATTTCGAAGTCAGCGAAAGCTGCTCGGCTTTCTCTTCCAAAGCTTTCTTGGCCTGCTCCACTTCCTGATTCTTGGCCTCCACTTCGGTCTTTTGTTCGGCCAGAAGCTGCGCTTTTTCTTCCAATTCCTCGTTGGTTTTCTGCAATTGAAGCTGCTGGCTCTGCAATTCTTCGGCCAGCGCCTGGCTTTGCTTCAGCAGTTGTTCGGTGCGCATGGTGGCGGCGATGGTATTCAACACAATTCCGATCGATTGCGTAAGCTGATCGAGAAACGCCAGGTGCACGTCGCTGAACTGATGGAACGACGCCAGCTCGATCACCGCTTTCACGCCGCCTTCAAACAGCACCGGCAGAACCACGATGCTGGACGGCGCGGCGCTGCCCAGGCTGGAGCTGATGCGGACGTAATCGGCCGGGACCCGGGTGGCGACAATCCGCGCGCGCTCCTTGGCGCATTGCCCGATCAGCCCCTGGCCGATCTTGAATTCGCTGCGAAACTCGTCGTGCTCGCTGATCGCATAGCCGGCCAGCAATTTGAGCGTAGTCTCCTGGTCATTGGCCTCCGCCAGATAGAAGGTCCCGTGCTGCGCGCCGATCAACGGCGTCAGCTCCGAAAGCAGCAACTCGGCCACGGTCAACAGATCGCGCTGGCCCTGCATCATGCCGGTGAATTTCGCGATGTTGGTTTTCAGCCAGTCCTGCTCGTTATTCTTTCGCGTCGTTTCGGCGAGATTGAGAATCATCTCGTTGATGTTGTCCTTGAGCGCCGCGATTTCGCCCATGGCCTCGAGCGCAATCGAACGAGTCAGGTCGCCCTTGGTCACCGCCGTCGCCACTTCCGCGATCGCGCGAACCTGGGTGGTTAAGTTTTGCGCCAATTGATTCACGTTGTCGGTCAGATCGCGCCAGATCCCCGCCGCGCCGGGGACGCGCGCCTGTCCGCCCAGCTTCCCTTCGATGCCGACCTCGCGCGCCACCGTGGTCACCTGGTCCGCGAACGTCGCCAGCGTATCGATCATGCCGTTGATGGTGTCCGCCAGTTCGGCGATTTCGCCCTTGGTTTCGAGAACCAGTTTCCGCTTCAGGTCGCCGTTCGCTACCGCGGTCACTACCTTGGCGATGCCGCGGACCTGGGTAGTCAGGTTCGCCGCCATGAAGTTAACGTTGTCCGTCAGATCCTTCCACGTCCCCGCCACTCCGCGCACATCGGCCTGGCCGCCGAGCTTCCCTTCCGTTCCCACCTCGCGCGCCACGCGAGTCACTTCGCTGGCGAATGAGTTCAGCTGATCCACCATGGTATTGATGGTATTTTTGAGCTCCAGAATTTCGCCCTGCACATCCACCGTAATCTTGCGGGAAAGGTCGCCGTTGGCGACCGCGGTAGTGACTTGCGCAATGTTGCGGACCTGTCCGGTTAAGTTGCCGGCCATGGAGTTCACCGAATCGGTGAGATCCTTCCATACGCCGCCGACGTCTTTCACCTGCGCCTGCCCGCCCAGCTTCCCTTCCGTCCCTACTTCGCGCGCCACGCGAGTCACTTCGCTGGCGAATGAGTTCAGCTGATCCACCAGGGTCTTAATGGTGTTTTTCAAGGCCAGAATCTCGCCGCGAACATCCACCGTGATCTTACGCGACAAGTCGCCGCGAGCCACCGCCGTAGTTACTTCCGCGATGTTGCGGACCTGGTTGGTCAGGTTCCCGGCCATGAAGTTTACGTTGTCGGTTAAATCTTTCCACGTTCCCGCGACGCCGCGCACGTCGGCTTGTCCCCCAAGCTTACCTTCGGTTCCCACCTCGCGCGCGACGCGAGTCACTTCGCTGGCGAACGAGTTAAGCTGATCCACCATGGTATTAATGGTGTTTTTCAGCTCCAGTATCTCCCCGCGCACGTCGACGGTGATCTTTCGCGAGAGATCGCCATTGGCGACCGCGGTGGTTACTTCCGCGATATTCCGGACCTGCGCTGTCAGGTTGCCGGCCATGGAGTTCACCGAATCGGTGAGATCCTTCCAGACTCCGCCGACATCTTTCACCTGCGCCTGCCCGCCCAGCTTCCCTTCCGTTCCTACTTCGCGCGCCACGCGAGTCACTTCGCTGGCGAACGAGTTCAGCTGATCCACCATGGTATTAATGGTGTTTTTCAGCTCCAGAATTTCGCCGCGCGCATCCACGGTAATCTTAGTGGACAAGTCACCTTTGGCGACGGCGGTAGTCACACCGGCGATATTCCGTACCTGGTTGGTCAGGTTTCCGGCCATCGAGTTGACTGACTCGGTCAAATCGCGCCAGACACCGGCCACATCTTTTACCTGCGCCTGCCCTCCCAGCTTTCCTTCGGTTCCCACCTCGCGCGCCACGCGAGTCACTTCGCTGGCGAACGAGTTAAGCTGCTCCACCATGGTATTGATGGTATTCTTCAGCTCCAGAATTTCGCCGCGAACCAGCACGGTGATTTTTCGCGAGAGATCGCCCTTGGCGACAGCCGTAGTCACTTCCGCGATGTTTCGCACCTGAGCGGTCAGGTTTCCCGCCATCGAGTTGACCGAATCAGTCAGGTCCTTCCACGTTCCCGCAACCCCCGGCACGTCCGCTTCACCGCCCAGCAGGCCTTCCGTACCCACTTCGCGCGCCACGCGAGTCACTTCCGCCGCGAACGAGCTTAACTGATCGACCATCGTATTAATGGTATTCTTCAGTTGCAGAATTTCGCCGCGCGCATCCACCGTAATGCGCGTCGATAGATCTCCCTTGGCCACCGCGGTAGTGACTTCGGCGATATTACGAACCTGGTTGGTCAAATTACCGGCCATCGAGTTCACCGAGTCCGTCAGATCCTTCCAGACTCCGGCGATGCCCTTCACTTCCGCCTGGCCGCCCAGCTTTCCTTCGGTTCCCACCTCGCGCGCCACGCGAGTTACCTCCGCCGCGAAGGAGCTCAATTGATCCACCATCGTATTGATGGTGTTCTTCAGCTCCAGAATCTCTCCCTGCGCGTCCACCGTAATGCGGGTGCGAAGATTGCCGCGCGCCACCGCCGTCGTCACTTCGGCGATGTTGCGCACCTGGTTGGTCAAATTGCTGGCCATGGAGTTGACGCTCTCGGTCAAATCTTTCCACGTCCCCGCGACGCCTCGAACCACCGCCTGGCCGCCGAGGTTTCCTTCCGTTCCCACTTCGCGCGCCACGCGAGTCACTTCGCTGGCAAACGAATTCAACTGCTCGACCATGGTATTCACCACGCGAGCCGTATGGAGAAATTCGCCGCGCAGCGGACGCCCGTCCGCGTCGAGCGCCATGGTTTGCGAAAGATCGCCCTTGGCCACGGCGCCGATCACGCGCGCCACTTCGGTGGACGGCTGCACCAGATCGCCGATCAGGCTGTTCACCGAATCGACGCAATCGCTCCAGGCTCCGCTGGCCGAGCCAAGCGACGCGCGTTGCGCGATCTTTCCTTCCTTGCCCACGGTGCGGCTAACCCGGTCGAACTCCTGGCACAGCTTCTGATTCAGCTCAATCACGTCATTCAACGCGTCGGCGATCTTGCCCTCAATCCCGATGCGGTCCACCGGCATGCGGACGGAAAAATCGCCTCTTTTGAGGGCGATCAGGGTTTTCAGCAAGACCGCGGAATCAATGTTGCCGGCCGCAGCTTTGGCGGGCGCGGGCGCGGAGCCGTTGCGGGCGCCTGGTGTAGTTTTCATGCGGATGATCCTCGGCGGGGGAACCTCTTGGCGGATGGCACGGGTACCCTGGTTAGATTCGCCAAATCATGAAATGTTACATCGCTCTTCATCGTGTTATGACACGTAATTTTTGCCGGAGCTGTCATGCTTGGCAAGCCACTTTTCCCATATTTGCGGCGTTTGGTCCGGGAAGTCAAGGCTTGCTGTTTGGAGGCCCGTTTGCCCTTGCATGAGGGCCGGTCGAAGCACCGGTAATTCAATTTTACAAGGTGTTCAAACTATGAATTGGGATCAAGTCGCAGGACAGTGGAAACAGATGAAAGGTTCGGTGAAAGAGAAGTGGGGTCAATTGACCGACGATGACCTCAATCAGATTAACGGCCAGCGCGATAAGCTGGTCGGGAAGCTTCAGGAAAGATACGGTATCGCGCGGGAAGAAGCCATGCGCCGCGCCGATGACTGGATGAAAATGCACGAACTGGAACACGAGGCCCATCACGTCGGATCATCAAATCCCACCTCGCGCCGTTAGCGCATAGCAGAGCAGCGCGGCGTCATGATTGCGCCGCGCTGCCCGAAAAACTCACGCAGTAAACAAAGGCTACCAGCGGAATCCAAAAGTGACCGGAACATAGGCCGTGCGAAGACCCGTAAACATGACGTTATAGCGCGCCTCGGCGAAAAACTTGGCGCGACCGCCGCGCGTAAGTCCGAAATCGAAGCCGGCGCCGCCATTCACTCCGAACCTGGTCTCCGAGTAGGAACTCACTACGATATTCGCCGGAACTCCGACCGGGTAAAAAACTCCCAGGAAAGGATCGAACCCCGTGAAGGTCGCCACCGTAGGCACCGTAAAGTCGACGGTACGATGATAAATTCCCGGTCCGCCGATTAAATAAAAATCAAGCCGCGATTGCGGAGTGAAGCGAATAATGGGATCGGCGGAAAAATCCCAAATATAGGTGCTGCCGCCGGGAAATCCAACGTTGCTGAGCGTGGTGGAATTGACGCCCATATCGTTGAATTGAAAATCGCCCACCAGGCCCAGGTGCGCGGCGAAAAGGTTTATGCCCGCCCGTGCATCCACATTCCAGCCATCATCAAGCTGTGTTCCGGCATGATAAACAGGCGTCGTAAATCCCGCGCCGGCCGAGAACGTAAATAAGCCGTTTTCCGTTTCCTGCGCCGCCAGCGGAAGCGTAGCCAGGCCGGAAATACAGGCAAAAAGCAGACAACCGTTTAACAGGTTTTTCATACGAGAACTCCTCTAGCAGGGTGCTGAAAAAGCGCGAACGCCCCTTCTGTTCGATGGACTGTTCCCGCGCGGAGATGTTTCAGAGGAAAGAAGCCGATTATCTATGGCTGAGGCTGTAGGTGTGATCCCAGAACGGTAGCGTTCCGACGGGATCTCCGAAAACAATGATCTCGACGCGCTGATTTTCTTCGCGCCCCGCGGGCGTCGCGTCAGACGTCAGCGGATGCGTGTCGCCCAACCCGCGCGACGTTACCGCGTTCGGCGACATCCCGTGTGACACCAGCACCTGCCGCACGGCCTCCGCGCGTTTCCAGCTCAGCGGCTCGCTATCGTCGCCCTCGGTGTGTCCTTCCACTTCGATTCGCAACCCCGGATGCACCGCCAGCAGCGCCGCCACGCGAGCCACCTGCGCCGCCGCCGACGGCCGCAGGCCGGAGCCCGAGAATCCCCCGTTCGAAATCGTCGCCACCAGGCCGCGCGGCGTATCGCGCGTCGGCAGCGGACCGTTCAGTTGCTCGAGCAGCTGCATCCGCAGCGCCGAACGCTGCGCCTGCGGACTCGTCTGCGGCGGCGGAGGAGGAGGCGCGATCGGCGCCGGCGCTTGCACCTGCTGGCGCGCCGGCGCTTGCGCCTCGGCCTGCGCTCTTGCCTGCTCCGCTTCGCTGCGGGCCTGGTCGGCTGCCTGCTTTGCCTGCTCCGCTTCGGCCCGCGCACGCGCCACCTCCGCCGAGGCTTGCGCCTGCGCGTGTTCCGCCATTTGCAGTTTTAACGCCTGCTGTTGCCGCTCCGCAATCACGCGCGCGTCCTCGGCCGTTTCCGACGCTTCGCGCGCATCCTGAATAATCCGGCTGGAAGTGCCTTTATTCTTTTCGAGCTGTTGCGCGTTGCTCAAGAGCTGCTGCGCTTTGGCCAGCGTGTTCGGCGCGAACCGCTCCGCATCGGCCGCCCGCGCGATGCCCACCGCGTTCTGCGCCTGATAAATTTCCATCAGCTCATCGTATTTCCGCATGGAGACTTTAGGACCGCTGGCGGCCGGTCCCTCCGGCACCTGCCACGAATAGGCTCCGCGCGGCAGCAATTCGTAATGAGCCTCCACCTGCTCGATTCTGCCCACCGTATCCGGACGCACCGCATTTTCGAGCACCACCACATCGCTCGGCTGGCGCACCGCCGAATACGGCTCCGCCGTCACGATCAGCGCGAACGCCTGGTCGTCCGTGGTCACGCGCAGATGCGATTTGTCCGAATGTCCGCGCACCACCTCGCCCAAATTGTGCGGCCGCCCGTCCGGCGTCAGCGCCCACAGAACATAGGTCAGGTATTCGCGGCCGAACTGCTGCGGATCGCCGAGATTTTCAAGGCGCGCATCGATCTCGGTCCGTCCCGTCTTCGAATCGACCGAGGCTTCGCCTTTGGCTTGCGGCATCAGCACCGTTCCGTGAAAATCGATCAGCGTCGGTCCGTTGCGATATTCGTAGTTGATCGCTTTTACGGTTCGTTCCGTCACCGTCACCCGATAAATCGGGGTGGGCCCGCTTGGCTGGCAAACCGCTGGCAACGCAAAAGAGAAAATGGCGAAAATGATGTTTTTCATACCCGCTCCGCTCAGTGTTCCTGGTGCAAGAAAAAGGCCAGTGCCCGCATCTGACTGATCCTGCGTAAAGGCCGCGGCGCGAGTCGGTAAGAATTCCTTCCGAAAACGTTAAAAATTTATAGATGCCGGTACGGTTCTTCGGCTTCGAGCGGCAGCTTGGTCGCTTCCCTCTCGAGCGACCGGCTCACCAGCTCCTTCGATCCCAGTCCGATCGCCAGCGCCAGCGTCAGCACGATCCCTCCGAACATAATTCCAAACGCGATATAGACGATGCTTCCGCCGATGGCCAGGTGCTCCAGCGCCATCGCCACGGCCAGCACCAGGATCATCCATTTCACTCCCAGGCTCACCAGCCGCGCGTATTGCAGATTCATATTCACCGCGCCGATCAGCACGCTGCGCGCGACGAAGCGCGCCACGACGTTTCCCACGATCAGCACCACAATCGCCGCCGCCACGTTCGGCAGATAGGTGAACAGCTGCAACACCAGCTCCGACGTCAGCGTCGAATCGAACGCCGCGACTCCGATCAGGAATCCGATCAGCACCACCGCCCAAAACGCCACTCGCGCCACCAGGATCGTCGGGCTGTTTGCCGGCGCCCATTCCGCCATCGACTGCAATCCCCAGCGCCCCAGCCGGTCGTCAAAGCGCAAACTGGTGAGCGATCTGCGCAGCACGAAATACAGCACTCCCGCCAGCAGCGTCGAAAACAGCACCGCGATCACCAGCGCCATCAGCCCCGGCACCAGGCTGGCCAGTTCATTCAACATTCGAATCATCGATTGATCAAGCGCCTGCTGCACCTGTTCCCACATAACCACTCCTTTGGTTGGGGAGCGGGTAGTGGGAAGCCGGCATCTCGCAAACCGTCCCGCATCGCCCCCTATTCATGGATTAAACCGATCCGGCCAGCGCCAGCGCGAAACCAGGTAAGGCTTCGCGGCTTCAAACGCCAGCGCCAGATCCTCCAGCCGCCGCGCGGCCATCGCCGCGTCCGCCGCCGCCGTATCCAAAGCGAAGGACGCCACCCAGGCCAGGTACAACGGCGTCATCGCGCGAATCAGATGGTCCGGATTGATCAGACGCAGGCGATGTCCCAGCGCGAAATCATAAAGGATGCGCGCCCAGGTCCGGTCCGGCATGTGAAACAGCTCGCGCGAACCTTTGGCTAATTTCGAAAGCTCCAGCAGCGTTCCCGGGGGAAGAATCACGCTCCAGATCTCTTCCAGATTGCGGTAGCCCAGCGCAAACGAATCGATCATCCGCCGCACATCGATCGGCTCCGTCTGCGCGCGGCTGCTCCCCGCTTCGCCGAACACCGGAACCGGCTGCGATCCGCGCACGCGCTGCCATTGCGCCGCGTGAAATTCGGTTTCGAGGAACACCGGACCCAGAATCCGCGCCAGCACCGAGCTCTGATTGGACCAATCCGGCGGCGGATAATGCCGCGCCCCGACGTTCGCCTCGCAAATTTCGAAGCCGTCGCAGATCGCGTCCACCGCCAGCGAGGCGATCGACCGCGGATGGGTCCGCGGATTCGGCCCATCGAGCAGCCGCTCAATCAGCCGCCCCGAAAATCCGCAGTCCGGTCCCAGCGGATGCCGGATTCGCCGTCCGTACAGCGCCCGGGTCAACGGCGCGATGATTCCGGAGTTGAGCAAACCCTCCATCGGCGCGTGCGCATAACCGGGCGTCACCAGGTCGAAATCCAGCTCCAGCACCGGCCGCGCCAGCGCGTAAATCCACTGCGGCGTGATCGATTCCACGTCCGAAACCAGCACCACCACCGCGCGCGCCCGCAAATTTTTCGCCACCGCGAACACCGCCTGATACGCGTCGTCGATGCTCTTCAGCGGATCCGCGCCGATATCCGCGTGGGACAGCATCGGCAGGGCCACGGTCCGAACCGCGCCCGGCGCCGTTTCCATCGGCTCGCCGCTGTGGATCACCAGCGTCTGCGCCAGGGAATACAATTTCGTCAGCGCCTCGCGGGTGTCCGCGACAATCCCTTCCACGTCCTGCGCCGACGCCGCGCGCGGAATCGCCAGCACCAGGTCCGCCGCGCCGATCTGTTCGATCCGCTCGCGCGTCTGCGCGGGAATGTCCGCCAGCTCGATCATGAGGAAAACGCCAGAATGCCCATCAGCGGGATGCGCACCCACGATGGGCGATGGTTCAATTCGTACAGCACTTCATACAACGCCTTGCTCAAACGAAATCCGCTCAGCAGCCGCCGGAAAGCCGCCGGATTCGCCGGAAGAAAATCCGCGCCCGCCGTCGCCTCCCGATAGCCGCGCAAAAATTCCGCCCCCGCCGACCGCTCCCACAACCGCGCCCACGGCTCCAGCCGCGCCGCATCCTCGCCGCGCCGCGCCGACCAGTTCATCAGCGTCGCATACGCCGCGTAACTGAACGATCGCAGCATCCCCGCCACGTCTTTGAGCGGCGACTGCTTGGCCCGGCGCTCCGCTAACGGACGCGAAGGCTCGCCTTCAAAATCCAGAATGAAATAATCCGTTTTCACCCGCAGCACCTGCCCCAGGTGATAGTCGCCGTGGATGCGGATGCGCATGCCCTGCGCTCCGTCCGCCGCCACCCGCAGCCGGTTCAGAAATTCCCGCCGCCGCGCCAGCACCAGCGCCGCCTGTTCCACCGCATCGTCCGGCAGACGCGACACGCTTTCTTTGAGCACATGAAACGCGTCCGTCGCCTGCCCGCGCCAGTTTTCGATCAGCTCCTCCAGGTCGCGCTCCGTCAGCGGCTCCGGCGTGAAGGCCGGATCTTCCGCCGGCGTCGCCAGCGCCCGATGCAGCTCTCCCGTGCGGCGGCCGAGCGTCGCGGCCGATTCCAGATAGAGGCCGACATAATCGCGCGCCAGCTGCGGCGTCGGCTGTTCGGAAAGCGTCACCAGGTCCTGCGTGTCACCCAGCGCTTCCGGCGGAAAAGTCGCCGGAGCGCAAGTTTCATAGTAACGCTCCACTTCTTCCACCGTCCATTTCCAGGCGTCGCCCTCATTCTCGATCAGACCCTCCAGCATGCCCAGCGTGGCCGGCTCCAGCGCCCCCGGCTCGTATTCGATTTCTCCGGCAAACGGCGGCACGCGATCAAACCGGGCTGTTTCCGTCAGAAATTTTTCCATCTCCGAATCCGGATTCGGCCCCGGCTGAAATCTCCTGAATAACTTCAGGATCAGCTTGTCTCCGTACAACACCGAGGAATTGCTCTGCTCCGTCGCCACCCGCCGGATCGGCGTATATCCATCCTGCGCGCCCGCCAGCAGCGGACCCGGCGCGCCGCGAATTTGTCCCAGCCGCGTTCCCAGCACCCGCCCGTGCTCGATCAACCCCAGCAGCGTGACGCAAGCCTCGTCGTCGAACAGCGCATCGTGCAAAATTCCCGGACCCTCCGGCGTCACCACGCTGGCGATCACCGCGTTCGGCGCCGATTCGCGAATCTGGTCCGCCGCGCGCTCGAGCGACATCGCCACCGGCACAAAATACGTTTCCGGCGGCGCCTCTTCGTACTCCACTTCCACCAGCGCCAGCGCCGCGTGCGGCCGGTCGACTCCCGTCCAGTCCACCACGCGCGTGCCGCGGATGCGCCGCGATTTTCCCGCGAACCAGCGCTGCTTCGGGAGATAAACCGGCAGCGCCACCGACTCCAGCCGATGCCGCGCTGCCCCCTCGAACAGACTCGCCCAGCCCGCGCCCACCGTCAGGATCGCCGTCTCGCCCGCGCCGGCCAGCTCCTCGCTGCGCTGCGCGGTTCCATGCAGCTCCAGCCACAAAAATCCGTAGGCGCCCAGCGTGAAGCGATACGCCTGCTTCCCGATGGGCGGAAACTCGACATAGCCGAGCATCTCCACCGGCGCCATCCCCTCGTATTCGGCCAGATCCAGATCCACCGGCTGCGCGAAACGCGACAGGTTGGCGACGCACAACACCTGCTCGTCTCCGGAGCGCCGCAGGTACGCCAGCACCTTGCGATTTTCCGGATTTAAAAATTCCAGCGTGCCCCGCCCGAACACGCGGAACAGCTTGCGCAGCGCGATCATGTTGCGCATCCAGTTCAGCAGCGACGACGGATCGCTCTGCTCCGCCTCCACATTCACCGCCTGGTAACCCCATACCGGATCCATAATCACCGGGCTAAAAAGCTTCGCCGGCGTGGCCCGCGAAAATCCGGCGTTGCGATCGCCGTTCCATTGCATCGGCGTGCGCACGCCATTGCGGTCGCCCAGATAGATGTTGTCGCCCATGCCGATCTCATCGCCGTAATAAAGAATGGGCGTTCCCGGAAAAGAAAGCAGTAAGCTGTTCAGTAATTCAATCCGCCGCCGGTTGTTATCCATCAACGGCGCCAGCCGCCGCCGGATTCCGAGATTAATTCTCATGCGCGGATCGGCGCTATAAGCGAGATACATATAATCCCGCTCGTCATTGGTCACCATTTCGAGCGTCAATTCGTCATGATTGCGAAGAAACAAAGCCCACTGGGAATTCTCCGGAATTTCCGGAGTCTGCGCCATAATATCGGTAATCGGCAGCCGGTCTTCCTGCCGCAGAGCCATATAAATTCGCGGCATCAGCGGGAAATGAAAAGCCATGTGACACTCATCGCCGTCGCCGAAATAAGGCCGCACGTCGCTCGGCCACTGATTGGCCTCCGCCAGAATCATCCGCCCCGCGTAATGTTCATCCATCTCCTGCCGGAACTGTTTGATCAACACATGAGTCTCCGGAAGGTTTTCGCAATTGGTTCCGTCCCGCTCAAACAGGTAAGGAATCGCGTCCAGCCGCAGACCATCCACGCCCAGATCCAGCCAGAAGCGCAGCACCTTCAGCATTTCCTCCACCACCCGCGGATGGTCGTAATTCAAATCCGGCTGGTGCGAAAAAAAGCGGTGCCAGTAATACTGTTTCGCCACCGGATCCCAGGTCCAGTTGGATTTTTCCGTGTCCGTAAAAATAATCCGCGCGTCGTGATATTTCTGGTCCGTATCGCTCCACACATAGAACTCGCGCTCGGAAGATCCCGGCGGAGCCGCTCGCGCATTTTGAAACCAGGGATGCTGATCCGAGGTGTGATTCATCACCAGCTCGATAATCACCTGCAATCCGCGGTCGTGCGCCGCGGAAAGAAACGCCTGAAAATCCTCCATGGTCCCGTAATTGGGATGAACACTCATGTAGTCGGAGATGTCATAACCGTCGTCGCGCAAGGGCGACGGAAAAAACGGCAGCAGCCACAGGCAAGTCACTCCCAGATCACCCAGGTAATCGAGTTTTTGAATCAGTCCCTGAAAATCGCCGACGCCGTCGTTATTTCCGTCCGCGAAAGCGCGCACGTGCATCTCGTAAATGATCGCGTCCTTATACCACAGCGGATCGGACGCGCTGCCCGGGCGCTTCATTCACGCACCGCGAATCAGCCGCAGAATATGTGCGGGCTTGGTTTCCGGAGTAAGCTCGACATAATTACGCGAGCCTTGCCACGTATAATTTTCGTCATTCAGCAGATCGATGGCCTGAAACGGCCGGCTGAAATCCAGTTGCAATGCGGCTAAATCGAGATGCACGAATCCCCACTGTTTATGACCCGGATCGAGATTCACCACCGTCGCAATCACATTGCTCGCGTCACTGGAGGTTTTCGTATAACACAGAAGCATCGGGTTATCGGTCGGGTGAAACTTCAAGTGATTGCGATGCAAGGCAATATTCTCTCGGCGAATGAAGTTAATCCGCGCGAGGAAAGGACGCAGGCTGGACGGCTGTTCCAGATCCCACGTTTTTCTCTCATATTTCTCGGAATTTAGATACTCTTCACTCCCCGGCTCCCGCGCCAGGTGCTCGGTCAGCTCAAACGCCGGACCATAAATCCCCCAGCTCGCGCCCAGCGTCGCCGCCAGTACCGCGCGAATCATGAACGCCGGCCGCCCGCCCGATTGCAGCAGCTCCGTCAGAATATCGGGAGTATTCGGCCACAGATTCGGCCGGAAAAAATCGTCCAGTCGAGTGAGCTCTTCGAAATATTCCGTAAGCTCCTCTTTGGTATTCCGCCAGGCAAAGTAAGTGTAAGATTGCGAAAACCCCAGCTTCGCCAGCCGGTACATTACCTTGGGCCTGGTGAAAGCCTCCGCCAGAAAAATCACCTCCGGATATCTCGCCCGAACATCGGCAATCAGCCACTCCCAGAACGGAAACGGTTTGGTGTGTGGATTATCCACTCGAAAAATCCGCACACCTTCGTCAATCCAGAAATCAACGATGCTTTTCAGCTCGTCCCATAACGTTGGCCAATACTCGTTTTCAAAATCGAAGGGATAAATATCCTGGTATTTTTTCGGTGGATTTTCCGCATACTGAATGGTTCCATCCGGCCTTTTACGAAACCATTCCGGATGATCGCGCAAATAAGGATGGTCCGCCGACGCCTGGTACGCCAAATCCATCGCGATCTCCAGCCCGTATTTCCGCGCATCCTGAATCAGCCGCCGGAAATCGTCCAGCTCACCCAGCTCCCGATCAAGTGACTTATGACCACCCTCCGCCGCGCCAATCGCCCACGGACTCCCGACATCCTCCGCGTCCGCCGATGCCGCATTATTCCTGCCCTTTCGAAACGCCCGGCCCACCGGATGAATGGGCGGCAGATACAGCACGTCAAATCCCATCGAAGCCACATAAGGCAGCCAGCGTCCGGCGTCGCGCAAGCTTCCAAACGAGCGTGGAAACAGTTCGTACCACGCCGAAAAAATCGCTTTCTCGCGGTCCACCGTCACCAGCAATTCTTTTTCGTAACGTGTAGCGAAGCGCCAGTCCGGATAACGGCGCGCGACCTCCAACAGCTCCTCATGCAGCGCCGCGGCCTTGCGATGTTCCATATCCGGATGGCGAAGATTCACCAGCCAGGTCCACAATCGCTCCGCATCCGCGCCCCTTGCCCGATTGGCGGCCTGTTCGATCAGCTTCGCTCCAATCTCCACGTCCACCGCGATATCCTGACCCGCCGCGATCCTCTTGCGCAGATCCATCTGCCACGTCTGAATGTGATCCACCCATCCTTCGATGGTGTAGCGATAAGTTCCCAAGGTCGACGCGGAAAATTCCGCGCGCCAGCGGTCGTTTCCCACAGGCTGCATCGGCGCGTAGGCCCACTCCGCTTCGCCCTCCCAGCGATGCAGCAGACGGCAGGAAACCAGATCGTGGCCGTCCGCGAAGACGTCCGCTTCGACCGTTACCGCGTCGCCGATCACGCGTTTGATCGCGAAACGCCCGCCCTCGATTTGCGGGCGCAGATCTTCGATCACCACCCGGCGCCGTCCGCCGAGTTTACGGACTAACTCCACCGCACGAGGCAGATCTTGAACAGCCGACATCTATTGTTATTAGCTGAAAGCAACCCGTCTGCCAGCGCTAACTCACCACATTCGTTACCGCAGCACAGCGCTTGCGGAATCCGTTACAGCCTCAAAACTTCGGGACCTGCAAAATCTTCACGCAAAATGACCACCGAATCCGGCGGCAATTCGACCGATCCGCTGTCACGTTTCACCTCGATCGAGGAACTCAGAAGCACCTCGCCCGCGAAACGAAGCGGCACGCGGCGCGCCGACTTCGAGACGTTAAATACAATCCCGATGGTCCCGCGGCGCACGGTCATCCACTGCTCGCGTTCATCGAACTGCACCAATACCCGATCCAGCCGCCCATCGCTTAACTCCGGAAATTCCCGGCGAAGCGCGATCAGCCGCCGGTACCAATCGAAAATCGCCCGATGCGGTTCGCGTTGCAGTTCACTCCAATCGAGCTTCGAGCGCTCCAACGTCCGCGGATCTTGTGGATTGGGAATTTTTTCCGGATCCCACCCGAACGCCGCGAATTCGCGCCGCCGGCCGTCTGAAACCGCTCGCGCCAGTTCCGGGTCCTCATGCTGCGTGAAATACAAAAACGGCGGCGAAGCGGCAAATTCCTCGCCTTGAAACAGCAGCGGAAGAAACGGCGAGCACAGCACCAGCGCCGCTCCGATTTGCAGCCGGCCCGGACTCATCAATTGTGAACTCCGCTCCCCCCGCGCGCGATTTCCCACCTGATCGTGCGTTTGCAGATAACCGATAAACCGCGCCCCGCTGAGGTTCACCGGCTTCGCGCCATGCTCCCGCTTGCGGTAACAGGAATAGCGGCCATCGTAAACAAACGCGTTGGTCAACGCCTTCGCCAGATCCGCAAGCGACCCAAAATCGAAGTAATAACCGGACCGTTCTCCCGTCAGCACGGTGTGCAGCGCGTGATGAAAATCGTCGCTCCACTGCGCGTCCATTCCGAATCCGCCCATTTCGACCGGCGTCACCACGCGCGGATCGTTCAGGTCGCTTTCCGCGATCAACACCAATTCGCGGCCCACATGCGCCGCCAGCTGTTTCACCTCCCGCGCCAGCTGCGCCAGAAAATGGGTGGCCGAAGAATCGAAAATCGCGTGAATCGCATCCAGGCGCAGACCGTCGGCGTGATAATCCCGCAGCCACATCAGCGCGTTATCGCAGAAAAATCGCCGCACCTCCAGGCTGCCCGCGCTGTCGAAATTGATCGCCGGACCCCACGGCGTCGAATATCGATCCGTGAAATACGGGCCGAACCGCGCCAGATAATTTCCGCTCGGACCCAGATGGTTGTACACCACGTCCAGCAGCACCGCGAGCCCGCGCCGGTGACACGCGTCGATCAATCGCTTCAACCCATCGGGACCGCCATAAACATGGTGCGGAGCAAACAAATCCACCGTGTCATATCCCCAGCCCCAGCCGCCCGAAAATTCCTGCACCGGCATCAGCTCGACATGGGTCACTCCCAGCTCCACCAGGTGATCCAGCCGCGCAATCGCGCCGTCGAACGTTCCCTCCGGTGTGAACGTTCCGGTGTGCAGCTCATAAATCAACGCGGAGGAAAGCGGCGGCGCCTGCCAATTCCGATCGGACCAGGGAAAGGCCGAATGATCGTAAAATCGCGACGCGCCGTGCACTCCCTGCGGCTGCCACGGCGAGCGCGGGTCCGGCAGCGGATCGCCGTCATCCAGCAAAAACGCGTAATCCGCGCCGGGAATCGCGGGACCATCGGCGCGCCACCATCCGTAGCTGGTTTTATACGCGACCGGCTCCATGCGCGTCACCGCGCCGCCGCTCTGCAAGCGAACGGTCCGCGCCTTCGGCGCCCACACGTGAACGGCATTACTCATGCGTCAGAAGCGCGACCGGAAATTTTTCGAACAGCGCGGCCAGGTCGATTTTTCCGCCTTCGACCAATTCTCCGGTGAACTGATGCCGCCAGGATCCTTCCGGAATTTCGACCAGCGTCGATCCCCATTCGTCCAGACTCGCCACCAGCCGCGGAACCACCGTGATCACGCCGCCGCCGCGCCCGAATGCGACCGCGTGGGCCGCCTTGGGACCGCTGGCCCACAACGGTTGATACGATGCTTCGGCGCCGAAATCTTCCGGATGCGAATTTCGGGCGCGCAAAGTCTGGCGAATCACCCACAGCTTCGGCAGACCTTCGTCCGCCCGCCCCAGAATGCGATCCGCGCACATTCGATCCAATTCCGCAAGCAGCTTCCGCCGCAAGGCATAATCCACCGGACGCCGGTTATCGGGATCCACCAGGCTCAAATCCCACAAATCGGTTCCTTGATAAATATCAGGAACGCCGGGCGCGGTCAGTTTCAACAGAACCAGCGCCAGCGAAGTCACTCTCGCGGCCGGAATCAGCGGGGCAAGAAACGATTCGAGATCCGCAATGAAACTTTCGTCCCCAAGAATTCCGCCGATGAAATTCTCCAGCGCGGTTTCAAATGCCGCATTCGGATTCAACCACGAAGTCTGCTCCTTCGCTTCGCGCGCCGCTTTGCGCATGTACTCGAGCAGCCGGTCCTTCGAAATCGGCCAGGCTCCCACCAGTGTCTGATACAGCAGATATTCCATCTTTCGATCCGGCGCGTCCCCGGATCGATACTTGTTGTTCGCGGCCGACCATCGCCGCACCGCGTCGCCCCACGCCCCGGGAATTTCGCTCAACAGGCCGATCCTGACGCGAACATCTTCGCTGCGCTTGGTGTCGTGCGTCGATGTCGCCAGCATGGTCAACGGCTTGGCCTTTTGGGTCTCCGCGCAGGCGCGATGAAAATCGTCCGGCGAAACGCCAAATCGCCCCGGATCGCCGCCGACTTCATTCAGCGAAACCAGGCGCAGGAACGAATAAAACGCGGTATCTTCGACGCCCTTGGCCATGGCCGCCGCGCTCACCTGCTGGAAGCGCATGACGAATTCGCTTTCCAGGTGCCCGCGAACGTCCAGCAGCAACACATCGCGGAAAAAATCGAACAGCCGCGGCTCCAGGTCCGCACGCGACGCCTTGGCCGCTTCGACGGATTCGGAAATGTAGCGATGGTCCGACGCGGAAATGACTCCCGCGCCGGCGCGCACGTAAGTCCGGTACACCGGAAACGCGGCGATGATTTCGCGGATCGCTTCATGAATTTCGTGGCGCGTGTAATCGCGCTGCTCGCGATGCTGCTCGCAGATTTGCAGGAACAGCGCGGTCAGGCGATTCACGTCGCTGCCCAGAATTTCCCGCAGCACGAAATTTTTCTTCTCGCGCGCCACCGTGGGAAAATCCACCGGCTCGCCGGTGAACTCACGGTACAGTTCGTTGAGCGGCGCTTCGCCATGCGGATCGACGAACAGTCCGCCGGCCAGATTCAGAAAATCGTAGCCGGTGGTGCCGGCGATTTCCCACGCGTCCGGCAAGGTTTCCTCCGGCTGCAAAATTTTTTCCGCCACGACCCACGCCTGCGGAGCCGCGTCGCGCAGCCGCCGGAAATACTGCGCCGGATCGCGTAATCCATCGGGATGATCCACGCGCACGCCGTCCAGCTCGCCGTGCTGGAGCCACTGAATCACCAGGCGATGCGTATCTTCGAACACGCGCTGATCCTCGGTGCGCACGCCGACCAGGGTATTAATGTCGAAAAAGCGCCGGTAGACCAATTCGCGCTCCGCCGTGCGCCAGCGCGACAGACGATAGTTCTGGTGGGACAGCAGCTCGTCCAGCTCATCGATGTTGCGATTCGTTTCTTCCACCACCGCGTCAATGCGCGCCGCCGTTTCCGGCTGCTCCCGCACCAGGCGCGTCAGCAATTCGCGAATCACTTCTTTATCGCGATGATGTTCTTCGAGCGCCGCCCAATCCGAATCGATCGGACCCGGCAAAACCGCCAGCGAATCGGCCAGAAAACCCAGCTCCATCGAGCCGGACCGCTCCGCCGCCTTTTCGAGCAGCGGCGCCAGCGATTCCGGCGCCAGCGGAAAAATGTGTTGCTGATAACGGACCACGAAACTGCCTTCGCGCCGTTCCAGTTTCAAATCGCCCGCGGCCAGCACCAGCCCGTAATGATCGCCCAACAGCGGCAACAGAATTTTATTTCGCAGCCGTTCTTCCGGAGCGTTCCATTCGATGTCGAAGTACGGAGCGTAGCGGCTGGCCGCGCCGTTTTCGAGCGTATCCCACCACCACGCGTTGCTCTGCCCGGCGATGGCCATGTGATTCGGGACAATATCCAGTACCTGTCCCAGCCCCAATTCAGCCAGCTTGCGGCACAAACGCTCGCGCCCGGCCTCGCCACCCAATTCGACGTTGACATGCAGATAATCGACTACGTCGTAACCGTGCGTGCTTCCCGGCGCGGCCTGCAAATACGGCGAACAATAAATGTGCGAAACGCCGAGGTCGCGCAGATAATCCAGAATGTCGCGCGCCGCTTCAAATCCGAAGCCGGAGTGGAGTTGCAGGCGATAGGTGGAGCTCGGAACATTCATCAATCACCTTGCCGACCAATAGATCCATGGCTCCCGTTTTCTGTTTCGGCAGCCAGCTTGCACGAGTCGCGAATGATTCACGTTACAGAAATTCGAGCGCCCGGCGAGTTACCCGCGATTCGCCCGACCGGTTCAACACGCGGCTGCGAATCCGCCAGGAAAGTTCTGCTGACACCCGGTAGAAAATGCGTGCCCCAGGTGGGTTTTTAGGCGAAAAATGTTGCGCACGGCATCGCAAGTTCCGCTACAATTGGAAACGCGAACTGGCAACACGCGTGCTTAACGTTACTTATCATGTGGAATAAAGATCAAAATACAAACGCTACTCCTGCGCCCGCTCCCGCTGGCGCTCCCGCGGTCCGTCCCGTCGTGCACGAACCGGTTTCCTCCGGCGCCGGCGCCATCATCGGCAGCACCATGCGCATTAAGGGCGACATCATCAGCAAGGAAGAAATGGTGATTGACGGCGAAGTCGACGGAAAACTGGAAGCCCGCGACCGCCTGACCATCGGCCCCACCGGAAAAGTGGATGCGACCATCAAGGCCGCCGAAGTGGTCGTCGGCGGCACGGTGAAAGGCAACGTCGAAGCCACCCAGCGGATCGTGCTTCGCAAAGGCGCCAACCTGGTGGGCGATGTGAAGACTGCCGGCATCGTGATCGAGGACGGCGCGTATTTCCGCGGCGGCATCGACATCGCGCGGCCGGAAAACGGCCAGCGCTGAATCTGGCCCTCCGGATGCCAGGGTTTCCCATCCGTATCCTGGCTTAATCTACAGCCCGCCGCTCGGAGTTGCCGGAATACCCAATTGCCGCGCCGCATTCTCGGCCAGACGAAGGTGCTCCTGCATAATTGGAATCGCCTTGGATGCCAGTGAGCGCATATCCGGATCGGACGCTGAATTCGCTTCCTGCTGGAATGCGGCGATGTCATGCGTGTGGTCATTAATCATGTCGGTAATATAAGCCTTGTCGAACGCACTTCCCGTTTTAGCTTCGAGCGATCGATAGGTAGCCTGTTGCTTTGCCGAAGGCCGCACCGGCACTGTGATTCCTTTCTCTGAAGCGACACTCCTCGCTTGCTCCAGCAAGTTGGTGTGGTCCGTCACCATTCGTTCGCCGAACTGTTTCACGGCCGGGCTCGACCCATTTTTCTGCGCCAGCTGTCCGAGCTGAATTTCCGCCAGGTTACCTTGCACCGCTTCGCGCAAAAACGGCTGATCGTTGTGGTTCGCGGCGGTCCCGGCCCTGGTTTGCGTGGAAGTCTGTGCTTCGGTCGCGAAGCATGTCGCAATCGTTACGGTTAAGATCAATAAATATCTCATAACCTCGCTCCTCAATGAGTGTTTCGCCCGTTAGACCATGGACGGGAAGCTTTTGTTTCTTTCCCAACGGCGTTAACGTGAACGGCAGAGGTCTCCCGGCGGGACGTTATAAGATCAGGAAACGCCCTGCTAACTCGCCGCTGTGGAATCGGAAGGGATGATTCTTCCCACCCGGTCCAGCCGCAGTTTTTGGCCGCGCCAGACCACGGAATTTCCGAACAACCCCGCGATCCACACCGCGGCTCCGAACAGATCGCGCAGCGGAACCGCCCACCACAGCGCCAGCGCATCGCGGCTTCTCATTACGAACCATCCCGACTCGAGAGCCATCAGCATCCGGACCGCAATCACCGCGGCGGCGATTCTCCACTCACCCGCTGCCGCGCACAGAACCGCCCAGAAGGTCGCGAAGGTCACCGGCAATCCGAGGTATCCGGCGAATTTCGAAACGCGAATGGTGCGCGCCCAACGCACCTGGTGCGCCCAGACGTCTTTCCAGCCACCACCCAGGTGCGTGTCGACGATCACCTCCGAAAGCACACACTTCAAACCCAACTGGTGCAGCCGATGTCCCAGTTGATAATCGTCGGCGAGATAATCCGCGATCGCCGCGAAACCTCCGATGCGGTCCAGATCCGCGCGCCGGAATGCCATGGTCGATCCCATCGCGAACTCATCCACGCCGACCATTCTCGCCACCAGCGTCGAGGGCGCAAAGTCGGTGCAGATGCCGAGTCCTTCCAATCGCGCCGCGAAGGTTTCGGCCGATGCGCGATACAGGCACGTCACCAGGCCAACCGCCGGATCGGCAAGCGGCGCGGTCACGCGCTCCAGGTAACCGGCCGGCACGCGAATATCGGCGTCGTTCACCACCAGAACGGGATACCGCGCTTCCGCCGCAAGATCGAGCAGCACGCCGGCTTTTCCGTTGGGAGTTGTGGTGCGGCACAAGACCACCCGCGCGCGAGGAAATTCCCGCAGCACCGCAACCGCGGGATCGTCCAGCGAACGGACGCCGCACAGCAGCTCAAACTCGCCTGCGAGGTTCGCATGAGACGCGATCGCGTCGCGGAAACCGGCGTCGATACCGCGAACCGGCTTCAGAATCGAAACCGGTTGATGCTGAATCCTGAATCCGGGTCCCTGGGTCCGCCGGCGCAGGCAGGCAAGGATTGCGAAGAGCTGATACGCCGCCGCAACCGCCGCCATCAGCTCCACAAAAAGCGGCGCCAGGAAAATCACCGCGTGAGCAGCGCCACGCCGAAGGCCACCAGGCACGCTCCCGCCCAGCGCCGCGAATCGACCCGTTCCTTTAAAACAATTTTTGCAAGAATTGTCTCAAACACCAAAGTGGCCGCCGAGGCCGGCACGGCGAAGCTCAGATCGGCCGTCTCCAGCAGCGTCATGAAAGCGAAAAACGAAACCGCCATGAACACGATGGCGAGAATCAGAAATTTTTTTCGGGCCAGCGCCGCCAGCACGCGGCCCAGCCGCCGCGGCGCGAATTCCTTGATCTCGCCGTGGCGCTTCATCTCGGCGCTCTGCAACAAATCGCCGAGCACGGTGCTGAACACCATCAACGCCAGCAGAAGCCACGTTTTCATGCGCCTTCACGCTTCATTTCAAGGCTCACTTCGAGGTTCCGGGGGCTGCCGGCGCCCACCAGCATGGTTCCGGCGACGATCAGCAGCGTGCCCGCCCAGCGCGCCGCCGTCACCTGTTCGTTCAAAAACCAGCGCCCCATCAGCGCATTCACCACGTAGCCGAGCGAAGTCACCGGCAAAACGTAGCTCAAATCCGCCCAACTCAGCAGCGCCATGCGCGACAGCAGCCACAGGATCAGCAGCACGATCCCGATCATGACCCAGGGGCTGAAAATGGCGCGCAGATAATCGAGCACGCCGTCGGTCGAGCGGTTTCGCATGCCGGAGGCCAGCGCGAAATTGCCGAGCGCGTTCGATAACACCACAATGATCGTGAACACCCGCGTCTTCCATCGAAGACGCTCGAAGCGGTTCATCCGGCTTGCGGGCGTTGCGCTTGCAGGGCGCGGCTGGCGCGGTGCTCGGCGACGTACTTTTTGCGCTTGCTGCGCAGCGAAAGATAATCCTTGGCTTCCTTGTACAGCCGCTTGCGTTCCTCGCCCTTGAAAATGGCCTTGCGCACGATGCGCCAGGCGGCTTTCGGACGGAAATAATATTCGCCGTAAAACCGCTCCACCCAATCGACCAGCTCTTCGCGCTCCAGAATGCCGGGATAAATGACGTTGGGCAGCTGATGGCCTTCCTCGTCGGCCATGTTGATCTGCACCAGGTTATTTTTCTTGGCGTAGTCGTAAAATTCGGTGCCCGGAAAAGCGTGCGCGATCGAAACCTGAATGGTCTCGACATCCAGGCGCTTGGCGAAATCGATGGTGCTGCGCAGCGTCTCGCGCGTTTCGCCCGGCAGCCCGACGATAAAATCGCCGTGAACCACCAGGCCCAGCTTGTGGCAATTCTCGGTGAAGCGCCGGGCCATGTCGATGGTGGCGCCCTTTTTGATGTTGCGCAGAATCTGCTCGCTGCCCGATTCGTAGCCGACGATCAGCAGCCGGCAGCCGGCTTCTTTCATCGCTTTGAGCGTGTCGTAATCGGTAGTCACGCGCGAGGTGCAGCTCCAGGTGAACTTCACTTTCTTCAATTCCGCGCAGAGCTCCAGCGTGCGCGCCTTGCGGTAATTGAAGGTATCGTCGTCGAAGAAAATTTCCTTCAAGCCGGGGAAATTTTCGAGCACGTAACGGCACTCATTGGCGATATCGGCGGTCGAGCGCAATCTCCAGCGATGCCCGGAATGCGTCTGCGGCCACAGACAAAAGGTGCACATGGCCGGACAGCCGCGCGTCGTATAAAACGAAATGTAGGGGTGCAGCAGGAACGGAACGTTGTAGCGGCGAAAATCGAGGTCGCGTTTGTAGATCTTCGACACCCACGGCAGCTCGTCCAGATTTTCGATGGCGGCGCCTTCGGGATTGTGAACGTTGGCCCCATCCTTGCGGAAACTGACGCCCGGCAGATCTTCGAGCGCGGCGCCGTTGGCGTAATGGGCGATCGCATAATCGAACTCGCGGCGCGCGATGAAGTCGATGGCTTTCGACGCGTTCAGAGCTTTATCCGGCTCGATGGTCACCGGAGGACCGACGAAAGCCACCTTCAATTTGGGGTTGGCGTCCTTCATCATCTCCGCGATTTTCACATCCACGTGAAATCCGGGCGAGGAGGTGAACAGCACCATCAATTCGAAATTTTTCGCGTGGGCGACGGTCTGCTCGATCGAGACGCCGTGCGGCGGAGCGTCTAAAACCTTGCTGTCCGAGATCATTCCCGCCGGGTAGCACAGCCACACCGGATACCAGTACGATTCAATTTCCCGCGTCGACGGCCAGCGCGATCCGGCGCCGCCGTCAAAACCTTCGAATGAAGGCGGATTTAGAAACAGCGTTCTCATCGACACGGCGCTTTCGAGGTCTCCTTTTACCGGTTGGAGCTGGTGGTCAGCTCGTCAGTGGTTTCTGCCCTGCTGAAGTTGCTGAAATCAACGTTAAGCTCCGCGCGGCCGAAAATGCGCACGTCCGCCTTGCTCTCGAAGCGTTTGGGAATGGCTACACCGTTCTGGATTTCGTATTCGTTCACGAACTCCACTTTTTTGAGGAACACCGACGGCGTTTTCACCAGCCGGCCGGATTCGCGCACCGGCATGGCCGTTTCGGCATCCAGCCACAGCTCGCCCTTGAACATTCCGACGCGTTTCTTGCGGGGCGTGATCTGGAAGATCTGCACCAGCCGGCCATCCTGGTTGGCGCGCCCCCGGTACTTGAATTTATAATTCACCGGGGTGATGGCCGTTTCCGGCGACTGCGATTCGGCCGACAGGTAGCGCGCGATAATCTCATCCTTAATCGTGCTGTCGCCGGAAAATCCCAAAGCCTTATAGGTGATCTTTCCCAGCTTGGAGATGCGGCGCAGCGCTTTCAGCGTTCCCTGTTTTTCCAGGCGCGGGAGTTTGGCCACGATTTTCACCTGCATCTCCACGCCGCGCAACGAATCCCGTTGCGTTCGCCGCGCCGACAAATATCGGGTAAGAATCTGCTGCGTGTCGGCGCCCTCGCCGGACTCCGCTGCTCTCAGGAACGGAAGCGCGAACGCCAGACACACGCCCGCACCAAGGACAATCCTGCTAAAAACCCTTCTCTGAAACATTCAAGTCGATTCCAGTGTAGCAGATGCGCCCGGCCCGCCGTTCGATTCCGGATTTGCCGGGTATCGTTACAGCGTTGGAGTCCCGCCGCGTCCGGCGCGCGTCTAACTATCGGAGAAAGCTAGTATGAAACTCTCTACTTTTTTTACGACATGCGTTACGGCGGCGGCGCTGGCATTGCCGGCGTGGGCCGGGACCCCATCGGATCACGCTCAACTTCAAGCGATCGCCGCGAACGCTACGTTCGCGGAACGGGACGCCGGCCGGATGTGGTCGTACGCCTCCGATAATCTGGACTGGATGGCGCAAGGCAACCAACTGATGCGGCTGCGTGACGATCTCAACACGCTCGGCCGCCAGGTTCATCGGCTTCAGGCTGAGAACGCGCTTTCGCCCGGCCAGCAGCGGCGGGTCGAAAGAGTGGCGCGGCGGGTGAATCTGATGGCGGCCGATACGCAGGGCGCCATTCTGTTCGGCAGAACGCATCGCGATGATTTGTTCAATCCGATGTATACACAAACTGTTTCGCAGCTCTATTCCAACGCGGAACGCCTGAATCATGACGCCCGCGCGGCGCTGTAATTCGCGGGCGGCAGCGAACGGTCAATTCTAAGCCCCGCCGGTGATGGCGGGGGTAAGCGGAGATTACCAGTCGGACGCGGCGGCCCAGTCAAACGGCCGTTCGCCGGTCCAGAATGCGGGCTGGCCGCGCCACAGCATGGTTTCCGTCCAGAGTCGATGACCATCGGTGCGAACGGTGACCAGGCCGTCTTCGTCGGTGCGCAGCGTTTCCACGTGATGCGCGGCCAGACGCGCCAGAACATCGCGATTGGGATGGCCGAAAGAGTTCTCATATCCCACCGAGATCATCGCGATGATGGGCGAGACCGCGTCGAGAAAGGGCTCAGTAGTAGACGTTTTCGAGCCGTGGTGCGCGACCTTTAAGACGTCGGTGTGCGGAGGCAGGTTTTCGCGCGCCAGGCGCAGTTCCGTGCGGCGTTCGGTGTCGCCGGTCAGCAGGAAACTTCGGGCGCCGTAGGCCACGCGAAACACGATCGAATCGTTGTTGCCCCTGGCGCGCGAGTCATCGGCGGAGGGCGATAAAATTTCGAGCATTGCGCCGGAAAACGCAAAGGGAGCAGATTCGCGCTGATCGACGGCGCGAACATGGAAGTGCGCGGCGCAAGCGAGAACGCGCGGCGACGGATGGGTTCCCACCCACAACTCCGCGGGATGAAAATTTTCGATCAGCGCGCACAGGCCGCCGGAATGGTCCTGATCGGCGTGCGTCGAAACGATCACGTCGAGGCGGCGGATGCCGCGCGTCCACAGGTACGGCGAAACGACGTCTTCTCCGGTGTCGAGATTGACGTGACGGCGGCTCCCGTAGGATAGGATTCCGCCGCCGTCGATCACCATGATTTTTCCGCGCGGAAAAACCAGCAGCAGACTGTCGCCCTGGCCGACGTCGATGGCGGTCAGTTCCAGAATGCCGGGCGTGATGGCGGGCGAAACCGGGTGCCAGATCAGCAGCGCGAACGCGGCGAGCACCGCGCCGAGCGCCGGCCATCGCCATAGTTTGCGATAGGCGAGCACGGCGATGGCGAGCAGCGCCACAATGAAGGCCAGCGCCAGCCACGCCGGCGGGTCCGGCACGCGCCAGTTCGGCTCGCGCGCGGCGTGCCAGGCGGCGATGCGCGCGGACAATTTGAGCAACACGCCGGCCAGCGCCGCGACCCATCGCCAGCCGCTGAACACGGCAATGAATCCCAGCGGGACCACGGCGTTCAGCAACGGCACGATGAGCAGATTCGCGGTCAATCCGGTGAACGACGCGCGATGAAAATATTCGGCCATCGGCAGCGACAATCCGATTTGAATCACGGTCGAGATGGCGGCCATTTCGAAGGCGAAAAACGCAAACCGGCAGAGCAAGGCGAGCGCGGCGGCGGCGCGGCGCTGCGGAAGGCGCGTCCACAGCGCCAGGGTTTCCGCGGCCAGGCGCAATTCGATGCGAAACTGCGCGGCGCGCGCCTCCAGGTGAGGGTCGAGCGAATCGTCGTTGATTTCGCGCACCGCGCGGCCGTAAGGAATGGTGGTCGCTTCAAGCAGCGGCGTTCCCAGCGCGCCGATGGCGGCCACGCACAGGAACGAGAGCACGAAGCTGGCGTCGAACAACTGGCCCGGATCCCACAAAAGATAGACCAGGCCGACGGCGGCCAGCAGGTTCAACACGCGTCCGCGGCGAAAGAAAAAGCGGGCGGCGAGGTACAGAGAAAATCCGCCGGCGGCGCGGACGACGGGAGCGGAAAATCCGGAAACCAGCGCGTAAACCCACGCGGCGAACGCGGTGATGGCGAGCGCGGGAATTTCCGGGAGCGCGCACAGGCGCAACAAAAACAGCAGAACGCCGGCGAGCACGGTCACGTGAACGCCGGAAATCACCAGGGCGTGAAAGGTGCCGGTGCGGCGGAAATTGTCGGTCCAGATTTTTTCGAGTTTGGAGGTTTCTCCGATGAGAATCGCCTCCATCATTCCGGTGGCGTAGGCGTCGTTGGGATAGAGCGCTTCGATGCGGCCGAGCGCGGCGACGCGCAGCGCGAACACCGCCGCCAGGAAGCGCGATCCGCAGCGGCCGCCGAGAATTTTCGCTTTCGAGCCGGAGGTCATCGACGCGGTCCAGAAAATTTTCTGGCGCGCCAGCCAGCCGGCGTAATCGAAGGAGCCAGGATTATCGTAATTGCGCGGACGCCGCACACGCGCTTCGATTTCGACGCGCTGGCCGTAATCGAGGCGCTGCGGCACATCGTTGTCGCGCAGGTTCAGGCTGACGCGGGCGCGGGCGTCACGGTCCAGCTCCAGGGTGAACTGCTCGCGATTTTCGGAGAAGACCGCCGGCTCGACGACGCAGCCGTCGAGCAGCACGATTTCGCGCGACCCGGCGTCGATGGTGGGCGGATCGCCGGGACGATGCCAGGCTTCGGCGAAAATTCCCAGGAACAGCAGCGCCAGCGCGAGGCACACGATTCGTAATCGGGTTTGCAGGAGCGCGAGAAGCAGGAAGGCCGCGATCGGCCACAGCGATTCGGCGGTGGTGAAGGCGAAAGCGCGGCTGAGAAAAATTCCGGCGGCGACGGCTACGGCCGGCAGAATCAGCGGATCGCGCACTTAAAGTTAGTTGGGAACGGGAGGAACAATTCTCAAACGAGTTTCGACAATACGGCTGTAGTCGCGGCGGCCGGGGCTTCTGGACTTTTCGCCAGGCGTTTTCCGGCCGCCGGTGATTTAAGAGGCTACTAACGCGAGGATCTCAGTTTCCGCTGGATGGCGGGCTTCTATTTTCTCCGTTTTCGAAATGCCTCTTTCTGATTCCCTGCATGGCCGCCTTGCGTACGACCAGCGGAAGTTTATCGAATCGATTCGACGTCGAGGGAGTGCTGAAGAAGCGGACGGAAAAGGGCAGGCTGGGAGCCTGCCCCACTAACGTTTTCCAATTCGCTTTTTCAGCATCCCTCCATCTCGCGTCGATGCCCTGCCGTATAGGGGACACCGCAAACCGTTAACGGGCTCCGCGAGTTCAGTACCACTTGAATGCAACTACGGACTGATCAGTTCCGATTGAAGATTAGAGCGCTGGTTCGGAATTGAGTTTGAGAAGAAATGGGATCTGATTGCAGGGGCCTGGGTTTGGGGGCCTGGAGCCGGCGTTATTGCGGGGTGATGCGGAAGTTTTCACGCCAGGTTTCGCCGGGTGCGACGTGCGGGAACGGCGGCGGCGAGTTGAAGGCGTTGGTCAGGGCGGTCATCGGCTCGAAACAGATGAAATCTTTGTCGGGAGGCGCATAAATTACGCCGACGGGGAACTTCGCGCCGAAATGGACGGCGAGAGTTCGCGCGCCATCGGTGACCAGGAAATCTTCGCCGGTGAGAGCGGTAAAGACCGTGTCATAGGACTGGCCGGCGAGATCGCGCCAGCCGGGATCGATCGGAGTGCGTTCGGCCGTGGGAATTTTTTTCTCGGAAAGGACGGCCTGCTCGCGCGCGGGGATCTGGATGCGCCAGCGGTCGCGGGTGGAATCGGGTAAACGGAAATAAGGGTGAAAACCGAGGCACAGGGGCAGCGGTTCTTCGCACTGATTTTCGACGGCCAGCTCGATTTCGAGCGAGCCGTCGAGCAGGCGATGCGTCAATTCGAGCGAATGCGCGAAAGGAAATTGCGCCATCCAGTGCGGGACGCGCCAGAATTCCAGGCGCGAGGTGACCGAACTTTCATCCTGATTCACGATTTTCCAACGGTCGGTGAACAGCAGCAGGCCGTGGATCGGGAGATGGTTGGGGTCGTAGCGCAGATTGCCGAGCGCGGAATTTAAAAAATAGCGCCAGCCATTGGCCGTGTACGATTCGCCGTCGAGGCGGTTGGCCCACGGGGCGAGCAGCGGGATGCCGGCGAACGAGGGAGGGTTCGCGTCGCCGTGAATGAATTCGGCGCCGCGCAGGGTGAGCGAACGGCAGTTGTTGCCGCGGCCGGTGTCGATGGATGCTTCGAGATCGCCGGCGGTGATCGAAATCATTCGGTGACGTTCTTCGAATCGACCAAGGCGCGGGCTTCGGCGATGAATTGGGCTAACGCTTTCGAGCCTTGATCGCCATGCTTACGATGGCGCACGGCGACGCTTTCCGATTCGGCTTCGCGATCGCCGACCACCAGCATGAAGGGAATTTTTTGCAACTGCGCTTCGCGGATTTTGAGGTTCACTTTTTCGTTGCGATCGTCGAGATGGGAGCGCAATCCCGCGGCTTCGAGCTGGCGATGAACTTTTCGCGCGTATTCGACGTGACGGTCGGTGATGGGCAGCACGGTGGCTTGAATGGGCGCGAGCCACATCGGGAATGCGCCGGCGTAGAGTTCGATCAAATAAGAAATCATGCGCTCCATGGTGCTGACGATGGCGCGATGAATCATCACCGGCTGATGATGCTTGCCGTCGGGGGCGATGTAGCTCAAGCCGAATTGTTTGGGCAGGTGAAAATCGAGCTGGACGGTCGAATAGGTTTCTTCGTGGCCCATCACGTCGGCGAGCTGAATGTCGAGCTTGGGTCCGTAGAACGCCGCTTCTCCGCGGGCTTCGCGGTAGGGGAGATTGAGCGCGTTCATGGCGTCGCGCAGCTCCTGTTCGCCGTGCTCCCACATGGCGTCGTTATCGACGTATTTTTCTTTATTGGCCCGATCGCCCAGGGAAAGACGATAGCTGTATTGAGTGATGCCGAGGTCTTTGTAAGCGCGCTCGACCAGCTTCATGACGCCGGAAAATTCTTCCTTGATTTGTTCGGGAGTGCAGAAAATGTGGGCGTCGTTGAGGGTCATGGCGCGGACGCGGCTTAGGCCGCTCAGCACGCCGCTGCGCTCATAACGATACATGGTGCCCAATTCGGCGATGCGGATGGGCAGATCGCGGTAACTGCGCATTTTCGATTCGTAAACCAGAATGTGATGCGGGCAGTTCATGGGCCGCAGCACCATTTTTTCGGTTTCCAGATCCATCGGCGGAAACATATCTTCGTGATAATGTTCCCAGTGGCCGCTGCGGATATACAGATCGATTTTGGCGAGATCGGGGGTGTAGACGTGCTGATAGCCGAGCTCGCGTTCGCGTTCGAGGATGTATTCTTCGAGCAGGCGGCGGATGGTGGCGCCTTTGGGCAGCCACAAGGGAAGGCCCGCGCCGACGGATTCGTTTACGGTGAACAGCTCGAGTTCCTTGCCGAGCTTGCGATGGTCGCGTTTTTTGGCTTCTTCCAGGCGATTGAGGTAATCTTCCAGATCCTTTTTCGAAAAAAACGCGGTGCCGTAAATGCGCTGGAGCTGCTGATTTTTTTCGCTGCCCTTCCAGTACGCGCCGGCGACGGAGAGAAGCTTGAACGCCTTGATTTTCTTGGTCGACGGAACGTGCGGGCCGCGGCAGAAATCGATGAAGCCGGGGCCCAGCGTGTATTCGGAGAAGACCTCGCCGGCGCGCTCGGTGATCAGCTCGATTTTCATGGGCTGATCGGAGTAGAGTCTTAAGCCGTCTTCCTTGCGGGTGTATTGGCGCTCATAGGGAAGGTCGCGCGCCTGGATTTCCCACATGCGCTTTTCGATCTTTTCGAGATCCTCGGGAGTGAACGGCTCGGCGCGCTGGAAATCGTAGTAGAAGCCGGTTTCGATGGGCGGTCCGATGCCGAGCTTGGTTCCGGGAAACAGTTCGAGCACGGCCGCGGCGAGCAGATGCGCGGTCGAATGGCGGTAGACTTCGAGCGCTTCGGGATTTTTGGTGGTCAGAATTTCGAGCCTGGCGTCCTGTTCGAGCGGGCGGTTGAGGTCCCAGAGCTGCCCGTCGACGCGGGCGACGATGGCGTCGTCGGCGAGGCGTTTGCTGATGGATTGCGCGATATCGATGGGGCGCGCGCCCTCGGGGACTTGCTGGACACTGCCATCGGGAAGAGTAACCTGCATTTCTTCTCTATTGTAGGTCAGCGCGAAGGCCGATTCAGCAGAGTTAGCGGAACCTATAATGAATACTATCGGCGCCGAATCGCATCCGTCTATCACCGAGCTGCTGCATCAGATGCGGGCCGGTGACCCATCCGCGCAGGGCGAACTGATGAACGTGGTCTATCAAACCCTGCACCGGATCGCGGAATCGCATCTGCGCAAGGAACGCCCGGACCACACCTTGCAGCCCACCGCCCTGGTGAACGAGGCGTACCTGAAGCTTTTCGGGCATTCGGAAATCGAGTTCGCCGACCGGGCCCACTTTTTTGCGGTGGTCTCCCGGGCGATGCGCAGGATCCTGGTGGACCATGCCCGGGCGCGGGCGGCGGCACGGCGTAACGAGGGGCAGATCCGGCTGGTTACGGACATCGAGTCGGAAGCTGCCGCCGGCGCCGAGCCGATGAAACTCCTGGATCTGGACCTGGCTTTGGAGGCGCTGACGCGGGAGCGGAGCTCGCTGGCCGAGCTGATCGAGATGCGTTACTTCGGAGGCATGACGGCGGAAGAGACGGCCGAGGTGGTGGGCCGCTCCGTGCACGTAGTCCGTCACGAGCTTCGCCTGGCGCATGCGTGGCTGCGGCGGGAGTTGGCGGGGCCGCATTGAATGGCGCGGCCGATCTTACGCGGTAACCCTTAGCAGGGTGCTGAAAAAGTGGACGGACCGCCCTGTCCACGGCGATGGTCGCACGCGTTGTGAATGACTTACGGGCGATGAGAGCGCAGGTGCGTCCTTGCGCAATTATTTCGCGCCTTAGCCTGCTAAATCCCGTTTCGAATCCCGCTTACCCGGACAGAGAGTGGTGCGAACCGCCCAAAGCAACTGAAGCGCAGCGGCGCTGGCGTTTCGGGTTTTTCCGCGCAAGGAGGGTTTTGAAAATGGTTTATTCGGGCAACCGCAGTCTGGCCGGGAGAGCTGCGCTGACGGCCATCCTGGTTTCGCGCCGCGTTTTTCCTCGCGGCAGGCGCAGGGCGGCAACGGCTTCGCTGCTGGTTCTCGCCGGGACAATCCTGATTTCGAAAACGGTGAATGGGCAGTTTCCGTCATCACCGAACCAGACGTTCGTCCCAAATGGAACCTTGTTCCTCAATCCGGGCGGCGCTTCTCAGACCTATAGCACGACCGGTGGAGGAATCGATCAGACGGGCCTGTTCTTTCAAAGCCTGGGTACCAATGGCCGAAGTTGTGCCTCGTGCCACCAGCCGAGCGACGGTATGTCGGTGTCCGCCCTGGACGTCCAACTGCGCTTCGATGAGACCGCCGGCCTGGACCCGATCTTCCGCACGGTCGACGGCTCGAACTGCGATCACAACATCAATGTCTCGACTCTTCAAGGACGCTCCTCCGCCTATAGCTTGCTGCGCACGCGAGGCTTGATCCGCATCTTCCTGGCGGTTCCCTCGGGCGCTGATTACGCGGTCACCGCCGTCAGCAATCCGTACGGCTGCAATGAGACCAACGTAATCTCGCAGTACCGCCGGCCGTTACCGGCCACGAATCTGCGATTCTTAAGCGCCGTGATGTTTGATGGCCGGGAATCCACTCCGGTCACGGGCACAACCAAAATCCTGTATACGAACTACCCTGGGTCGCTCCAGAGCGACCTGGCCCACCAGTCGCTCGACGCTACGGTTACTCACGCGCAAGGCGACGGCACGAGGCCGACCGCAGCCGAACAGCAGGAAATCGTCAATTTCGAGATGGCGTTATTCACCGCGCAATCGCTCAGCTTTCTGTCCGGACCTCTGAACTCCGCGGGCGGGAACGGCGGGCCGGTACCCCTGGCCACTTTGCCGTTCTTCATCAGCATCAACTCGAGCGTGCACGCTTTACTCCCGAACGGTCCGGAACAGCCTGGCGGGCTGATCGCGGCGGGCGACGATCAGTTTACTTCCAACATATTCAACCTCTACAACGCCTGGTCGGCGCTGCCGTCATTTGATTTCAGGGCGTCGGTAGCCCGAGGGCAGACGATTTTCAATACCAGACCCATCACCATCACCGGAGTGGCCGGCATCAACGACGATGTTTCCGAGGGCGGACTTGTTTCTGGCGGGATTCCATCGCTCACCGGAACCTGCGGCACCTGCCACGACACGCCCAACGTAGGCGACCACTCCTTCCCCACTCCCTTGAATATCGGGACCGGCGATCCCAGCCCTTCGAATGCAGCCGTCGATATGGGCGGGCTCGATATCAGCTATCTGCCGCAGATCACGGTGTGCCAACTGGTGAACGGTCAGCCGAGCAAAAACTGCAAGACTACGAGCGATCTCGGCCAAGCTTTGATCGACGGTCAGTTCGCCCATGTCGGCAAGATCAAGGGCCCGATCCTGCGTGGCCTCGCTGCCCGTGCACCCTACTTCCATAACGGCTCTGCCCAGACCCTGCTGGATGTCGTACGTTTCTACGAAAACCGGTTTGGACTTGTTTTGAGCCCACAGGACGAACTGGACCTGTTCAACTTCCTGAGCGTGCTCTGAGCGGATCCTCTCAATCTGGAGCCAGCCGCGCGTGAGCATCGTTGCTGGAATCACGTCCCGGCAATCACGTCCCGGCAATCAAGTCCCGGATGGATAAACACGGAGCGGAATCTTCCTTACAATACGGCTGGAGGGGCACTGATTCTGGAATGCAGGAGATTCTCTTCCGTGAAGCGTTACGTCATCTCGTCACTGTTTTTCATTGGAATGGCCGCCGCGGTAACCAATTCGGCGGATCCGTTTCACGATCCCAATCTGGAGAAAATCGTTAGAAATAATGCGATTCACCCGGCGCCGAATACCCCTTTGACGCAAGCGCAGATGGACGCCGTGGGGATCGTTTCGGCGCAAGATGCCCACGTCGCTGATCTGACCGGGCTGGAGCGGTGCGCGAATCTCGAAACGATCTACCTGAAGAATACCCAGGTTACGGATTTGACCCCAATCGCGAAGCTGGATCACCTCAATGCGTTGACCATCGAAGGCGGCAAGATTCGTGATCTGACTCCGCTGGCCGGGCTCACAAATCTCGAATACCTGGACCTCGCCCGAAATGAGATTTCCGATTTGGCGCCGCTGGCGGAACTCAAGAACCTGAAAGAGCTCGATCTCTCCGATAACAAGATCGCGGATCTGCGGCCTTTGCAGAATCTCGCAGCGCTGCGGGATCTGCGTCTCGCGGGGAATCAGATCACCGATCTCGATCCACTGGGAAAGATGCAAGACCTGGCGGTGCTCGATCTTCGAAAAAATCGGGTCCGGGATATTAGCGTCTTGGGAAAACTGACCGCGTGGCGGGACTTTTATTTAGATCAGAACCAGATTGCCAATATCGCCCCGCTCCTCGCCGTCCCGGAGAAGGATGCGCAACTGCCAAAGGGTTACGCACCGCCCAGGACGTTGTCATTGACGGGAAATCCTCTGAGTGCGGCCGCGGTTTCGCGGGATTTGCCGGAACTGCGGAAGGACCTGTTCGACTTGACGGTAGACAGAAGCGGAACGCGGCTTGCGCCCCAGTGCGGTTTTTCATTGCGGTAGTGCGCGAGATCTGCGTTGATTCGCGATGAGCCCCCGCCATTACTGGCGGGGCTGTAACGCGCGCTATAGCCCCGAAAGTCATGGCGGGGGCGCGTTGCAAATCAACGCAGATTTCACGCACTACTTTCATTGCGAGTGAAGTCAGCTTTAGGGACAATTGAAGACGATGAATCATCAGGAGCTGCGAACCGCACAGGCGCCGCTGAAGGAACGGTATCGATCGGATCCGGCGGCGGCAATGATCACCCTACACGCGGAAGGCACGATTAGCGACCGAATCACGTGTAGCATCCAGACCGGTAAGGCGCGGGTGGAGGCTGGCTTGCATCCGGCGACCGGCGGCGACGGAACGTTTGCGTGTTCGGGGGACATGCTGCTCGAGGCGCTGGCGGCGTGCGCCGGCGTAACGATGGCCGCCGTGGCGACCTCCATTGGCGTTCATCTGCGTGGCGGCACGGTGCGCGCAGAGGGTGACCTGGATTTTCGCGGAACATTGGGGGTGAGCAAAGAGGCGCCCGTCGGTTTTCAACGCATCCGTCTTCAGTTCGAACTGGATACGGATGCGACGGCCGATCAAATCGCAACGCTGCATCGTCTCGCCGAGAGATATTGCGTTGTCTACCAGACCCTTCGCCAGCCCCCGTCAATTGAAGTAACCGTGAAACAGGGTGCTGAAACAGGGGACAGAACGCTCGGTCCACGGCTGTAAGGCATTCACGCCGCGACCGCGCCCGCATTTCATCTTCCGCGCAGATTTTCGACTCAACGCTCCCAATTGAAGTACGTTCGCAGGGCAGCCAGCCTGGATTTCTGAGCGAGAAGTGCAGGCTCGACAGGCCGCGCCTGCGGGAAACATTCACTTTTCTGCTGATCCGAGATGAGGTTAGTGGTAAAGGCCCGATATGCATCGCCGAGCCTGGTTTTTGCCGGCACAAAGGTATTCTTATGAACCGCGGCAGTGACCAGACGATAATCGTTCGGAAACACGCCCCTCACCTGATGACCCAAGGCTTGCGTAATGTCATTCGCGGTAAGGAAGCCGCGCTCCCAGCGATTGATGAGTACTCCGATTCGTTCAGAGGCGACGCCCGCGTCACCCAGTTCGCCGAGGCGTTGTTGCGCAAGCTTAAGACTGAGCGGCTCGGGAGCCGCCACCAGGTAAACGTTAGAAGCGTATTGAAGGATAAAGGATGTGGCGTCGTTGGTAAGCTCCGGCAGATCCACCAGCACCTGATCATATCGATCATCGAGAAAGCGCAGCAGGTGGTAATAGGAGTGCCACGCAGGGCGCGGGAGGCGGGGATTCCGGTCTGTCAGAAGGCAATCGACACCTTCTTTCTGCGATACGTGACGCGGCCAGATCAGTTGCGCGGCGACATCGGCCAAGGACAATGTTTCCGCCAGTGGCACCAGCGACGAAATGCCGAGACAGTCGCCGATCGCTCCCGAACGCAGGTCGCCGTCGATCAGGATGACGCGCCGGTCAAGCCTGGCAGAATGCGCGGCAAGATTCATCGCGATCGTGCTGGCGCCGCAACCAGCCTTTGACGGCAGGATCGCGACGACTCTGCTGAAAGGCCCGCGCAGGGTCGCGCAGATCGCCTTCCGCGTGGTGGCCAGGAGGCCATCGACCGATAAGGGCAGTTCAAGCGAGAAATCCGTCAAGGTCTTTGGAACCGCTTCGAGCGAGGTGGTCGAAAACCCGATCAGCGCAATTCCGGGATAGTCCCTTCGCACCTGGTCCGCAATCAGTTGAGCGATATCAGACCCGGCATCCAAGTACACAACGTCGATCGGCAACGTCTGCAAGGCGGTCGTGAGCTGGTAGGGATTGGGCGGAGGACTAAAGAAACGGTCCAGCGTGATCTGTCCGGACGTCCTGATGACGCGCCCCAGCAGTTCCGTTGTGTCGGCGTTGCAAGTAATCAGCAAACCATGCAGCATGCGTCCGATTCGAGCTCCCCGCACGATTGAGCAAGTATGCTGCCGTTCAGATGGTGCGCGCAAGTGTTGATAGCGTTGCTTTAAACTCGCGGCGGATGGGGCGATAACCGAAACCAGCGTCAGGAATCCGCCGCTTTCGTCAGCACGGTGCGAAAGTCCGCGTTACCGCAGATCCTCCCGGCTGTACATGGTGATGGGGACAGGCCCCGAAAGCGATCCGCCGCGGACGATGTATAAGTGTTTGTCGTCGCCCCAGGCCAGGACGTCGGCTCCGCGATTGCCGTCGAAGTTGCCGATCGCGGCCGCCATCGAAATGGCCACGGGCCAGCCTTTTCCGGATGTGGGCTTCCGCTCAGTCCAATCGGTAGCGCCGGCGCTCGAAAAGCGCCAGATCCAGGAAGCGACACTGTTGAAGGCGGCCGGAACCGGCGTCGAGGTGGCGATGTCGGCCCGCCCGTCGCCATCAAAATCGGCGACCACCACGCCATCCATCGTGCCCGTAAGCGATTTCGGCAAAGCTTTCCAGGCCGAGTTGGCGCTGTAGCTGACCATCCACTTGCCCGCAATAATTCCGAGCACGTCTGTGGTGCCGTTGCCATCGAAATCGCCGAATCGCAGATCCTTCACCCGGGCGCTGGAGGTTTCCGAAAGCGTAAATGGGCCGGCGCCACCGGAGGAAATGTACCACGCCGATCCGTTGGACCAGAGAATATCGTCGCGCCGGTCCGCGCGGGCATGATTCCCGAACTTGCCCACCGCTAAGTCGGTAATCGACGCGTTGACGGTATTGAGATTCACCCAATCCGACACGCCGCCCCAGGAAACTTCAAGCTTGTTGCCGTTCAAGGTGGCGACATCGGTGCGTCCGTCTCCGTCAAAATCGCCGAAAATGAGCGCATTGATCCGGACGGTTTTGGCGCTGAGAAGACGCCAGTCCGCGGAGCCTTGCGGCGCGTAATACCAGGCTGCGCCGGTTGCGAGGAACACGTCCTCGATGCCATCGCCGTCGAAATCGCCGACGCCCAGCCTGCCGGTGGGGTTCGAGGATTTAAAATCGTTGCCAGCGGTGTTGACGTAATCCCCGGGGTACGATGGGCCGGTGCCCGGGATCTCCGAGAGCTTGACGGATACGGCGGAGCCGGAACTCTGGAGCGATACGTTGCCGTTGAAATAGTCCAGATTGCAGGGAACACCGCGGATCTCGAAATTCGGCCGGTTGGTTCCCAGGAACGTGTTGCCGTTCATCTGCACGTAATCTCCGGCAATTCCGCCAAAGCCGTTGCCGCCGCTGCCGTGCATGTCGAAATCGTGGGTGTCGAAGGCAGGAATATCGAGGAACTTCTGTATGGGAGAATCCTCCAGCACCAGGTTGAACCAGGCGCGATAGCCGGTATGCGCCGAGCCATCCGCGGCGATGGCGTGACGGTTCAGATAGAACATGTTGGCCTCCACCAGCGGGTAGCCCCCCTGGTCTGACTCAACGCCGTAGCCGTCGTCCTGCATTTCATTGTGATGGAAGAAATTGCGCGCGATGAAGGCGTCGGTGGGCCGGCTGGTGGGGTCGCTGCTCTCGTTTCTGCAAGTGATGACCTTTTGTGGTTCCGTTCCTCGCACTTCGACACCCGCGGCGGTAAAATGCGACACGTCGTTGTGGTCGACGATCGTGCGAAGCGTCAGAGAATCGACCAGCACACCCTCGGAGTAAGGCTGGTTTTTGGCGGTGCTGTCGCTGGTGCCCTGTAGACGCAGACCGCTGATGCGCACATCGTGATCGCCGGTGGGAACCTCGAAGATGATGTTGTCCTGCTTTGAGTTGTCCTGCCTTTCCTGGTGCAGCAGCGGCCCGAACAGCGTGCCGCGCCGGCTGCCGCGAATGGTAACGCCGCTCGGTACTTCGAGCGGTTTTAACCCGGACAAGTCGATATCAGTACCGGGATAAATCTGGATGACGGTTCCCGCCGTCGCGCACGCCCCGCTTGCACCCGGGCACGAATGGTTGGGGTACACCGGGATGGCGGAGAGCAGCGCGTTCTTCGCCGTCGTGGTTGATCCGGGATATCCTACGCGCACGAACCCGGAGGTGGGATCCATGTCCACGCCCTCGACTTGGCTGAAATCCCAGAACTCCGAGTCGGCGAGGCTGCGCGTCCACACCACCAGCGGCGAGCCATTGGCGACCAGCGAATTCTGCACCTGCACCACCAGCGTGTGATTCGAGGCCAGGATAATGCTGTCGCCGTCCAGCGCGAACGTCTGACTGGGAGTTGACGGCGCCGCCGGGTTCTGCAATTCGAGCACAAAAACCGGAGACGCGGGAGCCGGCGAAGGCGGGGTGGCGGGCAATGCCAGTCTCTGTAGCGGCCGTAAGCCGAGCACCAGGGCGCCCGCGTGCAGGCGCACGTCGTGCTGAGCATCGACTTCCTCGACCAGGATCTGCTGCTCAGCGGATTTGTTGCAATCCGAGATATAGACCTGCGTGCCGGCAGGCCGCGCCGTTCCGAAGTCCAGGCACTTTCCCATGTAGCTACGCAGGTAGAAAACCGGAGCGGCTTTGGTGGGGACGGGGAACCGAATCGCCTGCCCATGGCCGATGGGGGCGCCGGTCTTCGGTGGCTGCTCCGCGAGCCGGGCGGGGATTTGAGCCGGCGCCAGATTCGGCCAAAAGCCGGCGATCAAACCGGCGGCAATGGTTAACCTGCGGCGCCGGACGTTCATGGGTAATCTCCTCTCACTCAGTCTTCGCCCAGCGGGCTCCAACAATTTTTCCCTGATGCCTGCCGGTGGTGTCGTGAACGATATCGCCATGGCCCTCGTCCAACAGAAACTCAGCCACCAGCCCCGATCGCGGGATATCACCATGGAAGACCTTTTGGACTTCTTCGTTCCGCAGCGCCCGGTTCCAGATACGGACTTGCGAGAGGCCACCCTGAAAGAAGCTCTTGAGGTCGCCAGTGCCCAGCCGCAACGGCGCATCGCCCGCCGTCGGTTGAATGCGCTCCGGATGAGCTTGACATCCGTGGCCGGCCGGACCGTCATACTCGTCGCAGCGGACGTACTCGCCATTGCGATAGATTGCCGTTTCCGCTCCGTTCGCCCAGGCGGTGATTTGAATCCATTCCCCCACTTTCACCGGCTCCTGAACATAGCTGCCCTGGCCGAGGCCACCCTCGGGGTTGAATAAGTAAAAACTGATCCGGTTCGGCCGCGGCGGATTCTCACGATTGGTGTAGTTATACATTCGCGTGGCCCATTCGTACCGGCCCTTTTCACCTTTTCCCGTCCAATACACGTAACCGGAGCCCTCACTCCGGCGGAACTCGAGCGTGTCGGGTTTGAGCCACGCCGAAACCGTAAAGCCGGATGGAGTGACGCTCAGATCGGGCGCCGTGGGGATCTCGACGTAAGCGCCATCACCCGAGAACTGGAGATAGTTCGTCGTCGCGGGATGGACTCTGGAATCCGAGGCTCGCATAGCGGTGCATAGGATCGTAATCACACACGCCACGATAAATGAGCTCCAACGCATCGCTTTGGTCCTATGATTTCTCCACCCCGGATGTACGCTTAAAGCCTGCCGGTTTTCAACCATTGGGACGGCTCCAAACCTGCGACGGGTCGCCATCGCACTGGCGTAATTCCATCGGAAGCCCGTCCTGCGTTCCGGGCGTTGCAATGCAGTGAGTCCAGGGGCTGTCAGAGACTGCCGATGACAACGTATTATTGGTGATGCCGAAACCCCAGTCCTCATTACTGATCTGGTTGCAGGGCCACTGCTGGATGGGTGTTCCGTCGACGCCCTTGCCTCGGGCGTCCATGCAGAGGCCGCTGTCCCTGTTGATCAGATGAACCTTCGTGGCGGAGACGATGTGGACCGTCCATTGCTGAGCGGCACTGCCGTTACAGACCTTCTGAACGATGGCATCTCCGCGGTTGTGAGACTGGTTGATCGGCTGAAGACACTTGCCGCTCGTGGTGCTGACGAGCTTGACAATCGGGTCCTCGGCTTTGACCGGTGCTGCGACGGTAAAAATGACGATCGCGAGTGCCAGGGCTAGCGAAAGGCTCGCTACCCAACGAAATTGTTTGTCCACCTTGAAAGAAAGCACAATAGTCCTCCTTGCGCCGGATGGAGCGCCCCTCGAAAAGTTGGTTCGAGCGGTTCGCCGCCCTCTGTCCCAGTAAGCGGTGGTCGAAGTGAAATTTGGCAAATTACGACGCCAACAATCGTGCCGCCGGTCATTTCCAGGTGGAGGGAGTTCAACTCCTGACGGCCGCACCAGGTGCGACTCGCTGCCGATGGGATTCATCACAGGCTCCGCTAATTCTCCGGAGATTTCTCGCTATATCGATTAGGGGGGCAGTGCAACACCGGCGGCCCGGGCGGAGGGAGGGTAAATCCTGCGGCGCCGCCGGTTACCCCGTCGATTTCCGTGGGGCGCTGTGGCATCATGCTCTAACAGGGTGCTGAAAAAGGGGACAGACTACTCGGTCCCCGCCTGTAAGTCATTCATGCCGCGTCTCCTTTTTCAGCACCCCTGCTAAAGCTATGCGAGACGAGGTTCTCCGCTTATTCCGCGAGGTGGATGACCTCCCTGCCGCGGAACGCAGACGGTATTTCGACCGGCACCAGGTTCCGGCGGACGTTCAGGCGGAATTGGAATCGCTGCTCCAGTTCGACTCACCGGATATACCGATGGCGAAGGTGATCGCGGGGGCGGCAGAAGCTTACCTGCAATCTTTGGAAGCGATCCCTGCGCCTGGACTCCGCTGCGGGCCTTACCGGCTGGAGCGCCTTCTCGGCCGCGGCGGCGTGGGCGAGGTCTTCCTGGCGGAGCGGGCCGACGGTCAGGTCGAGCAGAAAGTCGCCATTAAGCTGCTGCGGCATGGCGTGCCGCTTTCTTCATTGCGGTCCCGGTTTCTCCAGGAACGCCAGATTCTGGCGGGGCTCCAGCATCCCGGAATCGCCCGCCTCCTCGACGTCGGCGAGACCGCCGAGGGCGCCCCCTATCTGGTGCTGGACTACATCGACGGCGTTCCCATCGACGCGTACTCGCGGAAACTGGACCTGGGTGGCAAACTTCGCCTGTTCCTGGAGGTGTGCGATGCGGTGGCGTATGCCCACCGCAACCTGATTATCCATCGCGACATTAAGCCTTCCAACATCCTGGTCAACGCCGCTGGCCAACCGAAGCTGTTGGATTTCGGGATCGCCAAGATTCTCGCCGCCACAACCGACCAGACCCGTACCCGGGAGCGTCTGCTGACGCCCGACTATGCCAGTCCGGAGCAGGTCCGCGGCGCGGCCCAAACTACGGCGACCGATGTGTATTCGCTTGGCGCCGTGCTCTATGATCTGCTGACGGGACAATCGCCCCACGCCTTTCCCTCGATCACCCCAGAGGCGGTCGACGCCGCAATCTGCACCGGCGAGCCAACGCCGGCGCGCCGTCTGAATCCGGAAGTGCCCCAGGATCTCGAATTTATCCTTCGCAAGGCGCTGCGCAAAGAACCGGAGGAACGCTATTCCTCGGTAGAGGCGCTGGCTGACGATATCCGCGCGTTTCTGGACTGGCGGCCGGTTCGGGCCCGGCGGGGAGATGCGTTCTATCGGGTACGCAAGTTCGTACGGCGCTACCGCACTCTGGTTGCCGCGGCGTGTCTGACCATCGCGGGGCTTGCGTTGGGACTGTACATCGCCAACCGCCAGCGGCACGTCGCCGAGCAACGCTTCGAGCAGCTGCACTTGCTGGCCGGCAAGGTCTTCGATCTCGATGACCGGATCCGGCTCCTGCCGGGAGCGACCGAGGCACGCCATCAGCTGGTATCCATGTCGCTCGAATATCTGGAGCGTCTGGGCGCTTCGGCGCGCGGCGATCCCGATCTGGCCCAGGAGATTGCCGCGTCCTACATGCACGTTGCCCGCATTCAAGGTGTGCCGACAGGCATGAATCTCGGTGAGGCCGAGAAGGCCGAAGCGAGTCTGGAGAAGGGCGATCGATTCATCGATCTGGTGCTCGCAGCGCGGAAAGACAGCGCCGCCGCCCTGCTGGTTTCCGCCGGAATCGCGCAGGACCGCATGATCATCGCCAATACTCTGGGACGCGACTCCGAATCGGCGGTGCAGGCTGGCAAGGCCGCGGAACGGCTCGGCCGGCTGTTGCGGCAGGGGAACATTACGCCCGCCCAGCGCGACGATGCCGCCAGGTACTATTCGCGTATCGCGCTTTGTTACGTCAATCTGCATCGCTACGAAGAGGGCCGGCAATTCGCGCGGAAATCAATGGAGACCGCGGCCTCGCTTCCTTCGGAACCGGTGATCCGAGCCACAGCCCTCAGCCTCATCGGCAGTTCTCTACGTTCAGAGGGACGGCTGGAGGAAGCACTGCAAGCACTTCGCGAAGCGCGGCGGATCGCCGAGGGGCCGCTCCCCTCCGAACGGGCCGTACGGGAGCTTAATCTGTACGGCATCCTGTTGCGGCTGGCGCGCACGCTGGGGCAGGACGGCGGAGTCAGCCTGGGGCGGACCGAGGAAGCCATCGCGGTGTATCGCGAAGCGGTGGGGCTGATGGAGGAACAATCCGCCAAGGATCCGCGCGATCAGAATGCCCGCGACCGCCTGGCCTTGTGCTCGCGCGAGCTGGCCGATCTTCTGGCGGAACAGGACCCGCAACAGTCTCTAGCCATTTTCGATTTGGGAATCCGGCGCCTGCGGGAAGTGAAGGACAATGTGGGGGAGCGGCGGCGCGAAGCAGAAGCGCTGGCTGAATCGTCCTATCCGCTGCGGCGGATGCACCGGTTTCCGGAGGCCCGCGAACGCATAGACGCCGCGTTCGCCGTGCTGCGCGAAACCAAAGACTATCCCGCGCAACAGATCAAGCCCGAGAGCGCGGCGGTGGTCGTGTTGCGCGCACAGGCCGATTACGAATCCCAAGCCGGCGATCGCCGTCGAGCTGTTGAGATTTATGAGCAGCTGCTCGCGGCGATGATGGCATCGAATCCCGATCCTCTCGGCGACCTGATGGACGCCAGCAAAGTTTCGATGATGTATTACTACATGGCCGGCGTCTACCGCCGCGCTGGAGATACCGCCAAGGCGTCCGAAACAGACCAGCGGCGGATGGAGCTGTGGCGTCAGTGGGACTCAAAGCTGCCGCACAACAGTTTTGTGCAGCGTCAAGTGGCGCTGCGGAGCGAGTAGCCCGGCTCAGCGTGCGGTGCAGATGGAAGGGAAGTCCGGCACATTATTTTTGTAAGCAGTGCAGAGGGCCTGACGAAGCGCCTCATTTCTCTGCGTCATCTGCGGATTACTCACAGATTGCGGAACCATCGGACGGGCCAATCGGGACGGGGCAGGCAGTTTGGCCACCGTGAGGACGGGACGCATCGGCGCACTGGGCTGGACGGCCGGCGGCTGTGCGGCGGGAGGCGCAAACCGGGTGGTAAGAGCCGCCTGCTGCGGCTGCGGCAGCTTGGTAAACAGGCTGGCGATGCGATTTTCGGGCTTCTCCTGCTCGTCCTCCGCCGGGCGCGCGGGCGCGGCGGCGCGCCGTGCAGCGATCCGGGCGGTTAAGGTGGTGCGAACGGGAGGCGGCAACGTCCACTGCAAATGCACTTCGCCCTCCCATCCTACCTCCAGGACTGCGCTCACCCCTTCGATGCTCACGGCGGCATTCGCCAGCGTGAAGTCGATGAGAATGCCTTCGCCATTAGCCACCGTGATCTGCGGTTGGGGCAACTTCGTGCGGTTCTCGGCTGCGAGGAGTGCCGCCGCCACCGGTATGTTGGAGGCGGCGTTCTCGGTGCTGTCGAACTGGTTGAAATGCGTACTCGGAAGCACGGCGACGGCGGTCGCGCCGGGTACCCAGGGAATCAGCACTTTCAGATCGGTGATCGGGAGAGTATGCACTTCGACGGAACAAAAGCCTTCGTCGCCCCAGTTACGCGCGAAGACGCCCCACTGGTCGTCGTCGAAGTTGGAATCGTCCATGTCCAGAGCCATCGCGTAAGCCGGGTGCTCTTCGGAGCTGCAACTGGCGTGTCCGCAATCAAACCCGAACAGTGACGTAACTACCGCGGTTTTACCTTTGATGTAGGCTTGAGCAGCGGAATTGTTGCTGTCCACCAGGTTGTGGAAGTTGGTCCACAGCCGCGAACGGAAGTAATTGATCGTCTCCCGGGAGTCGAACTCGATTTCTATTGGCTCGGGCTGGGGAACTCCGGCTACGCCCGCGGTCGGAGGGTACACAAACTCGCCCGCATTATTCGGCGTGTTCATAAAAAAGTTGTAATCGTCGTCGGCGTACCACGCCGATCTTTCCCACCAATCGACCGGCCCCTGATACGTGACGGCGAAGTAATTCACGTGAGGTCCGCACAAGAAGCAGCTATCGTAGGTGACCGGGAAAGAGACACAAGCCGATGGGAACTGATGGCTGGAGGTGGCCGAGGGGCAGACGCCGGTGGGGCCGGGCGGGACCCGGCCGCCATTGGTCACTTGATACACGAATGCGGGGTTGAGAGGAAAGCCGTTCGGGTCGCATTCGGTCCAGGTCAGATCGAGCGGGCTGTTCCCGGAACGGCCGGCACAAGTCACCGAACTGGCGTGCTCGGTTTTCCAAATCTCCGACGGGTCGGCGCTGCACTGGCGCAACGTCATGGGAAGGCCGTCCTGGTTTCCCGATGTTGCAATGCAGTGGCTGGAGGTGTTAGAGACTTCTGAAACCAACCGATTATTGGTGCTGCCGAAGCCCCAGTTTTCATTGGTGATTTCGTTGCAAGGCCATTGCTCGATGGGGGTTCCGTCGGCGGCCTTGCCGCGGGCATCGAGGCAGAGGCCGCTGTCTTTGTTGATCAGATGCAACCTCCCGGTGGAGACGGCATGGACGGTCCATTGCTGCGCGACGCTGCCGTTGCAGGTCTGCTGAACGATGGCATCTCCCTGGTTACGAGATTGGTTTATCGGCTGAAGGCACTTGCCGCTCTCGGCGCTGACGAGGTTGACGATGGCGTCTTCGGTCTGGACCTGAGCCGGGGCCTGCACCTGTACCGCGAACGCAAAAACGGCGGCGATGGAGATCGCTATGCTCAGCGAAAAGCTCGGGATCGAACGGCCCTGTTCGTCAACATTGAGAGAAATCATCGCAATCCTCCTTGCGGCGACACCGCGCGCTAGAAGCGCCACCAACGCGATCCCCTGTTCTGGTAAGCGGCGCCGGAAGTGAAATTTAGCGAGCTGCGGCTCGAAAAAATCAAGAACTGCGTGCTCTGACGCAGGTGCTCTCGCCGCAGAGTAATTGTCGCTTGCCTGCCGCGTAGGCTTATGCGCATTTTTAGGCGATAATCGAAGAAAGTGGTTAAAAAATTCTCCCGCTACGCTTGGGGCGTGCTGGGGTTCAACCTTCTGGTGATCGCCTGGGGCGCGCTGGTGCGGGCTTCGGGATCGGGCGAAGGCTGCGGCGACCATTGGCCGCTGTGCAACGGCACCGTGCTGCCGCACGCGGCGCAGATCGCGACGATCATCGAATTTACGCATCGCGCCAGCACCGGGCTGGCGCTGATTTCCGTGGTCGCGATGGTGATTTGGGCGTTTCGCGCGTTTCCACCCGGCCGGGTGCGCAAGGCCGCGGCGGCATCGCTGATTCTGATTTTGACCGAAGCGTTGCTCGGCGCGGGACTGGTGCTGTTGGGCTACACCGGCGAGAACGTTTCGGTGGGACGCGCGGTGTATTTATCGGCGCACCTGGTGAACACGATGCTGATGCTGGGGGCGATGACGCTGGCGGCGTGGTGGGGCGCGGGACATCGCACGGTTCGCGTGGAAGGAAAGATCATCGGGGCGCTCGGCGCGGCGCTGGCGATCGGCGTGACCGGCGCGATCACGGCGCTGAGCGATACGCTGTTTCCGGCATCGTCGCTGCGCGCCGGATTCGCTTCCGATTTCTCGGGCAGCGCGCCGTGGCTGGTGCATCTGCGGATCTGGCATCCGGCGGCGGCGGTGCTGGCGGGCGCGTACATCGCTATGGTCGCGTTGTCGATGCGGGATCGGCCGTGGGCGAAACTGGTCGCGGGGCTGGTGGTGGTGCAGCTGGCGGCGGGCGCGGTGAATCTGGATCTGCTCGCGCCGGTGTGGATGCAGCTGGTGCACCTGATGCTCGCGGATTTGTTGTGGATCGCGCTGGTGGTCCTGGCGGCGGCCTCGGCGGAAAAACCGGCGGCTGCGCAGACGGCGCCGCGCGAACCGCAAACCCAGCTCGTGTCCCGTCCGGAATAGGAATCGACAGAGGCACCAGGCGGCCTGAGAGGCCGGCGCAGGCCGGGGGCCTGCCCCACAATTTGGCCGGCCATGTCTCAAATATTGCGAGCCGTAACCTTCCGGCGGGCGGATGGCGTCCTTGTATGTCATACTGAGGCGCTGTGAATTCTTCGAGAACCAAGCCATTTTTGCTGATTTTATCCGCCGCCAGCGGCTGCGCGGCGCTGATTTATGAGATCGTCTGGTATCAGTTGCTGCAACTGGCGATCGGGTCGACGGCGGTGTCGCTGGGAGTTTTGCTGGCGACGTTTATGGGCGGATTGTGCATCGGCAGTCTGTGGCTGCCGCGCCTGCGTTCGAAAATGCATCCGTTCCGGATTTACGCGCGGCTCGAACTGGGCATCGCCATTTGCGGCGTGCTGGTGCTGATCGGGCTGCCGCTGATCGACCGGATTTATATCGCCGGATCGCAGGCCGGTTTTCCCGGAATGCTGTTGCGCGGGCTGATCTGCGCCATCTGTCTGCTGCCGCCGACCATTCTCATGGGCGCCTCGCTGCCGGCCATCGTGATGTGGGCCGAATCGGCCGCGGACGGCGCGTCGTGGTGGGGATTGCTGTATGGCGCGAACACGGCCGGCGCGGTGTTCGGCTGCCTGTTCGCGGGATTTTTTCTGCTGCGCATTTACGACACGATCGTGGCGACGTTGGTCGCGGTGGCGATCAATTTGATGGTCGCGTGGCTGGCAACGGCGCTCGCCCGGCGCGTGGCTTATGTGCGGCGCGAGGGCGCGGTGGCCCATACTTTTTCGAACCAGTGGACCATTTACGCGGCGATCGCCATTTCCGGCGCCTGCGCGCTGGGCGGCGAAGTGGTGTGGACGCGGCTGATGGGCATGCTGCTGGGGGCCACCGTTTACGTTTTTTCGATCCTTCTCGCGGTGTTTCTGGTCGGGCTGGCGATGGGAAGCTGGCTGGGATCGATGGCGGCGGCTTCGCTCAAGGATTCGCGGAGTACGCGGATTGCGTTCGGCGCGTGCCAGCTTCTCCTGATCGGCGGCATTGGCTGGAGCGTGTATATGATCGCCGATTCACTGCCCTTCTGGCCGATCAATCCGCTGCTGACGCAAGATCCGTGGTACACCTTTCAAATCGATTTGATGCGCACCATCTGGGCGATTCTTCCGCCGACGATTCTGTGGGGCGCGAGTTTTCCGCTGGCGCTGGCCGCGGCCGCCGGTCCCGGCGATCGCGGGAGCACGGATCCGGCCAGCCTGGTGGGCGGAATTTATGCCGCCAATACGTTCGGATCGATTCTGGGCGCGCTGGTGGTGAGCCTGGCCTTGATCCCGTGGATCGGCACGCGGGATTCGCAGCGCGTTCTGCTGGCGCTGGCGATCGTGAGCGGAGCGCTGGTGCTGGGGCCGTTCTTAAAATCGAAAGCGGTCGCGGGGTGGTTGACGGTTTCGATCGTGCTCGGCGGAATTTTGATTGGCTACGCCGACCCGATTCCGGGCGAAGTGATCGCCTACGGACGCCGCGTGGCGATTTACGCCGGCCAGTCCAAGCTGCTTTATACCAAGGAGGGCCGCAACTCTTCGGTGGCGATCACGCAATGGAGCGATGGCGCCGTCGAAGTGGACGTCAACGGCCACGTCGAAGCGACCACCGAACCATATGACATGAAATTGCAGCGCATGGTTGGCCATTTGCCGGCGCTGCTGCATCCCAATCCGAAATCGGTGCTGGGGATCGGTTTCGGCGCGGGAGTTTCGGCGGGCACGTTTACGCGTTATCCGGGGATCGAACACATCACGGTTTGCGAAATCGAGCCGGTGATCCCGCCGACCTCGACGCGCTTTTTCGGACGCGAGGATTACGATGTGCTGCACAATCCGCGCACCCGAATCGTGTACGACGACGCGCGTCATTTCGTGCTGACCACGCCGCAAAAATTCGACATCATTGCGTCGGATCCGCTGGACGTTTTCGTCAAAGGAACCGCGGCGCTTTATTCCAGGGAATATTTCGAGGCGGTGAAGGCGCACCTGAATCCCGGCGGATTTTTCACGCTGTACGTGCCTCTTTATGAGAGTGATCGCAAAACCGTCAAGAGCGAACTGGCCACGTTTTTCGAGGCCTTCCCCAACGCCACCGTATGGGTGAACACGCGCAGCGGCGAAGGCTACGACATGGTGTTCATGGGCCAGGCGGAGCCGCTAAAAATCAACCTGGACGAGCTGCGCGACCGCCTGGCGCGTCCGGATTATGCGCCGGTGGCGGAGTCGCTGCGCGAGATCGGCGTCAATTCCGCAATGGATCTGCTGGGCAGTTATACCGGGCAGAAAAGCGATCTGGAGCCGTGGGTGGAAGGCGCCGAAATCAATCACGACCGCGATCTGCGTCTCGAATACCTGGCCGGCTGGGGTATCAACGCCAGCGTGGAAGATTCGATGTACCGGGAGATGCTCGGCTACCGACGGCCGCCGTCGAATTTATTCACCGGATCGCCGGAGCAGATCAGCATGTTGATGAACACGCTGTCGATGGCATCGCCGAACCGGTAGTTTTTGAGGTAGAACGCCCCGGGCTAGCAGGGTGCTGAAAAGGGGACAGACCGCTCTGTCCACGGCCATGGCCGCACGCGGCATGAATACCTTACAGGCGGGGACAGAGTAGTCGGCGCTAATATACTTGATCCAACCAGTTGCTTCGGTCCGTTGGTGGCGCACGCACCCATACTGACCGGGGGTTGCTCAAGGTTGCGTCAGCGATATCAATGCCGAGTAGTCTGTCCCCTTTTTCAGCACCCTGCTAGTGCGTCACGCGCTCACGCTTTTCGATCTGCGCCGTGCGCTTTTTGCCGTCCGCATCGAGCAAAGTCAGGCGATCTTTCCTGATTTCGAATTTCACCGGGTCGTGGATGGCGGCTTTGACCGGCTTGTCATACTCAACGGTGTACAGCAGCGAGCCGTCCGAGATCACGCAATTATAATGGTGCGCGATTTTCTTCGGCGTGACCTGAGTCGCCGTCACATCGACCGAGACGAGCGTTCCCTGCATCCAGTTCTCGCCGAACGAAGTCGCGGCCGACCCGAGCAGCAGCGCCAGAAGCAAAACGAACCGCGGCAAACTCATGGCTAACCAGAATCGTAGCACGCGCCTGTTCGAGCCCGGCCTACCGACTCGCCGCGCTTCTTTTTTACAAGAGTTCCTAAGCCGCGGTTGGCTATGCTGCGGGCATGAAACTTGGTTGGGCCGCACTGCTCGCGGCGTTCGCGATGGCCGCCGCCGGAGCGGACTACGCCGGCAGCGATGCGTGCAAAACGTGTCACCCCGACGTGTGGTCCACATTTTTCAAGAACCCGCATTATAAAAGCATCGCTTCGGGCAAGGAATCGCCGGCAAACACCGGATGCGAAAGCTGTCACGGGCCAGGGCAGGCGCACGTCGCGGCCCACGGCGGCAAGGCGACGATCATCGCATTTTCCGAATTGAGCGCGGAACGAACCCTGGATGCCTGCCTGCGCTGCCATGGCCGGACCATGGCGCGCGCCGGCGTGCGCCGCAGTACGCACACACAGAACGATATCGTCTGCACCAGTTGCCACTCCATTCATCATTCGCCGGCGCCGGAATTCCTGCTCGCCAGGACCCAGCCGGAGCTCTGTTACGGCTGCCACACCACGGCGCGGGCGCAGTTCGCGATGCCCTTCAAGCATCGGGTAAACGAAGGCTTCATGCAGTGTACGGATTGCCACAATCCGCACGGCGCTTTCGATCCGACCTGGCGCATGGCGTCGCGGCCGCGCATGATCGGGCAGCGCGAAGGCAACATGGAGCCCTGCCTCGGATGCCACGCCGATAAACGCGGCCCCTTCGTTTTTGAGCACGGCAGCCTGCGCGTGGAGGGTTGCGAAACGTGCCATCAGCCGCACGGATCGACGAACCCGCGGATGCTGCGGCGGCCCACCGTGATGACGCTTTGTCTCGAATGTCACAACGGCAAGGGAACCTTCGGCGGTTTCGGCCCGGCGTTTAAAGGCGGCATCGCGAATCCGGGGTCCGATCACAATCTGGCCAGCCCGCGCTACCAGAACTGCACCACGTGTCACGTGCGCATCCATGGATCGAACACCAGCGATTTCTTCCTGCGCTGAGGGGAATAACCGCATGAGAACATTTGTATTGATCTTTGTTTGTGCGGCCGCGGTCCTGGCGCAGCCTACGGTCGCGCCCACCGGCGAACCCGTCGGAGCTCCGCGCGCTGATAACGCCGAAAATTACAACATCGTGGACAGTTTCGAGCTGGGGTATCGCTTGGCGTCCATCGGAGGCGATACGGACATGTACCGCGCCACGGTGAATTACACGGATGGGGTGCGGCTGCTGTCGAGTTCGCTGTTCGTGCAGTCGCGCAATGGGCACGCCCCGTGGTTCGACGAAATTGTTTTGAACACGCAGGGACTGGGCGGTGACCCGTACCAGTCCGCCAATCTGCTCGTCGAAAAAAACGGCGTTTATCGCTACGATCTGCTGTGGCGCGAGAACGCATTTTTCGACCCGGCGCTCAGCGTCAGCTTCGGCGAGCATCTGCGCAACACCACGCGCACCATGCAGGATCACGATCTCACGCTTTTTCCGCAGAGTCATCTCCAATTTTTCCTGGGCTATTCGCGCGACGTAAACGATGGTCCCGCGCTTTCCACCATTCAGGTTTTTTCGAACAACGGCAATGAATATCCGGTTTTCGCCAACGTCCACGACCAGCAAAACGAATATCGCCTGGGCGCGGACGCGACATTTCTGGGATTTCGCCTGAACGTGCTGCACTCCTGGCTGGATTTCAAGGAAGACACCCCGACCGGACTTCTCTCGCCGCTCGAACCGGGCAACGAGACCGGACTGGGAACACTGGTGTCGTTCTCCGGCCTGCAACCTTATCACGGCACCAGTCCCTACTGGCGCGTGGGGCTGTTCCGGCAAGGCGCAAAGCGGTGGGCGCTGAATGGCCGGTTCACCTATGTCGAAAGCCGGGGCGGCTTCATCGACAACGAATTGGCCAGCGTCCTCACCGCGCCCGGTAATCTGACGACGCAACAGGTGCTCGCGTTCGGCGACGCGCGGCGGCCTTCGCTCGCAACGAATCTGAATGTCAGTTTTTTCCCGGCATCGAACATCACCATCACGAATCAGACGACTTTCAACGACAGTCGCACGGTGGGCGACGCAGTTTACAGTCAATATCTGCTCGGCGGTCCGCAGACACCGATCGTTCCGTTCACCTATCTGGGGATTCGAGATGTCGCCAACTCGACCAATATCGAAGTGCGCCTGCGAAAATGGTTCGCGATTCACAGCGGGTATCAGTATTCGGACCGGCGTATTGCCGTGGTGGACAATCAGGAGAATTTCGGCGCGCCCGCGCCTGCCGCCCCGGCCAACAGTCCTTATACGCAGGTCAATATTCTGAACGCGGGAACCATCGGGCTCCGGCTGCGGCCGGTAAAGTCGCTGACGATCCTGGCCGACGCCGAGATTGGCCGCAACAGCCAGCCTTACACGCCGATCAGCGATAAAAATTACCAGGTGCTGCGCGGGCGCGCGGATTATCGCTGGAAATCCCTCCGCGTGGGTGCGAACGGGAGAACGGATTACAACACAGATTCGATCACGCTCACCAGTTTCGCCTCCCGCTCGCGAACTTACGGCGCGGACGTTTCCTGGACACCGTCGGAGCGCTTCACCCTCGACGCCAGCTATAGCAAGCTGCATCTGAACACGATGGGCGGAATTTTCTTTTTCGCCAACGATGCTGCGGTGAACGCGACATCGATTTACATCAGCAATATTCACGCGGCAAATGTTTTCGCCCGTTTTGCTCTCGGCAAGCGGGTCGACCTGGACGCGGGCTACACGCTCACCCAGGATGCCGGCGACGGACGATCAAATCCGGTGGGGAGCACGTTGTTTCCCTCCACGCTCGCGGCGTTTGCCGCGGCACAGACGTTCCCGTTGAGATTTCTCTCGCCGCAGACGCGGCTTTCCATCCGCTTACACCGGCAACTGCGCTGGAACATCGGCTATCAATACTACGGGTATAGCGAACAGTTTTCGAGCCTGCAAGATTTTCGGGCCAACACGGGCTATACCTCGGTGCTGTGGTCGTTTTAGTTCGCGCTTCTTACTCGCCATGAACGCATCGATTTTCCTTTAACGCCCCGCCGGCTCACGGTTATAATTCGACGACGATTCAGGAGACCGACCATGAAAAGACCGAGCGTGATTTACGCCATTGCCGCGCTGGTTCCCGTCATTGCCTGCGCCCAATCGAACAACGTTTACGTCCAGGAAAACCTGGTTTCCGATATTCCGGGAATGGCTGTGACCACCGACCCGAATCTGGTCAACCCGTGGGGTATGTCGCAAACCGCGACCAGTCCGTTCTGGGTCTCCAATCACGACAAGGGAAACACCACGATCTACAACGGCGCGGGGACGCCGTCGACCACTGTAGTGACGATTCCGCCCGCCGCCGGAACGGGGACCGGCACACCGACGGGCCAGATCACCGGCAACGGCGCCAACTGGACGCTTCCCGCGCCCAACGGGAAGGCCGCGTCGTTCATTTTCGCGACCGAGGACGGCGCCATTGCGGCGTGGAACGGATCGGCCGGGACGACCGCGGTGATCGTGGTGAATAACTCCAACGCGGGCGCGATTTACACCGGCATCGCTTCGAATCCCAGCGGTACGCCGGCCATCTACGCGGCCAATTTCGGCAGCGGCAATATCGACGTGTTCGACGAAAACTTCAATCCCACCACCGCCAGCGGGGGATTCAAGGATCCCAATCTGCCCAGCGGATACGCTCCTTATAACATCTGGAATCTCAGCGGCAAACTATACGTCGCCTACGCCCAGCCGTCGACCACCAGCAAAGGCAACAGCGTTGCGGGCGCGGGCCTCGGATACGTCGACGTGTTCGATACCAACGGCAATCTTTTGCAGCGCGTGGTCTCCGGCGGCGCGTTAAATGCGCCGTGGGGCGTGGCCATCGCGCCGGCAAACTGGGGCGCGTTCGGCGGCGCGCTGCTGGTGGGTAATTTCGGCGATGGAAAAATCAACGCCTTCAATGTAAGCACTGGCGCGATGCTCGGCACCTTGCAGAACGCGAGCGGCAACCCGATCGTCAATCAGGGCCTGTGGGCCATCGAATTTGGCAACGGTAAGACCGCGGACACGAATACGCTGTATCTCGCCGCGAATATTTCGCCCGGCGGAGTAAGCCACGGGCTGTTTGCCGCCATCGCTCCGCCGTCGCAAGTCACCGGAATTTTGAATGCGGCCAGTTTGAGCGGAACCGCGGTTGCACCGGGCGAGATCGTGGTGCTGAACGGATTCACCATCGGGCCGATTCCGCTGGTGTCCGCAACCATTCCTTCCACAGGTTCACTCGGGACCAGCATCGCCAGCGGCGGAGGAACCAGCGTCACCTTCAACGGGACGGCTGCGCCCATCCTTTACGCATCCGCCTCGGCGACCAGCGTGATTGTTCCTTACGAAGTCGCCGGCTCGACCACGGCGAGCGTGGTGGTCACTTACAAAGGCGCGGCAGCAGCGGCATTTTCGGTCAACGTCGCGGCCACGGCTCCCGGGTTGTTCACGTTGAATGAAAGCGGCAGCGGAGAACTGGTCGCGGTCAACTCGGATGGAAGCTTGAACGGAACTGCGAATCCCGCCGCGCGCGGAACCCCGGTGCTGCTGTACGCGACCGGCGAGGGACAGACGGATCCGCCCGGAACCGATGGAGCCGTGACCGGCGAATTTGTTCGCATCCCCACCGCTGCGGTTTCCTTAATGATCGGCGGGCAGCCCGCGACGGTGGTTTACGCCGGTTCGGCGCCGGGTGATGTCGCCGGCGTGATGGAGATTGAAGCGATCATTCCGGCCAACGCAAGCACGGGCGCCGCGCCGGTGGTGCTGACGGTCGGATCGGCGAATAGCCCTTCAGGAACTACCATTTCACTCAAGTAAAGAATGCCGCGGCTGCCGAATTTCTTTCTGGCCGGCGCCCCCAAGGCGGGCACGACCGCGCTTTACCGCTATCTCGGCCAGCATCCGCGGATTTACTTGAGCCCGGTGAAAGAACCCAATTTTTTCGCGGCGGAAGTGCGCGAGGAAAATTTCGAGAGCGCCATGCGCCCGAGGCTGGCTCGCGAAAAGGCCGGTTTGAGCGCATTTCTGTCGGGACCGAAGCGGGGAATGCGCTTCGGCGGAATGGTTGCCGATTGGGAGGATTATCTGCGGCTGTTCGCCCCGGCGCGCGACGAACTGGCCGTTGGCGAGGCCAGCGTGTGCTATCTCTGGTCGCCCACGGCGCCGGCGCGCATCGCCGAAAAAATTCCCACAGCCAAAATCCTGATCATGCTGCGCAATCCCGTCGATCGGGCGTTCTCACAATATCTCCATGGCGCCGGAAATGGCACTATCCGCTGGAGCTTCCGCGAGCACATCCGGCGCAACTTGCATCATCGTTCCGGGGTGTTCTCCGTCGATTATCCGTTCCTTGAGTTGGGGCTCTACGCGGAGCAGGTGACCCGTTATCGCGAGCTTTTCGCAGAAAATGTCTGGGTCGGCTTGTATGACGATTTCGTCGGGCAGCCCTTGGACACGCTTCGCGAGATCTGCCGGTTTCTTGCCGTGGACGCGGCATTCCCGTTGGAGACCGGCGCGCGGGAAATGGAAGCGCAAATCCCGCGCACCGCGGCAGCCGGTTGGCTGAAACGATCGGGATGGTGGCAGGCCGGCGCACGCGTCACGCCGTCGAACGTCCGGCCGCTGATCCGCGGGCTGCTGATGCGCCGGCCGACGCGGCTCGGCATGGATCGCCCCGATCGAGAATATCTCACCGATTTCTATCGGGAGGACGTAAGAAAGCTCGCCACCCTGCTCGATCGCGATCTGAGCGGGTGGGCGCTAACCGACCCTCTTCCTTTGGAGTGAGCAGACGCATCGCCGGCACACCGGATTGGTGGCGATGTCGAGAGATGTTCGGAAGGCGATCGCTTCCGGACCGTTCAACACGCGGTCGAATTCATCGGCCGGCGTGACCCGCCCGATGGGCGGATGAAAAAAACAGGGCCGGACGGCGCCTTCAGAATCGAGCACCGCGGAAATCCAGGGTGCATTGCACCGTGGCGCAACCGGTTCGCCGATTCCGATTTGCCACCTCGCGTGATCGACGATTCTCCGCAATTTTTCGGGCGTTTCCGCGATGAATCGCCCACATTCGCCGGAAGCGATGAGAGCTTCGACCTGAATGCGGAGCCGCTCGATGTCGCTTTCGCTCAGCCGGATCGAGTTCGCGTGCAATGCCATCGGATCGTGATGAAACGCGGTCGAATGGGTGTCAGCAGCAAGAAACGAAATTGAATCGAGCTGTAATTCACGCGCAGTCTCGACGGTCTCGAGCAAACAACCGCAGTTGGCCTTTTGCACCGTCGTTCGCGCCGAAACAGGAAAGCCCGGTTGGCGATTACGCAGCTCCCGGACTCCCTCGCGCAACCGTTCGAATGCACTCGGCACGCGTCGAATCTGATCGTGAATTTCGGGCGGTCCGTCGAGTGACACAATGGCATCATCGATCGTACGGACGACTTCTTCGGCGAAGCGGCCGAGCAGCAGTCCAGTGGTCAGCAGAGTGATTCGGATTCCGCGCTGGTTGAGCGCGGCGGCTATGCGAAACAGACCGGGGTGCATGAGCGGTTCGCCGCCGGTGAACACCACCCATTCCACCCCCAGCCTCTCGATCGCGGGCAAATGCCTGAGCAATTCGTCCGGTGAGAGCGCGCCTGCCGTGTCGCGCTTCCAGATATCGCACATGAGGCAGCGGCAGTTGCAGCGGCGGTAGACGTCGAGCACCAGAATCGGAAGTCTTTCAATCGCCGGGTTCATTCGAGTACACGTTTCCCGGCCAGTCGGATCTCCGGTCCCAAGGCGGCTCGGGCGCTGTTCAGCAGCCGCGGCACGTCGAACGGCGTGAACCATTCGCCGCGGCCTTCGAGCGCGATCGAATGAAGCTTTTCTTTGATGGCGAAGCGGGAACGAAGCGGTTTCGAAATCAGCCGGACGCGCCCGCCTATGATGACCAGCTCCGGCGTGAGCTGGAGCAACGCCTCGGCCGGCGTTTGCCCCAGATCGCGGACCGCGATGAAGTCGGCCACCGCGCCGTGGCGGATCGCACCGGCGGCTTGCCCCAGACGCAGGATTTTCGCCGCACGATGGGTGACCATGTCGTACAGCAATTCAATGGACGCGCCTTGCGAATGAGCGATGCGAATCTCATCCGTCATATCGCCGGCCGCTGAAATCGCGGAATCGGTACCCAGCGCGCAGCACGACTCGCGCACGAAATCGCAGGCGAGCGTTCGGCCGTACGTCAATAAATTCGAAGAGGGGCACCAGACCATCGAACATCCGCGCTTCTGAATACGTTCGAACCCGCTCCGGTCGATGCCGAGAGCGTGTACGAGAACGGTACGCCGGTCGAGAACCCCCCAGCGGTCGAGCTTGCCGATCTCCGCGCGCGCGCAAGCGTCGGTTCCCTCGGCCGCGTGGATCAGGAACGGTTGATCGGGCGGCGTTTCGCGATATCTCGCCGCGACATCGTGAGCAAAAGCGATCGAGTGCGCCCAGCCGAACCGGCGGACGACGCGAACCGGGAAGCCTTCGTCGAAGATCGGCTGGTAAGGATTGTGATGCGCGACCGTGGTCACTCCATTCAGCAAATTTCGCAGACCACCCCAGATCAGCCGGTCGCGTTTCGCCAGCGAAAGATGTTCCCGCACGGGAGATTCCTTGGGCCGATGAATGTCGCCGGCCCAGTCGACGGCATTTGCGTAAATGCGCCGTCCGAGCCTGGGAAACAGATTGAACTCGAGATGATCATGCGCATTGATCAGGCCAGGCAGCAGCAGGTAACCGGACAAATCCACTGCATCGCCGCACGCGCGGGTGAAAGAAATTCGCGCGCCGCGAAGCTGAACGTTACGGCGCACACTGTCCGTCGGCGAGCACGCGACTCTTGCGTGTGCGAGCAACATCATCGGACCCATGTCTGAACGAAAATCGCCGGAATCATCGCGACCTGGTCGAAGATATGCTCCTTGCCGGCGCGGGCGAAGATTTTTCGCTCGGGCTCGCCGAAAAACGCGGGAATGCTGAATTGGGCGGACAGCCCCGCGGCGCGTGCCTCCGTCTCAATCTCTTCGAGCGAGTGGCAATAATGCGCGATACAACATTTGCGCGATGCCGTGTCGAAGGACCGGCTCCATCCGGCTCGCGCAGCCGATGGATGCAGATCGCTGATCATCACCCGGCGGGCGATCCGCGCCATCTCGCGCAGAGCCACACGAACCGACGCAACATAAGAAAGCCCGAAAGAACAGATCGCAAGATCTTCGCAGGCGCTGCGAACCGGCAGGCGATTTAGGTCGCCGACCGCAACGGCGGCGCATCCCGGTTTTCGCGCCGCGCAATACAGCATCTCCGGCGTAAGATCAATCCCCACGACCCTGGCGCCCGCCGAGCGCGCAATCGACATCCAGCGTCCGGTTCCGGCGCAAAGATCGATTACGCGCCGGCCTGCGAGCGGGCCCAGAATCGAACGGGCGACGCGTTGTTCGAGCGCGAGCAGCGGGTTGGGCTCCTGATCGTAACTCGCGGCCCACAGCCGGTATCCTTCGCGAATCGATAACTGCACTACAGGCTTTCCCATCGTGGTTTCCGAAGAGCCAGGAATTTCTGCGCCCAGGCCAGTTCCAATGGACACTCGTAAAAGCCCAGCGCATAACGCCAGCTGCTCAGCGACTGCAACAGCCGGCGTCCCCACCGCGGCAGATGGATGTCCTGCACGGTGGGCCAGCGCGAATTGATCACCAGCTCGAAATTGTCGATCCGCTTTTTGACTCGCCGCGGCAGCCACGGCAACTGCGGATCCTTGCGCACGGTGAAATTAAACCAACGGCGCGCGGCCCATTCTTCCGGTGTCGACGGGAATCGCATTTGTCGATCGATGTCGCCGAACATGCCGTCGGGATGCGGAGTGGGAACATAGTGCTGCACGATAATCTCGGCAACCGGATTCAGACGTTTGATTTTGCGAATGAAATCGATGGTGCCGCGCATGTCCCGCTCGGGATCTCCGGGATTGCCGAAAACGAAGGAAAACTCCGGGATAATGCCGTATTCGCGAATTCGTCCGGCAAGTTCCAGCGTCTGACGTGCCGTGATGCGTTTGTTCATCTGCTCGAGCACTTCATCCGACCCTGACTCCGCGCCGAAAAAAATCATCGCCGCGCCCGAATCGCGGATCGCCGCCAGGGTTTGATCCGAATAACGGAGAAAGGTATCGACGCGTCCTTCAGCCCACCAGCGCAGATTCAGCGGCCGCAGACGCTCCGCCAGTTCCCGCGTGTGGCTTTCGTTCAGAAAAAAATTGTTGTCGTAAAATTGCGCCGCGTCGATTCCATATCGCCGTTGCAGACCGGCCAGAACTTGCGCGGTGCGTTCCGGAGCTTCGGCCCGCTGCCGGCCGTGAAACACCGGAACCACGCCGCAGAACCGGCAGCGGAAAGCGCAACCCATGCTCGCCTGGTGGACCGCCGTGCGGCGGCCGAGGAACGTCGGCAAAACATATTTTTCGACGGCGCCCAGGCGATGATAGGGAAGAATCGGAAAATCGTTCGGCGAACCGAGCGGACGGTCGGCATTGTGGCGATGAAACCCGAACTCGTCTTTCCACGACAGACCGCGAATCGCCGCGAAGGATTTCGTGGTGCGAAGCGCCGCCAGCAATTCCGTGATTGCGTCCACTCCCGGTCCGCGAACCGCGAAATCGACGTACGGCGCGTTCAGCGTCGCGGTGGCATAGAGCGATGGAAAATATCCGCCCCAAACAATCGGAACGCGCGGATGGCGCCGGCGAAACACCTTCGACAGCGGAATCGCCGAAACCATCTGCGGGCCCGGCATGACGGAAACCGCCAGCAGCTCGATCGAATGCTCCGCGGCGATTCGCTCCAGCGTTTCGCCGGGATTCGGGTCCAGATTGCCATCGATGATGACGTAATCCTCGTGCCCTTCCAGCGCCGCCGCGATCGAAAGAATCGACAACGGGAAACGCCGGTTCTTCGGTTTGGTGGAGCGGGGATGAAGCAGGACGATCATAGCAGGCTGCCTGAGATCACCAAAAATCTGGACGGCGGCCGGCGACCGCGGATCCGAGCGATCACTGGCCGCATCGCCCATCGCCAGCCATACCACGGCTGGCTCCAACGCAACTCGATTTGCAGATCGCGCGAAAGCCGGCCCAGCATCGCACGATCCAGATATTCGATGCTCCCGAGCGCTGCGGAGCGAAAACCATAAGTCCGCTCGAAAAGCGCTTGCCGCTCCCGCCGCATCCTTTCGCCATGCCCGGCCTGCGCGTAAACCGGCGAGTCGAGAATCACGATTGTGCCGGAAGGGCGCAGACAACGAACCGCTTCCGCGAGCGTGCGGCGATAATCCGGCGAATAATGCAGTGACGCGTTATAAATCGCCGCGTCGAAGCGTCCCGCGCCAAACGGGAGCTGATCGAAATCGGCGGCGACCGCATTCAGCCGCGCATATTTGCGAATCGCTCCCAGCCCGTCGCGATCATCCGTAAAAATATCCGCCGCGACGACGCGATGCCCGCGCCCGGCCAGCCGCCACGACATCCAGCCGTTCCCAGCCCCGAGATCGAGCAGATCCAGCGGCCGGCGCAGGCTCTTTTCAAGGGGCGCAAGCACGCGGCGGAGAAAATAATCGAAACTGCGCGCGCGAATCCGCCATTGACCGGAGTTGCGTCCGCTCAAGTCCGCATACGGCAGCGCGCGGTAGTAGGCGCCGTGGCTCGACCCGCGTCCTTCCGCGTGCCGGATGATGGCGTATTGCTCCAGGAAGGTTCGCCGCAGCGCTCGATTCATAAAGCGCTCCGCCTGAAGATCAGCAGCCGGTGATCGCCCAGCGCGCGAAATCCGCGGACGCCGCCAATTCGCGAATCCACGCATGCGGCGAAATTCAAAACTCTGGCCGGAAGCTTCGAGACGTATGACGGCGGAAGGAGCACGCCGATTCCGCACTGCTCGACCAGCGTAAATTGAGGCCTCAGATCGCTGCGAATCTCACGAACGCGCGGATAGCGCACCGCCCATCCCTCGCGCACGCTTTCCCCGCTCCATCGGCGAACCGCTTTCGACGCCTCGCCGTTCAGCAGAAACCACGCCGCTTCCCATAAACAGAACCTGCCGAGAAGACAGAAAATCGCGTAGCCGCCCGGCTTCACGATTTTGGCCAGAGGCTCGCGAATCGCGGACAGGCGCCGGACGCAATTCAACGCGCCGAAATTAGACATCACGACATCGAAGCGGTCCTCGATCCGCGCGAGTTCTTCCGCCGCGAGAACGCGAGCCTCCACGCCGCGCGACCGCGCCAGCCGCACCATCGACGGTGAAACGTCTATCGCCGTAACGCGCAGGCCCGCGGCGCTTAATCGAACTGCGTCTTCACCGCTGCCGCAGCCGATGTCGAGCACCCGCCCGCCCTTTTCGAAGTACCGGCGAGCCTTCGTCCAAAACGCTTCGCGTTGCAGCCGGCCAACGGCGGAATGGGTCCACACGCGGTCGTAATCCGCGGCAAAACCATCGAACATCCGGGCCGCCGTCATGCTTCCACCTCGTGCATCGAGCCCTCCAGCGCCTGCCGGGCCACGAGGATGCGCGCCGTATCGGTTCCCATCTCGGCGCGCAGAAGCTCATCGGCGCATTGATAGAATCGCCGCGAATGCCGGCCGCGGATTTTGCAATCGCGGTCCGTCGATTCGCGCCACGCGGAGACGTTCACCAGCTTCGCTCGCACGCGATCGAAATAGGGAGTTCCTTTGATGGGATAGGCGACCGTTGTGAAAAACACATCCGGCCGGCAGCGTTTTACGTGTTCGATGGTCGCTTCCACGTCGCCGATTTCTTCACCTTCGTATCCCCACATCAGGAACATCCCCGTTTCGATTCCGCTGGTCTTCAGAAGGGCCACGGCTGAGCGCACCTGCTCCGCCGTAACCCCCCGCTGCATCGCGTCGAGGATTTTTTGCGACCCGCTTTCCGATCCGATCCACACGCGCATGCATCCCAGCTCAGCAAGGACGCCAGCGGCAACTTCATTCAAACGGTCCGCGCGGGTGATGCACTCGAACGGAATTTTCAACCCGCGCCGCTTCATCTCCTCCGCGTATCGATCCAGCCAGCCGTGATGAATGGTGAACACATCGTCGGCGATCCACAGCATGTCGGGGCGATATTGCTCCAGCAGCGATTCGATTTCGTCCACCACCGCGACCGGCGACCGGCGGCGGTGCGTGTGGCCATAAACCGAGTGGCTGCACCACGCGCATTTATAAGGACAGCCGCGGGCCGTGATCACTGAAAGCGATCCCCTGCCGTGCCGCGAGCGCCACGTCCGCAAATAGCGCGCGATGTCCACCTGTCCGCGATCCGGCCACGGCTGCGCGTCCAGATCGCGAATCAGATCCGCGGAACCGGTCCTGATGGTGCGGCCGTCCGACCGGAAGGCCAGCCCGGGAATCGCAGCCCACGCCGCCCGATCGAAACCGGCTCGCATCAGCCGCTCGACCGTTTTTTCGCCTTCGCCTTCGACGATCAGATCCGCGCCGGCATCGAGAAATTCTTCCGCGTAATTGGCCGGCTCAGGCCCTCCCAGCATCACCATCCAGCCGCCCGCGTGCGCGCGTTCCGCGATCGCCAGCACATTGGCGCGCGTCAGCAGGTTTCCGTAGATCCCGACGACGCCGCGTGGCGCCGCGTCTAAAATACCGAACAGTTCCTGGCGCGAGCCGAACGTCGAATCATAAACTTCAACCTCGAATCCGAGCGCTTTCAGATGCGAGGAGAGATAAAGAATTCCCAACGGCGGATACGGCTTCAGGATCTCGCGCTCCTTTGCGTCCTCGGCGAGAAAATAGCCGTGCGTGAGCAGAAGTCTCATCACGCCACCGCTTCCAGCCGCAGTTGTTCCACGCGTGACCACGCCGCAAAGCGGTCCGCGCCGCCGCGAATTTCGAGATGCAGCGCGTCCGCCAGCGCGCGGTAAAATTCCGTCGAAAAAGCGCCGCGAAACATGATTGAAAGGTCGGCGCTGTGGTCCCAGTTCGCCTTCGCCCCCATCCGCGACGAAACGATCTGGTGAAATTTCGTGCCCGGCAGCGGATAAGAAACCGAAATGCCGACGTCATCGGGCGAGGTTTCGCGCACCATCCGGATGGTCGCTTCGATATCGTTCCACGTTTCGCCGGCGTAACCGAATTGCAGAAAGAAGCACGCGCGAATTCCGTGCCGGCGAAGATTGTCGCGCGCCGCATAAATCTCTTCGACCGCCAGGTCCTTCTCCATTCGGTCGAGCACGCGCCGGGACCCCGATTCCGCGCCCATCCACACCTCCTCGCATCCGGAGCGCCGCAGCGCGGCGACCGTCTCCCGCGCCATCAGATCGCAGCGCGACTGCATCTTGAACGGAATCGCCGCGCCCAGCCGTTCCACTTCCTTGGCGAAGTCCCGCGTCCAGCGCGCCGACAGAGCGAAAATATCATCGGCGAACCAGATCCGGTCCGGAGCGTATTCGCGTTTGAGGTGCAGCATCTCCTCGGCGACCGACTTCGCCGGTCGCGCCCGATAGCGATTGCCGTAGATCGGTTTGGCGCACCAGTTGCAGCGGTACGGACAACCGCGGCTGGAAGCGAGATTCAGCGAAAAATATCCGTGCCGTTCTTTCCACGCGGCGCGATACGCTTCCACGTCGACCAGGTCCCAGGCCGGCGCAGGCAGCAGATCGAGATCGGGCAGCGGTGCGCGGGGACGATTGCGGTAGGTGTTGTTTTCATCGCGCCAGATCAGGCCGTCAATCTCACTGGGGCATCGGCCTTGTGCGATGTCGAGCAGGCTCTGCTCCGGCTCGCCGATGAGAACCGCGTTAAAGCCCGCGTCGAGATACGCGCAGGCTCGATCTGACGCGTCCGAGCCGTGCGCCACGCAAGGAATTCCTTGATCGGCGGAAGTTCGCGCCCAGCGAAAAGCCAGTTCGCGGTTTCGCGTCAGACACATTTTCGAAAGGAAGTTGAAGTCGTCTTCGCAGACGGCGACTAGGTCCGGTTTCACGCGGGCGATGGCACAGCGAAACGCGGACTCGGAAGATGCAAACGTCGAGTCGAACAAATACACCGCGATGCCATTGGCCCGCAGCACCGCCGCGGCAAGAATCGTTCCGAGCGGCGGATACGGCTGCATCTTCTCGACCTGCTTGGGGTCGGAATAAAGATGATTACTGTGCGTGAGCAGTACGCGGCGCATCGGATTCACCCGTTCCGGCTCAGCTCCAGACTCAGCGGCTGACCGGTGAGCAGCGAACGCCGCACCGCCAGCCACTCCCGAACCATCCCCAGCCAAAGTTCGACGGGACAGCCGAAACAGGAATTGCACAGCCGCCAATGCACCGGCTTGCGCAAAAGGTTCATCAACCAGCGCGCCGGGGCCGAACGCATTCTGCGCCGCTGCTGGTTCAGGCTCGCGTCCAGCAGGAGATATTCGATGCTGCGCTCCAGGCGCTTGAATCCCGCCCCGCTCAACCAGGGAAGACGCGTCACGCCAAGGTCAATTTCGGCCCACGCGGCCAGCGAATCGGGTTCGCTCAAACCCCGGGCGCGCAGCTCCGGCCAGATGGGAATCCCGGGATAGGGCGTAAACATGTTTGGAGAAAATCCGACGTTGTCGAATTCGCTTCCGATTTCGCCCATCACCCGCAGCGTTTCGCGCCGGTGAGCTTCCTGCTCGCCCGGATAGCCAAAAATCAGATTGAAGGTCACGCGAATTCCCGCGCGCGCGCATTTCCGCGCGGCCTCGCGCATTTCAGGAATGTGCTGGTGCCGTTTGTTCATCAGCCGCAGCACTTCAGCCGATCCCGATTCCGTTCCGAACCCGATATGCACCACGCCGCTTTCGGCGAGCAGCGCGACGTCGTCATCGGACATGCGGCAAAGCAAATCGGTAGACGCCTGAAACGTCCAGCGGACGCGCACGCCTCGATCGAGCAGACCTCGCGCGATCGCCGTTGCCCGGCGAATATCCACTAGAAAATTCGAATCGACCAGCGCGATCTCCGTCAGCCGGTGGCGCCGCACCAGTCCGGCCATTTCGTCGGCGGCGTGTTCCGCGCCATACGCGTTGAATCGCCGGTTGTAGAAAACCATGTCCGTGCAGTAATTGCAGGCGTAGGGACAGCCCACGCTGGTTGCATAGGGCAGCTTGCGCACGCCGGTCGCCCGTTGATAAGCGTTCAGATCGGCGAGATCCCATGCGGGAGCGGGCAGAGAACCCAAAGGCTTCGCCGGACGATCCGCCGTGGAGTGAATCCGGCCGTCGCGTTTGAACCAGCATCCGGCCACAAGATCCAGAGGCTCACCGCTATCGAACGCGCGAAGAATTTCGACCAGCGTGGTCTCGCCCTGATGCCGCACGACGATATCGACGAACGGCTCGCGCAGCGTTTCGCCGCTGCACAGGGTGGGATGCCATCCGCCGTAAATGATCGGCAGATCGGGCCGCAGCCGGCGGACCATCCGGCTCGCCTCGATCGCGTCGCGAATCATCGGACCGGTCAGCAGCGATACGCCGAAACAGGCCGCGTCCCTGATTTCGCCGCGGATCAAATCCAGGTAGTCGCGACGCAGCGCGCCATCGATGATGCGCGGTTCGTAACCCGCTTCGCGCAGCGATCCCGCCAGACTCAGCAATCCGAGCGGCGGACCCAACAGCTTCCCCGAATACGGCGGCAGGAACAGCAGAACTTTCTTCGCCTTCAACATGTCACCGGCTCCGCCTGCAAACGATGCGCATCGACGCTTGGCTTGAGCGGCGTGAACCACGCGTCCACGCGGTTCTTCAAGTGCAGCTCCAATGGAAGCGCGTAAAAATCGTGGTCCAGACGCCACCGCGCGGGCATCGCGATCATGCTGTACACCAGCCTTTCGAGCGAATTTTTATGCCGCACCCCGATCGGCACGCGATGAAATGCCACGCGCAGGTAATCGCGCATCGTTTGCACGCGCCGATGCGCGCGTCCTTTGAGCCACGGCAGCGTGGTGTAGCGCGGGAAAAAATCAGCCCAGCCTTCAAAGGTTTTTGGCACGTCGATGCCGAGCTCGAAGGCGCGTTCCATTACCGGCGCGCCAGGATAAGGCGTGAAAATATTGGTCCAGAATTCGGCGCCCGGATATCGCCGGCAGACGTTCATGATGAACCGGATGGTTTCGCGCCGCTCTTTTTCGCCCTCGCCCGGAAACGCAAAAATGACGTTGAACGACGGCCGGATTCCGGCAGCCGTCAACCTGGCGGCGGCGGTGTGAATGGTATCGAGGTTTTGAAAATTCTTGTTCATCAACTTCATCACCGTGGGCGAGCCGCTGTCGGCCCCCTGCGCGACTTGCGACAATCCCGCGCGCCGCAGCAACTTCAATTCATCCACCGTGAGCCGCGCGACCAGGTTGGTGGTGGCCTGAATGCTCCAATCGAATTTCACTCCGCGCCGCACGATTCCCTCGGCGATCGCCAGCGCGCGGTCCAGGTCGACCAGAAAATTGTCATCGACCACCCACAGCAACCGAAGCTGGTAGCGGCGCACCAGATCCGTCGTCTCTTCGGTCACCTGCCCGGCCGGAAGCGCGTTCCACTTGCGCCCGTAAACTCCGGCGTTGGTGCAATAGGCGCAATTGTACGGACAGGCGAGGCTTGACGTGTACATGGCCCAGCGCCGTCCGCACACGCGCTCATAAGCGTCGAAATCGGCCAGATGATAGGCCTTCGGAGGCATGTCGGCGATCGGCCGCAGCGCGCGCGGCGGATTGAAGATCAGTCGGCCATCCTCTTTGTATGCCACTCCTTCGAGGCCGCGCATCGATTGGCCGGCTTCGATCCGCCGCACGATTTCGAGCAGCGCGTCTTCGCCTTGACCTTTGACGACAATATCGACGAATTCCGCCGCCAGCGTCTGGTCCGGCAGCAGCGAAGGATGCCATCCGCCGAGAACCACCGGCGTTTCCGGATAAAGTTGTTTGCTCGCGCGCGCGATCTCCACCGTTTCACGAATCATCGGACCGGTCACCAGCGAAACCGCCAGACACAACGCGTCGGCCAGCTCATCGAGAACCGCTTTCTTAAAATTTGGCGTAATCGTCGAGTCGATCAGCCGAACTTCATAACCGGCGCGAAGCAGCGGAGTGGCCACCGCGAGGATGCCCAGCGGCGCCGTTGCTTCCTGGCTCGAAAAGGCGGGAAAGAAAAAAACGATTTTTTTTGAACGAGTGCGTCGCAACGAATTCGGAAGCTCCTATTCGTTAGGACACCTGCGCAGGCGCCACCGGAACAATTTCAAGCCGTGTTCCGCGATGCAATCGACGCGGGTCTAAGAAAACGTGGGAAATCTGGTAGCCCATTCTGTGGAGCTCGGTCTCGAACGGCGCGATCCGGCGGGTTCGCTGCGGCTGTTTTATAGAATCGAGCCGTTTTTCGCCGCGATGCTCGCCGTCCTGCTGGCGCCCGCCGCGACGATCATCGGGTTGATCATCTTGTCCCTTTCGCGCCGGTCGCCGTTGGTCCGGCATCGCCGTGTCGGATGGAAAGGAGAAGAGCTTCGCGTTCTGAAATTTCGCACCATGTGGAGCACCGGGACCGGCTCCGGTCCACGGTTCGCCATCGAGGATCTGCCGGAGATGGATCATTTCGTCAAAACCGAAAACGACGATCGCGTCGCCGGCCAGTTCGCCGCCTGGTGCCGCCGCTACTCGCTTGATGAAATTCCTCAGCTCGCGCACATCATCTGCGGCAAAATGTCGTTTGTCGGCCCTCGGCCGATCACTCGCGCTGAACTGAATCTTCATTACCGAGACTGCGCAGCGGAGGTGCTCGCGCTTCGTCCTGGACTCACGGGCTTGTGGCAGGTGATGGGGCGGAACCGGCTAAGCTACGCGCAGCGCCGGCGCCTGGACCTGTGGCTGGTGCGCCGCGCCTCGCCGCGACTTCTTCTGGCACTTTTGATCAAGACCCTCCCCCGCGTGCTGCGCGGCGAGGGCGCGTATTGAAACGGTATGCGAGTGGCACTGGTTCACTATTGGCTGGTCGGACGGCGCGGCGGCGAAAAAGTGCTGGAAGCGCTCTGCCGGATTTTTCCCGGCGCCGATATCTTCACGTTGTTCTACGATCCGGATTCGGTATCGCCGTTCATTCGTTCGCGTAAAGTTCACGTCTCCGCGTTGAACCCGTTGCGCCGGTTCTACCGCTCGCTTCTGCCGCTGATGCCGATTGCGCTCGAGAATTTTGACCTGCATGATTACGATCTGGTCATCAGCAGCGAATCCGGCCCCGCCAAGGGCGTCATCACGTCCGCGCGAGCGCGGCATATCTGTTACTGCCACACGCCGATGCGCTACTTATGGGAGCTTTCCGCCGAGTATCGCCAAGAGAGTCACCCCGTCGCGCGCCTGTTTTATTCACTGTTCGCCAACTATTTGCGCGTTTGGGACTACTCGAGCGCGGCCCGCGTCGATACCTTCATCGCCAACAGCAGGAATGTTCAGCTCCGGATCTGGAAAACATGGCGCCGTCGAGCCTCGGTGATTTATCCGCCGGTGACAGTGGACTCATTCCGCTGCGAACCGCCGCGCGATTACTACCTGATTGTTTCCGAGATGGTCGCTTACAAACGCGTGGACGCCGCGGTCCGCGCATTCGCCCGATCCGGACGAAAATTGAAAATCGTCGGCCTCGGCCCTGAATACAAATCGCTGAAGCGGCTCGCCGCGCGCAACATCGAATTTTGCGGCCGCGTTCCCGAAGCGCAATTGCGCGACCTCTACGCGCAATCCACCGCGCTGGTCGTCCCGGGCGAAGAGGATTTCGGGATCGCCATGGTGGAAGCGCTCGCCAGCGGCAAGCCGGTAATCGCGCTCGCGCGCGGCGGGGCCGTCGAAATCGTTCAGGACGGGTGCGGAATTCTTTATGAAGAATCGATCGAGGACGCCATTTGCCGGTTCGAAGCCGCCGCGCACGCTTTCGAACCCGCGTTCCTGATGGCGCGCGCGTCCCATTTTTCCGAGCAGCGCTTTGAAGCGCGATTCCGCCGCAAAATTCACAACGTGTTTACCAAATCCACACAACTGGACCAGCCTCCGCTCCTTACCATGAGGCATGTGGAATCGCGAAGCGAAAGAAAATCTGGCGGCGCTTGACGATCAGCGATTGATGATCTTGTTAGGGTCCGCCGCGCAGCCGCAACGGGCTGAAGAATTATTCGGCGAGTTTTTCCGCCGGTATCATTCGCGGGTTTCGTCGTGGTGCTCCCGGATTACCAGAAACCCCGAACGAAGCCTGGATCTCGCCCAGGAAATTTTTCTGCGCGCGTATCGCTATCGCCAGACGTATCGCGGAAGCGCGCGAGTCTCAACCTGGCTGTACACGATTGCCCGCAATCATTGTTTAAACAGCATGCGCCGGCTCGATTCCGACCCGCTTGGAAGAAGCCACTCGCTGCCGCTCGAACTGGTGGACCAATCCGGCGACGTGCACGCCGGGGTCGAGCGCACCCAGAGTTCTGAACGCCTGTGGGGCGTGATCGATCGAACGTTGACCGCTCTCGAAAAACGGGTGATGGCGCTGCATTACGGGCAGGAGATCACGCTCGACGCGATCACGCGGGAGTTGATGCTGTCCAATCCGAGCGGCGCGAAAGCGTATCTGGTTAACGCGAAACGCAAGCTGAGGCGCGTGCTGGGCGATGGCGGAAAACACTGCGTCCGCGCTGCTTAGCAGGGTGCTCAAGAAAGGGGACGGACTACTCTGTCCCCGCCCGTAAGTTATTCATGCCGCGTGCGACCATAGCCGTGGACAGAGCAGTCTGTCCCCTTTTTCAGCACCCTATTAGACGCGTCTGGTTCCCGATGGGCCACGCGTTGGAGATCTCCACGAACTCCGCGGACGTGCTCGCGGTTGCGGCGAATTTGTGGGACGAGTTTCCGCCACTCGCGCAGTCCGCGCCGGTGCCACTCACCATCGAAGTGTTCGATGGCCGTACAGCGACGCGTCTTCCGTCCATCGAGTATGAGGCACGCTCCATCACCATCACCCAAGGCCCGGAAAACTCCGGCGTCGCCGATCTGAACGGCGGCGTTGGCGTGATCCGCGTCAGCGCCGATCTCACGCGCCGCGGGCCGTGGTTCGCATACTATTTTCTGGAGCCGATCGCCTACGCGCTTCTCGGCATCCGCCACTTCACGATGATTCATGCCGCCTGCGTCGCGCTCGAAAATTCGGCGGTGCTGTTGTGCGGCGCTTCCGGAGCGGGAAAAACCTGTCTCGCCTATGCGTGCGCGAAACGGGGATGGTCGTTTGTGACCGGAGACGCGGCGCACCTGGTTCGTCGAACCATCCCGCCGGCCATCATCGGCCGCCCTTTTTCGATCCGTTTTCGATCTTCCGCAAAAAGAATTTTCCCCGAACTCACGCGATACCGCACCTCCATCCGGCCGAACGGCAAACGCGATCTGGAGTTAGATCCGCGCAATCTGGGCGTGCGAATCGCGCTTCAGGCGCAGCCCGGTCTCATCGTTCTCCTGAACCGCGTCGCATCCATCGGCAAGCCTGCGATGGAACCCGTTGCCATCGATCAGGCAAGAAACCTGCTCGGCGAATGGATCTTGCTGGGCGATTCGTGCCTGCGATCCGAGCAGCGGGCCGCACTCGAACGGCTGCTCGAAAAACCCGCTGTGCGGCTGATTTTTTCAGATCCGTTCGCGGCCGAGGAGTTGTTGCGCTCGAAAATCTAGACAGCTCAGCGTGCTTCAGCGGCCAGCGGAAGCCGCACGCAGAAGCACGCGCCGCGATGCGCCCCATTCTCTACCCATAGTTCGCCGCCATGAGCCAGAACCGTTTGCCGCGACAACGCCAGTCCCAGCCCGAGCCCGTTTTTTCCCGCCGTAACGAACGGCTGGAACAGACGATCGCGAATTTCCGGCGGAATGCCGGGTCCCGTATCAGAAACACGCACCACCACCTGATCCGCCTTGCACTGCGCGCCCAGCGTGATCGCGCCGCCGTCCGGCATCGCTTCGAGCGCATTGTTCAGCAGGTTAACGAACACCCGTTCGACGCGCGCGCGTTCCAGAGGAAGCTCGATGGCGGGATCGATATTCAACTCGATTTTCACGTTCTGCTGCTCGGCCAGAGGCCGCTGCGCCTCCACCGCCGCGCCCACCACTTCGCTCAAACTGCAACCCTCGGCCGCCTGGATGCGCCCGCGCGAAACATCGGAAAGCTCCTGAAGAAGATCCTTGATCACGCGCGAAGAGCGATAAATGTTCTGTGCGAGGCGGCGCATCTGCCGCTCATTCAACTCGCCGTCGATCATCATTTCCGCGCCGCCATAAATCGCCGCCAGCGGATTGCGCAGGTCGTGAACGATCGAGGTCGCCAGCCGCGCGATGGTATTGATGCGCTCCTGCCGGATCAGTTCGTCGCGCGCGTCCTGGATCGAAGCGCTCATCTGATTGAAGGTTCGCGCCAGCCGTCCCAATTCATCGCTGCCCGATTCGGGCACGCGCGCCGAATAATCCTGGCTGGCGATTCGCGCCGCGGCCTCATCCAGTTCCTTCACCGGACGAAGAATTCGCCGCGCAATCAGGTAACTCACCAAACCGGCCACCACGATCGCGGTTCCCCACATCCAGAAAAGCCGCCGCTCGAAGCGGCTAACCGTGCTTTGCACCGGCGCGTAGCTGCGGACGATCAGCAGGTCGCCGCAGGGATGCCCATCGATGTCGGTGAGCGCGTTGCTGAGCGCCTCGACATCCAGCGGGGATTCGAAGCGCTGCAATCCGGCGCGCAGCGGCTGCGACAACAGCTCCGTTGTTTGTTCCGGGGACATGGTGGAGACGACGGCCGCGCCGGGAGCGCGAAAAATAAAATCGCTGGCGCCCGTTTTCTGTTTCAAGTCCTCGGCCACCGACTGATCGACCAGAAATCCCGCCACCAGCACATTTAGCAAACCGGGAACCGTGTTCGTCTGCACATACACCGGCGTGATCACCAGGTCATATAGAGCGCCATCCTCAACTGAGAAACCCTCCACCTGCTCGGGGAAACGGCGCGAAGCCGCGCGCACAATATCGAGATCGCCGGCTTTGATCGGATTGCCGCCCAGCGACGCGATCACCTTGCCCTGCGGATCGGTGACCAGGAAAATCGCGCCGGAGCGCGAAATCTTGGACCAGATCTCACCGGCGGTATCGCGGATGGTTGCGCGGTCGTTGGTCTGGAAGGCCGCGCGCACATCGGACATGGTGCTTAATACCATGCTGACCGAGCGGAGATTATCGGCACGCGATTTCCAGGAGGAATCGTAAGCCGCGAAACCGCCGCGCAGCGACGCTTCGAGGTCGCGCGTCAACGCCTTCACCATCTGATCACGCAACAGCCATGCCGTGAATGCCAGCACCACCGTAACGGTCAGGGTGGTCGCCAGCAGGATTTTCCACAGCAGCGATCGGCGCGGGGGCGTCATTTTCGCGCGCCGGGATAAACTGCGTCATCGCCCGCTCCCGGCGGATAATCCTTGCCGTATTTATTTTTGTGCGGTCCCGCCACGTAACCCGACTCGGAAATCACCATCGCGTTCAACTCGAGCGCCGGCTTTTCCACGGTAATCCGCTGGGCCAGCGAATGGAGCGTCGCGTCGGTGGCCCGTTCGTGAAAAACGTTCAGATCGTATTCACCGGCAGGCGCAGCAATGCGAAAGCTGCCGTCCTTCTGCGTAGTGGCAAAGTAGGGCGTGGTCAGCACCACGATCACCGCGCTCATCGCGGGATGAATGTTGCAAAACACCCGCACGATTCCCGGCCGGATGAAACGCACCGCTCGATTCTCTCCCGGCGGGTAAAGACCGACATCAAAAATCTGTCCGCTATAACTCGAAAACGCGCTGTGAAAAATCGGATCGGCGTTCGGAAAATCGACAACGGAGCCGGCGAGAATCGGCAAAACGTGCGGCGTAAAGGTCTTGTCCTTTTGCAGCATCCGGGAATGGCGGGCCGAAACGGGCGTGAAGGTCCGGTCCACCGGCGTCAGCGAAATCACCACGCCGGAGTAGTCGCCGCGCTTTTTCACGTTGTCGACGCGCGAATCGCGCAGCACGATTTTTCCGGATATGGTCGCGGCCGCCGCTGTTCCCGCCAGCGACAGGCTAAAACAAATAAGCCAACGCGAGATCATAATGATTATTCTGACGCAGACCGTAAATCAGATAAGCCGTTCGCACCTGCGAAATCTCAAACGCGGTTAGAACATTCGGAGCCAGTTTGTAAATCGTGTTCGCCCCGTAGATCAAGTTACGCGAAATCGCGTTTCCAGCGAGATCCCGCGCGCGATCGTCCTCTTCTCCTCCGAAAAAGTGAAACGACCAGCGCGGCGTCGCGTTCAGCGTGATCTGTCCCCACGCGCCATATCCATGGACTGGAATCACTTCGCCGGGGGATAAAATGGTGAATCCCTGGCGCAGGCTGCCGAGGCCCGCGAAGTTTCTGCCGCCGAACCACTCGCCCGTGAAATCCCACCATTTCGACGGCCGCACCAGCCAATCTAACGAGGCCACACGCGAATCCACCGGCTGGCCGATCACGTGCGTCGTGCTCGCGGAGTATCCCGGCGCAATCTCGAAGCGCATCGTTCCTGGCGTATAGGCGAATTCGACGCGGCCTTGATAAGCCGGCCGCCATTGCTCCAGCGTGCCCGCATATTGCGTTTGAATTACGTTCGCGCCTTCATCGGACATGTAAACTCCGCCTTGCGCCACAATCTGCGTCTGATCCGTCAAATGGAAGCGCTGTTCGACCCGCACCTGCGGTTCCCATTGCCACAGATTTCCCGCCCCGGTCAACGGCGAAACGCCGACTTCGGCGAGCGAGACTGGCTCGCGCGGCGAAATGATCGGCTTATCCTGCCCGACGGTGATGGTGGTGTTTTTCCAATTCAAATTGACGGTCGCCAGGCGCAGGCGGAAAAAGTTGCCCCCCGGCGCCGGCGCGCCGCCGAAAAAATCCATGTACACCGATCCGGAGACCGTTCCCCCCAGCGGCAGTTGCGGACCCGAATATGTCAGGCCAAGAACCGTCTGGCGAAACGTCGCCCCGGCGTAGCGGTCTCCCGGCGTGGTGCTCGCCGTCACCGGATCGGGCAACGAACTTCCCGAATAGGTTCCGTTGTCGAACGCGTTAAACAGCAGCATTCCGGTCACTTGCAGGGGCATTTTTTGCGATGATTCCACTTTTTTCTGATCGAGCTCCGCGGTGCGCGTCTCCTGCACCTGAAGCCGCTCCTCGATTTGCGCCTGCGGCGGCTGCGGAGGCGCCGGCTCGGCCGGTGACGTGGCGGGCGCCGCGCGCGCCGATTCCAGCTCTTTTCTCAGGTCCACGATTTCCTGTAAGAGCTGCTTGTTTTCCGTTTCCAGCCGGTCCAGACGGTCGAGAATTTTCTGGGCGCTCGCGGCGTCGATCTGGGTCTGCCCCGTAGCGATCGTTGCTGCGACGGCCAGCAGAGCGCCGGTTCGCCAAAATCTATCTAGCACAGCAATTCCTCCAGCTTTTTTCGCACCGCGGAGGGTGAATAGGGTTTGGGAAAATAAGCGCTCGCTCCGTTGGAGAGAGCGATTTCGGAAATTCGCGGATCGCTGTCGCCGCTGATCAACACAATCGGCACGTGCGCGAAACGCGCGTCGGCGCGCAGGCTGCGAATCAGCTCGAAGCCGTCGCTTTCGCTGAGGTGAAGGTCGGTCACCACCGCGGCCAGGCGCGTGGAATCGCCTTCCAGGATCGGCCACAGGCCGCGCGCGGTCGAACACACGCGAACCTCCACATCGGGCAGCGCTTCAAAGGCGATTTGCAAGGTTTCCGCGCAATCGCCGCTATCTTCCACCACCACCACCAGCCGGCGCGCCGTCATGGCAGGAATCGGTAACCGACTTTGTGCAGCGTCATGAAATGACGCGGGCAGTTGGGATCGGCCTCCAGCTTCTGTCGCAGCCGGACCACGTGAGCGTCCACGGTTCGGGTATTGGGAAAGGATTCGTAGCCCCAAACGGAATTGAGAATCAGATCGCGCGACAGCGGCCGGTCTGGATTGTGCAGGAAGAACGTCAGCAGATTGTATTCGGCCGGCGTGAATCGCACCTCCTGACCCTTCCTGGTCACCACGCGGCGCTCCAGATTCACCTGCACATCGTCAAATCCCAGCACGCGCTCGGATTCCGGCCCCATGCGGCGCAACACCGCGCGGATTCTCGCCAGCAGCTCGCGCGAGCCGAATGGCTTCACCACGTAATCGTCCGCGCCGATCTCCAGCAGCAAAACCTTATCGACTTCCTCGCCCGCCGCGCTCAAGACGATAATCGGCGGTCCGTCTCCGGCCAGGCACAGCCGCTTACAAATCTCGATTCCGCTGATGTCCGGCAGACGCAGATCGGCGATGATCAGATGCGGCCGCGCGGTTAAGGCGCAATCGAGCCCGCTGCGTCCATTGGCCGCTTGCAGCACCTCAAAACCTTCGCGTTCCAGCAGAATGGCAATGGTTTCGCGAAGGTTTTCATCGTCGTCGATGACCAGAATGGTTTGCACTCGTTGCGATTTTAGCTCAGTTGGCGCGGCGTGGGCCTGATTTGGAGCCGAATTTACAACTCTTTCACAACTCGGCAACAGAGCCGAAGAAAAGGCGCAGTGCGCGAATTTTGAAAACCCGCGCACTGCGAAGAAGGAAACCAACTCACTGAACGGCGATGGTCGCCGCGGCCGTGCTGGTGATGGACCCGTCCGCCGTCTGGATCTGCAAGGAAACCGCGTCGCCGGTGGGAGCATTCTGCGGAATCACAATATTGATTTGAGAAACTCCCGGATACCCAGGCGCCTGGCCCGCGAATTGGACTTCCGCCGTGATTCCGCCGACCAGAACGATGGGGGTCGCGTTCGCGTTATGGGTGACCGGAGGATTTCCCCCCAATCCACCATCTCCATCGGCCACCGGCGGCGTCATCGCGCCGAGGCCGGTCGCATAGAAAAATCCGGCGGTTCCGCGCGGAACGGGTGCGGTCGGATATCCGATCGAGGCCGACGCGGGCGCGGCAATTTTGGCGATGCCATCCGCCGGGTCGACAAAGACAAAAATGCCGTTCGATTCTCCGTTGGGCGGAATGGTGAACACGCCTGGAGCGGCAGGAACGATAGTGGTCTGTTCGGGAGCGGACGCGACGTTATTCACCGTCACCACGACGTTGACGGTGGCAGAGGTCTGGCCCGCCGGCAAAGCCTCGAACGGCACCTGCGCGGTGACGAACGGAAACGCGCCGGCCGGAGAAACCAGTTCCAGCGGAGCCGGAATGCCATTGAACGTCACACTTACGTTTCCGAGAGAAGCCGAAAACGGAACGGAATCGGCGCTGGCGAGCACGGCTCCATTGAAGCTTCCAAAAATTGCGACCAGCGACCCGGGCGCTACCGGAGATCCCAGCCCACTGGTATCTTTGGCGTAGCTGGCGTCGTTCAGCACGCCTCCGGCGGCGACCGAAGGCGCCTGCGCCCGCGAAGCCGGCGCAAGGACCAGCAGTCCGGCAAACCATGTAAGAAAGCGGATCATGAGCCGATGATAGGCGCGCGCCGCCGCATCTGGATAGAGGAAACGGCACCCGATTGGCACGGATTTAGCGGCCCGGCGATCGCTCGACAATTTGACCCGTTTCGGCCTGTTTGCCGTTACGCGCGGCCGCTGCGCGCGCTTCGTCTTCCGCTTCGATCTTGCGGCCCTCCAGCGCCAAAACCTGCGCCAGCAGCCAGTGCGGCTTGAACCAGTTCGGCGCAACGGCGATCGCGGATCGCAAACAATGATCCACCTTCACCGCATCGCCTTCGCCGGCGTAAAACGAAGCCAGGTTTACGAATGCGTTCATGGGATCGTCGGCGGTTTCGGGCGCGGTGCGCGCTGCTTCGAACGCGAATTGCCACGCCCGCAGGCGCGATGCCGGATCCGCCGTTCCGGCACTGAGGAACCGGCGCGAAAAGTAGATATCGGCGCTGGCGTGCCAAACTCGGGCACGGCTGACGAATTGCCCGGCGGTCACGAGGTCGTTTCGATCAAGCGCCCGCCGCGCGGAGGCGAGCGTCGCGTCGCCAATGGCGAGATAAACGGCAAAGCAGGCGAACGGCGCAGCCAAAGCGTAGCGGAAAACCGTTCGCAGCGCTCTCGAAACGGTAAAGCCCGCGGATTCCGATGCCAGAAGCGCCAGAGTGATAAAGAAATACAGTTCCGTTGCCGCCGTGAACGACGTGAATTGCTGGCTGACCAACATGGCGACGAAAGCTCCGCCGATTGGCCCCCGCGCGAGAGCCAGGCCAAATACGGTCCACGCCAACAGGCTGGCGAATCCCAGGACGCCGTTCGAGATCAGCGCGTCCAGAAAAATATTGTGCGGCGACTCATGATAAAAATCGGGATACGCACGCGCTAATTCGAGCGATTCGCGTTTGGGAAATTCAACGGCGAACGTTTCCGGACCATAACCGGCCATCCAGCGCGAGCCGGCCATTCGCAGCGTGTCGCGCCATAACCGCAACCGTGCGCCGCCCAGACGGTCGTCCTGCGCCCAGTGCGCGCGGGCGCGAAGACGTTCGCCGGCAGGAGAAATGTAAAACGCCGCCACCAGCGCCAGCGCGACCATCGCACCCGCCGCGGCGGTCCGCACCTGCTTCGCCGGCAGACCCTCCCGCGCGACGACGAACACAGCTCCGGCGATGGCGCCCAGCAGCGCAGCTCGAGTGCCGCTGAGCACGATCGCCAATCCGGCGGTCGCGGCGACGGCGATTGCAGCCATTTTCCATGGCCCGGTTTCCATAACCGCCAGCGCAATCGCGGCGAAAACGGCGTATAACAAAAACGTTGCGAAGTACGCGGCGTGGCCCAGCGTTGACGGCGGGCGAACAATGGTGAACGCCCCGTCACCGAAGTGATATCCGCCTGCGGCCATCCAAGGGTCAATCCCGAAATATTGCGCGATTCCATAAAGCGCGACGGGCAATGAAGCGAGCACCGTGATTCGCAAAAAGGTGTGAAGTCTGCTCCGGTCCGCGGAGATGGATGTGAAGGTCGCGGCGGCGATGATTACGATCGCCATCGGAACCGGCAGCCCTTCCTTTCGCCACGCGCTGCCGAAAAATGAGAGCTCGCGATGCGTCGAAAAAATCGTGCCGGCGAGAATCGCTGCGGCCTGCCAGGTCGCGAGCTCAAGAAATCGTCTCGCGCGGCGCGTTAACGGAACATGCCAGGCGCCGGTCCAGACCATCGCGACCGCCGCGCCCGCCAGCAGAACCACGATTCGCGGAACCACGTCGAAGTAAAACGACCAGCGCGGCAGAATCAGCAGCGGAACCATCGCGACCAGCAGCGGCAGCACAATCCCCACGAGCCCACGCTAAACCAGATGGATTTTGCGTCTCTAGCAGAAATGTTGCGCGTTAATGATTTCGCAACACCGTTCCGATTCGGCTATCGAAAAACTCCGCCCGAACCCTATAATCCGTGGAGTGGAACGCGTGCGCGAACCCGGCCTCGCGGTATTCGCTGCCGCCGATTCCCTTAACGCCCGTGAACTGCTGCGGTTTCTGCGGCTGCGCTTCCGATTTATTTTCGGTGTTTCGGCCGGTGCGGCCCTGCTGGCGCTGATCGGAAGCCTGCTGCTTCCGAAAGAGTACACGGCCGTGGCGAGCGTGTTCATCGACACGCCAGCCGGCGCAGATCCTCGCATGGCCGTTGCCGTCAATCCGGCCTACATCGAATCGCTTCGCGCCTACGAGCTGCTGGCGTCGAGCGATCCGCTTTTTCTCCGCGCCGTTGAACAGTTTCATTTGCGCGAAAGCGGATCGGAATCACTCGAGCGGATGAAGCGGCGAATCCTGCGCGTCGCCCAGATCCGGGATACCAGGGTTCTGAATATCGCGGTCACCTTGCCCGACGCGAAGCTGGCGCAGGCGTTCGCGCAATTTGTCGCCGAACAAACCGTGATTGCGAGCCGCGCCGGGATCGAGAACGCCGACCAGGATCTGCTCGAGGCGGCGCAAAAGGATTTCGGCGACGCGCAGGCGCGGCTCCAGCGCGAGCAGATGGTTTGGGGCGAATTTAACGCGCGTCAGCCGGAGCAGCCGCTGTCGGCTGCGATCGAAACCTCCATTGAAGCGCGCACTCTGCTCCAAAGCGATCTGATCACGGCACGCGCCGATGCGGCCGAAAGCGGCGATGCGAAGAGCGCGGCTCGCGTGCGCAGTCTGGAGACTGACGATGCGCGGCTCGAGCGGAGAATCCGCGAAGAATCGCAAAAACTGGCCGGGCGGAACGCGGCGGCGGAACAGATTCAGCAGCGCAGGGATGTGGCGCAGGCTTCTTTCAATGCGGCCGCGCAGCGTGTGCGCGAGCTGCGCGCACAGTCCGGCGCCAGAAGCGAGCGGCTGCGGTTGTTCGATTCCGGCGTCGCACCGGACCGGCCCAGCTGGCCGGATGTGCCGCTGAACGTGGCGATCGCGTTTGCCGCGGGTTTGCTCTGCTCGATCGTGTATCTCGGGGTGAGGTTTGATCTCCGTCCATCGGATCGCTGACGTCCGCCTGAATGCAGCCGCACTGCTGCTCGCCTTCTACGCGACGGCGATCGCGCTCAGCGACGGAGCGCTGCGCTGGCTGCTCGCCGGGGCCGTGCTTCTTGTTCCTTTTTTCCGTTGGATTCTGCTGGCGCCGAACGCGTGGCTGGTTGCATTTTTCGCCGCGGCGTTGCTCACGCCGCCGTTTCCCGTGGCGCCCGGAAACTCGGGTCCGCACGCGGCGGTGATGGTCGCCGTGCTCGGCGCCCTGGTCGGCGTCCTTCGCATCCGCGAATGGAATTTTCCGCGGACTTTTCTAACCAGCGTGCTCGCGGCCTTCTCGGTGATGTTGCTGTTCAGCGCGGCTCTGGCGGCGATTTATTCGGGCGCGGAGATCGGCGCGGAAAGCCTGGCGCGAGCCGGGTTGTCGGCGATTTCCGTGTACGTTTTCTTCTACGTGTCCGCGGGACCGGGCCGCGCGGGCAGCCTTTCTCCCGCGTCGCTCTACGCCGCGGCTTTCGCGTCGGCCGCGTTCGCTTGTCTCGATTTCTTCCGTCCGTTTCCGGCGCCGGCTGGATTCGGGAATCAGTTCGTCTGGCTGGATTCCGGCGTCTATCGCCGCGCCCAAGGATTGTTCTACGAAGCCGGAGCGCTCGGGAATTTTTGCGCCTTCGGCGTGGTGATGACTGCGGTCGCGTTGCTGCGAGGTGTGGGAAAACGTCTGGTGCTGCTGGGCGGCATGTGCGTGTTCGCCGCCGCGCTGATTTTGTCGTATTCGCGCGCATCGGGCTTGAACGCGCTGGTGGCCCTGGGGACCCTCGCGTTTCTGGAACGCGCGCGATTCCGCCGGCGAGGTCTGGCGTGGGCGGGTGCTGCGGTCATCGGCTGCGCCGCCCTGATTTTCGCGATGATTTCCGGTCATGCCGCTGCGTACTGGACGCGGCTCTGGTTTTCGGCGACCAGTCTTTTTTCTTACCCGGACCGCATTTTCGGCGGACGCCTGGAATCCTGGGCCACGCTGCTGCGATTTCTGGCGGCCAATCCCTGGTACGCGATTTTCGGCGTCGGTTATAAGACGCTGCCTTACTCGGATTTCATCGGAGAACGCGTGGTGGCCGACAACATGTACCTGAGCATGCTCGTCGAAACGGGAATCGTAGGGCTCGCATTGTTGCTGGCGATGAATTTCGCGATCCTGCGCGCGGGTTATCGCGCCGCGCGCTCTATCGATCGCGAAAAATCGTTTTACGGCGCAGCCATTTTCTGTTTTTGGGCGGGCGAGACGGTGCAAATGCTGTCCGCCGACGTGCTCACCTTCTGGCGCCTTCTCCCGCTGTATTTCTGGGCGCTGGCAATGGCGGCGCGGGGATGAGAATTCTTTTTCTGGAGCAATTCGGCGCGCTCGGCGGTGCTCAGCAGTGCCTGCTCGATCTGCTTCCCGTGATCGCCGGGCGCGGCTGGTTGGCCACCGTGGCTGCGCCGGCGTCCGGTCCTTTGCTCGATCTGGCGCGCGCGGCGGGAGCGGACGCATCGCCGATTCCACTGGGCGGCTACGGCATCGGCAGAAAATCCGCTCGCGACGTAGCGCGCTTCGCCATCGAGACGCCGCGCCTCGCTCGATGGATCGAGCGCCAGCCAGCCGATCTGATCTACGTGAACGGACCACGTCCGCTACTGGCCGCCGCGCGCGGAGCCTCCGAGCGGCCGGTGATCTTTCACGCGCATCATTTCCTGCTCGAAAATTCCGCGAAAATGATCGCCCGATGGACCATCCGGCAGGCGCACGCCACGCTCATCGCGAACTCCTGGCACGTGGCAAATCAATTTCGCGAGTGCATCGCGCCGGATCGGCTGCACGTGGTCTACAACGGCGTAAACCCGGTTCCATTCACCCGGAGAAATTTCGGCGGCCAGCGCCGCTGGAGAATCGGGATCGTCGGCCGCATCGCGCCCATGAAAGGACAGACCGATTTTCTGCGCGCGGCGCGGCGGATCGCGGCGCAAATCCCTCAGGCCGTTTTTGTGGTTTGCGGTGAGCCGATGTTCTGCCCTCCCGATTACTCGAAGGAAGTGCGGCGATTGGCGGAAGGCCTGCCGGTGGAGTTTTCGGGCTGGCGCGGCGATATCGCCGCGGTGCTGGGCGAACTTGACCTGCTGGTGGCGCCATCGAGTGCCGCGGAGGCGACTACTCGCGTGATCCTGGAAGCGTTTTCGGCCGGCGTGCCGGTGGTGGCCTATGCGACTGGCGGTATTCCCGAGATCGTCGAAGATTCGGTAAACGGCTTTCTGGTTCCGGAATGCGAGCCGGAGGCGCTGGCCCGAAAAATCATCGAAGTGACGCGATGGGACCTGGCTCAAGTGGCCCAGCGCGGGCGCGAAAAATGGGAGCGCTGCTTCACCATCGAAAAATGGCGGGAGCAGGTGACGCGAATTATCGCGAGCTCCGCAGGCACCAGCGCAGAGTCGACCATAGCGTGGGCGCCAGAAGCCGCGCGTGGTGCGCGAAGCGCGAGGTGAGATAACCCAGGTAGCGCAGGCGCTCCTGAATTTTCCGGAAAATCGTCATCTGCTCCGGCGGAAGATGAATCGCATCGACCGGCGCCGGCAAACGGCCGGGCAACAGGCGGCGGCAGAGGATGCGAAGACGGTCCTCGAGTTCGCCGGCGAGGCTCAGGTGCAACAGCAGTTCGTGTTTGTTCGGCCGGAACATGGCCTCGACCGGCGACCAGCCGTAGAGAGCGAACCATCGCTTGACGGACTCCGGCAGCGCCTCCATTTCGCATCGCGCCTCCGCTGGAACTTCACACGCGAACCATTGAACTGCGAGGAGAAACGCAATCGCTTCGAGCCGCCGCAAGGATTTCGGATGCTGCCGCCTCCAGGTTCGCCAGAATTCGCCATCGCGGTGCGTATTCAGAAAGCGAGCGAGTTCCCAAACGTGAAAGATCCGGACATTTCCGCGCAGCAGGTGACGCGTCAGGTGCAGGGCAGCGTAGCCCAGCCGGTCGACCGGATCGAGACGCGAGCCGCGGCGGCGCAGCCACAACTCCTCGAGGCCCCGCGGATTCACCCGCTCCGTCGCGGCATCCCAGAACTGGAAATGAACCTCGACGGCGAGGGGGATCTCCGCATCAAAATAGTCTCCGCGCCACTGCCAGCCGGTTTTGCGAATCATGGTCGGCAGGTGATCCATCGCCAGCCGTTCCATGCCGCGAACCGGCTCATAACCGAGGGATAGCAGCGTGCGCCATGCTGCCTCCCGGTGCTGCGGTGGGACGAACAGATCCAAGTCGTACTGCGTGCGCAGACGGGGATCGTCGACGAACTCCGGGATGTGCGTGAATCCCTTCAGAACAACGTGCTCGAACGCGTTGGCGATCTCCGCGTACGCGGCCGCGACCCGCTCCACTCGAATGGCGTTTCGCGCCAGCACCGCGTCGGCATGGGCGCGTGCCCACTGCGGCAGATCGAAACGCGTGAGCAGCGGGGTGAGCTGGGTGCGATCGGCAAAAGCGAGAGTCGCTTGATCCAGATGCGGAATCGCGCGCGGCGAACCATCGAAGCGTAACGCCTGCAGCAGCGAGCGAACCCCTCCGGGCATCATACTGTCTCTGATTTGAGCGGATACCAGCCCGGCAAGATGTTCCCGAATTGTAAAAGCGGTGCAAAGAATCATCTTTACGGGCCGCCGCGCGCCGCCCCTTCAGTTTTTGCAGAGCTTTCATAACTTCGGCACCACTCACTCCCGCGATCCCTTTAGTTTTGAATCATGAGTTCGCCTGCGATGCGTCCCCTGAACAACGGAACCGCGTACCCGAACGCGAAAAAAGTCTCCGGGTTTCGAGTCACCGAAAAAGAATATTCCGCCGGAGTCACGCTCAGCCGGCATTGTCACGATTCCGCGCTGCTGATCTACGGACTCGACGGCGCTTACACAGAGACCTACGCGGCCGGGCGAAGCGCGGTTTGCGAACCCGGCGTTTTGCGCTTTTTGCCGCGCGGTCTGGGACACTCGAACGTTTTCGAAAACGGCGCGCGGTGCCTGGTGATCGAGATCGAAAACGACACGCTCGAGCGCGTCACCCGGCACACCAAAATGCTGGACCGTCCCAGTCCGATCCGCAGCGTCGCCTCGACGTGGCTGTTGCAGCGTCTGTATACGGAGTTTTCAAAGGACGATCCGCTTTCGCTCATCTCGCTCGAAGGACTTCTGCTGGAAATTCTGGCCGATGGCGCGCGGCATTCGGACGCTTCCGGCCGTGCTGCGGTGCCGCGCTGGCTGCGCATGGCCCACGATTATGTCGAAGCGAATTTCCTGCGCAACGTCAGCCTGGCCGAGATCGCGCGCGTGGCCGGCGTTCACCGCGTTCACCTGGCGCGCGAGTTCCGGCGATATTTTTCGACCACGGTCGGCGAATTATTGCGGCGCAGACGTGTGGAGCACGCCTGCCGGCTGGTCTCGACGACGCAGGATTCACTGGCGGACGTCGCCATCGCCTGCGGATTTTCCGATCAGAGCCATTTTTGCGCGACGTTCCGGCATCAGGTCGGCCTGACGCCGGGCCGGTTCCGGGAGATGGTGCAGTCGCAGTAGCGAGAGCTGGATTGAATCGTTTTATAGACTCGATTTACCCTCCGGCGCTTCGGGCTGCGACGAGGGAAAGACGAAAAATGCGGGAACCGGTCCGGAAAATTGGATTTTGTGATCTGCCGTCCGGAGCGGGTGAGGACCGTCTAAATTGCCCCTAAGTCTTTAACCACCTACGACTTACGCTCGACTTTCGGCCGCCCGCGCCGGGCCCGATACGGATGGACTCCAAATCGCACAACAATTTGAAGCCCCTTGCAATGGCGCAATCTCGATTTATCATACAGAAAGCAATTCCATGAAAGCGAAAGCCCGCTACGAAATCAAGGACGTTATTGCCAGGGGCGGAATGGGCGTGGTCTATCGCGCCCAGGACAAAATGATGAACCGCCTGGTCGCGCTCAAAACGATTTACGACTTGTCGGATCCGCGAGCGATCAAGATGTTTCAACGGGAGTGGCAGGACTTGGCCTCGCTGACGCATCCCAACATTGTCGAGGTTTTTGACGTCGGCGAGTTGGAGATCGATGGCGAGAGCCGGCCGTACCTGGTGATGCCGCTGCTGCCCGGCGCGACGCTTGATGAGCTGATTAAGACCGGGAGCCAGCGTCTCACGGTGGAACGCTCCGTCGATATCATTACGCAAACCTCCCGCGGATTGCAGGCCGCGCACGACCGCGGCATCGTGCACCGCGACCTGAAGCCCAGCAACATCTTTGTCATGCCCGACGATTCGGTGAAAATTATCGATTTCGGCGTCGCCGGGCGCCTCGACAAGACCAAAACGCTGGGCCGCAAAGGCACCATCCTGTACATGTCGCCGGAGCAGCTCGAAAATAAGCCGGTGACCGCCGTTTCCGACATTTTTTCACTGGCCGTGGTGTGTTACGAGACGCTGGCGAGAAAACGGCCCTTCGAGCGGGCCACCGAAGAAGAGGTGGTGGAGTGCATCCTGAGATGGACGCCGCCCCCGGTTTCCGAAATCAACCCCGCGGTCAGCACGATGATCAGCAAGGTGATCCAGAAAGGGATGGCCAAGCAGCCCTGGCATCGCTTCGCCACCGCGCGGGAATTCGCCGAGACGCTGCAAAAAGCGCTGCGCAACGAACCGATCGAGAGTCTGAACCCGGCCAAGATTCAGGCCCGCTTGCAGCGCGCCCAGGATGCTTACACCCGGGGCGATCTGGCGCTGGCCTCGGAGATCCTGGGGGAACTCGAAGCCGAGGGCCACTTCGACTCCGAGATCGGGGCGCTCAAGGGACACGTGACGCGCGGGCAGACGGACCGGGAAATCGGGCAGCTGCTCGAAAGCGCGCGGGTTCGCGAGCAGCACCAGGAATACCCGCTGGCGCTGCAAAAAATTCATGAGATCCTACAGCTCAACCCGCACCACACCGAGGCGCTGGCGCTGAAGAGCCGCATCGACAACAGCCGCACCGAAGCGGATATCGAAGAGTGGCTGCGGGTGAGCCATCAGCATCTGGATAATTTCTCCTACTCGCACGCGCGCGAAGCCTTGCAGCGGGTTCTGCAACTGCGTCCGCGCGAGCCGCGCGCGCTCCAGATGCTCGCCGAAGCCGACCGGCGCGAACAGGATTATATTCACCTGCGCCAGGAAAAGGAAACCCTCTATCGTGCGGCCGTGGCGCATGCGCAGAACGGTGAAATCAGCCAGGCTCTCAGCAAGGCTGGACGGGTTCTCGAGCTCGACAAGCAGGCGCCCGAATTGATGGACGCGAGCCGGACGACGTCTTATCACAGTTTCTATAACCGGGTGCGCAGCGAGAGTGAATCGCTGAAGGCGGCTTATCAGGAAGCGCGCACCCACCTGTCCAACCGGAATCACGCGGCCGCGCGGGCGATCTGCGATGAACAGCTCCTCAAACATCCGAAAAACGACGCCTTTCTCGCGCTGCGTCTGGAAGTCGAGGAGCAGCGGCGCAAGGCGCTTTCGGCGCGTATCGCGGAGCTGGACCGCGAGGTCGACGATGAACCGGATCTGGCGCGGCGGGTCAGCCTGCTGGCGGAGGCGAACCGGGAGTTTCCGGGCGAACCGCATTTTCAGCACGCTTTGCAGCTCGCCGAGCACAAGCTGGGCCTGGTGGAGTCGATTGTCAGCAAGGCCCGCGCATTCGAAGAACGCAGCCAGTTCGCCGAAGCGATCACGCAATGGGAGACGCTCGACACGATTCACCACACTTACCCCGGCATTACGCTGGAGCTGGAGCGGCTGCGCAAGCGCCGCGCCCAGCAGGAACGGCAGGACCGCAAGCGCCGCTGGGTGGAGCAGATCGAGCGGAATCTGGAGCGAAACGAGTTTAAGGAAGCGAACGAAGCGCTCAAGAACGCGACCGACGATTTCCCGGAAGACGCGGAATTGACCGAGCTGGTCAAACGCGCCGAACGCGGCCTGGCCCGATGGGAAGAATCCAACAAATTGTTCGAGTCCGGACGCGAAGCTTACCAGGAGCAGCGGTGGGAGGAAGCGACCGCTCTGCTGCGGCGCGCCATGGAACTCGATGACCGCAATCCGGCGGTGCGCTCGACGTTGATCGAAACGCTGGTGAGGCGCGCGCAGAACGCCCATGAAAAGGAGCCGGCGGCGGCGGAAACGCTGTTAAAAGAGGCGCTGGAGATTGAACCCAATCACGCGCTGGCCAAAGGTCTGCTGGGCCTGATCGCCGATCAGCGGCGCACCGAGTGGATCGAGGGCTGCCTGTCCCACGCACGGCAGCTCCAGAACGAAAACGACCTGCGCGGCGCGCTGAAGGAAGTGAGCGAAGCCCTGAACCAGTTTCCGGACGATTCCCGGCTCACTCAGCTGCACGCGAATCTGACCAGGGACTGGCAGGACGAACGCCGCCAGCACCTCAGTGAAGCGCGCCGGATCGAGCGGGATTCAGAGGGCGTCAGCGACGAACGCGCGGCCCAGGAGTACGCGCGGCGGCTGGAGACAATCGTCACCCGCTACCAGGATGATGACGAGTTCCAGAATCTTGCGGCCGGAGCTCGCAAGCGTTTACAGACCAAGAGTTCGCCGACGCAATCGACCGGAGCCGGGACTCCGCCGCCGGCGCCTCCGGCGAAGAAGCTTCCAGCCAGCGGAAAGCCTCTGTCGCGCCCTCCGGCGTGGGTCATCGGCGGCGGCGTGGCTGCGATTTTGGTGGTCGGGGCCATCCTGCCTTTCGCGTTACACAAGAAGACGCCCCGGCCCGTCCAGATCGCCACGCCGGTCCCGCAACCGACGCCCATACCTGCTCCGGCCGCGCCGCAGACCGAGCCTCTGACGGTGCTGGGGTCCGGCAAGATCGACATCGACGGCGGGCCGCAGGAGGACATGGAATCGGTCTACAACAAGGAATTTCCCATCGGCGGAGACGAGCACAAAATTGACGCCTACACCGGCCAGACCGGCGTTCTTTCTTTTTCCTTCACCGCGGCGCCAGGACAGCCGGCGGCCGTCAAGATCGAAAAAGGACACGACATTCTGGCGTTTCTGGTCAGCACCTCCGACGGTAAGGGGACGATTTACAGCAGCCGCCGTTTGGGGGACCTTAAAATCGACGGAACCAGCGTCGGAACGATCGGTCCGGACGGCGTCGCGCTGCCGGAGAATTTGAGCGGTTCCGATCACAAGCTGGAGTGGATGGAGGGTACCGAGGCCAAGAGCCGCGACATTCACTTTGACGTCACCCGCGGATTGCTGGTGCAACTGGATGCCGATCCGAATCTGGGAAGCCTGGTGGTGAAGCTGAACGTGCCCGTTCCCGTCGACATCACGGTTCGTTCTTCCACCGGCCGGGAGATCCGGCGCGCCACTGGCGTCAGCGGCCAGTGGGGACCTTCCCAGTTACGCGCGGGCAATTACACCATTGAAGCCTCGCCCCGCCAGGGATACGAAAAAACCACCATGCAGGCGAGCATCAAAAAGAACGCGGAGCAGACGCTGGCGATGGATTTCAAGAAATTGATCACGCCCGCTCATATGCTGGTGGCCACTGCTCCGCACGCCCACATTTTCCTGAACGGCGCCGCGCAGGGCGACGCTGACGATTCAGGTAAGTTCGCCTTCCAGAGCCTGGCGCCCGGCCACTATCAGGTGATTGCGCGGCTGAATGGCTACCGCGATGGCGAGGCCGATCGCGATCTGGGCGACGGCGCCAACGAAACGCTGCCGTTGCCGCTCACCCGCGCGGCCGGGACGGTGGTGCTGCAAAGGGATCCGGCCAACGCGGTGGTCTTCTGGTCGCGCGCGGGCGAAGCGAAGTGGGAACCCTTCGAGGGAGGGTCCAAAGTATTTCCCGAAGGCGAATATGTTTTCCGCGCGCAGGCGGACGGTTATAACGAGGTGACCGCTGGGCCGGTTTCGGTGCAGGGCGGGCGCAGCGTAACCGTTCCTGTTCATCTCACCGCGCGCGTGAAAACTTCCGAAGTGAAAGCGGCGCCGGTCAATGTCTGCGCAAACTGGCCGGGAGGCACGCCGGATAAGAATAGCTGCCTGATCAAATCGAGCATGGCCTACGCTCAGGCGTTCAACAGCGGTCAGATCGAGTTCAAGGCCTGGAGCCAGGACGATCGCGGCTTGCGCTGGCAGGTCGGCTATCGCGATGACAAGAATTATTGGGAATTCGAGTTGAGTGGCAAATCGCTGAAAGTGTGGGAAGTGGCGAGGAAACGGTCGGAAAAGTTGAACACCCCCGTCCGGCTCGATATGAGCCTGTGGCACGAAATGTTGATGACGGTGAAGGCCAACAGCCTTCGGCTTCAGATTCCGGACGCCCAAGTGGACCAGACCCTCGGCGACGCGCAATCGGATTTCAGCGGCAAATTTCGCGTAGAGGTGAGAAAGTCGAATTTACCGGTGTGGGTGATGCTGGCGCATCGGCAATAATCAGGAGGAAACGATGGCAAAACCAAGCGTGACAAGCGTGGAAATTCCCGGCGTGCGGGGTTTTAATGCGGAATCGGTCAGTGTGGGAATCATGACTCCCAGTTCCACCCAGCCGGGCGGCAGCGGACTCGCACTGGCGGGGATCCCGGAAATCGACGTGGAGGTGGTGGTGAACGCGCATGACACCGACAATCTCCCGTTTGCTTCATTGCTGGAACTGATCCAGCTGGCTCAAAAAACAACTGCGGACCAGATTGGAGCCATCAAGATCACGTTCTGGAGGGACGAAAGCCACCTTGACGCGATCTGCACCTGCAGCTTTAGCGGCTGGATCAATCACTTCCAGCTCCATAGCGGCGGCGATGGAAATCATACCGTGGTGTTGCACCTGGTTCCGTCCTGGGCCGAAACGCGCCCCGCGCTCTCCGTGAGCAATTGAGGACGTCTGTGGGAAAAGTGGTGTTAAAGGTATTGCTTCCGCGGAATCGCGACCGGGAAGGGGCGGTTACCGTCGAAGTCAACGGCCAACCGGTTCGCACGTTTAAGGTCCTGGGACGCGGCAGCGCCGGCGGCGGCGATACGCAGTTCAAGCATAACGGAAACACGCCCACCGGACTCTACGACGGCAGCACCTGGATCGATACCAGCAAGCGAAACCAGAGCGCCTATGGTCCCAACGGCGCCGTGGTGCTGAAACCGTTGGCCGGCAACGGAACAACGGCCTACTCGAAGTTTCACCGGAACGGGCTGCTGATTCACGGTGGTCACCTGGACTCCCGCCGTGATACGCCCTGGTATGGCAGCCTCAGCCCCACCAATGGCTGTCTGCGGCTGCGCAATGAAGATGTGAAGAGCCTCGCTGCCTTGCTCTATGACGCCAGCCTCGATGAAACGACCCAGACCTGCGCACGCCCGCAGGTGTGGGTGAACATTCAGGAGGGTGCGTTCTTCGACGACTCGGACGACGAGGGCGCAAACCAATGCTCCCTGGCCCCTTACAGTGTCTTCGGCTACGGCGAAACGATCAGTCTGCGCCGATAAGGCGCGCCCGCGCGCGATGGTGGCGCGGGTTCGCCGGGAACGCGAACAATCTCAGCCGGAAGCACGGCTACCGGCGGATGGGCCACTGCGTCCGGTTGCATGACATGCTCGGCGTGCTGGTTCCACAGCTCCCACGCAATCACCTTCTGCAATTTCCGCACGGCTTCGACAACCGTATCGCCGGATGAAAACCGGTCCCACAAGCATACAAATCCATTGTCCGGATGAATGTTGGGATGAAACAGCGGTTTTTCCAGAAACGCTTCGATCGGCACACTCGGGTAATATTCAGGGAAGCGGAAACGAACCGGGTGCGACGCGAATTCCATCAATTCATGCGGAGGCGCCAGCGCCAGCGCCGAGGTGCGATGCACAATCACATGAAAAATTTCTGCATCGGGCGCCGTCTCCCGCCGGACCGCTTCGACCACCTTCGGATTGCGCTCCGCCAGTTGCCCGAGCAGCGCCCACTCGTTGTCCAGCCGCCGCGCGCGAACCGTCATCCGTTTGTGGCGACCGTCGAAACCCGCAGGACATCGTTCGCTCTTACGCCCTGCGTCGGCAGAGGCATCGCGAAATCGAGCGATTGCCCGTTCCAGATGACTTGCGGCTCGCCATCGCCCTGCAATACATCACCGCGCTCCCGCAGGTCGTAGAGGATTTCATCGAGGACGCCTTGCAGCAATTCGTCGTCGTCGATATCGACGTTGTATTTCGTCTCGCCGTTCACAGTGTCAAAATAGACTTGATATTTTGGCATAAATTCTATCGGCCCGCCGACTTGTGCGCCGCCGGCGCCGCCACGGCAAAGGGACGCAGCGATTCCGGCAAATCCGCGATGGTCCACTGGCACCGGGTACATTGGCCGTTGGCATAATCCCAACAGTCCCGGCACTGCGGCCGTCCGCACTTTCCGCAGACGCGCAGGTCGGTCTCTTCGGCCGATGCCAGGCAGAGCTGGCAACGTCCGTGCGGCGAGCGCGGCCCCAACTGGTGGTCCCACCAGCGGCCGTCGGGAGGGAACACCGGAACGCGGTTCTGTTCACACAACCGGCAGCGGCAATGTTCGAAACTCCAGCACTGCTGCTCGCACACCAGCAGACCACAGCGCGGGCAGGCAAACGCCATGGCGCCGCCGATCCGCCCGTTACACAGTTGACAACGCCGGGAACTCATTCTCCGGGCCATTTCGATGATGCCCGCGACCGCCGCCGCGATCACAGGGGCGAGCAACAGGAGCGGATCCTGGCGGACAGCCAGAAAGACAACGGCCACGCCCACCGCGCTCGCACCGCACGGGATTGCAAACAGCATCCCCAGGCCGGCAGTTTCGGTTTCAAAAAAACGGAAGATCCCGAGCGCCAGCGGCGCCAGCAGCGCGGCGCAGATCAGCGCCGCCCAGCTATTCGCCAGGCCACTGACCAATTGGAGGACAGTCATCAGGAACAGGCTGCCGGCCAACGTCGTAATGGTTTTGGCGCTCACTTTCCTCCGCTCTCGAATCGGATCGCGTAGCGATGGCTCTCCGGCAGCCCGAGCTGTTCCGGCTTGAAGCCCACCCACGGCGAATTCCGCCCAATCACCCGGATCGATTCCTGTTCCAGAATACTCCGAGATCCGCAGGAGGGACAAATGGATTTTATCCCCTGTTTCCGGCGCAGTACGGCGGCGCGCTGCATCGGCGCCCACTCCCGGCCGCAATCGCGACAGCGCGCCCGGACGACGATCGGCCAATCGAGCAGAACACAGGCCGATTCACCCGCCGATTCAAGCAGATCCAGAAAGGTCGCCTGCGGCGACGGTAGCTCGCACAGGCGATCGCCGGGAAATTCATGAAAGGGACAGGAAGCCGAGCGCGGAGTTCGGAACCAGCGCGCACGCGGTTCTCCGTCGAGCGAAATCTCAAAGGTCTGGGATTCGCTGGTGGCCTGCATCTTCCAGCGCAGACCTAATTCCACCTGTGCGGAGCCAATCATCGCCGCCATGGTCGGCGTGGATGGAGCAGCCTGTTCTGAAGGCGCGTCGCCGCAGGGCCGAATGGTGGCGTTCCACAGGGTGAGCAGCTCGCGCCGCTTGCGCGGCGTCAATTTACATCCAAAACAGGCGCCGCTCGCGGCCGGAAACCAGGAGACCCGGCCGTGCGAATAATTGGGCGTCCCCAGGCCGGCGTCACACACCGGAATCCCGAGCCGCGTCGATATATAAGCAATCTCGAGCCGGGCCAGGTCGCTGTCTACACAACTGAGCAGGAGATCGACGCCGGCCAGGCGGCCAAAACCAACGTCGGCGATTTCACTCCCTTCGGCCAGGAACTGCGTGTCAGGAAACAGCTTCGCGGCGGCGCTGGCCAGCGCGACCGCCTTGTTGCAGCCGGTGAAATCCGTTTGCCGGAAAAGTACTGAACGGGTCAAGTCGCTGGGCTGGACCACATCAGGGTCAATAACCAGTACGCAGCCGGTTCCAAGAAGCCCCAGGGCCTTGACAGCCTCGTTTCCCAAGGCTCCGGCGCCGGCGACGGCGGCCGTGAGGGGCTTAACCGTGGTCCGCGTGAAGACGGTCCGGTCCAGCCTCGAATAATCGGAAGCGCGAGTGTGACGCAATCTACTATTTACCTATTTGACGGACAGTGATACACTAGCCCAGAAAATTTCATTACAGATTGAGACGATAAATTCAAAAACATTGCGTACTGACTTATGAGTCTGTATCAGACCCTATACTACATGTCGTTGGTCGGTGGTATGGCCGGATTGTTTTCCTGGGCACTCACGGCTCTGGCCGCGGCAGTGCTGCCAATACAGCATGAAATATGGGTTTCAGACCTGATTGCCGCGGCGATCCTGGGAGGATTCATCGGCGGCCTGACGGTTGGGTTTTCGGACCGCTGGTCCGGGAACCGGGTGATGCCGCGCTGGATTATCTCGGGAACCTTTATCGGAATTTTCGCGGGAATCATTGCTGGGCTATTACAAATCCCTATTACCAACAACTTGGGAGCACAAGCGCCGGTACTCAATCGAATGATCGCGTGGATGTTGGCGGGGTCATTGATTGGCTTAGGGTTAGGGTTGCGTTGGGTGCATGTGAACCGCCTTCGAATCGTGCATGCTTATGCCGGAGGCTTACTGGGGGGAGCGCTGGGCGGGCTGATTTTTGTGGGCCTGGGCAGCCGGATCCCGGATTTGTCGCAAGCTCTCGGATTTATTTTCATCGGCGTAGGAATCTGTTTCGGAGTCACTCTCGCTCCGATCCTGCTTCGCGACGGAGTTCTTCAGTTCGTCAGCAGCGGCGATGCGCGGGCGCAGAGCAAGTTCGGCCGGACTCGCAAGGAATGGGAGCTGCACCAGGGCGATTCCTACGTGATCGGCAGTCAAAGCCAGGATTTCAGCAAAACCCGCTACCGGCCGGACGTCGAGATTTTCGTCCCGGATACAGCGATTGCGCCGCATCATGCCATCCTGTTCGGCAAAGAGGGCCGGTTCTTTCTGGCGCGTCATCAGGATACGGTGGGGAACGCAGCCCTGGCGCGATTCGTGACGCGCGTTCGAGGCAAGAGCGTGCTGGCCGCGCAGGAACTGCGCGACAGCGATGATATTCAGGTCGGGCGAACGGCATTGCGCTTCGTCACCAAGAAGAAGGATCAATGAGCGGCGCGGGAAAAATCGGGTTGCTGGGGATCGCCCTGTTGGGCGTTCCCTTTGCCGCGCGTCCGCAGGCTCCGGCGGGGCGTCTGGACTTCTCCGACAGCATCCGCATGGTGGACTGCGATCCGGCCTCCAGCGTGCCGGGTTTCCGGTTGAAATTCAACGTGGTCGATGCGCAAGGCGCGCCTTTGCCGGTGCAGTTCCCGCCGCCGGAAAAACTGGCGGGAAATATCACCGTAACGGTTGATAATCAGACGCTGACGCCGTTTTTCGCGATCGCCGGCGCGGGGGAAAAACAGACCGTCCGGGGCCGCACGGCTCTGGTTCTGCTCGATATCAGCGGCAGCATGAACCGGCCGATCGCCGGCGGTCAGACGCGCTTCGAGGCCGCCAAAGTCGCGATCACTTCGTTTCTCGACGGTTTCCAGGATGGCTTAGACCGGATCGCAATCGTTCCGTTCGAGAGTCACCACGTCGAATCGACCATCCGGAGTGCGAGCTTCGCCACCACCAAACAGGAAGCGATCGCCCAGATCGCGGCGATTCCGCTGCCGCAATCGCATAACAACACCGGGCTCTATTCGGCGGTGACCATCGGCCTGGAGGTGCTCGAGAAGGAGCTAGCGGCGAATCCGAGCACGAATGCGGTTTCCCCGGAAGTCATGGTGATGCTGATGACCGACGGGAAAAACGAGGTTTTTAACGGGGACGATTCGGGACTGCTCGACGGGCCGCAAGGTCTCGAACAGGCGGCGGCGAAGGTGAAGAGCTCGGGAATTCAGGTGATCGGGGTCGGATTCGGCAATCCTTCCGAGATCGATGAAACGGCGCTGCGGCAGATCAGCACAAGGTATTATATGGCCGCCGACGCGGGAACGCTCACCCAGATTTTTTCGGTGGCGCGAACCCTTCTTTCCAGCCGCATTCAGGCGACGTTTGCGTCGCCGTGGCCGGATCGTGCGTCTCTGGCCGGGAAAACGCTGCACGTGTCGGTGCAGCTAAAACTGCCGAGCGGGCAGGAGCTGGCGAGCGATCCCAAAATCTGGGCTACGCCGGAGATCGGATTGCCGGTATTTGAGGGCCACGCCGACGTCGATGAGATGAAGGCGCTCTACACGCGGGCCGCTCCCACGGGTACCGGGTGGATTTCGGTGCTGCGCCCGGTGCTGGTGTTCGTGGGGCTGGGCGCGTTGCTTCTGATTTTGTGGTTTTGGATTCCACGCCTGGTGTGGGCCGACCAGTATATCGGCGTGGTCCCCACCAAACGTTGGGCTGGAACGGCCGGCCAGGAATCGCGCCGCCCGTCGCCCCCCGGGTTTGAAGCGAAAAAACCGGGCTATCAGGCTCCGCGCGCGCCGGGCGATGAAACCGTGGTCGCTCCACGCATGGACTTTACCAAAACGCGGCTCGGGCCGCTGCCGCCGGGACCATCCCGGCCTCGAAAGTAGAAGGGAAATGCAAACGAAGATGTTCCATCTCAAACACGCGCCGGAAATCACCGGAAGGAGAGCAAGATGCCTCTAGTTAAGGTTATTCGCAAGGGAATCACGCCGTCGGTTCGCAAGGTTCCCACTTCAACATGTGCGGTCATGATGCCCATGACGTTGGACCGCGTCGGCAAGGAGGCAGCCTCGGAAAACGAGGAGCTGACCAAGGTGGAAGACCTGAACGACGCCTTCGCCAAGTTCCAGCCGAAGCTCAATTTCAAGGGCTACGCCGGGGCGGAGGAGACGGAGTTCAAGGCCGAATTCCGCTTTCGCGGCATCAAGGACTTCGATCCGGAAAATCTCCAGAAACGCCAGGAAATCAAAAACGCCGACGGGGAGACGGAATATCTGCGCAACGATATTGCCGATCTGAAGGCGAATATCGATCTTTTGTACCGGCTGAAGGATCGCTGGAAGCTGCCCACGGTGCGGCGCGCCTGGGGCAATGAATCACAGCGGAAAGAGATCATTTCGGCGCTCGGACGGCTGAAGGGCGAGCTACAGAAGGTGGCCGCGAAGGGAGGCAATTAATGGCTGATTCGGCACAGGCGGTAAAGACCAAGACCACCGGCGAAATTTTAGGAGAAAGCATCGCCCGGGAACTGTTGCAGGACATCTTTGCGGACCTGCATCCTGCGCTTCTCGATGAAACGCGCGATCTTTCAACCATTTTTACGCCGCACTCGGCTTCGGAATTTCTGACGCAGCTCACCAATTTCGAAACGCTGCTGAGCGACACCGACAGCTACGAGGAGAGTGTCCGGAAATTTCAGGCGCAGATCGATTCCGCGGAAAAAACGCGCGACCAGCTGCTGGCGCAGGTGTTCGAACAGATCCGCCCGATCGAGCGCAGCTTCCGGGAGCTCCGTTTGTTCTTTGAAAACGCCAAGGTTCCCGATGGCAAGGTCCGCAAACCGGTGGAAATGTTCGTTCTGAACGCGGATGCGAAAGCGATGAAGGACGTGTTCAGCATGAACGTCGCGGCGGTCGAAAATTTCGTGCGCAAGCGCAACGACAACTTCAATTTCCGCGATGACATTTGCAATCTGGTGGTGCCGGGATATTATCCGCAGGCGGTGCGCGAGAAATTCGAGGATATTGCCAATGCGTGGGGTATGCTGCTGATCGGCGATCTGGACGACGAAAAATCGTTCAAGAACGTGGAGCGCAACTTCCTGCCCGGCGGCAAGTATGAGTTCATGAAGCGGCCGGAGGATCGCGCGGCGGCCGACGTCTGCACCATGGGCTATCTGCAACTGCGTCCGGCGCATTGGTTTGAAAAGAACGTGGAGGGCGGCGACGATCTGTGGGGGCCCCCGTCGCTGGTGTTCGCCGGCGCCGTGGCGCGCGCCGATGACGCGGTCGGGATCGCGCAAGGTCCGGTGGGATCGCGATTCGGACAAATCGCGGGCAGCGAAAAATGCCGCGTCGAGCCGCTGATCGGGGAAATGGAGCACCTGAGCATGGAGCGCCAGCTGATCCCCATCATCCGCGACGCCGACAATCACCTGTGCTTCTTCGGCTGCCGCACGCAGGCGGAAGATCCTTACGGCGTGCTGAAGTTTTTCACGTCGTACCGCATTTTGCGCTATCTCGAACGCTGCTGCCGGCATTATCTGCTGCAAGTTGCCGGTCAGGTGCTGACGCGCGACTTCATGGATCAGTCGATCGAGGCGCCGCTCAAGAAGCTGCTCGATGAGCAGATGGAGCAAGGGACCATTCTCGGCTACGATCTTTTTGTCGACAAAGATTCCAACAAGCGCATGCAGGGGATCTGCGACATTACTTTAAATGTAATGCCGACGGGGCCGGCCGAAACGTTCGTCCTGAAGATCGACGTTCCGGAATTTTCCAAGGGCGGGGAAAAAAAACCGTAGAGAGCGAGGAGAGTGCCGTGCACGGTGGATTTGGGGTAAAGCCGGGATCGTCTGCCAGAGACGCGGAGCAGCGCGCCCGCGAATCGGAGCGGACGCCGTTTCGGGGCAATGTTGGAATCAACGTAAGCCGGGCAGTCGGGCAGAAGTTCGAACTGGAAGCGCGGCCTTCCGGTCCGGGCGAAGCTTTGCCGGCGAAGCCGGTGGCTTCCGAGCCGGCGCCGGCGCCCGCGCCTGCGCCGCAACCTGAAGTGAAGTCCGCAGTTGTGGAGACGCCGCCGTCCGCCGCGGGACGCGTCTGGAACAAATTTCGTGGTTTGTTTTCTCGTAAGTAAATGACTGAATCAGAAGGAGGATGAGTAATGGCTGCAAACAATCGAGTCACGGTGACCATAAATGGCACCAAATTCAACGCCGCCTGCGCCAGCGTGAAGTTCAGCACCCAGGTGGATCAGACCGGTACGGCTGTGATGGGAAGTCTGGCGTCGGAAATTCGGGTATTCGCGAATTTTCACGATACTGCGAATCTGCCTTTTTCGGCGCTCCAGTCGTTCTTCAATCTGGCCAACGTGGTGACGCTCCAGAATATCGTTCCAATGCAGATCGATTACTGGAAGGACGATTCCGCGCAAGACGTGCTGTACAGCTATAAATTCAACGGTTGGATTGCGCGATTTGAAACGGTAAACCCGTCGAGCGCAACTTCCAATCTGAATCTGGACGGCGACAGCGCGGAGCTGCAGTATCAGGGCATCACGCCGACGCTGAACCACATGCTGATTCTGGATTTGCAACCGGCGATGAATCAGGCGAATTACGCCTCAGTGTCGATGTCGAATTAAAAGGAGGAAAATATCATGGCATTTGACTATAACAGCACTTGCACGTTCGACGGCAACGCCTTTGACGCAGTGGAGATTATGGTGGAGCTCGACACCCCTCCGACCAGCCAAGGTATGCCCACCATGGGCGGCCTCACGGCCAGCGTCCGGGTGGTGGTGGATCCGTCCGATACCACCAATTGTCCGTACAGCCTTATCAGCACGCTGTTCTCCGACGCCAACCTGGTCACCAACCAGAAAATCAAGCAAGTGAAGCTCGAGTTCTGGCAGGACCCTTCCAAGCAGAACGCCTTATGCTCCTATCAGTTCCAGGGATGGATCAGCGGATTCCAAACGGTAAATCCGGCGGGCGCGCAGACCAACATCAGCAACCAAAGCCAGGTGTTGAACAACATGCTGGTAATCGACATCACACCGCAACTGAATCAGACCAATCAGCCGAACTTGAGTTTCAGCAACTGAACGGGAGAAGCGTATTTCGTTCATCTCTTTCCCGCTTCGGTTTCGCGAAGCGTTTTTACAGCGGACCGACGAAGTGCAGGCCATTCTGGACCTGATCCGGGTGATGGCGACCACGCCCTACGGATCCTGGAAGGGATGCCCGCACTTCGGGTTGCGCGATTTCTTTGAGCAGGCGAGAATGCGGCCGGACCTGCCGCAGCTCGCCCTCCAGGAAATAAATCTGGCGTTGAAGGATCTGGGAATCGTGAATTTTGAGGTGCAGAAAATCGACAAGGAGGCGCAGACGAATCGCGATGTCGATTCCTATGCGGTGACCATCGCTTCCCGGACCAAAACCGGCGCGGGGGCGGACCGGACGTATTCGGTGGGCATCTCGAAAGGATGAGGGAAGCGGGCGAATCAGGCCATGCCATACGAGAGCATCAGCGCGATCGAGATCGACCGGAAACTGCGCGACGATTTCCGGCGGCGGCTGCGCGATTATGGGGTCAACGCCGAAACCACAGACCCGGTGCTCGCCGTTCTGTTTCGCACCTTCGCGCAACAACTGGAAACGCTGTACGCCGAGACGGGCCGGATCCGCCTGGCGCTGCTCGACGAGTTGATCGCCGGGCTGGGCATCGAGAAGAGAATGGCGCGCCCGGCGCAAACGGTGACGCGATTCCTGGCCACGTCGGCGCCGCAGTTCATCGAAGCCGGAACGGAGTTGATCGGCGAGGCGGAGTCGGGTGAACGGCTGACTTTTACGACCGATGCGGCCGTGCTTGCCTCCAGGGCGCGAATTGCCGTCGGCGCGACGTATCAGGACGGGGCTCTGCGGGTGATGCCCGGCATCGAATTGCCGGAGGCTTTTCAGGCGATGCGGCCGGCGCTCGATCCGGTGCGCGTGAATCTCGGCCCGAATCCGGCGCTTTATCTGGCGATCGAGAATCTGCCGCCGTCGCATTTGAGCCAGCACGGTTTTTTCTTTGAACTCAGTCCGGACGCCTATTTTCTGCGGCAAGCTCTGCAAAACGAGCCCTGGTGCATTTTCGGAAATGACGGCGATCTGGGTTCAGCGGGAATTTTGCGGCCGAAAACGGGCAATGCGGGGACCATGAACCTCACTTTTCTGGTGGACGGCGCGGCCGGCGAGGCGGCCCAGACTCCGCTGCCGGCCGAGCAGGAAGTTCCAAACCTTCCCGCCGGGTTTTACCATTCGCGCCTGTTCCTGATGCCGGTGATCCCGCCGGAGCGGCGTTTTTTCTGCCGGATTCCGCGCGGGATGGAAGCGGCGCTCAACAAAATCTTCGGGCGCGACGCGGGCCGGCTGTTTAGCGAGCCGCGCGCCTGGATCCGGATCTCCTTTCCCAAATCGAGCCCCTCGCTGCACGACGGAATTTCCGCGATCCTGCTGCACGCCATGACCGCTTCCAACGTGGAATGTTCCAATCAGACGGTCTATTTCGATCAGCAGGGCACCTCGATCCCGATCAGCCGGGAGGCCGGCACGAAGACTTTCCTGGTGGCGCCCTTATCCGTTTTCGGGGAGATGCACACGGCCTATTTACCGGAGTTTGAGCCGGCCAGCAGGCAGGACGTGGGACGTTTCGCCGTCCGCAACGGGCGGATCGAGCTGCGGCCGGCCCGGCGCCCCGACGGCAGCAACGAAGCTTACGTGAACGTCCGCGCGTGGGTCACCGCCGGGAGCCTGGGAAACTCGGTGGGTCCGGGACGGGTGGAAAGCCTGCTGAAGCGTGGAACGATCAACGATGTGCGGATCACGAATCCGACCTCGGCCGCCGGCGGGACCAATTCCGAAGATTATGAACAGGCGCAGACGCGCTTCGCCGAAGCGCTGCTGTCGCGCGGACGGATCGTCACCCAGGCGGATCTGGAAACCATGGCGCGCTCCTTTGACCGGCGCGTGGTTCGCGCGGAGGTCACTTCGCGGCTCAAGCGCACCGAAAAAGGATTGCAGCGGTTTCAGCAGGTGACCTGCCGGCTCGACCGCGACGGATTTGTCGATCCGGACGCCGAAATCGGGGTGCTGCGCAACGAACTGGACCGGTTTCTGCGCAAGCGTTTCCTCTATGACACCGAGCTTCAGCTCGAACTGGAGTGGAACTGATGCCCGCCCCAGCACGGCAAGTGATGCCCGATCTTTCGCACGCCTTCTGCGGATTTCATCCGACGCTCGATTCCGCACTGTCGGATCTGTGCGAGTTGAAGATCCCGCTCGATCGGGTCACGCTGCGGATGGAAGGAAAAGGCTACCCGTCGCGATGGATCGTCGATCAGAACCCGCCGCCGGGCGCGGAATTGGGACCGGGGACCAGAATTGAGCTGACCGTGGCGGGCGCGGGCTTCTTCCATTCGCTGCCGGTGGGCATGTGGGATAAAGGCGGCGAAGCGGAGCCGGGCACGCAGGAGGTTCTGGAACTGCTGGACGATCCGCTCGAAAAGGCCGGTTATTGGATTCGCGAGGGAGCGCGCCTGTTCGACGTGGGACCGGACAATCCGGCGGCGTGCGCACGCTGGATCGCGCTGTTCGGCTTTACTCCGGAAGATTGGCCGGCGGAGTTGTGGTACAAGCTGGCGCTGCTGCTTCCCAACTTGCAGGCGCTTGCCGGAACGGAGCGGGGTTTGCGCTTCGGATTCCATCTGATGCTCGGTCTGCCGGTGAAGCAGATCCGGCGGTCGCCGTCCTTCCGCAGCATCCCGGCGGAGGATTTGAGTTTGCTCGGCCAGCGGCACCCGCGCTTGAGCGTGGACGCCATCGCGGGAGACCGGAAGGAGGAACTCGCGCGGCTCAACATCGAGCTGGGGCCGGTTTCTCTCGACACTTATTTTGAATTTCAGCAGGGACCGAAGCGCCAGCTGCTGGACTCGGTGCTGGGGTTGTTGGGGACCTGTTATCAGAGGCATTTGATCGCTTGGGACGTGGAGGACCGCACGCGCGCTCCGCGGCTCGGCCAGGCGCCGCAAAACGGGATTCTCGGAATCAATTCGCATCTGGGCGCGGAGCGGATTCGGAAGGAAACGGTGCAAGCGGGATGAACCCTGAGGACGTAAAACTGAGCGCAGTGAATTGGGAGCATGGGATGCTTCTCACTCCCGATCATTTCCTGCGCCAGGAGCGGTATTTCGAAGCGAGCCTGCTGTGGGCGCTGCGCTATGTCACCAACGTTTATGGGCTGGTGGGCGGCGGCCCGCGCCTGGCGGAAGCGGAACGGGGCGCGGTCAAGTACGATCCGGTGGTTTCGATCGATGAAGACGATCAGTCCCTGGGTATCGCCGTGACCCAGTGCCGGGCGTTGACGCCGGCGGGCTGCATGATCGAGATCGATCCGGGGTATCCGTTGCAGCGCCGGTTTCAAAAATCGGAGCTGGAGGGCGTCGCCGAATCGCTGGTCTATATTGTTTGCGATCCGCAGGAGAAACAGGTGCTCGACGGATCGCTTGATGAGTTCAATCCGCAGATGAAGACGGAGCGGCGCCCGGCTTATCGTCTGACGCTGCAGGTTCATGCCGACAGCGCGGCCTATGGCGCGGCGGTCGCGCGGATCCGCCGGCAGAGATATGGCGCGGGATACGAAAAGGACGCGGCGTACATTCCGCCGTGCGCAACCCTGGTGGCCCACAGCGAACTGACCAACGCGTGGCGAAACATCATTGACGACGTCACGCTGATGACCGAACGCCACACCGAGCTGCATCGGGCAATGCGGGAATTTCTGGTGCTGTTCACCGAGCGCGGCATTGAAACCGAGGTCGACGAGGAGGCGGTCGCCTTTGTGGACCGGATGGTGGTCGCGCTCGAAGCGTGCGCCTTCGACATTCTCGATCCGGTGCAGTCGCCGCAGCAGTTTTTCGCGAAATTGCGCCGTCTGTTTCACTGCGCCGCTGCTTATCTCGACCTGACTCCGGCGGTGCAGCAGTATTTCGACACGCTCAAGGAAACCGGCGAGACCGAATTCATCGCCATCATCGAACAGCAGAAGAGAATTCTGCGGACCACGCGAAGCTGGGGCATTCACGACGATCTTTCGGCAGAAGTGCGGGAGGCCCGCGGCTGCCTGCAGTCGCTGCAGCGGCTGGAGCGGGCGCTCGAAGGAAAGTACATCGATTTCCACGTGAGCCCGTCGCTCGAAGCGATGAATTTCGTCTTCGACCGCGGCGGAAAAGTTCTGTACAAGCTGGCCGCGAAACCGGCGCGCGTCCAGGGCGTGGGCGACGAATTGACGCTCTATTTTTCGCAGCTTCGCCTGGAGGGACGCGATAAATACCGGTTGATTCTGATCGGCGAGCAGAACGCGACGTTTGAGAAGGGCACCAAAATCCCGGTGGAGATCCGGATTAACGAAGGCAGCGGGTTCCGGCGGCAACCCATCGTGCTGGCGTGCGAATCGAAGCTGCCGGAGCAGTTGAATTTCGAATACGATTTCGAGGCTCCGGATGTGCCCACCATCACCGATATTCGCGTGACTTTGCAGGCGCATTATCCGATCCGCACCGCACTGCTGTATATCCGTCATCGTTTTTATGCGCAGCGCGCGGCGGAGCCGGCGCGGGCGGTCGAGCCGTTGCAGCCCGAGCCGCGCGTGGCGCCGGCGCCCGTTGCGCCGCCGGATCTGCCGCGAACGGTGCGTCCCGATCCGGCTCCGCCGCCGCTTCCGCGCGTGGATCCAGGGCGCGACGCGAAGCCGGCGCCGTGGGATGCTCCACGCCGAGCGGAAACTCCGCCGCGTGATCCGTATCCACGAGATCCCGGAGACGCACAGCCGCCGCCTCCCGCGCCGCGGCGCAGGAGATTGGAGTAAAAAGTCATGGCCATCGATCTCGATAAACTTTCCAGCGACCTCGAAGACGCCTTGGAACGGGCGCGGCTGCTGGCGGAAAAACGCGAGCAATCGCAGATTACGCCGCTGCACATGTTATATGTGCTCCTCGAAGACAGCGCGCTGGCCGGCATGCTCGAAAAGGCCGGGGTTTCCTGCGCGCCGCTGCTCGAAGCTTTTTCGACCAAGCTCAATCGCGAAAAGACCGGGAAGCTCGAAGCGGGACGGAGGCCGGTGGCGTCGCGCGCGTTGCGCGACCTGATCGAGAAATGTTTCGAGGTGATGAACCGGCGCGGAGCCGATCGCGCCGAACCGGTCGATTTCGTTATGGCCGCGGTCGAATTCAGCGAAGAGCAGTTAAAGTCCGATCTGCGCGGCGCCGGAGTCACGAAACAGGCCGTTGAAAAAGCCGCGGAGACCACCGCGTCGGCCGGTGAGGCGCTGGGCGAACCGAAATCGCCGGCTCCGAAAACCCCTTCCAAGGTTCTCGAACGCTTCGGCCGCGACCTGACGGCTGCCGCGGCGGCGGGCGAGCTGATGCCGGTGGTGGGCCGCGATGAAGAGATTCGCCGCCTGATTCAGGTTTTGCTGCGGAAGAGCAAGAACAATCCGGTGCTGGTGGGGGATCCGGGAACGGGAAAAACGGCCATCGCGGAAGGACTGGCCTTGCGCATCGCCGCGGGCGACGTGCCGGAATCGCTGAAGAAATGCAGGGTGATCGCGCTCGATCTGACCTCGATGGTCGCCGGGGCCAAGTATCGCGGCGAATTCGAGGAGCGGATCAAGGCCGTGGTGGACGAAGTTCGCGCGCGCAAGGGCGAGATTATTCTGTTCCTCGATGAACTGCACACGCTGGTCGGCGCGGGTGGAAACGAAGGCGGAATGGACGCGGCGAACATCCTGAAACCGGCGCTGGCGCGGGGCGAGCTGCGCTGCGTCGGTGCGACCACCTTCGACGAATATCGCGAGCGGATCGAAAAAGATGGCGCGCTCGCGCGGCGCTTCGACGTGGTGACGGTCAAGGAGCCCAGCGACGACGCCATGATGGTGATTCTGCGGGGCATCCGGGCGCGCTATGAAGCCTATCACGGCGTGCGGTTGTCGGACGAAGCGCTGCAAGCGTCGGTAAAGCTGTCGCGGCGCTACCTGCGCAGCCGTTTTTTACCCGATAAAGCCATCGACATCATCGATGAGGCGACGGCGCGCATCCGCATGCAGAAGGAATCGAAGCCGACGCACATCGATCAGCAGGAGCGTCTCCTGGTCCGCAAACAGGCGGAACTCGAATCGGTGCTGTCCAGCCCGCCATCGCCCGCGCAGCAGAAAGCCGCCGCGGCGCTTCAGGCCGAAGTCGCGCAGATCAAGCCGGGCGTCGAAGCGCTGGTCAACGAATGGAAGCAGCGCAAAGAAGTTTCCGACAATCTGCAAAAAACGAAACAGGCGATTGAGGAACAGAGTACGCTGCTGGTGGCGGCGGAGTCGCACGGCAACGTCGCCAAGGCGGCGGAGATTCGCTACGGCACGCTGAAATATCTCGAACAGCAGCGCGAGGACCTGGAAAAACAGGTCGCGGCGACCTCGGGAAAAAGTCTGGTGCCGGATGAAGTTCGTCCCGAGCACATCGCCGAGGCCATCGGCGAGCGCGTGGGGATTCCGATTCAGCGCATGCTCGAAAGCGAGCGCGACCGGCTGCTCCAGATGGAGGAACGAATCGGGCTGCGGGTGTTCGGGCAGGACGATGCGGTGGTCGCGGTCTCGGAAGCGGCGCGCCGCATGCGGGCCGATCTTCAACCGGGCCGAAAACCCAACTCGTTTTTGTTCGTCGGCCCCACCGGAGTCGGGAAAACGGAGCTGGCCAAGGCGCTGGCCGAAGCGCTTTTCGACGACGAAGCGGCGCTGATTCGCATCGATATGGGCGAATACAAAGACAAGTCTTCGATCGCCGGGCTGATTGGCTCGCGTCCCGGCCTGGTGGGTTCGGATGAAGGCGGATTCCTGACCGAGCAGGTTCGCCGCTCGCCCTATTCCGTGGTGCTTTTTGATGAGGTTGAAAAAGGGCATCCGGAAATTCTCGATCTGCTGCTGGGAGTTCTGGACGAGGGACGTTTGACGGACGCCAAGGGACGATTCTGCGATTTTTCGAACACGCTGGTTCTGTTCACCTCCAATCTTGGCGTGCGCGAAGCGATGGACACCACCGAGGACCTGGAAAAGAGGAAGGAGATCATTCTCGAAGTGGTGAAGGCGAGCCTGCGTCCGGAGCTGTACAATCGCATCTCCCAGGTGATTGCCTTCAACTCGCTGACGGAAACCGAGCTGGAACGCATCGTGAATGTCCAACTGGACGGTCTGCGCCGCAAGCTGGGCGAAGATCGCGAAATTCGCCTGGACGTTACGCCGGAGGCGCTCACGTATCTGGCCAAGCAAAGTTACGATCCCGCTTATGGGGCGCGGCCGGTAGGACGGACGATTCAGCAGCTGGTGCTTTCGCCGGTGGCCACCGCCATTCTTTCCGGAGATGTTTCGGCCGGCCAGACTTTGCAGATCGGCTATCAGGACCCGGATGGATTGACCTTTACGGTCGAGGAGGCCGCGGCCGCGGCGAGGTAGAATGCGAGCGCTCCTCCGGGTGTTGCCGATCGCACTCACGCTGGCGGGCTCGCTGGCTGCGGCCGACAATACGGTTACGCCCGCCGAGGCGGAGGACGGCTGGATTCTCCTGTTCGACGGGCAGAGTAGCTTCGGATGGAATCCGGAGGGCAGCGGAAAATGGAAGGTCGCCAACGGAATTCTCTCCTTCGACGGCAGCGGTCCGGGGATTTTGCGCACCCTCGCCGTTTTTTCCGACTACGACCTGAAACTGGATTTTCGCGGATCCTCCAACGCCGACGCTGCCGTTATTCTTCGTTATTTCACGGACGGCACACCGCAGGAGACCGGATACGAACTGCGCCTGGGCGATTCGGATGCGAAGAATCCGGCCGGCAGCGTGGTGAAGGTTTTCAGCGGACCGGGGAAGCTCGCGGCCAATCAGTGGCATGCCCTCGAGGCCGAATTCAACGGCGACAAGATTTCCGTGAAGATCGACGGCCGCAGCGCCGGCGAAGGATCGGATGGCAGGAGCAAGGCCGGGTACATCGGACTCGCCGCGGCACGAGGCACCTCGCTCGATTTTCGAAATATCAAGCTGAAACCGATTGCTGCGCGCGGGCTATTCAACGGAAGCGATCTGTCGGGCTGGAAATCGGTCGGAACGCAGCCCCCGAAACCGAGCGGATTGGTGAAGAAACTGAGCAAGGTATTCAAACCGGGGGAAGGCAAGCCTAAGGAGGCGGACTGGTCCGTGGTCGGCGGCGCGATTCATGGCACCAAAGGGCCGGGTCAGCTCGAATCGAAAGACGCTTATGACGATTTCGTTCTTCAGCTCGACGTACGGGTGAACAGTAAGAGCAAGAACCATCACCCCAAATCCGGGATCTTTCTGCGAGGCGATGCCGGCAAGATCGAAACCGGTTATGAAGTGGCGATCGAGAACGATGTCTCGACGGGTGAAATCGCCGGATTGAAGAAACCGCGCTCGGTGCTGGGAACGGACAACGAGTTTTTTACAGAAACGATCGCGGTGCGCGGGCGGCACTTCGAGATCTGGATCAACGGCTACCCGGTGAACGATTACACCGATACCCGCACCGAGGGTCCGTCGATCAAGAAAGAGGCGCGGGTCGCCGCCGGACCGGTGGCATTGTTCGCCCCGGATTCGGAGTCCAATCTCGATTTCAAGAACATCAAAATTTCGCCGCTGCCTAAGGCGCTGGGCGGCAAGGCCAAACCGCCGGCCCCGGCGCCGCCTCCGAAAATCCCCACCGCGCCCGCGGCAGCGACCCCTCCCCCACCGATGCCGTCGGCTCCGCCGGCCGCACCTCCGCCGGCGCCGGTAATCATTGCCAATCCGAATCAAGCCAAGGACGATGCCCGCCAGGCGCAGGTTTCGAAGCTGACACAGCAGGCGTTGAAGAGCAACGACCCTCAGGAACAGGCCAAGGTTTATAGCGATATCCTCGCTCTCGATCCGAACAACTTCGTGGCCGCGCAGGGATATCGGGATGCGCAGCAGAAGATCGAAACCGCGCGCGCGCAGCAGCAAAAGGAATCGGAAGAAAAGGCCCGCGAGAGCCAGGACGAACAGCAGAAAGCGCAGACGCTGGCCGAGGCGTTGAAAGCCGGCGAAACCGCTTTTCTGGCCGGCCATCTGGCGGCGGCGCAGGCGCAGGTTGCGATCGGCAAAAAGGTGGCGCCCAATGATGCGGGGCTGCTGAATCTGGATTCGCGAGTTTCCGCGGCGGTCCAGGCGCGGCAGCGGATTCAGATGCTGGCCATTGGCGGCGGCATCCTGGTGCTATTGGGTGCGGTCGCGCTGCTGTTCCTGGCGACCGGCAAAAAGGAGCCGTACCTGGAAGTTGTCGAGGGATTGGAGAAAGGCAAACGCTTTCCGCTCGATCAGGAAGTGGTTCACATTGGCGCCATCGCCCAGGACGGCGAAATGAAAAACGAAATTGTCGTACGGGACACCGAGCGCATGATCTCGCGGTTCCACTGCGAAATTCACCGGCGCGACTCGAAGCTCTTTCTGGTGGACGCCAACAGCGCCAACGGAACTTTTCTCGAAGGCCACCGCATTCCTCCGGAGCGTCCGGTGCGGCTCAAGAAAGGTTCCCACGTTGTGTTGGGCGGATCGTGCACGCTTGGCGTGGGTTACGAAAAGAAGAAGAAAAAATAAAAATGGCAAACGCATACGTAGAAGTGCTCATCGGCGGGCAGACCCTTTCCGAGTTCAGCCAGGGCGTGCTGATGCAACAGGTGAATGTGGTGCAGGAGATCAACCGGCACTGGTGGTGCCACGTCAGCTGCCGCCAGACGGAGGACCAGCGTTTTCCCATCGAAGGCTCGCTCGGGAAAGACTTGCAGGTGATCGCCTACGACGAGGACCAGAACCCGACTTACCTATTCAGCGGATTCGTGCTCGAAGCCGAGATGGAATACGAGATCTACGGCAGTTTCACGGCGCAGCTTACCGGAGTCAGCAAGACGTACAACATGGATCTGGCAAAACGCCAGAAATACTATCCGGTCGGCAAGAACACGCTTGCCGCGGTCGCTTCCGATACGACCGGGCGCGCCGGGCTTTCCGCGGCTGGCGACATCCCTGGTTATTTGTTCCCCAATCCTTTGGTGCAGTGGGGTGAGACGGATTTCAACCTGCTGGTGCGGACCGCGGACGATTGCGTCCGGTTTATTCACCCCAACCCGAGCGATGCCGGTCAGATCGAAGTGAAAAACCAGTTTGGCGACGGGCCAACCTTGCAATGGCGTACCGAGGATCAACTGATGGGCTTTAAGATCAGCGGAAAATTGCAGGCTCCGACCATGGATGGCGCCCATTACGACTTTCTCGAGGGCCTCAGCGAAGACTATCAGCAAGTCGCGGGAGCGCCGGTCTTTCTTGGAGGCGCCCCGCAGATGGTTTCTACCATGCAAAGTCAATCGGCCGCTGTGCTGAAGCCCGGCTATGTGGTGAATCGCAGAGGAATAAGACAGTTGAGCCAATATAAAGCCTTGTGCGGAAGAGAAAGCATGCGCGGGCTCGAAACGGGCGCGGGCGCTTACGGCAATTCTCTCGTTCCGGCGGTGCAGGCAGGCAATAAAGTCATCATCGCGGGGCTCGATGACAACGCCAACGGAACCTACGGAGTCACCAAAGTGGTCCATCAGTGGACGTCGGCCGGGTACACCAACCAATTCTGGTGCACCGCTTCGGCCGAGTACAAGGATGAGGTGCGTCCGACGAACAACCCGTGGTACGGCGTGGTGATCGCGCGCGTGTTTGACAATAACGATCCGGAGAAGCTGGGGCGAATACAGGTGCAGTATTTCTGGCAGGAGGAAAATCAGACCTTCTGGGCGCGGATGATGACGCCGCACGCCGGCAGCGCTCGCGGTTTTCTTTTTGTTCCCGAAGTCGGAGATGAAGTGGTGGTCGCGTTCGAGGACGGCGACCCGGAGCGTCCCATCATCATGGGCTGCCTGTGGAACAAGCCCAATACGCCCCCCACCGAGGATTTCTGGAGCGGCGGCGAGGAATACTCCAACGACGACATCAAGCGCATCTTCACCAAGAGCGGACATCGCATTCAATTCGTCGATAAGGACGGCAAAGAATCCATTGTCATCGCCACGCCGAAACACATCAAGGTGGCGATGATCGAAAACACCGACGAGAACGGCCGTGCGACCTTGCTGCTCCAGTCCGACGGCGACATCATTCTGGACGCGGGGGGAAGAATTCATTGCAAGAGTCCATTCTTTTCGAGGGAGGTGGGTTGATTCATGGGTGTATTTAACAACAGCGTCAAAATCGGAGTGCGGGTGGAGGATCCAGGAACGGACAAAAAGCTTCCTCCCAGCGGCGCGCTCTCTTATCCGTCGATCACCGCGCCGAGTGCATTAGCGGGAACCACCGGCATCGATTGCAAGCTGGTGCACGGCGACCGCTGGCAGCAGATTCTCGGCAATATGACCGAGAACTACACCGACAACGTGAATACGACGGTGGGGCAGAACTGGACCATTCAGGTCAACGGCATCATGAATTTGACGGTCATGCTCGGCTACAACGAAACCGAATGGGGACCGGTGAACCGGACGTATCAGCAGGTTGTGAACGATACCTTCAACAGCGATCACAATGTAAGCATTCCGGACAGCGCCGCCTTCACGGTAACCAACTTCGCCAACACCTTCACATGGGTCACCTCGATTGCCATCGTTTTTGGACTGTCGATGCCCATTGCGATCGCCCTCTGTGTGACCATCGCGGCCGTGTACGATCTTGAATATAAAACGCTTCACGCCGAGGCGCACCCCATACACGGTTCCTGGGCGGGCATTTCTTCCGATGCCGAGATCAGTGACGAACATTTCAAGGCGCTGCGCGCGGCGGTCGGCACGGAGGCCCAAGTGCAGGCGACGATCAACTGTCTGCTCGACCTGGACAGCGCAACGCCGATGACGTAAGCAAGAAAAGGCGCCCATGCCACCGACACCGCAAAGCCGCTTGCAGCCGATTCCGGAACGGACTCTCGATCCGTTCTCGAAGGCCACCGGATTGTCCGGATTCGAATTATATTGGATCCCGGTGGCGGCGTTTCCGCCGCGCGCGGGGCAACGCGCCTGGCTCCTCCATTTTTTCCCGCGGCTCCATAAAATGCTGGTCGCCGATTACGGCGTGCGCGGCGAATTTTTTCTGCAACAAAAGAGCGTCGTTCCGGTCGAAAAACGGTTCAGTAAACTGGCCACCGAACTACTTCCGAAACTCGGGTTGGCGCGGAAACCCGGTGCGTCCCTGCCGCCGCCGCCGACTAAAGAGCAGTTGCGGGGCGCGCTTGACGGCAAGGCGTTCGACATTCAGAATCATATGCCGGACTACTGCTACTGGATGCGCCATCCCGACCTGCCGGCTCTGCTCGCCGACTTTTTCGGATTCGGCGGCTCGGCCATGCATTACATGAAACCGGACCCCGCCACCAAGCCTCCCGACATCCCGCTGCTCGAGGAACTGCGCAAGCTTTTCCCGCAGATGCAGTTCGACAAGCTCGAACTGGTGATGAATGCGGCGTGCGCATCGAAAGACAAGTTTCTCGCGGACAGCAAAAAGCTTTTCGGCGAGGGTCTGGAGGAAGAACCGTCCTATGCCGGCCTCCAGTACATCCTGCCACTGCTCAACACCAACGATTTCTTCACACAGCCCGAGACGGAGAGGAAGAAGTGGTTCCAGGTTTTCGATTTGTTCTGGCGGGAAAGCCCGGCGGATAAGGGTATTTACATTGCTTCCAAGCTGCCGCTGGAGGAGCCGCTCGATCATATTCTTCAATCCATGAAGGAGGAAGGTACACTCTACCCTGAACAATGATGGCAGCGATTCACATCGAAATGGTTTCCATCGCAGCACCGTATCATGCGGCGCAGATCAAGGTCGATCGTTTTCCGATGGCCAAAGAGTTGCCGAGAATTCGCGCGCTGGTGGAGAGCCTGGTGCGGGCCGTGGCCGGCGACGGGCTCAGTTCCGACGTCTTTCTGCAAAGCGAATCCATGAATAACGGACGGGAGGCGTTCAACGCGCATCTTTCGGGCTGGCAGCCGGAAGTCGGCCTTGGCGTCTGGCCGGATCGTCCACCCCCCGAGCTGTGGAAGATGACCGATCTGTTTCGGATGGCCAGAGGCGAGCGGGTTCCACTCATGTATCAGGTCAACCGGCTCAAAGCCGGGCCGAAGGCGAACAGCGAGGCTCTCCATCTGCTGCTGGGCTCGGGAATGGTGATTTCCATTGTTCATCCCGGCTCCGAGGACGAACTGCTGGCGGGCTACAAAAAGACTTTCCTGCCGAACATCAAACAGCCGAACCTGCGGATCATGCCGTTTTACGTTCCGCTGCTCGATCTCAAGTCTCTGCAAAACCGCCGCGCCGATGAACTGCACAGCTGGCTTGGCGGCGCGCGCCTTTACCTGCGCGAAAGCCCGTCGGAAAATGCCGTTTTGCTGGTTACCGACGCCGACCTCGAATCGATTCTGAAGGGTGCGGGCGCTAGAGAAAACGGGCGGGATTGGATCGTCGAATGAACCGCCGCGTGTGGTAGTCGGACGCCTCGCCGGCGCAAAGAAAATCATTGCCAGTAGTTACGGTCGAGACTGCGATATTGGACGGCCTCGGCCAGGTGCTTTGCGCTGATTCGCCCGCACTCGTCCAAATCCGCAACCGTGCGCGCGACCTTGAGGATTCGATCATGCGCGCGCGCGGATAATCCGAGGCGGCGGACGGCCATTTCGAGGGTGCGTTCGCCGGCGTCGTCCAAGGCGCACAATTTCCGAAGCTCGCGCACCGGGATTCGCGAATTGTAGTATCCGCGAGCCTGTTGAATGGTCCGTGCCCGTTCCACCCGGCCGCGAATCTCGGCGGAACTGACGCCTTCATCTTTGCCGCGCAGCTCGCGATAAGGAACAGCCGGGACTTCCACGTGCAGATCGATACGATCGAGCAACGGTCCGCTGATTCTTCCCAGGTATCGCTGGATCATGGCTCCGGTGCATCGGCAATCCCTGGCGGTGTCGCCGAAAAATCCACATTGACACGTGTGCAGTTCACTACTGTGTGACTATCGCCAAAGAGTGCACGGGGCGGCAAACCCATCCAAGTCATTGATCGACAAAGGGTTTGCGAATGTGCAACGTCAGGCATGAACACGAGTTTTGCTCCCCCTAGCCGGATATCGGCCTCCGTTTAAGCGGCCACTCGGCACGAGAATTCAGTGAATCTCTTGGACACCCGGGGCAACCCAAGATGTAAGAAATTGCGAGATCTGCGGGAACAGATGGGCGAGAACACCTAGCAGGGGTAGTCCTCCGAGTGCAATCATCTGGAACCAGAATTCGCGATTCAGTTCGCCGGGTTTGCCATGCGAGATCCTGCTCAACAACGAATTTCGCTCCATTTGTGCGAAAACGCGCACGATGACGAATCCAATCGCCAGAAAACACAGCGCAAGAAAGCGAGCCAACATCATCGGCCCCCTCGGGCTGTACGAATTAAACAAAAGCAGCAGCATCACAAATCCGAAGGAGAGCATCCAGGCGATATTGCGGATCTGATAGACCGCGTATACGACGAAGCGGACGAGCACGATGCTGAACAAGCTCGCGCACGCCTCGTCATAACGGAACTTAAGCCGCTCCTGTGGGGGCAGATCCTCTTCTTTAACCTCTTTTGTCGGTGCCGTTGCCCAAACCGGAATCAGGTCCTTCATCAGGATATCGTTTGCAATTCGAGCGGCATCGCTCTGCAATTTCTCTTGATTCTTAAAAGAGCGGTCGTCCCGGATCTCTTGAAGATCTTTCTCCGCGGCCAAACGGCCATAAGGCAGTTGTTTGGCTGCCTCGTGCCGGTCGCGAAGGGCATTGATCAATTCGACCTCGAGAAATTTTTTGCGGCGCTCGCGCTGAAATGCCCAAATAGGACGTCGAGGCCACAGCCGTGAAATCCTCTTGACACAGGCGTTAGAAGGAAAGTATTCGACCTTCAGAATGAACTTTTCGAGCTCATCCCAGGTCTTCCAGAGGTCATAGCAACCGGTCGCCAGAGCGAACAGGATCAACAGATAGCCACCCATCAGCACCGCATTGTAAGCGAGCTTGTCGAAAGTCAATGCATAGCCTTGCATCGATAGTGCGCACAGGGCAAGTAGTCCACCGCATACAGCAAAACGAACGGCGAGTGGTCTCCACGCCAGATCGGTGGGAGCAGCGATTTGATCGTTGACGTTTTGATAGTAAGCGCCGGTTTCCGCGGCCCATAGGGAAAGGCGTTTTACTGCGACCTCCGCGGGCATGCCCGCTGCGATGGATGGATCGAATTTCAAGCGCGGCCGAGTAGCGCCCGCCACCTCGAAACGCCACAAATAAGCGTAGGAGATTCCAAAGCCAGCCAGACAGAAGATTACCAGCGGCCAGACCGGCGAGGATCCGGAAAAGACGTGAACGGAGCGAAAACGAAAAAAGAACGCAGAATAGTTCTGATCATCCATCCAACACAGCCAGATCCATCCGGCGAAAAGGCCCAGGACCACGAGAACCGCGACGACGTGGTAGGTCTGTAGCCGCCGCACCAGGCGCGAAGGGGTCTCGGAAAACGGTGTAGCCGCCATCCTGAATCCTACGACCAGGGCCGAGGCCGCAACCAGGATTGCGGTCCAAGCAATCAAGTTCTGCTCCAAGCGCCAATGCGAGTCCGACTGTTTTTCAGGAAATCCCGTCACCACGGGAAGTGCCAGCAGAAAAAGAGCCGATCCCAATGACAAACACATCGCGACCGCGGGCATCAGTGCGGGCGGGCTGGCAGTGCGCGGCTTCCATTTTGCAATCGGAAACTTTCGCCGCAAACAGGCCAATACGATACCAGTAAAGACGATCAGCGAAGATGTGATCAACAACCACCCGAGCGTCGCGGCCACACGGCTCTCGGACGGCGAGGATTCGTTGTATTGCGGAAACCATTGCGCATGGGTGCCCTGCCTCGATTCAGCCGGATCGTTTGGGTTTGAAGGCAAATCCTCGGGATCGAACAAAGCCAGAGGTTCGAAACCGACCCGGTTTAAGCTCAAGAGCCAAATGCCAGGGTGGTCATGCTTGGGCTGACCGAAACTCCAAGGACGCGGCTGAATCGGCGGCGTGGTCGCGCACATATCTGCTAGCAGGAATTGGAGAGCATTAAAGGTGCCCTGCGCCTGGGGACTTGAGAACGTGGGGTGCTCAGTGGGAACGCCCGTGAGCCACTCGTCACCATCGGGAAACATCGGATAAGTAGACAGGAACAGCGTGCCGATAACGGGCACCTGATTGGCGGCCGCGATGAATAAGAGGTCGGCGTCGCCAGTGACCACGCGGAGATCAGGGGACTGCTCGCGCAAAAAGCGTGCGAGAAACAAGGTGTCGAGAACGTTGGTCGCCGTTAGGTAAACTAGGCGCGTCTGTCGCCGCCTCAGTTCGTCCGCGACCACAGCGATCGCCGTATTCTGCGAAACGGGCGTGTGAGAATCCGAAAAAATCGGGATGCTGTCCTCTCCGCTGTTGGGGTCCTTGAGCGAGAAGGCGATGGTCGGCTCGGGTTGAGCATTGGGCAGATGGCTGGCCGCTACGCTCTCCTGGTACGCATTACGAACATGCGCGATATCACGCGGAAAGATGTATTCCCGCACGTCAGAGCAATCGCCACTCGTGCCGTACGCGGTTTCGTCTTCTTTAAGGTAAGCTGCGTCCTCAGGATCGATGTGGTAGTTCCGCAGAAGCGCCAGGAAGGCGGCACATTGATCCTCGTCTGAGGCGAGCGTGCTTCGGAACTGCAAACTGCGGAAGTTCTTGGACTCGAACCCGGCATTTACTGAGTTTTCGAACGCCTTGCCTCTTGCCCAACTGGAAACGGAACCGGAGTAAATTCGATAGTTGAGCCGCGCGGCGCGAGCGCTTGTAGTTGCCCATTCATTCAGCGCGGAATCGAGCGAGTGAAGCGATCCGGAAAATGACGGCCCCACGATTCCGATCGAGCTGCCCCGAGGGGCAAGTGCGTCAGCAATGTTCATGGCTGCATAAAACGCCGTTCGGCTGAGGCCGGAGGTTGGCGTTTCGGGAACCAGGAAGATCAGCAACGCCTGACGTCTGAATTGCGCGGACGCGTCCTTGTCCGGCGCGCGGCGGAAGACGAGCACGCCTGGAAACGCCTCCTGCTCGCGTTGCAGGCGCCTCTGTCCGCGGCGCTCGTTAATGTCGCCTTGGTTTGGGTCCAGATGGTCCAGCCAAGGTAGCCATTGATTGGCGAATTCCCACCCGCTTTGGCGCGCAGAGCGCACGATCGCTTCTATCTGTTCGTCCGTAAACAAGGGCAGGCGGGTATGTAGGGGATCGGCTACCGTCGCGACAACAGTCGAGATGGCCCACGCGCGAGCTCCGGTCACCCCCATGAGCCTGCGGACTTTATCCTGCTGGTTGAGAGGGCCGTTCGGAGCGAGCAAGCCCCTCAGAACGGCCTGAAAATCGATTCGCCGCAGGTCGTTCGACTGGTTTTCGTCGTGGATTGCGTACGGGCCGCTGGGCATTGTCCACCAGTTCGTGTGTCCGAAGAATGCGTGGGTGGCGATCCACGGGCCCTCGACCGGGTGCCGCATGTCAGCCGCCGGTCTCTCGTTGTCGTGATGTTCCTCGTGCCCGCTCTCCAACTCTGGCGAGCGTTCCGTTCCGGGCGGAAACTGCGTGTGCAGAAAGAAAGCGAGCAACGCGATGACTCCGGCCGACGCTCCAATCTCTCTGCGCATAGCCAACCTAACTAATCTGCGCGAGGCCGTCCTCGAACCCTGCGGCTTGTGCCCGAACCACAATCTTTAAACCACCGGCGGGGCAAGGATTCGGCGCGGTGTAAACGGCAGTGCTGCCTGCCATCGTGAGGGTGCCGTCCGCCGGCGAATCGAGGGACCATTGAATAAAAGGAAGCGTACAGGCTGGGGATCCAGCTGGCAGCGATGCAGTCACAGTGATCGATTGTCCGGCAGCTGTTCCCGTTACATGCGAGGGAGTCAGCTGCAAAGCCGGACGGTTCATGGCAGCCGGGTTCGAAAATTGGATCCCCTTGCTGATGAGATACGAGCCGCCGCTGATACCGAGCAGGGCGAGCACCTGCTCGGGAATCGATTGTGGGAACGCCGGCGGCGTCGCACCCATGATCACCAGGAAGAGACTCAGTGAGATGACCACGGTGAAGATCAGAAATTGAAGGCGCCATAGGCTGGCGTCGCGATTGACCTCTGAGATCACTCTACTGATATCGATTTTGTCGATCCAAATGCAGTAGAGAATCGTCGCGCTCAATAAGCCGACAAAACCGACGATCACCCAACCCGTTGCAATCTGAATAGCGTGGAGTGCCATTGGATAATTTCCTCTCCTCTAGTTCGTTGTGTATCAATCGCAAAGTGGCCCAGGCTGTTTCCTCCGAGATAGACCGCATGACTCAGTCCGAGAACTTCGAGGGTCCCATTGGGAAGGTTCGGCATCGCACTAGCAACGGTGCGAACGGACAGCATCAGGTATTGAATGGCAACGCCGATCGTCGCGAGCAGCATTTGAACGCGCTCCGGGCTGAAATAGTGCGCGCCGTCGCGGTTCAACCCATGCAACAGGAAACGGGTATTGACCTTGCCCGTGAGCGCCTTAACGCCAATGATGGCGGCCAAACCCGCGGTAAAGAGAGTCACTTCCCAGCGAATTAACGAAATAACGAGCGCGAAATCCATATTCTCTGCTCCTGGGAAGGATACGGCGAATCGGAGGGGATTCGCCGTAACCGGGCATGCTATTTCACTCCGATGCGGGCCGCGACCACTTCAAACTTCACCGTGACCTTGGTGCCATCGGTATATTCGACCTTGATCTCGCGGCTCTTCTGCTCATCGGTGACGCCGTCCGCCTTGAGGTTGAGGAGTCGAATCGATGAGTCGTCGACCGGTTCGAATTTGAGCGCCTTCTTACCGAACATGACCGAAGTGATCTTGGTCGCGTTGTCGGCAGTCAGTAGAAGCTTGTCGGTGTTCTGAACCACCGGCGAGTCAACCGAGGCCTTCGGGGGCGTCGCCTTGGGGTCGGGAATATCCAGCACAAGGGGCCGTTGCTGATCGGCTTTCTGGAACACGAATTTCTTGGTGGTTCCCAATGCATCCTTGGTGATGGTCAACAAACGGATACGACCCTGGCTGATATTGTCGACCGGCGCAAAGCTCGCGCCGTTGCTCGGCACCAGGATCGTTGCGTGATCCAGATCGTTGCCATACAGGATGTAAGTCCCATCGCCGTTGCCGGCCACCGAGACCAGCACCAGGCGTTCGGTCGAGGAATCCTGGCCGAAGTTTGTCAGATCGGTCCGGTCGTCCCAGCAATTCTTGGCGTCTTTCTCGGGACGCGAGTAGAACGGCCGGAAGACCCGCACGTGCGGGTCGGCAACCAGAAGAGCCGTCGGGACCACGGCTGTAATCGCGATGCCAGAGCCGCTATCTTCGCGCTTGACGATCGCATCGTTCAGACCGAAAACCTTACCGCCGATCGCAATCAGAAGCGAGCGACCAACCGGGCTGTCTTTAGTAAAGCGCGGTTCGGGCGTGACCTCGACACGCACCGTGGTGTCGGTTTGGTCCAGCGGCGTGGCAATCGCGTTGATGCTTATTTTGCCGCAGTCTTTGGCGCCGACCGGCTGCGGCAGCGGTGGCGGCGGCGCGCATTGCGGGCACAATGACACTGGAGCTGGCGCACAGTTCTGCAAATTGATCGGCTCGAGAACGTCCTGAGCGCCAGAATTCAACAACTGGCTCTTTTGGCCGCTGCGTGCCACGATCTGCCCAGTCCACCTGGCAATGGCCGCTATGGGCGCGACAAACTTCAATCCCGCGTCTTCCACCACGAGGTTCTTTCCAGCGTCGTAGCGCGTTGGCCCGAGCTGAATGTAAGTTCCCGCCAGGTAATTCCCCAGCACAGAAACCAGAACCGTGCCATCGCCCAGATCCTGGTAATCGATGCTGGCGACACTAGGAGTCAGATCAATGTTCGGAATGGGAAATACGGTGTTCGAAACTAGAGCGGAATTCGCGATAACTGCCCCGGTCGTTCCCGTCTTTTGATCGAAGCTCCGCCAATAGGTTCGGACCCGGATTGTTCCAAAACAAGGCGTGCTCGAAGACGTAGGCATCGCGAGCTGGACGAAAGCCTGTTTCATTCCGCTGCGAACAAAATGTTCGCCTAACACGGGATGAAATTCCCAGACGAACGACACGGTGTGCGGTTCTTGAGGGTCGGCTGGCCGGGGCAGCGCTATCGTGTCCTGATCCTGAACCAGGTAGAGTGTTTTGCGCCCCTTAAGCAAGGTGGCGCCCAGTCCAACGGCTCCGATTACGGCGCCGCCGCCGATCGATGTCGTGCGATCCGTCATCGCCGCGACGTTATATGTTTTTTCCTGCGGTAGCAGGGCAGTGACCGCCGGCGCCTCGCCCGAGAGCGCCGTCGAGACCGTCACTTCGACCTCGACTACGGCCACGGCATCTCGCGACGGCGGCTTTGGCGTGAGAGTGATCGGAAACCCTAAGGTCACCTTCGGTTTGACGAAGCGCTGCGAAGCGACGAAGCGGTCTGACAACGCGCCTTCGAGCAGGAGCTGGAGGTTTGCCATTTCGTAACTCAACTGCATCTGCTGATTCAACACATCCAGCGAAGAAGGTGCGACAGAAGCCGGGGGAGTGAAAGCAAGACTTGTTGGCATCGTCGGTATCGGAGAAGCCGGCGGATTGGTGGTCGTCACCGTTTGCGTCGTCGGCTGCGTAGTTGTGACGGTCGAGCCGGCGAGGCTAGTGTTCCCCGCTGGAAGATTTTGGTTCGTTGCTGTTGAGTTGGTCGCACCCGTGTTCGTGGTCGCCACCGTCGGCGGCGTCGTCGGCGAAACCTGGAAGCCGAACTGCGTTTGATTGATGGTCGCACCGCTCACGTTTACCAGGGCGGAGATCAGCGAACCTTGGTCTAATCCGGTCATGGTCGCGAGTTTCGCGCGGATGCCGTCGAGCATCATTCGAAGCGACGCGTCGTCGTAGATTTTCGGCTGGCCGACATCGATGCCGTTTCCACTGGCGTCATCGGTCGCGAGCTCGGTGATATGCGCGGGATCAGCGCTCCAGGCCTTCCACGGATGGCCTGGAACAGGCGTTGTAAATGGAGGATGCGAGCTGCATGCAGCCAGCCAGGCGAGAGCGAAAACAAACAGGTAGAGTGACGGTGATTTCATGGCTTTGAACCCTGGACCTTCGATGGCTCGGGCGCCTGCGTCGCCGGAGCCGGCGCCGGGTTGATGTCCGACATCACGATCGCGGGCTGCTCGCCTATCGTGGTCGGAACGCCGTCCACATCAACCAACGTCTGATCAGGGATCCCTTTGACGTTGACGATGAAATCGTGAGCCGCGTTCGCGGCCTGTTGTGGGTCGGGAAACCCGGTCATTAGTAGCAGGACGTTTTGCGGCAACAGCACCGCGTCCGTGGGATGAATCTTTAAAGTTCCTCGAATTGTCGCCATGTTCTAAACTCCGTGTTGAATTTCCGGGTCTTGAAGATCGAACTGATTAGCAAGACGGAAAATACCGGCGACATCCTTCGAGACATCGCAAAAAAAACGGACTTATGATGAATGGCGTCCTGACGGCGGGGATGTGCGAGCAGTATTCGCACCATGCAGGCCCTTTTCCGGCATGAACTCCGGCTTCTGATAGCGCCGATTATTCGACGCTCGGGGAGCAACTGCTGCCATCCACCATCGAGGAAAGAACATCGACAGCTTACTGGGCGGCGCGAAGACGAATTAGGCTGTGCGAGATGTGGCGCAAACGCTGTACCGCCGCATCCGTAACGCGCTGGCGCACGGCACTCCGGCGATCTCGACAAAGGGGCACAGAGGGGCGTCGGCCTGGAAGATCATTGCGGCGATCAACGGCGTGGAACGCGTTGTCGAAGGCTTCGCGGGCGTGATTGTGAAAACGATTATTGCAGCGTCGCTGGTATTGACCATTGGCATGCCAAGTTCGGATCGACAACCGCCTCGGACTCCCTGCCGAAAGTCGACGCTCAAGCTTCCGGCGCCGGCGGGCGCCGTGGAATCGAGCTGCCCGCCGCCGGAGTGCGGCCCTCACATACCCACAACGATGAGCCAGGCCAGAGTTTCCCAGGATTGCGTGGTTTCAAGGACGGCTCTCTGTGTTCTGCCGATTGACGCCGGCGTGACCTATGTCTGCGTCCGCGCTACCGACCAGATCGCGAGCGACCCCGCGACAATCATTGAATTCGGTCATTTGACCGCCGATCACTGCGCGCCGAGTCAAGCCGTCACTCCCGTAGCAGCGGCGCACGCGTTGAGGAAGCCCGGGTCGGCTTGCCCGGTGGTGGATGACGCTAGGACACCCGAGCGCCGTCGGCCGAGAAGACCACCGCATCCTGATCGGAATGGATGTTGGTTTGCGCCGTCCAGGTTGCGCCGACATCGGTCGAAACCATCAGATCGATGCTGCCCCCCCGATCAGAAGGTTCGGATCCGAAGGATGCACGGCGATGATGTTGTTGTAATAACACTGGCCGCGCGCGGAGACCTCGGGGCCGGCATCCGAAACCTTGGTCCAATTCGCGCCCCCGTCGACCGATTTGTAGAAGTCATCATGTCCGGCGTGACCTCGCCCGTGGCTGCGACTCCCGCGTACAGGACCGGGGGGTTTGGAATGCGAAATCGCGATTCCGATGCGGCCGGCTTTCGCCGTTGGAATCGTGTTTCTGCCAGAACCCGGCGCCACGTGATCCCGCATCCTGTGACTGGTAAATTCCAGCGGATGCCGCGGTGAGCAGGATCTCGGAGTTCGCAGGGTCGATCGCCCGAGACCCGATTGTGTCGCCCGAAAAGACGCTTTCCGCCAGAAGGCTCCAAGTCGATCCGCCGTCGGTGGATTCCGACGCCGGAGTATTCGTCGCGGCTGTGACTCTGCTCGCCCGTCGCGGCGTACATCGTGTTCGCGTTCGAAGGATCGATGGCCAGGGCACCGATCTAAAGGCTGGATTGAAAATCAGTAAGCGGAGTCCAAGTCGTTCCGCCATCCATCTTGTGTTTTCCAGACGCCGCCTTCCGCGCCTCCAATGTAGATCGTGTTCGGGTCAGCTGGCGAGATTACGATGGCGGCGACGCGTCCGGAGCAGGGCGCATTCAACGCATTGCCGGCGTTGACTCCCGTCTCGGGCTGTGGCCCTAGAGGTGTCCATTGAGCGGCGCGGTCGAAGCACCGGAAGTTTCGGCGACGTGGAACTCATCTGCTGCCAGCGCTCGAATGCCCGCGCACGCCGGAAGAACATGCCCGGCGGGGAACGAGCGCAACCGTGTGCGGATTCCGGGCCATGAAAATTACCATTACGAGCTGAAGAAAATCATCGTTCCGAGGTGATCGCGATTGCGGATTCCGATCTGATGACGATCAAAAAATCGCATCCGCCTCGGAACGAGTGATCGCGTTGAGTTCGGAACGGATGATCGCGATCGTCCCGGAAACCGGGAGGCGCTGGACATCAAACAAGGCAGTCTGATTCTGTTTGAAACAAAGGAGAATCAGCTTGCCGGAAGAGGCTCTGTCCATGCGTAAGATTCGCGAGGTCCTGCGACTGTCCGCCCTGGGGCTGGCCCAGCACCAGATCGCTCGCAGTTGCTCGATCGTCCAAAGTACCGTTCACAAGTACCTTAAACTGGCCGAGGCCGCCCAGATTGGCTGGCCGCTGCCGGAAAACCTAACCGACCGCCAACTGGATCAACTTCTGTTCGGCAAACGATCCACCCCGCCCAGCCGCCGAAGCCATCCCGCGCCTGACTTCCCTGCCATCCGCAAGGAGCTGGAAGCCCACAAGGATCTCACCCTGGAACTGGTCTGGCGTGAGTACAGACAGGTGCAGCCCGATGGATACCGTTATTCGCGATTCTGCGATCTGTACCGCGAATGGTGCGGCGCTCAGAAACTCACCCTCCGCCAGCAGCACAACCCCGGCGAGAAGCTGTTTGTCGATTACGCCGGCGCGACCATCCCCATCCAGAACCGGGAGACGGGCGAGATCCATCCGGCCTCGCTGTTCGTCGCCGCCCTGGGATACAGCAGTTACACCTTCGCCGAAGCCACCTGGAGCCAGGAACTTCCTTGCTGGATCACTTCCCACATTCATGCCTTCGAATATTTCGGCGGCTTGCCCAACATCGTCACTCCGGACAATCTCAAAAGTGGAGTTCACAAGGCCTGCCGCTACGAACCCGATCTAAACCCCACCTACAACGACCTGGCGGCCCACTATCAGGTAGCCGTCCTTCCCGCCCGCCCGAGAAAGCCCCGGGACAAGGCTGTCGTCGAAAATGCCGTTCAGGTGGTCCAGCGCTGGATCGTCGCCGCCCTGCGCAAACGCACCTTCTTCCGCCTGGACGAGTTGAACCTGGCCATTGCCGAGCTTCTGATCGCGCTCAACAACAAACCCTTCCGCAAACGCGAAGGCACACGCGCCAGCCAGTTTGCCGCCTTCGACCAACCGGCATTGCGGCCGCTTCCCGCCGAACGGTATGAAATCGGTGAATGGCGCAAACTGAAGGTCGATCTCGACTATCATGTCTCCGCCGACGGCCATTTCTACAGCGTCCCTTACCAACTGACCGGCAAGCAGGTCGACATCCGTCTCACCGCGACGGCGATCGAAGTCTTTCAGGAAGGCCTGCGTGTGGCCAGTCACGCGCGCAGCTTCGTCCGCGACCGCGCCACTACGCTTGCCCAACACCAGCCCAAAGCTCACCGCCAGTATCTGGAATGGACTCCCTCCCGGCTCCTCAACTGGGCCGGCTCCGCGGGTCCTCATACGGCTGAACTGTTCCGTCAGATCCTGGCCACCAAGCCGCATCCCGAGATTGGTTATCGTTGCTGCCTTGGCTTGGTCCGGCTCGGCGAGAAACACACCATCGCGCGGCTGGAAGCGGCGGCAGCGCGCGCCCTTCACTACCATGCCTACTCGTTGGCGCGTGTCGAGTCGATCCTGAAGCACCACCTGGAAAGCGAGCCGCTTCCGGATTCAGCCCAAACCACACCGCCTCCGCAGGTCCTCGAACACGCCAACATTCGCGGCGCCGGGTACTTCAACTCCCTTCAGCGAGGCCTGCCATGTTGAATCAGCAAACCATCCACAAACTCCTGGTCATGCGTCTGAACGGAATGGCCGACGCCTTCCGCCAGCAGCTCGAACAACCTGGTCTGGGCAGCCTCAGCTTCGAAGAACGCTTCGGCCTGCTAGTGGACCGGCAGTGGGACTGGAAAGAGAACCGCGCGTTGGCGCGCCGCCTGCGCAACTCCCGGCTGCGGACCACCGCCTCGGTGGAAGATATCAACTATCAGAAGCCGCGCGGGCTGGACCGCGCACTGATGCGCAGCCTGGCGGCGGAATCGGAATGGGTCAAGCAGCATCTCAACATCCTGCTCACCGGCGCTACCGGTCTCGGAAAAAGTTGGTTGGCCGCCGCCCTGGCGCACAAAGCCTGCCGCGATGGCTACACCGTCTATCACGCCCGCGCGGCACAGTTATTCCGCGAACTCGCGCTGGCCCACGCCGACGGCAGCTTCAGCCGATTCCTGCGCAAGTTGGCGCTCACCGATGTGCTGGTGGTGGACGACTTCTGCATGACCCCGCTCAACGAAGCCGAACGCCGCGACTTTCTGGAGATCTGCGACGATCGCTATCAGACCCGTTCCACGGTCCTGACCTCCCAGATCCCGGTTCCCGACTGGCATGCCCAGATCGGCGATCCCACGGCCGCCGACAGCATTCTCGACCGCTTGGTGCATAACGCACATCGCATCGAGCTGGCCGGCGAATCCATGCGCAAGCGCACCACCGGTGCGCGCTCTGAACCAGAGCCGCGCGGCGGCAAGGAGGCGTTATGAGCGACGGCACTCTCAGGCTCAAACACCCCAGCGGGTTCTTTGCTGCCGGCAACGAGATGCGGGACGCGATGGTGCGGCTGTCCGACGGCGGTTTCAAGGTGTTCGTTTATGTATGTCTCCACGCCGACCGGCGCACTGCCCAACTTCGTTTTCGCATGGCCGAGCTGGCCAAAGCCGTGGGTCACAGCACTCGCTCCTTAACTACCTACCTGGACGAGTTGCATCGTACCGGCGTGGGCGCGGTATACCGCGCCTCCAATCAGCACGAACTCGGGCGCATCGAGATCCGCGACCGCTTCTGGCCGTATCAGAAAGAGTCCGGCGATTCCACCGTCGATCCAGAGCAGGCCCAGTATGTAGCGCGGGTGCGCGACTGGTTTCTCGAACAAGCCTGCGTAGCGTCGACGTTTGCCGCGGCCGACGAGAAACTGGCGGCCGACTGGTATCGCGCCGGAATTTCCATAGACTTGGTCGGCCGGGCGTTCCTGCTGGGCTGTGCGCGAAAATACGTTGCACTCTTCAACCACCAAGGCGGTTCGCCGGTGACCAGCTTGCACTACTTCGCCGGCATCCTCGACGAGACTGCCGCCATGGAACTGAATCTCAATTACTGGCGATATCTTGCGGCGCGGGTTAAAAAGATGGACGCCCAGTGGCGTGCTCAAGCAAACTTTGCGCGAGCAGCCGCCGCAAAAACCGCAGAAACGAAATAATGCTGACTGTGTCCCCCGATTCCTCTTGACCCATGACGATCACCTGCTCCACAATGATTCCGACAGCGTCTCCTTGCGAAGCGGTGATCGTCTTCAGCTCGGAATGAATGATTTTCTTCGCCGGAATCCGCATGTGGATCCGTGGACTGCACTTCGGGAAGAGTAATCCCCGGAATGGTGGCGGTCCTGGGGGGTCATCTGTAGGAGTGCGACCGGTGCGGACATCGCGTCAAAGTCTTCAACTCGTGTCGCAATCGCAGTTGCCCCAAGTGCCAGGCCACGGCCCGCGCCAAGTGGCTCGCCGAGCGGGAGGCCGAACTGTTGCCCGTTCCCTACTTCCACGTCGTGTTCACGCTGCCGCAGCAGATCGGCCGCCTG